>JBBRTA010000024.1:0-2460 GCA_038244885.1 Saccharimonadales bacterium (SeqCode) | reverse complement strand
TCGACAGTACTTTCCGAAGCGCAGCGACCTGGCACAGGTCACCTCTGAGGAGCTTGACCGGGCGGTCAATCTCCTCAATACTAGACCTCGGAAACGACTGGGATACCGGACACCAGCGGAGATGTTTGAAAAACGATGGTAGCGTGTTGCACTTGGGGCTGGAATTCAGCTCGATTATATTGACAATAGTCCAATTATGTAGTATCATCTAATAAGATTTAAACATAAGTACGAAGGAAACTATAGTATGAGCGAACAATCACCCTTTAGTAGAGCTACTCCTGCAGAAACAGCAAATTTCGTTGATGGTTTACATGTTCGTGCCGGTGGCTTAAGCCAACTAGGCAAGAGTTTGGGAGAGATTGATTCGATTGTTACGGATTTTGTTGAGGTCGATACGAAAAGTCCAGATTTCGGTCGTATAAAAAGTGTTGGTATAGCCAAACATATGGCTTATGGTCGCAACGAAGTCTATGATCAAGAGCACGCTTTTAATAAACCGAGCAGTTTAGATGATTACAGAGCAGGTGAGCTTTTTGATGACGCACGAATGGATCGCGGTATGGCGGCAATTGTTCGCGGGGAAGTCGACCAAGACCACACTCCCGAAGAGGCCAGTAAAGCAGCCCAGGATTATCTCATAACCCAGGGTGACCGTGATGCCATGCGTCGACGAGGTATGGATATTTTTGATGACATGTATCACCGGATGGTTAATCCTTTTGCGGCAGCCGCTGATATCGGCAGGTCTATGAAAGCCGCTCGCCTTGCTCGTAAAGCTAAACGTGAACAATAATAACTAGCTACGAACTAGTTGCTTGCACTTGCTGCAGCGAGTTCGCGTTCATAGGCCTGGAGGTGCTCGATGAGGTCTTCAATCGCACCGTTCATGGCCTGGGGGATACCACTCCGGCTGTAGCCGATGCGATGGTCGGTAATGCGATCTTGGGGGAAGTTATAGGTTCTAATTTTTTCGCTACGGTCACCGCTGCCGATGAGATTTCGTCTGGCGGCATCGAGCGTCGAGCGTTCTTTGTCTATTTTGGCCTGCAACAGGCGGCTGCGGAGGACGCTCATGGCCTTTTCTTTGTTCTTGATCTGGGATTTTTCGTCCTGGTTTGTCACGACCAGCCCAGTGGGGAGGTGGGTGATACGGACGGCGCTGTCGGTGGTGTTAACGGATTGGCCGCCGTGTCCGCCGGCGCGGTAGACATCAATTTTCAGCTCGTTGGCGTTAATCTCGACATCGGTTTCGGCCGCTTCGGGCAGGACCGCCACGGTGGCAGTACTGGTATGGATACGGCCTTGTGATTCGGTCGACGGCACGCGCTGGACGCGGTGGACGCCCGATTCGAATTTCAATTGCGAATAGGGAGCATCACCTTTGACGCTAAAGATAACTTCCTTGTAGCCACCGGTATCGTTGGCACTTTCGCTGATCAGCCCGGTTCTGAGGGAATGCGTTTCACAATAGCGTAGGTACATGCGGTACAGTTCGGCCGCAAATAGACTGGCTTCGTCGCCGCCAGCCCCAGCCCGGATTTCAATGATGACATTCTTCTCGTCATTCGGGTCTTTCGGGGTCAACATGATAAACAGGTCGTCTTCGAGTTGTTGCAGTTGTGTCTCGATGTCACTGACTTCGTGTTTGGCCAGCTCGGCCAGCTCATCACTGCCGCCCATCAGTTCCTTGGCCTCGATTAGTTGGGCTTCGAGGGTTTCGCGGAGGACGGCTTTATCGAGGATAGCTTCAAGTTCGGTGAAGCGCTTGTTCTTGACCGTGTAGTCGTCGCTGGCATAAGCATCGGGGTGCGCCAAAAACTCGCCTAGCTGACGACGCTCGGCTTGTAATTCGTTGACGTTGAGGCTAATCTTTGGCATATCTTCTTTCTATAGTATCGCATACAAAAAGAGACTACGTAAAGTAGTCTCTTTGTAGAGCGGTGCTAGGCTTCGGTGCTGGTTTTCTTGGCTTTAACAGCGGCAGCTTTCTTGGCTTTGCTGGCCAGAGCGACTTTACGAGATTCGGCAGCGGCGAATTTCGCTTTAAAGCGGTCGACGCGACCTTCGGTGTCGATAATCTTCTCTTCACCGGTAAAGAACGGGTGAGAAGCGGAAGAGATGTGGACTTTGACGAGTGGGTACTCGTTGCCATCTTCCCATTTAATTTTGTCGTTGGTCTGCGTCGTTGACTGCGTCAAGAAAGCAAACCCAGCCACGTCATCGCTAAATACGACGGGACGGTATGAGGTTGGGTGTAGATTAGTTTTCATATAAGGGTTATTGTATCTGTTTTTGATTGAATTGTCAAAGGCTAGGTGCTGAATTCCAGCCCCAAGTGCAACACGTTACCATCGTTTTTCAAACATCTCCGCTGGTGTCCGGTATCCCAGTCGTTTCCGAGGTCTAGTATTGAGGAGATTGACCGCCCGGTCAAGCTCCTCAGAGGTGACCTGTGCC
>JBBRTA010000023.1:0-3888 GCA_038244885.1 Saccharimonadales bacterium (SeqCode) | reverse complement strand
TAGTCTATTATTTGCATTTACCTTAAAAAACAATAAATCAAAGAAAGAATTAAAACGCTATGGCATCCAACCGTCACCTTGGCCGCATCGTTGCATTGCAAACTCTGTATGAATTCGAATTTCGCGTTCAGTCCGAAGATGCATCGGTAGATATTGACGAGATTCTGACGCGCAACCTGGAAAGGTACAGCACAGCGATTGACGACAAAGCTTTTGTTGACGCTCTGGTAAAGGGAGTATTGGAAGTTCGAGATGATCTCGACGCCAAAATTCAACCGATTGCCCCAGATTGGCCTATCGAGCAAATCGCCCGAATCGACCGCAACATTTTGCGTATCGGCATGTACGAATTACTTCACAAGACGGATACCGTCCCTCCGAAAGTAGTCATCAACGAGGCAGTCGAGCTTGCCAAAGCGTTTGGTTCTGATAACTCAAGCAAATTCGTGAACGGGGTACTCGGGACCGCCTATCGAACCCTTGTGGAGGATACTTCTAATGGCCACGTCGCCGCAGTTTGATAAATTCAAGAAGCACTTTAGTCGCAAAAAGCCTTCAATCCAGGAAATAGCCCGCGAGCCAACCGCTGGTGGCATTGTGTTTCGTCGTGACGGTGAGGGCGCGGTAGAAATTCTGCTCATTCAGGATGCCAAAGACCGTTGGACGATTCCAAAGGGACACATCGAAGAGGGCGAGACAGCTCAACAGACCGCCAAGCGCGAAATCGGCGAAGAGGCCGGGCTGACCGACACCGAGGTGTTGGGGTGGCTGGGAAAAATTCATTTCCGCTACCGACGAGTCGATAAGCTAGTTCTGATGACAACCCAGATTTATCTGGTGCGTGCCGAAGGAGACACTAATGCAATCAAGAAAGAAGAATGGATGAACGGAATACAGTGGTTTAAATTTCACGATGCGCTTGACGCCATCGAATATGAGGATATCGGCAAATTGATGTTACTGGCGATGAAACGCATTCGTTTGGAGAACTTATGAGCGGCATGTTGACTGCGCCCTACCAGGACTTCGCCAGGGAGCATATCGGCTTTGAATTTAAAGATATTCAACTACTAATTACCGCTCTGACGCATCGAAGTTATGTCAACGAACACAAAAAAAGTGTCAGCGAACACAACGAGCGGCTTGAATTTTTGGGCGACGCGGTTCTGGAACTGGTTGTGACCGACTATTTGTTTCGGAATTTCACCGAGCAAGAAGGTGTTTTGACCAGTTGGCGAGCTGCCTTGGTGCGGACCGAGAGTATCGGCGAGGCGGGAATAAAACTTGGCTACGAACCGCTGGTTCGGATGAGCCGCGGCGAGAAACAGGGCGGTGACCGAGCTCGCCAACAGATACTAGCCAACGCCTTCGAAGCGGTCATCGGCGCTATTTATCTTGAACGCGGTTATGATGACGCCGCCACCTTTATTCACGCGCATATCACCTCCAAGTTGGAAGGTATTCTAGAAATTGGCAGTTGGCGCGATGCCAAGTCGCATTTGCAAGAAGTATCGCAGCGAATCGACAACCAGACACCTCAGTACCGCGTTATGGACGAGGTTGGCCCCGATCACGACAAGGTCTTCACTCTCGGCGTCTACGTCAACGATGTCTTGCTCGGCACCGGTTACGGCCCGAGTAAGCAGATTGCTCAGCAACAAGCCGCCCAAGCCGCGCTAGACGGCTACGCTAAACGTGCCAAACAGATTGACGTAACGCCAAAAACAGTGTAAACTTGAACGAGTCGTAAACATTATTTAAGAGATAGATCAAAGGAAAATACATTTTATGCTTGCAATCCGCCTGCAGCGCGTTGGCCGTCAAGGTTACGCAACTTATCGTCTTGCTGTCCAAGAAGCACAACGCCATCCTACAAGTGGCCGTGTTGTCGCCTACATCGGCAGCTACAATCCACACACCAAAGAAGCGAGTGTCCAGGTTGAACTAGCTCAAAAATACCTTGAGAATGGTGCTCAGCCGACCCCTCGTGTCGTCAAGCTTATGAAAACCGCTGGCGTCAAATTACCAAACTGGGTCAAGCAACCTGAGCACAAGACCGGCACAATTCGCCACGCTGAAAAGCTGCGCAAGAACCAGACAAAAGAATTGGTTCCCGAAGTGGTTGCTGAAGAAGCGCCAGCTGTCGAACCAGCCGAATAGACTCCGACTTTGTTATTTGACACGCCTCCGCTCGGGGGTGTGTTTTTATTCAACCCGGTTGTGGTAAGCGGTATCATGTTACAATAGGTATACGACATAAGTGAGTTTATGGCCGATTAGGCAGTAGGGGAGATGCGAACATGTCAACAATAGACCAGCAATTTATAGAATTTATCGTGAAATCTTTAGTCGGACATCCCGATGACGTCGCCGTCGAACGACTAATCGATGAAAAGGGTGTCTTGTTGTCGCTAACTGTCAATCCAGAAGACCTCGGACGAGTGATCGGTAAGCGCGGCGTGACTGCCCAAAGTCTGCGAACGCTGCTCCGGGCGCTCGGCACCAAAAACGATGCTCGTTATAACCTCAAGATCGTCAACAATGACGACCAGGGCGACAGCTATACTACGCCATCTAACGACCATGGCGACGAGGCTGTGAAGAACTCTACAGATGAGCCTGTGGAAAACGCTTCTGATTACTCAAAAAAGACTCGAGAAGAGCTTGCAGAACTAGACGACAGCGATATATAATCATAAATAGTTCCAAAGCAAACAATCTTTGAACTGCGAGAAAGCTCATGCGAGCAACAAATATATTGTTGAGAGCCTTATATGTTGAAGAAACCACCTGTCTTACGGGTGGTTTTTTTGTGGTTTCAACGTATCATAGTAACAGATGAGAAAAATACAAGTAATTACCCTGTTTCCTGAAATGTTTGACGGCGTCTTGAATAGCTCGATGATGTGGAAGGCCCAAGACCAAAAAGCGGTTGAGTTTCGGATGGTCAATTTGCGCGACTTCGGTCTCGGTCCGCGCAAACAAGTCGACGATACGCCGTACGGCGGCGGTGACGGTATGTTGTTGAAGCCCGAGCCGCTGTTTGCGGCGGCGGCGGACGCCAAAGCGTATAGTCCGGACGCCAAGGTTGTCTTGATGACGCCACGAGGGCAGCGCTGGAAGCAGGCTACAGCCCAGAGTTGGGCGGACAGTGATAATGACTATATCTTTATTTGTGGTCGCTACGAGGGCGTAGACGAGCGAATTATGACGATCGTCGACGACCAAGTCAGTGTCGGGGACTATGTGTTGACCGGTGGTGAACTGCCAGCCATGACGATCATTGATAGTATCGTCCGGCTGATTCCCGGCGTTCTAGGAGGCGAAAACAGCGCGGCTATCGAAAGCTTTAGCGACGGCGAGACCTTGGAGTATCCCCAGTATACTCGTCCAGAAGATTTCAATGGCATGAAAGTTCCAGATATTCTGCTGAGCGGTCATCACGCCGAAATCGCCAGATGGCGCGAAGCTAGTTCGTTTAAATCCGAATAAGAGCAAAACGCCTCAGACGAGGCGTTTTTTTGTTGTGGTGGATTTCGTAGAGCGACCAGTCACAACATATATTTTTAAGTTATGTTTGTTTTTGTAACTTTCGCTGGTACGTACTTTACTCGTCTCCGTTAAAAAGCGCAAGCATAATATAAAAAATGACAACGCTTGCGCTACCAGCTGGCGGCAGACTATACTCGTAAGCATGACTATTTTCGTAAAAGCGACCAAGCCTCCCGTCTCAAAACATCCACGTGCCGTTAGAGTGGCACTGCTATACGCCGCCGTGTTGGTGATATTCTCCGTCATGCAGCTATTCAGCTTTGAAGAATTCTTGCCATTGGTGGGCGACTTCGCGCTTCCTGGTGGCCGACCGTTTGCCTATTTCCTGTCGGCCTA
>JBBRTA010000022.1:0-4011 GCA_038244885.1 Saccharimonadales bacterium (SeqCode) | reverse complement strand
TAACATTGATATCTCATGGCGCTCAATCTTGGCAATATGCGTGTAGTTATTCATGCACCAATAGAGTAGCAACCAGGCTAACGCCTGGTCTAGGATGTGTCGGCTGGTTTGTTGCACTTCAAAGTTTAATTTAGGATGATAAAATTTGGATTGTTATTATTTCATATACGCACATACAGAAAACCGCCCCTTGTAGGAGCGGCTTCTTCGATTTTCGGCACGAGCTATTACATCTTGATTTCGACGTCGCAACCGGCAGGAAGACTGAGACTCATGAGGCTATCGATAGTTTTTGGAGTTGGTTCAAAAACATCGATCAAACGCTTATGAACTCGCATTTCAAACTGTTCACGACCTTTTTTGAAGACATGTGGGCTTTTAACAACCGTAAATGTGCTACGCCTCGTTGGCAGTGGAATCGGGCCAGCTAAGCTAGCGCCGGTGCGCAGCGCTGTGTCAACGATTTGCTTTGCTGCCTGATCGATAACTTTGTGATCGTATGCTTTGAGTCGTATTCGAATCTTTTGCTTTACATCTGGTACTGGTTTTTTGATTGGTGCGTCTGCCATAATCCGGCAATCTCCTTAGTGTGTATGTCGTAACCTCTTCTGGAGTGATGAGTGACCAGACGAGTTCTCGGCATGATTAATAGTATGAGCGAATTGTACAACAATTACCGGTTTAATCCAAATACAACGCTATGCGCACTACGTAAACGTATTTACAGAAGCCCGTCAAACTCGACAGAACGATAAAGCGCCTCGCAATGAGGCGCTTTATGATACCTATGTGGGCTCGGTTATTTGTTGATCTTTGTCACAACACCAGCACCAACGGTACGGCCGCCTTCGCGGATAGCGAAGCGGAGACCCTGGTCCATGGCGATTGGAGCAAGCAACTTAACCTTGAAGGTTATAGTGTCACCAGGCATGACCATTTCCTTGTCGGCCGGAAGTTCAACTTCTCCGGTGACGTCCGTCGTGCGGAAGTAAAACTGTGGCTTGTAGCCCTTGAAGAATGGGGTATGACGGCCACCTTCTTCTTTGGTTAGAATGTAAACTTCGGCGTCAAACTCAGTGTGAGGTGTGATCGTCCCTGGCTTAGCAAGCACCTGGCCACGTTCGATATCGTCGCGCTCAATACCACGGAGCAGGACACCGGCGTTGTCGCCAGCTTGGCCCTGGTCAAGTGACTTCTTGAAGGCTTCGATTCCGGTAACGACTGACTTTCTGGTGTCGCGAATACCGACGATTTCGACTTCTTCACCAATTTTGACGATACCTGATTCAATACGGCCGGTAGCAACGGTACCGCGGCCTTTGATAGAGAATACGTCCTCAATTGGCATCAGGAAAGGCTTGTCGAGTTCGCGCTTTGGCTCAGGGATATAGCTGTCCATAGCAGTCACGAGTTCCATAACAGCATCTTCGCTCGCGCTGTCGCCTTCGATAGCTTTGGTAGCAGAACCCTTGATGACTGGACAGTCACGGTCAAAGTCGTACTTGGCCAGCAAGTCGCGGATTTCTTCCTCGACGAGTTCGACGAGGTCAGCGTCAGCCAGGTCCATCTTATTCATGAAGACGAGGATACTTGGAACACCGACCTGCTTTGCCAGCAAAACGTGTTCGCGGGTTTGCGGCATCGGACCGTCAGCGGCGGATACAACCAAGATAGCACCGTCAATTTGGGCGGCTCCGGTAATCATGTTCTTGACGTAGTCGGCGTGACCTGGCATGTCGACGTGCGCGTAGTGGCGCTTCTCAGACTCGTATTCCTGATGCGACGTTGCGATGGTAATACCGCGAGCTCGCTCTTCGGGTGCGTTGTCAATCTGGGCGTAACCAACTGGTTTGTTGACTTTGCTGGGAAGGCGCTTAGCTAGCACCATAGTAATTGCTGCGGTTAGGGATGTCTTGCCGTGGTCGACATGACCCATAGTACCGACGTTTACGTGTGGCTTTGTTCGGTCAAATGAATCTGCTGCCATATGAGTGGTTACTCCTTATTTGATTTAATTTGTATTGTTCGCACAAGCCAACCAGTCCCAAAGAGACGACTCATACAAGTTACCGAGGTAGTATATGGGAAGCTCCGGTGTTTGTAAAGAGGATAGCTTAGAGGATATACTGGTTATTTCCGGGCTGTTCGCTACTTGGAATTTTTGGCAATAATTGCTTCCGCCACGTTGTTTGGAACGTCTGCGTAATGGTCGAGTTCCATACTAGAACTGGCTCGGCCCTGGGTTGTGCTGCGGAGATTAGTCGTATAACCAAACATTTCGCCAAGTGGAACGTAGGCAGTGATTTCTTTGATGCCTGGGCCCAAGTCTTCCATACTTTCGATCCGGCCTCGTTTGCTGTTCAAGTCACCGATGACGTCGCCCATGAATTCTTCCGGAGTTACGACGACCACCTTCATGACTGGTTCAAGCAGAACTGGTCCAGCTTTTCTGACGCCGTCTTGAAGCGCCATTGAACCGGCAATCTTAAAGGCCATTTCGTTGGAGTCAACTTCGTGGTAGCTTCCATCGTACAGTTCGGCCTTGATGTCAACAACGGGGTAGCCGGCGATGACGCCATTTGCCATTGCTTCGATAATTCCCTGCTCGACTGGTTTGATGTATTCAGTCGGCACAACACCACCTTTGATGGCATTGATGAATTCGAATCCTGCGCCCTGTTCATTTTGCGAAATGCGCAACCATACGTCACCATACTGACCGCGACCACCCGACTGACGGATGAACTTGCCCTGTACTTCAACGCCTGATTTGCGGACTGATTCACGGTAGGCAACCTGCGGGGCACCGATGTTGGCTTCAACAGAAAACTCGCGCTTCATGCGGTCGACAATAATTTCAAGATGAAGCTCACCCATACCAGAACTGATGGTTTGGCCAGTTTCTTCGTCGGTACGAACGCGGAAGGTCGGATCTTCTTCAGCCAGCCGTTGCAGGGCAATGCCCATTTTTTCCTGGTCGGCTTTGGTCTTCGGCTCGATAGCGATCGACACCGGTGGATCGGGAAATGTGATGTTTTCGAGGACAATTGGATTGCTTGGGTCACAGAGAGTATGTCCAGTAGTGGTTCCCTTCAGTCCGACGATGGCAGCGATGTCGCCAGCGGTCACTTCAGTGACATCCTCACGTTTGTCTGCTTGGAGGCGAACGATACGACCAACGCGTTCTTTTTCACCTGTCGAGCTATTCAAAACATACGAACCGGCGGTTACTTTGCCGGAATAGACGCGAAAATATGCCAATTTCCCAACGAATGGGTCGGAAGTAATTTTGAAAGCCAGTGCAGACATCGGTTCAGATTCAGAGTGTTTGCGTTCTATCTCTTCTCCGGTCTTAGGGTGAACACCCCAAGTATTACTACGGTCTGTTGGAGCCGGCAAGTAGTCATTTACCAGATCAAGCACTTTTTCGACCATCACACCACGGCCATCACCACCGGTGACAATGAAAAACTTACCAGTTAGGATGGCGCTACGAATAGCCTGTTTGATTTCGTCTTCAGATAGGCCGTCTTCGCCGACTTCAAAATACTTTTCAAGTGTTGCTTCGTCTTCGGCAACAGCATTTTCAATGAGTAGGCTGCGATACTTTTTGACTTTGTCCTGCATGTCAGCCGGAATTTCTGCCTCGACCATCTCATGATCAGTGAAATCCTGGTAGGTGTAGGCCTTCATGGCAACGAGGTCGACAATACCGTTGATGCTTTGCTCGAATCCAATTGGCAAATGCACTGGAAATGCCCGTTTGCTGAGCCGGGCATGAATTGTGTCGAGCGACTTATAGAAATCACCACCTGTTTGGTTGATCTTATTGATAAAGCAAATGCGCGGCACGCCGTACTTGTCGGCCTGGCGCCAAACGGTTTCTGTCTGCGGCTCGACGCCCTGGGAGCCGTCGAGCAGCACGACACCACCGTCGAGAACGCGCATCGAACGCTCGACTTCCGCCGTAAAGTCGACGTGACCGGGGGTATCGATGAGGTTGAGGACATG
>JBBRTA010000021.1:0-4413 GCA_038244885.1 Saccharimonadales bacterium (SeqCode) | reverse complement strand
CATCTTCGGACTGAACGCGAAATTCGAATTCATACAGAGTTTGCAATGCAACGATGCGGCCAAGGTGACGGTTGGATGCCATAGCGTTTTAATTCTTTCTTTGATTTATTGTTTTTTAAGGTAAATGCAAATAATAGACTACTTTGCGGCGAGTGCTTTGCCGGTCTCTTTGCGAGTGGTACGAGCCTTGACTGGTGATTTCGCGTTGACACGACGAGCCAGCTCGAGCCGTAAGTGGCTGCGACGTAGACCTGTTTTGCGAGGGCTACTTTGTTTTTTCGGTTGTCCCATGTAAAGTACTCCTTTATAGGTATTTATAATAAAACTTATAGCTAGTATACCCAATAACACTTCACAACTCAAGTATTATCACGACAGGTATTGACATTTATTAGCATTAGTGGTATGATTTATCAATGAATCAAGCACGACAAGAATCACTCCCACCCGAAGGCGTCACTCTTTTAGAAAAGATACTGTCTATCGAACCATCAAAAAAAATGCGAGATAGACGCAGCGATTTACGTAGGACCGTGGGTACTGGTGCGTTACTACTTGCCGTAGGTGCTGGCATCACAGAACTGGCATTTGAAGCCGCCGACCACCAAGCTCAGAATGTACAACAAGTCAGCGAAGATGCCCGCTACAACCAGCTAACTCATCAGAATAGTCAAGAACTTCCCCCTACCATAACCGTAGAAAAACCCTAGCTTAAATAACGATATTGACCAGCCGGCCAGGAACGTAGATGATCTTGGCCGGTTTTTTGTTGCCGACAAAGGCAACGACGTGTTCGTGCGCTAAGGCTAGGTCCGTAATGGTCGCCTCCGTGGCCTCTTTTTCAACTTCAAGTTTGGCGCGGAGCTTGCCGTTCACTTGGACAATTACTGTAATTGTCTCGCTAGTAATGAGGCTGTCGTCCCACGTTGGCCACGCCATATGCTGAACCAGCTCCGTGCCACCCAGTTGATTGTTTATTTCCTCGGCAATATGCGGGGCGAACGGTGCGATTAACTGCGCCAAGGTCTGTAAGGCCTCGTGCCAGGCTTCATCCGAAAAACCGTCAACCTTGAGTTTGTATAACTCGTTGGTGTACTCCATCAGTGCAGAAATTGCCGTGTTAAAACTAAGCCTATGGAAATCTTCGGTTACTTTGCGAGTAGTTTTATGCTGGACGTGACGAACGGCCGCATCATTGCCAGTGAATGACTTGTCGGCCTCCTGGTACTGCTGCGTCAAGACCCAAACACGGTTGAGGAACCGGTAGATGCCGGCGATGCCGCGAGAATCCCAAACGGCATCAAACTCAACCGGCCCCATGAATAGGACGTAGGTACGCAGGGAATCCGCTCCGTACCCTTGGTCGATGATGTCGAGCGGGTCAATCACATTACCCTTGCTCTTGCTCATCTTAGTGCCGTCCTCGGCGTTGATGTAGCCGTGGTAGACCAGTTTCTTAACGGGTTCTTTGAAGTTCGTTAATCCCATATCGTTAAAGACGTGCGTCCAAAACCGAACGTACAGCAAATGGGCGACGGCGTGATCGCCGCCGATATAGTAATCAACGGGTGTCCAGTAGTTAGCAATCTCTGGATTCCAGGCCTGCTGGCTATTATGTGGGTCGGCATAACGGAGCAGGTACCAGCTACTACAAGCGTAGCCATCCATCGTATCGGTTTCGCGGAGTGCCGGGCCGCCGCAGGTCGGACAAATCGTGTTGACCCATTCTTCGACGCTAGCTAAGGCTGATTTGCCGTCGCCTTTCGGTGCATAATCCAAGACATCAGGCAGGACAACAGGTAATTGGTTGTCGGGAACCAGTACAGCGCCGTGTTCTTTACAATGAATGACCGGAATCGGCGCGCCCCAGTAACGCTGGCGACTAATCAGCCAATCACGCATCTTGTAGGTCGTTTTACTGCGCCCTTTCCCCTCTTGCTCTAACCAGGCGACGATTTCTTCGCGAGCTTCGCTCGACGGCATGCCGTCAAAGACAGCCGAATTAATTAGCGGACCTTCGCCGTGGTAGATTTTTGATTCACTAGTGTCCGTTTCGGGCTTTTCAATCACTTCGATAATGGGCAGGTTGAATTTTTCGGCAAAGGCAAAATCGCGCTCATCATGAGCCGGAACGGCCATTACGGCGCCTGTTCCGTAGCCGATCAGCACGTAATCCGCCACCCAAATCGGCACTTTCTGGCCACTGGCTGGATTGATGGCGTAACTGCCGGTGAAGACACCAGTTTTTTCGCGAGTATCATTCATGCGCTCAATTTCTGATTTTTTCACCGCAGTTTGGATATAATCGGCGATACGGTCTTTGTAATCACCGACGGCAAGTTGGCTTGATAGCGAATGCTCGGGTGCCAACACGACAAAGGTAGCGCCGAATAAGGTGTCTGGCCGCGTCGAGAACACTGCTATCGTGTCGTCGCGACCGTCGATCCTGAACTCCAGTTCAGCGCCTTGAGATTTGCCAATCCAGTTAGTCTGGGCGACTTTTATTTTTTGTGGCCAGTCCAGACTCGGAATCTCGTCTAGTAGTGCATCGGCGTAATCAGTAATCTTAAAGAACCACTGCTTCATCGATTTCTTTTCGACTAGACTACCACAGCGCCAACAGTGACCACCTTCGACTTGTTCATTAGCAAGGACGGTCTTGTCGACCGGACACCACCACTGCAGGCTTTCCTTTTGATAAGCCAGGCCACGTTCGAAAAATTTCGTAAAAACCCACTGCGTCCAGCGGTAATAATCAGGATCACTAGTGCTTAGCTCTCGTGACCAGTCGATGCTGACGCCCATGCGCTTGAATTGTTGTTTAAAATTAGCGATATTCTCGGCCGTCACGGTGGCTGGGGCGGTGCCGGTTTTGATGGCATAATTTTCTGCCGGCAGGCCAAAGGTATCCCAACCCATCGGGTTGAGGACGTTTTTACCGTGCTGACGATGGAAACGGGCGATAGCATCAACGATTGCGTAACTAAAGGCGTGACCAGTGTGCATACCGGCACCACTCGGGTACGGGAACATGCCCGCCACGTAGACTTTTTGCTTGGTTGGGTCAATGTCAACTTCGTTGACGTGCTGGTCTTGCCAGACCGTTTGCCACTTTGATTCGATTTCGGATGGATTATAACGCTTCATAACTTACCCAAGTATACCAAAGACCGCTCATAGATTACAGGGATGGCATATGTTGAAGCTTGATGGCTATAGAGACTTTGTAAAAAAATCGCTTTTTTGTTTCAACCAGGCTGGTGATTGACGAACCAATGACGTCTCCTCTTCAGTTGCATGCAGCACAATCTTCACGGCTTCTTCGAGGTAGATTCCTCCCTGCGAACCCTTGAAAAGGACGGCTGCCCCGGATTCGAGAATCCCATGGACGAAGCCACCGGCTTCAAGCGCATTTTGGCATACCTTCACTTGACAACCTTGGGCTCGGGCCGATGGAGCGAGGTGCGTGGCCGCCTCTTCCCCTACCGTCACTACCCAGGCCAGCTGGTTAGGGTCGCATAACATACCAAGCGCCTGGTGTTCGGCCGCCGAACTATCGCCGAGTTCGTTCATACTACCAAGGACCGCGATGCGGCTCGGAACCGATAATGAATAAAGTGTTCTCATGGCGCTGGCGGCGGCGAGTGGACTCGAGTTGTAGGTATCGTCGATGATAATCGTATCCTCAGCACCACGGAGAACGTTCATTCGACCTGGAACCGAACGAACCTTCGACAGACCGTTCGCCACTTCGGTAGCATTGAGGCCGAGTTTGATTGCTACGGCGCCAGCGGCCACCGCTGAGCGAAGGCTATGCTCGCCGAGTACTTTAATATTTGAGGTGACCAGATCTTGCCACTCAGGTACGACAAGATTTCCTTTATACCCCCTATCAAGCGTAAAGTCTTCGGCAATAAAGTGATACTCGGCAGTCCCGCTCGTCCCGTAAGTATTGACGTTGGCGTTTGTCAGATACTTGGCATGTGAGCCGTCGATATCGTCACGGTTGATGAGTGCCGCGGCGCTAAAATTGGCGGCAGCGAGTTCTTCGGCTGCGACCGCTTCGATGGTACCAAAATATTCCATATGTTCAGGCGATATGGCTGTGATAACGGCCAGGTCCGGTCGCAAGTAGGTGCCAAAATGCGGGATTTCACCGATTCGGTCGGTTCCTAGCTCCTGGATAATAATATCGACGTCAGTCGGATCTTTGATTCGTGCTTTGGCTGCCCGGAAAACCGACAACCACGCACTGAGGCTTTTAATATTGCCCGGGTAGTCGATGCCGAGTATTGCTAGTGGTGCGCTCACCTGCGCGTTATGGTTACCCTCGTGCATACGAACCCGATATCGCTCGGCAAGTACCGTCGCAATCGCGATTTTGGTAGTAGTTTTACCGACGCTACCAGCAAT
>JBBRTA010000020.1:0-5985 GCA_038244885.1 Saccharimonadales bacterium (SeqCode) | reverse complement strand
TTGGATGGTCCGTTCGCGAGGGACGCTTTGCCCGTTTTAATAGGCTAGTGTGTATCGCGGGGAATACTTCTATTATACATCCGCAGCGGACCTTTTGGTAGCCGCGGTGGCCTCTAGAAAACTACGGCTTTTTTTGTTACAATCAGGCAAGTACATATGGTAGCGTAGCTCAGTTGGTTAGAGCGCGAGACTCATAAGCTCGAGGTCACAGGTTCAATTCCTGTCGCTACTACCAAAGAAACATCCCCACTCTACGTGGGGATGTTTCTTTGGTAATCATGCGGCGAAAAAGTGTTCACATTTTTTTTGCAAGCGAAGGCAGGAGGCTTTAGCCGATATTCCTGTCATTACCCCTCATAAAAATAACCCTCTCACAATCCAGGGTTATTATATTGTCAGCCTAAACTTCGGCGTCGTCGGATAACATTGCTTCCCGCCGGGCGATAAAGCCAATCAGTTCGCTCGTCTCTCGTTTGCGGTCCCAGCTGGATAGCCTTAAGATGTCGCTCACGGTGACTGATTCGACATCGGATTCGATTGATTCCATTGTTATTTTGCTTTCTTTTTGTATTTGTTGTTTGGTGATACTATTTAAGCATAAAAGCTTTTAAATTGCAATACCTTTTATGGTTATCTTTTGACTTCACCGCCTCGGTTATGCTATAACCTAAGCTAGAGGATAAATAAAATAAACATATGAATATCACAAGCTCTCTCTCAATCATCGCTCTCGCCGCTCTCATCCACGCCAGTTTTCAACTGAGCGTCAGCGTTTTGACCTTACTCGGCGGCCACGCAATCGGCACCAAAAAGTCCCATGCCCGGGTGCTCCGCCTGATAACCTCGTTCGTCTTCGGCGCCGGTGTCATGACCGTACTACTACTCTCGTTCATCTCGCTCGTCCTACTCAGTCTCTTTGGCACAGTGGCTCCAGCCATCGTCTGGGCTATCGGTTGCGGCCTTTTGTTCGGTGTCGGCGTCGCAGTCTGGATGTTTTATTACCGGCACGAAAAGGGGACTGGGCTATGGATTCCCCGCCCAGTTGCCAGCTACCTACACGACCGCACCAAAGCCACCCAGCGCAGCGCCGAAGCCTTTGGGCTCGGCTTGATGAGCGTCATCGGCGAACTAATCTTTATCCTGGCCCCACTGACAATTAGCGGCTTGGTACTGATTCGGCTGGCTCCGCTCTGGCAACTAGCCGGTATTGCCCTTTACGCCGCTATTTCACTCTTGGGACTAACCATTGTCTGGGTCCTAATTGGCAGCGGCCACAAGCTGAGCAGCATCCAGCAGTGGCGCGAGTCAAACAAGTATTTCTTGCAGTTTGTCGCCGGTAGCGGCTTGGTTATCCTCGGTTTTTACGTCTATGTCGTCGAGGTGCTTGGTAGCACAGTAGGGGGTGTCTAAGGGTGGGCCTTGCGATCGATATCATCAAACAAAACGGAAACCGGCCAAGCGAAAGTTTCTCGAAAGAGAAGTTACACGCCAGCATTTTGGCGGCCTGCTTGAGCGTCCGGACACCGGTTGGACAAGCCGAATCAATCGCCCATGCCGTTTCTAACAGCGTCGTTTCGTGGTTGGAAACAAAGCCCGAGGTCACCAGTCACGACGTCCGCCGCGTAGCTGCCAAGCACCTCCGCACCCACCAACCCGACGCGGCCTATATTTATGAACAGCATCGCTTAACGATTTAACAGGAGAACTACAAATGGCAAGTAAAAATACCTTCGACTATGACCTGATCGTTATCGGCAGCGGCGCCGGCGGTAGCGCGGCGGCCACGATTGCCGTCCGAGCTGGCAAGCGCGTCGCCATTATCGAGGCCGACACTTTTGGTGGCGACTCCCCCAACTGGGGTGATGTCCCGACCAAAGCACTCCTCCACGCCGCCCACCTCTACGATGAAGCCCGCCATGGTGCCCGCTTCGGCCTGCGCTCAGCCACGCTTGGCTATAACTACCCATCGATTCGCGCCTGGAAAGAACTGGCCGTCCAGCGAACCGGTGCTGGTGGCAATCGCCGGTACTACGAAAACCAAGGAATCAGTGCCTTTAGCGGCGTCGCTCACTTCTTGTCACCCAATGAAATCAGTATCAATCGTCGCCACTTGTCGGCCGCTAAATTTTTGGTCGCCACCGGCTCGCAGTGGACCGTGCCGGACATCCAAGGCTTGGCGACGGTCAGCTACCTGACACCACGGACTATCTTGGAGTCAATCCGGCCACCGAAAAGCCTGTTCGTGATTGGCGGTGGTGGCATCGGCGTCGAGATCGCTCAGCTGATGGCGATTTTTGGCACCAAAGTCTACATTGCCGAACGAGCCAGCCGGTTATTACCGCACCAGGACGCGGAAGTCGGTGCCCTGATGGAACGAATTTTACACGAGCAAAAAGGCATCACGAGCTTGACCAAAACCCGAGTGCTGTCCGTTGTCAAAGATGGTCTGGGCAAACGGGTGACATTTACCCGGGGTGGTGTCGAAAAATCAGTCCACGTTGATGACATTCTGATTGCGGCCGGCCGAACGCCAATCGTCGATTTGGGACTGGAGAATGCCACGGTCAAGTACACACCCAAAGGTATCGAAGTCAATGAATTCTTGCAGACTAGCGCCAAGCACATCTTTGCGGCCGGCGACGTGCTCGGCGGCGAGAGTCATACCCACACTGCCCTGCTGGAAAGCCGGATCGTCGCCAACAACATCCTACATAAAGCCAAAGCCTCGCCTGATTATACCGCCACGCCGGGCGTCATCTTCACCTACCCCGCCATTGCGCACGTCGGCCTGAACGAAGACGACTGCCTGAAACGTGACC
This sequence comes from Saccharimonadales bacterium (SeqCode), assembly GCA_038244885.1. Taxonomy (GTDB): domain Bacteria; phylum Patescibacteriota; class Saccharimonadia; order Saccharimonadales; family Saccharimonadaceae; genus UBA1547. The sequence goes on along the minus strand of JBBRTA010000020.1, from coordinate 3,166 downwards.
TGGCTATCAACAAGGCGATGGCGCCGCTCAATAGTATCGCTAGAAGCAACACCTCGGACTTCCGCGATGGCTTCGTCAAGATCATTACCGACAAAAAGGGTATCGTCCTAGGGGCAACTATCGTCGCCCCTCACGCCAGTGAGATGATCCACGAACTGACTCTAGCCGTGAAGTATAAACTCACCGCCGACGATATCGCCCAAACCCCCCACGCCTTCCTGAGCTGGAGCGAAGCCATCCGGGTGGCAGCCGCTAAGTTGAGTTAAATAGGTAGCAACCCTATTTCGTCAAGCTAGTCGATAGCATTATTGCTTTGGCCTGCTGGTATTCATCGGTCTGGTAGGCGGCTTCGATATCAGCTCGCTTAAGCGATTCCTTTATGCTACCGTCACCATTATCAAAGTCCGTAAGATTGATTCTTGCTTGCAAAATTTTAATATTTTCTGAATTTTTGAGTTGGATGATGTCCGCCATAAAGACCTCACATTCGGAGTTCCCCGACTTGGTGCTGGTGGCCCTTGCTGTGTCAATAATGCCCGAGAAATACCGGTAGGTCGTGCCGGTTTGGATGATGTACTGCGCAAAACTATTGCCGGCAAAGTTTGACAACTGGGTACTACTGAAGGTTGCTAGCGTACCACCATCCGCTGGCGAGCACGCGCCGCCTAGCCCGTCGTTAGGTGACAGGAGGTAACTAACGGATATTTTTTTCGATGGTGACTTGACGACGAGTAAATTCTGAGCAGCTGCCGCATCCGCAGCTGTGGCAGTCGATCCCAGCGTACTGCGGTCTATCGTCCAGCTCTTGGGATAAGAAAATTTAAGTCCGTTGAAGACCGGATCAAAAGTAGCGGTGTCCAAAACGGGTGCTTTGACCGACGAGTCGGTCGTCTGAGTGGTTGATCCAGTTTTATTATTAGTTCCTTCGTTCTTACTGAGGAAGTTTTGCCAAAAGATAAAGCCGAGCGCTCCCAGTAGCGCGAGCACCAAAATGACCACTATTACCACGTGGATGTTTCCCTGTTGTTTGAACTTATTCATATTGTTATGAAAGCCTTTCGTTTTACTGTCATCATTTAAGCATTACATAAGCGTTATGACAACGACTAGTTTAGCGGGCAGGATTTGGCGGAGCGTTGTGACACAAAAAAGTCGCAGCTATGAACTGTGCACGCCGAGCCTAAGAAAAATCCCCCAGTCTTTATGACTGAGGGAATTTTCTTGGTTGCGGGGGCAGGATTTGAACCTGCGACCTGATGGTTATGAGCCATCCGAGCTGACCAGACTGCTCCACCCCGCGGCACAGATATCAGATTAACAGATAGGGGGTATTTTTGCAAGTATCGCTACTGGGAGATTCTTTTGCTGTTGCCGCCGAAAAGAAAGTTCACCCACTGCCGGAAATTGCTGACGGGCACGGCCGTAGCCAATTTGTCCGTAGCTGGCGCATCGACGTCCTTCGCGACCTGGCTGTTAGGGGGTAATATGAGAACTTTTTCGCCGGGTAGAACCAGCCCGAGGTTTTGGCGTACCGCCAGCTCTTGGTACTCTCTCGTTTGGTAATAGCGTTTTTCAAGTTCGAGGCTGCGCGTCTCTAGTTGGGCAAGTAATAGCCCGCGCCTTTTCAGATCAACTTCCTTTTGCAATCCGTAGTTGCGCTGCATCACGCCCAGCGAGCCCCATACCCAGCTGGCGGCGACCATAAAAGCCAAGCCGATGACCAGGTTATTGAGCGTCAGGTATTGATGACGGATCCGATAATAAAGGCGACGGGTGTTTATCTTTTTCATAACTTGTTACGTTTTATTATAGCCCACAGCGGTACCAATAGGCTATAATACGTTGGACGGGGCTGTAGCTCATCGGTTAGAGCAGGCGGCTCATAACCACTTGGTAGATAGTTCAACTCTATCCAGCCCCACCAAGCATAAGTATCATGGACGTCAGAGCAATCTGACGTCTTTTGTGTTATAATATATTTATGGATAAAGTATCGATTGATCAAGACTCCTATGTAGAAAAACCACGAAATAACGAGCTTTTTTCAAATATATCAATCGTCACCCTTGAACAAGTCACTCAAGTTACTAACCCTGAAATAGCCGAAGTTTCCCTCGCTATAGTAGACTACTTAAAGACTAATATTGAAACTGGTAAAGTACAACTACGAGAACTTTGGGTTGAATACGCACAAAGAGTTGAGGTGTTCGTTGATTCAATAGAAAATCCAAAAGCTCGCTCAGAGGCACAAATTGCGGCAATTATTAACAAGGCAATTATATTTCAACTTGCTGGTAATGTAACTCGTTGGCTGGAGGAGCTTGATAGCGCCGAGGTCTATGCTTCAAACGAAGGATTCACTACAGTAGCAGTAGCTCTCGATACTGAGATAAAAAACAATGTTGAATTGCTAGACTTATCATCTGAGAAAATATTGCTAAAGCTCAGGGGAATTGTTAGCGATGCAAACCGAGAGTTTTTGAAGGATTCAATAGAAGAGGGTGATGACCTAGAAGATGTCATCAATCATGCCTACGGAATGATTTTGGATGAGGGCGAAGATCCTGACGAAGTATTAGCTAGACTCGGTATTATTGAATAATAAAGTTCTGACTTGGCGCATAATGCCCCACCAATATAATCAACGGACTTCATGTCCGTTTTTTATAAACTCAAATGATTCCCCGTCACCAGTCAGAAGCGTAGCGGAGTAGCCGATTGCGCCTGGGCTTCCCGCCTCTGGCGAAGGGCTAACTTCATTGCCTTAAATACGTCATACCCTGACACAACTGGCTGGTCCTGAACGCTTTCGGCGCAGGCTTCGATCTGGCTAGCTTCGGCTAACAAAGGATCGTCACTGGCGTCATACGGCGTCAAAAGCGCACGCGCGTATTGAGGGGAACACCCGGTTTTATTGGCGAAGTCCGTAATCTTTTTATCCAAAATTTCTGCTTCGGTTAAGTGAATGTGTGTTTCGGTCGTAGAGGGGCATATCTCAGTCATGATTTGTTTATACCATAAGAGGTTTGATAAGTCAATCTATTCGTATTAACTCAACACCTCTGCAACATAAACCCTAAACAAAAAAGCAGGCACTCCGTATACTGTACTTACTACTACATAACTACAGAAAGGAGGCCTGCCATGGCCTATTCTACCAACCCTA
>JBBRTA010000019.1:0-6108 GCA_038244885.1 Saccharimonadales bacterium (SeqCode) | reverse complement strand
TCACAAACCGATTATCCTACTCGATGATGTTTTTAGTGAGCTCGACGTCTCCCGCCAAAAAGCCCTCAGTGACACCATTCGGGCCCACCAGATTATTATCACGAGCACCTATGTGCTGTCTGACAGTACTGTTTATCAGCATATCCAGCTCGACAACAAAACTTAACTATTGGTTATTAGTCGGGTTACCAGTGAATTTATCGATGAAGATAATTTCATAATCACTCGGGTTGTAGCCACGCGAAGCAATATCTTTGTTGACGTATGGTTCAAGATCTGAGTGGTAAGCGTCAACACATAAGGCGATTTTGGTTGGATTGTCTGGATACTTTTGTGACGGACATGAATTGATGGTATATAATCGAGCATTGATTGGCAGTACTGATAGGATAGGATAGTCTTTACTGAGTTGATCGACAACTTTTTTTGCTTTTTCATTGTCTCTCATTTGGACGACCTCTTCAGCGCCAGGAGTAATCATTAGTTGATAGGCTGCCTCTGTTTGAGGAGTGAGCGCAATAATGATATCTAGGGCTTGTTTATTGTCGATAGTGATGTTTTTCGATAATGAATCAAATTCGTTTTGTGAAAATTTCAGAGTATGTTTCCCTGGGCTAATACTGATTTGCTGCTTGTTGACGACTGCTTGTTTGGCACCACTATCAATGGTTATAAAGGCACTTTCTGGGGCTACGGCGAGATTAAGAGTCGCTCGAGGTGTCAGGAGGTATACGAGAGAAAAAACTATCAAGCCGATAAACACGACTCCGATTAGTCCAAAAATAATTTGAAGTTTTTTGCGTTTATCCATTATATTTTCTCCTTGGCGACGACACGCCGTATATTATGGTTTAACTGTACTAATTACCCTGGCGGCAAAGGCACCTGAACTTAACATCCATTGTAAACTTCCAGCTGTCCTTACACTTGGTACACGGTCATTCAGCGAGGCATCAACAATTGGATTGCCACTTTTGCCGGTATAAATCTCGGTGTGTCCGGATGAAATCAGGATATCTCCCGGTTGGAGCTGATTAGGACCGGCCGTGGTGGTTGGCTTTTCGATGATTTGGTATTTAGTTGGATTGGCTCGGACGTACGTCGCCATCACAACCGTCCCGACAGATGGATAGTTTGGGTCAACCCCGCTAGAAATCATAACGGTAGCCACGAAGCCACCGCAGTCACTCCAGGCTGGGCCCGGGTTATACTTTTCCTTGGCTACCTGGTAGGTGTCACGGGCATCGGACTTGGTGGTCATGCCTTGTGTGGCGGGTGATGTTAAAGCCAGGTTAATTGCCGTCTCGACGATACTACCTGCCACCGCCCCGTTGGTTGTGGTAGCACTGGTACTGCAATCAGCTGTCGATGCTACCGCGCTACTCGGGCTGGTGGTGGTGACGGTGCCGGCCGCCGGTTTCAGATCTTTATAAAAATCATATATCTTCAAAGCTGCGGGAATACGCTTCGAATTAAGAGCGGCTGGGTCGTTGGCGGGATCCATGGCGGGAACCTCAAACTTCGTCATCCAAACTTCGGTGGCTTTACTGATATCAGTCCCTTGTGAAAAAGCAGTCCCAGCTACCACCGCTTTGTAGTTTGAGTTGTATTCCCCGAGTAAGAAACCGATTTGAAATCCGACATCAGAAACGGCGACGTGCTGTGCCACGGCAGCAGCCTCAAGTTTAGTTCGTCGTCCGAACGACCATTGGACAAGTCCATAACCAATATCATTACCAATCTCATGTTTATCGCTATTAAACGATGATTCCGCATACATATTTCCCATGACGGCTGCAGCTTGAACACTATTCATGCCACCGTTAATCAAAAGCGTATATATTTGCTCTAACAAAGCACTCTTAACGAGCGCCACGTCGCCGGTAGCACCCCCACCGGTTGGGGTCGCACCTCCATAACAGGTGGCTTCAGGGTTGTAGTATAAAATATCATTACTGCTGTAGTATTCGGCATCGTACTTGTTATCAAAGGCGCTAGCCACTGGTGTGATAACCAAGCTAAATAAACAGATAGTAGTCCCTGTTTTAACCAACATTGAACGCGAGACTATACGCTTCATACGTTTAACTTCCACTCACTGACCAGTGCCATGGTTCTGGTGCGTAATTGATAAGACCATATTTAGAGGCATTAGCCTTTAACCAACTAAAGCAAGAATCTCCGGAATTTATAAGTGTGTAACTCCCACATCCTAAGTCGAGCGCTATGCCCATTTGGTGATTAGAAGTACCTGGCCTGGCAACCCACGCTGGATCTGGATGACCAAGCCATAGACTGGTCTGGAGTGCCATATCCCTAAAGCCCGACACTATCCTTAGTTTATTGTTATCTTTTAACATCTGAGCTGTGGAGGCGGATATTTGCGAATTGACTGGCTTGTCGGCCCCGCTCCCTATTTGGCAAATGCGGATTTTTACCTTTGAAACTTTATAAGGAGAACCGCCGTACATTAGGCTTGTTGTGCCATTACTATTCTCATAATATCCGTCTTGAAAAACAGGTGTGGTACCCGGCTTTTCATTTGCACAGACTATATCGGCGCCAGCGTCTGTGTAGTTAATATTGGTATTACCGACCGCCGTTGATCCAGAAGTCGGAGCGGGAGTTGTTGGTGTTAGATCGCCGTCCATAGTATCACTAATAGCGACATCCATGTGATACGAACGGAAGTTACTCAGCTCTTCTGAGTTCTCGGTACATCGTAGTCCGACACTCCAAATATAATCATCACTTTCAATTGGTGCGGCTGTTTCGCCCAATGGCTCTACTCGATCGGCGCAATTGGTGATAAATTTTTCGTACGGACTTCCGGCGATGGCTTTGCCGGTATCAAGATCGATATCTTTCTTCAGCACCATATAATCAATCACTGCATTACTGTCGGCGTTCATCTCAGTAGCGGACATAACGTACGAAGGGTTGCAAAAGGAGTCGGCGTCGACATTCACACTGGCGAGAGCTTGATCAGGACAGACGCCACCGTACAACCCGGCCTTTTTTTGTGCCTCGGTAGCGGTCTCGGCGGCTCGGCTCGTTGGCACTAGACTGACAAAGGAGCGTGGAATTAGAGACAGGATAGAGCTGAAATTAGAGGCGACGGATGAATTGGCCAGTGAAACAATATTTAAGTTATCCACGATTGAACCTAGGAAGGAATATTTATCGTAGACGTTTAACGGTGTTTTTTGGGCATCGTAGCGGGCGATGGCATCGTTTTGCTCTCTGATGGCAACGGTATCAACCACGTACTGTTTGATATCGGTACTCGTTCCAGCTTTCATTGCGTAGGTGGCTGAGGCACCCCCCAGTATCCCAGCTGAGCCGACGAGCGCAGCGTCTGTGAACGCCGGACCGGTAGTGTTTTCGTCGACCTGAGGCATTTCAGGGCCAACGATGGCATCTTTGGCGGCGCTAATACCTGTGCTAATAGCGATGCCGATAGCAAAAGTCATTGCGGTCAGTTTTGCTGCACACCAGATCGCGGCACCAGCCGCGCCGAGGCCACCGGTTTCAATTGCCGATAATGCAGCGACTACTATTGTGTCGCCACAGACTATAGCGGCCGCGACAACCTTGTTACCGGCGACTTTACAGAGATCGTGGACCGCCGTAACGGCCGGTGCCCCACCTTTGACGATAGTTGAGGTGAATATCCCAAGTGCCACGGCGAGCGCACCGACAGGCGCCGTGCTATATATCTGGTCTTGGGCTGATAGTGTGCCGGGGTTGTCCCCAAATGCCGCCATTTTATAACCAACCGAATCGAAACCTGACTTGTCAAAAAAGGCATTCGGACTGGTCTTGCCGTCGCTTCCGGTGATAGTTTTATTGGGGTCGGTCTGGGTTAGCTGATTGCCGACCTGTTCGACGACGGCTGGGTCTGGGCTGTCGCCGGACTTGATCTGGTCGGCTAGCTTGAGTACGATCATGGCCATGGCGGCAAACTGGGCCATCTTGGCTACTTTAACAGCCAGACTAATATCCCGAGCAGCCCCGTACGCAACACAGGCTCCACCAACCACGTTACCAGCTGTGCCGACGGCTTTGGTTTGGATGGTATCAGTGACCGAAAAAGCCGCCTTAAATTTACCGGATCGCGCCCGTTCTTCCGCCGATAGTTTGAGGGCCGGGTCGGCGGCCGCACTTTTACCTTCGAGTCCCAGTGCTTTTCGCATTGACTCGACTACTTTTTCTTTGGTGTTACCGGCAAGCTTTGGTAGCTTGTCGAGGCCGAGTTTCGATTTTAGCATCGACCCAAACTTGCTATTCAAAAAATACGCAGTCTTGGAGTTGAATACTTTATTAAAAGAAGAAGCCCGAGCCGGGTCTTTCAGGGCCGCCTTGAAATCAGCGCCGTTTTTGACGACGGTCCCATCAGGGAACGTGATTTGTTTGACAACGTGCCTGCCTACAAGATTACTTTTTACAGGATCAACATGAAACCCTTTAGCTTCAAGGTTTCGTTTCATGGAATCGCTCATGGTGCCAAACTTACATTTGACGTTACACTTGCCGTCTTTGGATTCGGCGAAGCTACTCTTTACTCCATTGGCTTTTCGAGCCAACATTGTTAATGTTCGTTGACTGAGGGCGGGTTCAGAATCGTTCAAGGCGTTGGTAAAAATTTCTTTGAGGTGAACAATACCTAAGCCTGGCGCCAGTAGGCCGCCCATGCCAAGGGCACCCCCCACGAGCGTTAAAATAATGCCGGCCAGCGGTCCTTTTTTTTTGATAAAATTTAACTTATCAAACTTTATACCACCAGGCGTATTACTCTTTGAAACATTGTTTGCCCATGGACCCTGAATTACGTTTGACGGTGCACCTTCTTGGTCGGCAACTGAACCGTCTTTATTTGGCGCTTCAGGGTTTGACTCTTGGTCGTTGACCGCTCGAAGATTGCCTCTATTAGGGGTGCTTTCACCACCACCCTGTATCGCCCTTAGGTCCGGCGCTATGTCGGGTTCGATGCCACTGTTTTGTTTTCGCGCGGGTTCGGCCATAATACCCTACATTATACCCTATACGACCGAGCCTGGATCAACATAGCCGTTCATCGGCACAGTCTGTTGAGCGGTGCTTTTAGCCCTAGCGACTTCTTGCGGGTTGGTAGTAATCAGGGGATGTTCGGTTGCACTGGCAACAATTTGGATATGGACGTGGTTCTGTCCGGCAAAGAACAGACCTTGACCGACCGGGAAGTTTGCCAAGCGTTTCTTTTCTTCTTCGGTCAGCTTAAAGACGTCTGACAACACATCGACGGCACTGGAAGACTGCTTGAGTAGTAGCTGCATCGAGCTGTTGGCAACGATGGCTCGTCCCATTTTACTGCCCATGAAGTCCTCAACGTCCTGGGTGACAGTCGTGAGTCCTAGGAAGTACTTGCGGGCTCGCTTGGCAAGAGAAAACAAGAAGTTGGCCGAGTCGTCGTATTTCATCAATTGCCAGGCTTCGTCGACAATCAACATACGTTTTTTCTGGTCGGTGCGGGTGATGTTCCAAATATGGGACAAGACGATGTACATGGCGACCGGCCGTAGCTCGTCCTCGAGGTCGCGGATATTGAATACCACCATCGTGTTATTGATATCGATGTTCGACTGCTGGCTGAAGATGCCGGCGAAGGTCCCGGTGGTGTACTTACGTAGTCGCTGGGCTAGTTGGGGGCCGGTTCCGCCCATATGGAGCAGGGTGTCGTATAGGTCGGAGATAGTCGGCGGCACCGAGTTGTGAGTCAACGGGTCGCTGGTGATGCCGGCCCGGGCGTAGGTATCGATCAGGGATTGGTCGAGGTCAGCTTCTTCAATTGGAGTCAGGGCGGACAGCGGGACGCCCGTAGCAGTTACCTGGGTGCCACCGAGCATCAGACGGAACAAACCATGGAGCGTGATTAGGTTGGCCCGCAGGGCGTCGTCGGCTTCGTCGCTGTCGATGACGCGGGGTAAATCAAACGGATTAATACGGGTGTCGGCGCTGAGGCTGAGTCGAATATAGCTGCCACCGACCGCTTCGGATAGTTTCTGGTATTCGTTTTCTGGATCGATAATAATCACTTCACTACCGGTCATCATGCTACGGAGCGCTTCT
>JBBRTA010000018.1:0-7132 GCA_038244885.1 Saccharimonadales bacterium (SeqCode) | reverse complement strand
TCGACAGTACTTTCCGAAGCGCAGCGACCTGGCACAGGTCACCTCTGAGGAGCTTGACCGGGCGGTCAATCTCCTCAATACTAGACCTCGGAAACGACTGGGATACCGGACACCAGCGGAGATGTTTGAAAAACGATGGTAACGTGTTGCACTTGGGGCTGGAATTCAGCTTGGCTTGATTGACAAATCATGCTGTTTGTGCTAGTATAAGCGCAGTAACCGTTAACACAAAAATGCCATTACTTAATTACCTCCAGTTTCAGCCAATCGACCCCTCTTCGGATGAGGATGAGATTAACGCCGAGCATCAGCAACGCCAGGATATCGACCTTAATGAACAGCTTGACGAAGAGAGCCTTGAGGCGTTTTGGAGCCACGTCGTGGATGATATCCACGAAGACCCCGAATGGTTTACGTTTTCTGATGAATAGACGCTATACTTAGTATATGAACTTAACCGATGTTGAATTTGACCAATTGATTAGTCGCGCGATGGACGAATTACCCCAGAAGTACATCAAGGGGCTTGATAACGTTGCCATTGTCTACGCCGATGACCCCGACGAGCATCAGCGCGTAACTTCACATCTTACAGAGGGAAGTCTGCTACTTGGCCTCTATGAGGGTATCCCGCTGACCAAGCGGGGAGCGGGCTACACCTTTGTCTTGCCCGACAAGATAACCTTGTTTAAAAATCCGATTTTGGCGGTTGTTCGGACCGAGCGGCAACTATTCGAACAAATAAAACGGACACTGTGGCATGAGATAGCGCATTATTATGGGCTTGATCACGATCGAATCGACGTTTTGCAAAACAACCACGGCGCCTAGTCTTGCATCCAACCTCTGTATCTGTTACAATTAGCAACTGATTAGTTAAACATTAAAGGAAAAATATGACAAAAGCAGTCGTTAAGATCGGTGGCAAACAATTTATTGTCGCCGAAAAAGAGACCCTACTGGTGGACCTCCTCCAGGAAGGCACAAAAGAGCTCACGCTTGATGCACTGTTGGTAATCGATGGCGATAAAACGCTGATTGGTATGCCAACTGTCAAAGGTGTGACGGTGACCGCAACGGTTATCGACGACCTGGTAAAGGGTGAAAAAATCCGTGTGATTCGCTACAAAGCAAAAAAGCGCGTTCACAAAGAAAACGGACACCGCCAAAAATACTCAAAAATTGAAATTACTTCAATCAACCAGTAGATAAAAACCCCGCAAGTCAGCGGGGTTTTTTATTTGTGCTCATGATATAATGGGGCAAAAGAGAGAGGGAAACAGACACGTGGCGACGGTAATTTCAGTGACCAACCAGAAGGGCGGAGTAGGCAAGACCACCACCGCTGTTAACTTGGCCTATTATATCGCTCGGTCTGGCAGAAAGACCCTTTTGGTCGACTTCGACCCTCAGGGAAACGCTACCAGTGGACTGGGTATTAATAAACAGTCGCTGGCTGGCACGATGGCAGATGTCGTAATGGAGATAATGATGCTCGATGAGATTGTCATCCCGACCACCCATAAGAACCTTTACTTGGCACCAACTACGCCGATACTGGCGAATACTGAAGTGCAACTGGCCCAGGCCGACAAACGGTTTTCCCGCCTGAAGGCGGCGATAGAAGCCAGCCAACAGGGTTATGACATTATAATTATTGACAGCCCGCCGAGCTTGAGTCTCTTGACCGTTAACGGTTTGATTGCCGCGACGTACGTTCTATTGCCAGTCCAGGCTGAATTTTACGCCCTGGAGGGCCTCGGACAGCTGCTAGAGACGATGAAGCTGGTCCGCAAGGGTATGAACCCGACGCTGGAGCTGCTCGGTGTCCTGCCAACAATGATAGATTCGCGGACGACGCTCAGCGGCCAAGTGCACGAAGAAATCAAAAAGCACTTCCCAGGTAAAGTGTTCAAAACGACCATTCCCCGTAACATTCGCTTGGCCGAAGCACCGAGCCACGGTTTGCCGGTTGGTGTCTACGATAGATTTTCAAAAGGCGCCCGAGCCTATAAGGCCCTCGCCAAGGAGGTATTAGCCCGTGTCGACATCTAATAAAAAAGGACTCGGCCGAGGTTTTGAGTCGTTGATTCCCATAGAACTACTTGATGAATCGTTCGATCCGACTGCATCCCAGGACCAGAAAGTGAGCGAAATGCGTCATATCAAGTTGACCGAAATCATGGCAGACCCTGATCAGCCACGCCGGCAATTCGATGAGACGGCGCTTGAGGATTTGGCAGCGTCCATCGCCGAACACGGCATTTTGCAACCAATCGTCGTCACTCCGTATAACGGTGGCTACCAAATTGTGGCCGGAGAACGACGTTTCCGGGCCTCAAAGCTGGCCGGCCTCGACAAGATTCCGGCTTTGGTCCGCACTTTAAGCGGTCAGCATAAGCTCGAGCTGTCATTAATCGAAAATCTGCAGCGACGAGACTTAAACGTACTTGAGACGGCCACGGCTTACCTCAAGTTGCGCGATCAATTTAATCTGTCATTGGAGCAAATCGGGCAACGGGTTGGTAAAAAATCGATTAGCACCATCAGCAATACCCTGCGGCTCCTGAAGCTGCCCGCGCTCGTGCGGACGGCGTTGGCTGAGGGAAAGGTCAGCGAAGGACAGGTTCGTCCTCTTATCGGTCTTGACGAAGCACTTATTACAACGTTACTTCCTCAGATTATCCGCGAAGAGTGGAGCGCGCGTCGCACTGAACAGTATATTGTCCAATTGAAGCAGTCACGCGAAAACCATCCTCAAGCATCCAAAAAGTCTGCTATTCAATCGCCTTACGAGGCTGATATAAAGAGGCTGGCCGACCGGTTTGCGACGACGATGAGTGTCCGCACTAACACCAAGGGTGCGGGTCACATTGTGATCAAGTTTGCCAGCGATGAAGAGTTTCGGCGCATCCAAAACTTACTCGAAAAATAACTACAACTCGCGAATACTTTGAATACTAAAACGTTCGGATTTTATTGAGTGGAAAAATTCGTAACGAAACGGGACCGACAACGTCGTAGTAAGGGATGGTTCCGAGGCCGTTACGCGAATCGAGCGAGTAATTTCCTTGTCGGTGGTCGCCAGAAACAAACAGCTCGTCTTGCGGAACGACTGTGTCGACTTCGCCGGAAGTAGGACTACCTGGTTCTCCGCGACTGGCATCATCTGGGTTAAAGCCGGCGGGAAATGAGGTGTTGTATACAAGGTAGTGTCCGTCTTTTAGGACGACGCGTTCGCCCGCAAAAGCAATGACCCGCTTGACGATATACTCATCTCCGAGGCCGGTACTGTAATGGGGGTTCTTGAAGACGATGACTTGACCCCGCTCTGGGATATATGGCTTGTTCTGAAGCTGTGACCAGCTGACGGGCAGTCTATCGACCACCAGCCGATCGTTGGTATAGAGGGTCGACTCCATGCTCGGTCCTATGACGCTAAAACTACGGAAGACAAAGGTATTGATGAGCATGGTGCCGATTAATACCGTCACAATAAAAATGCTAATACTCAGCACGTCTTTCAAGAAGGGGTGTCGTTGCAGAAAAGTCGCTTCCATTACTATTTACTATACACGATTTATAGAGAGAAGGGTAGAAGCCGTTGACGATTTCACTCTTCAATATATCGGCTAAGTTAGGTATAGTGGTATAAGTATTTATGAAAAGTAAACGACCATCGATTGATGGATTTGTACCCAGGCGAGGTAACAGCCAATTGGGCGATCTCCATCGCAATACACGTCCGGCAGTTAAAACTGCGTCCGTTGATAGATCGCTTCATACTGGCAATAATGTCAGTCAATCTGTTGGCCAAGCGCGGGCCAGTCGAGCTATCGGTCGATCGGATATTGATGAGTCCCTGCGCGAGATTGACACTATCGGATCACCCGTCAAGCCAGTTAGTCGTCGAAAACGCCGTCAGCTTGCCAAGCAAGTAAAGCCGCGGAGTAAATTTCGTAAAATAATTAAAGCTATTTTTATCGCACTGATTGTGGTGGTAGTAGTCGGTGGTGGCTGGTTGGCCTATAAGACACTGCTAGCCGGCGGCAACATTTTTAACGGTAATTTCTTTGACGTATTACAAAGCCAGCCTTTGAAACAAGATAGTCACGGTCGGAGCAATTTCCTTATTCTCGGGACGTCAGAAGATGACCCGGGACATGGTGGAGCGTACTTAACCGACTCGATGATGGTGCTGAGTATCGATCAAAACAAAAAAAACGCTTACATGTTTAGCATCCCACGTGACCTCTACGTCAAATACGGCATGGCCTGTAATAGCGGCAACGCCGGTAAAATAAACGAATACTTCAATTGTGTGAACGATGACTATAAGAGTAGCGATGCTGAACAAGAACGCCTGACCAAGACGCAGGCGTTTGTCGGTGATATTGTTGGCGTTGATATCCAATACGGTATCCACGTCAACAATACGGTCATCAGAGATGCTGTCGACGCGGTTGGCGGCGTTGATGTCAACATCCAGGGCAGTAACGGCGATCCTGGCGTTTATGACACGAACTTCGACTGGCGCTGCAAATATACGTGTAATCTGGTGAAGTATACCAACGGTGTCCACCATCTTGACGGTGCCCACGCTCTCTATCTGGCTATGGCGCGCGGTGACGTCGCGCCAACTTATGGCCTGGGTAACTCTAATTTTGACCGCGAAAAGAACCAGCAAAAGATTATCGTGGCGCTGAAGGAGAAGGCGACGACGACGGGGACATTGACGAATCTGGCGAAGGTGACGGGCTTGATTGATGCCCTCGGTCAGAACCTCCGGACGAATATTCAGACCAAGGAGATCCAGACGCTCATGAAGCTTGGTGCCGAGATTAAAACGGACAGCATCAAGAGCATTAGCCTGTTCGGCGGGGACAAAAGCGTCGTGACATCCGGCGGTTATAACGGCGCCAGCGTCGTCATGCCGTCGGCGGGGATTTTTGACTACAGCGAAATAAGGGCGTTTATTGCCGGTAATCTCAACAGTAATCCTGTGACCCGCGAACAGGCGAGCATCGTCATCTTGAATGGTTCGGGCGTCGCCGGATTGGGACAAACGCAGGCCGACAAGCTCACAGCTGAGGGCTTGATCGTTGCGTCGGTCGACAATGCTCCCGAAGGGGCATTTAGCGGCGTTGAACTATATCAAATCGATGCATCAAAGACGGCAACTCTCGCTAAATTAAAAGAGTTGTACCCTAAAGCTGTAATTAAAACAACAACCCCTCCGATAGCGGTGACCAAAGGCACGAGCTTCGTGGTGATTATCGTGAGCCCACCGAAGTAGCAACGCCTATCGCGTGCTATAATAAAGGACAGTTATGGAATTTCTAAAAATTGCGAAGCGCCGTTCATTTTTAAGCGAGTTAATTTACATAGCCTTGCAAATTGGTTTGGCGTTGGCGGTTGTGATTGTGATTAGGGCAACCGAATCCCCATGGCCAGCCATCGGTTTGGTGGCGTTGAGTAAATGGAGAGTGCTGGCAGTCAAGCCGAGGTATTGGTTCGTTAACCTTCAGGCCAATATGGTCGACTTTATCGTGGGGATTAGTATCGTGGGGCTATTGTATACAACGTACGTTGGTCACGGAGAATCGACCCAAAAGTTCCTGGTTCTGTCGGTGCTGACGCTACTTTACATGGGGTGGTTGCTATTTCTAAAACCTCAATCAAAAAGAGTCTATGTCGCTGCCCAGGCTGGTATTGCTCTGTTCGCCGGAGTGGCAGCCCTCTTTATATTCGGATATGACTGGTGGGTATCTGCGGTGGTGTTACTGATGTGGCTCATTGGGTATTCGACGGCGCACCATATCCTGGCAAGCTATAGTGAGACCCATATTTCATTCTTAAGCTTATTGTGGGCTCTGGCATTGGCCGAGCTGGGGTGGTTGGCGTACCATTGGACATTTGCATACGTACTACTTCCGATTCCTCGAGTCGCCCTGACGGTGGCGTGTATCGCGTTCATCGCGCAGCAGTGTTACGATTCGTACTACCATCATCAGAGGATACGCGGCAACGACATTCTTATGCCGGTGTTGTTCGCGGTTAGTATTATCGTGATTTTGCCACTGGTTCTTAACCTATTGCTCAGTCAGCAAATACCGATTGGTATCTAACTTAGTTTTAAAGCCAGGCAATAGTCGTGCTCGGCGACAATTTCAAAGCCCTTGTGATTGGCGTAGATGGCAATTGATTCGTGCTGGATGGGGTCTGCCTCGAGCAGTAGGAGCCCTGATGCGTTAAGGGCATTGACCGCCTGGTCGATAAGCTGTTTGATTAAGGCTTGGCCGCCGTCACCTGCAAACAGGGCTACCTGTGGTTCGTGGATGGTGTCGGGCGAGCGATCCCAAGAAGCGTCAACGTAGGGAAGGTTAGCGATAATGATGTCGGCCTGCTTGCGATAGCCCTGCAACAGATTGCTTTCGAGAATGGTGACGTCCGCCTGCAATCGTGTGGCATTAGCTTGGGCGACCGCAAGAGCAGGACCGCTGATATCTGAAAGCGTTACATCGAGCTTTGACAGCTCGAGTTTGGCCGTAATACCCAGACAGCCGCTGCCGGTACCGACATCGATGAGGCGGAGCCTGCTGCCATCAGGGAGGTCTGAGTTTTTGGACACGAGATTCTTGAGGGTATCGATAATAGCCTCCGATTCAGGCCGGGGGACGAGCGTCGCAGGAGTGACTGTGAAGTCTCGTCCATAAAACTCTTTCTGACCGATAATATAGGCGATTGGCACCCGAGTCAGTCGTAGTGCCAGTTGGGTATCGGCAATCTTCTGTAGCTCCGGCTTCAATTCGTCGTCCGAGTGGGCATGCAGGTACGTCCGGTCTTTGTGTAGCGTATGTGCAAGAATAATTTCGGCATCAAGACGTGCAGAAGAAATGCCAATCTTGCGTAGTGCAACGGAAGCCTCGTGTAGCCATTGATTTATTGTCATGTTTTTATTATAACAATAATTCTTGGGGGTAATTGAATCGCCTAGACTCCAATCCAAAGTGCAACACTTGCTAAAAAGAGAGTGGCGTTAGCCACTCTCCGGACCTCATTCAAAAAACACCCCTGCTCAAATCTTGTAGACTAGTTGTTGTACGACCAATAACTAAACAAGGAGAACAGG
>JBBRTA010000017.1:0-11086 GCA_038244885.1 Saccharimonadales bacterium (SeqCode) | reverse complement strand
TGTCTTCATTACATTTCCTCCTTTATGTATACTTGTTCATCATCAGAGTATCGAAAGCCCAGTTCCTCAAGATCATCGGCCATTCTAATTAAAGTAGGGAACAAGGTGTTCCATCTAACAACCACTAGGCTCACCATAAGAGAATTATCACAAGTTTTTAACGAGAAAAGTCCATTTACCGCCCGTAGACCAGCTTCTTTATACTTCCATATTCTATCCAAAAGCTCCGTGTATGCTATCCTTGATTCAATGGCTTACAAAACTAGTAACCCCGCTCTAAACAAGAATAGCTTCAAAGGACTACCCTCGACTAACCTAGCTGGATCTATGACTCTATCCGGCACGGCATTCAAATCTATCATGCTACTTATGCTATGTATATGCGGCGGAGTCATTGGTTGGCGCTATGCGACCGAAAGTACCATCAGCGCGGCACAATACTTATTACTATTCTCCATTTTGGCCTCTATTGTTGCTGTCCTGACGATACTATACAAGAAGATTTCTCCAGTCACAGCACCAGTATATGCGCTTTTAGAAGGAATCGTAATCGGCGCACTATCACGTTTATTGGAAACACAATTTGAGGGTATTGTTCTGCAGTCAGCATTACTCACGGTAAGCATATTCTTAGCGATGCTTTTGCTGTACCTATCCCGAATTATTAAGCCCACGGAAAACTTCAAATTGGGTGTGGCCGCAGCAACTGGCGGTATCGCCATGTATTATCTGATGGGCATTATCCTTAATCTTCTTGGAATTGAATTGCCTTTGATTAATTCTAACTCAGCCTGGGGCATCGGCTTCTCGGTACTCGTAATCGTAGTAGCCTCGTTCAATCTGGTCGTTGATTTCGACTTTGTTGAAAAAGGAGTTACCAAACGGGCGCCAAAGTACATGGAATGGTACGCAGGGTTCGGACTATTGGTGACCATGGTCTGGTTGTACCTAGAAATTCTACGTATACTTACAAAAATACGCAGTCGTTAATCATACCAAGGAGATGTAAACCATGAAACCTCGAATACCATCAACCGATATTAAAACAGCCCAGCTCCCGACTTACCGTGAGATTATGGGGCAAATGCTCGAGCAGCTTAACCAACGGAAAGGAACCCTCTTTTTACGGGTTTTATTAATACTGGCGCCAGCTCTAGTTGGCATGGGATTATTAATGTTGTTAGGCTCTATTAGTAAAGTGGCAGACAATTCTTTCACTAACTCCGCCGCTGTCTGGGTAATAATGATTCTCGGCATTCTATTACTGATGATTAGTCCATGGTGGATGTTGGTAATCGGACACATATTCAAAATTGAGCGAATCATCTGGATTGATGCGTTCTTTGACAAAATAACGCTTAGCGGGTCGCAAAGCTGGCGAATGGCCCGAAAACTATTCTGGCCTTCGGCAGGGCTTGATATTATTATATTTATCCGCTACTACTTATTGATTTATATTGCTATTCTCGGTGGTATTTCTGGCTATTTTGCGCTACTGGTCAAGCATAGTCTTACGTTTCAAGTCCTGCCTTTCTTACTCAGCCTGGCTATTATCGGTGTAACGTTGTGGCTTTACGGAATGTACGTACGAATCAAATTACGCTACATTTGGTTCTTGTTCATTGATTTTCAAGGAACTGACCGATTCTCTTACGGTTTTCTGTTTAGCGAACTGAAGAGATTGAACAAAGTATATGGCAACGAAGCATTCAAGAAATTAGCGGTCACAAGCTTCGGAACGGATGTGGCCGGCGAAGCGGTCAATGCACTAATCGGAGAGGCTAGTCGAGGACTGGCTGCCTCCGGAGATGCCGGTAAAGCGGCTGGCTTTTTTGTTGATACGATTGCTGGCGAATCGGTGGGAATTGCTAAGGATTATGCAAAAATGACCGCCTTTTACATGTACTATCAGATCGCTCGCTCCGTACTGTACAATCAGGCCCAAGCAGTAAATAGCCCCCTCTACTCCAACGATCTACCCTCAAGTTCTTCCAAACAATAGCCTCATCCTCGTCGATAGATATTAGTTTTAGTAAGTTAGCATAACTCACGCAAAACCAAGAGGGTTAACTGTATTAGTCCGCCCCAGACGCGCGTAGCACCTGGGGCGTTTGACTAGTTCTCGCTGATGATTCGCTTGAGTACCTGGGGCGTCTTACCACGCGCCGTTTCGGCTGCTACCGGCTTTGATATAAAGCTAATAGAGTGACGATAGACGATTCGAGCCGGCGGACGGTGCAGGGGATGGGCTCGCCACCACCGCTTAAACTCCGTGCCATTGGCCAATAACTTGACGACCTTGACGAGGTGTCGAAGCGCCGGATGGTGTTCGAGATAGGCGATAAACGCCGCCTCGTCGAGTATCTGTAGAGTACCGTTGCCGTCCTTGTGAAAACGAACAATCAGTTCATCAGTCTCAAACTCGGTTTTATCACCACCCTTAAGAATCGAGGGGTACATCGCCGTAACGTAGGCCATAAGACGAGCCATTCGAGCCTCGTAACGGGGCTGTAGGCGCTTGCGTTTGGCATCCGCCGTCCTCGTGATAGCCGCCTTGTCGGTTTTCTCTTCCAAGTCAATCGTCTCCAATGCCCGATACAGCTCCATCGCTTCTCTGACAACACGATGAAAGCCGTCCTGATTTTCGATTGGACGTACCACCTGTTCAGGCTCATCCGATACCATTATCACCGCTCCTAAATCGAAAGGTACACCAGCTGATTACTAGTACCATTAGTTATACATATTTCACAGTACCAAACTGTGAAGATTATTACTGATTCGGTCCAGCTCGAACGGGACAGGAATTGCCAAAATCAGCTGCGGCCGGTCTAGCTTAGGATATTGACCGCGCGAGCGACCACGAGCGCAACGGTGACGAGAGACGTGACCGCCTGAGCGGACATCAACAATTTCGCGCGGTGGGTGAGGGGCATGGCATCGGTCGGACTGAATGCCGTGGCGTTAGTCAACGAAATATACAGATAGTCAAAGAAATTCGGTTTCCAGTCCCGTCCGCCCTGGGAATTTGACTGTTGGGGAAATTGAAAGTCGGGAACGGCTTGGCGGGTATTATCCAGCTCCCAATACCATAACCCAAAAACGATGATATTAGTCAGATAAATCGCCATGCTCGAAATCAGCAGCTCGTGGCCGTTGACCTGAATGCCGCCAAAGAGAGCAGAGATTACCATGCCTAGCGACACCAGGTTAGCAAACGAGATGAGGCCAAGGAGTAGAATTGCCAATATGCGCTTGAGGGTGGCCCGCAGTGGAAAGACGACTAACAGGAGTATCAGTACTACCTCCAGGCCAGCCACGGCATACTTGGCGCCCAGCGTTAAAGCGTTACTAAGGGCTAATTCTAGGCCGATGGCGACAAACAACGCCACAACAACGTGCCAGCCTGCTTCAGTCCGGTTGATTTTCTTGTGGAGGTTAGACAGTTGCATATTAATCGTTAGTATACCCGACAACGCCAGCCTCGGCTAGTACCACGAATGACTCTTGTAAAAACAAACCATAATCGTCATAATAACCCCAGATAAAGTTGAAAAGTAGGGGGCACCATCCAACCAGTCGTACTAACTCGTTTTTGGCATCGTCGCATCTGCGAAGCGAGCCTTTTAGTGGCGGCTGGTGTCATCCTTCTATATTTCTTGCCCTACTTTAGCAACCAGCCCGTCAACCACACTTTACTTGTCAACAACGTAGTACTCGCCATTGCCGGCCTCACAGCGCTTATCAGTTTTATCTTGTACCTATGGGTACCCAGAAAAGCCATCGTACCAGCAGCCTTTCTTGTCTTTTTTCTACTAGCTGTCACAGCGGGTGGGCTCATCGTCACTACTGGCGGAGTGACTTCACCATTCACTGCTCTCTGGATGCTCGTAGCGATATTTTCGGGAATATTTGGTATCTGGGGGCTCGTTCCGGTCATCGTGACAGTCGGGGTTTTCGTTGCCTCTGAGTACCTTAGGGGGCAAATGACGGTTGGGCTGCTCGTCACAGTGGCCTTTGTCGGACTGCTTCCGCTGATTGCTAGTTTTATTTTGTGGCACAGTAAATCAGGCCGAGTCGAATCGGACGGTAGCGACCGTGCCTACAAAGACCTTGCCAATGAGCTATCCCACGTCGCCAACCAGTCTGAGGTAGTTATTAATGCCATCGGCGATGGCGTCATGGCGCTCGACAACAAAGGGATGATCCAGTTGATTAACCCTGCGGCCCAGCGCATTATCGGTTGGGGTAAGCAAGACGCGCTGGCACTCAGCTACACGTCAGTCCTCCAATTGACAAACCAAAAAGGGGAACCGCTTGATCAGAGGGTCGACCCCGTCCAGCTCGTTTTAAACAGCAACGAACAAATCCGTAATAACGACTTGGCAATCACGACCCGTAGCGGCAAAAAAATTATGGCTTCGCTCGTTACTTCGCCGATTGGCGAGATAGGGTCAGGTGTTATTATCGTCTTCCGCGACATTACGAAAGAAAAGGCGGAAGAGCGCGAGCAGGCCGAATTTATCAGCACGGCTAGCCACGAAATGCGGACGCCTGTCGCCTCAATTGAAGGCTACCTCGGCCTGGCTCTCAATCCGAACACCGCTCAAATTGATGACAAAGCGCGTGACTTCATTATGAAAGCCCACGAATCCGCCCAGCATCTTGGCCGACTTTTCCAGGACTTGTTGGATGTCTCAAAAGCCGAAGACGGTCGATTGTCGAATAACCCGAAGGTTGTCGATGTCATGGCCTATACCCACGACATTATCCAAGGACTTCAACAAAAAGCCTCGGACAAGGGTCTGCGATTGGTCTTTAAGCCAATCCCGAACGATGATGAGCGGCATCTTAGTCCTGTCTACAGCGTCAACCTCGACAACGACCATATCCGCGAAATCGTCAATAATCTGACTGAGAACGCCATTAAATACACCCCTCAAGGAGAAGTTATCATCGACGTAACGGGTAATGATGACAAAGTCGTCATCAGCGTCCACGACACCGGCATCGGTATTCCGAATGAAGATATGCCGCATCTATTTCAAAAGTTTTATCGCGTCGACAACATCGATACCCGTCAAATTGGCGGCACCGGTCTCGGTCTGTATCTCTGTCGCCGCCTGGCTGAGGCGATGGGCGGGCGAATTTGGGCAGAAAGTGAATATAAAAAGGGGAGTACCTTCTACGTTGAATTGCCCCGCATAGACAACCAAGAGGCCACCCGTCTGGCCGAGCAGCAGGAACTGGCCGCTCAAGCAGCCGCCCAACGAGCTGCTTCAGCCCAATCGGCCGAACCGGTTTCGTTCACCCCAACCGACCAGCCGATGTCCTCGCCCCAACAAGTACCCGTCGGTGCTCCTCAAACAACTACGACCGTCCCGAGGGGACAAAGCCTAACCCCCGAACAAATTGCCGCTCACGTGGCGCAATTACAGGCGATGGCAAGAGAGCAATCGACAAACGAACGGGTGGTGGCTCCAGTCAAAGTCCTCCCCAACACACCTCTCGCTTCCATCGAGCAAAACCCTAGTGCCTACACGCAACCGCTGGCACAACGACCAACAGGTGTATCCATCCCTGTCCGTGATTTCGGCCAACCTCCACAATAAACACAAGTAGTATAGTATTTTTAACAAGGCTTAGGTACAATAAGGGTTAATATGACAAAAATTTTATTAGTCGAGGACGACAAGAGTTTACGAGAGATTTACGGTGTACGGCTTTTAGCCGAGGGTTACGACATTGTATCGGCTGGTGACGGGGAAGAAGCCCTCGCCATGGCAATCAAAGAACGTCCCCAATTAATCGTCAGTGATGTTATGATGCCAAAGATTAGTGGCTTTGACATGCTCGACATTTTACGGAGCACCACCGAGACGAAGTCTATTAAAGTAATCATGATGACCGCCCTCAGTAGTGAAGACCAACGGGCTCGCGGTGAAGCGCTTGGTGCCGATCGCTACCTCGTCAAATCCCAAGTCGGCATCGAAGACGTCGTCCGAACCGTCCACGACGTCCTGGGTGACAGCCTCGTCCTTCCCCAGACTCCCAGCCAAACCTTCGGAACACCCGCTCCATCAGCCGTTGCCCGCCCATTCGCACCACCTGCGCCACGTCCGCAACCACTGACCGGTCCAGTGGCCTACACCCCGCCACCGGCACCACTTCAACCTGTTGCACAGCAGGTTATCAATACGCCGCCATCCGTTGCCGTTCCCGTACAGCAGTATCCGACCCCACCAACGGCCTATCCACTGCCTCAACCGACAGCTCCTTTCTCATCGACCCGACCCGCCACACTTGGAGACCGAATTATCCATCCCTTAACCGATCAGGCACCCACGGTTGATGTCGGTAGCCTCATGAATCAAGAGTTAAGCGGTGCTGCCACGCCTCAGTACGGCACTCCACAACCGCCTGTACCACCCGCACCCACCAACCCGGCAGCACCGGGCACAAGCCAAATACTCTAGTAACTGGTATACTAGTAGGTAATGCCACCAGAAACTCCCGAACTGTTCCGCCTCAATAAACACTTAGCCTTGCAGCTAGGTGTTTCTCGACGTGAGGCCGACAACCTCATAGAGGAGGGGATTGTAACCGTTAACGGCACCACAGCAACCCTTGGAGGGCGTTTTAGCGAGGGTGACGCTATCAGCATCAACGGCAAAGAGCTTAAAAACGATGCCGCTTATCAGTACCTCGTGCTACACAAGCCAGTCGGCTACGTTTGCTCCCGAAGACAACAAGGTGATGCCCCGACAATTTACGATTTGCTACCAACACAGTACCATCACCTCAAACCCGTCGGCCGCCTCGACCGCGAAAGTAGCGGTATTATTCTGCTGTCTAACGACGGCAACTTCGCCTTCACGATGACCCATCCCAAATTTGCTAAAACAAAGATCTACAATCTGCGGCTCGAGAATGAACTTGCCCCCTTACACCAACAAATGATCAACGACCACGGCATCCAATTAGAGGACGGCTCCAGCACGCTACAGCTAGAACGGATGAATGATACCGACCGCAAAAGCTGGATTGTCACCATGAGAGAAGGGCGTAATCGCCAAATTCGTCGTACCTTCGGCGCGCTCGGCTACACCGTCTCCAAGCTACATCGCACCAACTTTGGTAATTATTCTCTGGGTGATATAAAAGTCGGTGAATTTAAAATCACTACTATCCAGTAGGTGATATATTCCTTTATTTGATAGCCGAATCCATTGCGAGCAGTATCCACCGGGAGAGACCAGATGGCAAGACTCGCAGGTTTAACGCTTATGCTCGCCAGACGGCCTCATCTCTGTTATAATGACCGACAGTTATGGCTTCGAAACTCCCAACAGTTGCGATCATTGGTCAAGCGAACGTCGGTAAGAGTTCGCTTTTTAATCGTCTTGTCCGTTCTCAACAAGCCATCGTCGCCCGTGAAGCGGGCACCACTCGCGACAACGTGCTCGGCCGCGTCGAACACAAACATCACAACTTTTGGCTGGTCGATACCGCCGGCCTCAAAGACCCCAATGACGAATTCGAAGCCTCAATTCAAGAGCAAATCACAGAGGCGGCCGAAGCAGCCGACGTCATTTTGGTCGTCGTCGACAGCAGTCAATATGTCAGCGACCAAGACCGAACCGTCGCCAAAAAAGCCCTTCGCAGCAAAAAACCCGTCATCCTGCTCACCAACAAAGCCGACCTGAAAGATAGCCTACCAATCGATGAGTTTAAGCGGCTTGGCATCAAAGAAATTATCCGGACCAGCGCCGAACACAACCAAGGGATGCTTGAAGTGCTCGATAACATCGTCAAGTTGATTCCGGCCAAGTTTGAAGAGATTCCCGACGACGTCCTGCGTATCTCGCTGATTGGCCGACCAAACGTCGGCAAAAGTTTCCTGTTTAACACGCTGGCAGGTAAACAACAGGCGATTGTCGCCAATATCGCCGGCACAACCCGCGACGTCAACCGCGTCGCCGTCCGCTACGGCGCCCGCGACATCGAGCTACTCGATACGGCCGGTATGCGCAAGCCCGGCAAGCAAGAGGTTGGCATCGAAAAATTCAGCGTCTTACGAACACTGGCCGCCATAGAGGAGAGCGACGTCTGTTTCATGCTAATGGATGTCAATGAACTCAATACCCAGCTCGACCAGCGCCTCGCTGGGATCATCGACGAAGCGGGCAAGGGGATGGTCATCGTCGTCACTAAATGGGACAGTGTTGAGGATAAAGACGCTTATACTCGTGACGCCTTGGCACCAACCATCGCCCGAACATTCAAGTTTACACCGTGGGCACCGCTTATTTTCACCAGTAGCGTCACCGGTCAAAACGTCACGAAACTATTCGACCTCGCGCTCGACATTGACGCCCGCCGCAAACAAGAAATCAAAACCCGCCACTTGAACGATTTACTGCAAAAACTCATCCAACGCCACCCGCCGGCCGGCCTCAAGAATACCCACCCAAAACTTCGCTATATCGTCCAGACCGACGTCTCACCGCCTTGGTTCGTTATTTACGGTAGCAACCTCAAATATATCCATTGGAGCTATAAACGCTACCTAGAGCGCCACCTGCGCGAAACCTTCAACTTCGCCGGTACGCCGATTCGTTTCAGCTTCCGTGATGAGAAACAAATCAAGGCTAATCGTGAAAAAGAAGCCGCCGAAAAAGAAAAACTAGCCAAAGCACCAGTTGAACCTGAAAATAAATAGCTGAATAAACAGCCGCGCGTCTTCATAAATTGATTACCGCCCTCTCAGGTGGTATTTTGTTGCTTTTTTAATCTGTTATAATCAAACGCATGAAGTTAATCCTCGGACAAGGCAACCCTACTGCAACATACGACCGCACTCGCCACAACGCGGGCTTTCATGTTCTAGACGAATTTGCACGTCGCCACGACCTGACCTGGTCAGAAAAATCAAAATTCAAGGCTATGCTTGCCGAGACTATCATTGACGGCGAAAAAGTTATTTTGATCAAACCAACAACTTATTATAACGAAACGGGCATCAGTGCCCGAAAGGTAGTTGATTTTTACAGCCTCGACCCAGCCAAAGACCTCATAGTTATTCACGACGACCTGGCCTTGCCATTTGGTACCATCCGTACCCGTAAACAGGGAAGTGACGCCGGTAATAACGGCATCAAATCACTCAATGCTCACCTTGGTTCAAACTATCACCGGATACGCATAGGCGTCTGGAGCGAGCTGCGAGACCGAATGGATGATGCCGAGTTTGTCCTAAGCCGTTTTACGACCGAAGAACACATTGGGCTCAAGGACATGACACATAAAATCATTGGTAAGATTGATGACTTCATTGCCGATTCGCTCGACATAACCACTTCAACTAAAGTTGCATAACGACAACAGCTAGTTGACTTTTTATCATTAAAGTAGTATAGTCTAATTCGTGCATACAACACGAGCGAGGATCCTGGTAGCGTGCGTAGCCGCTGCCATTATTATCGGCCTGGTGACCTGGGGTGTGTTGTCAAACAACAACACTTCCAGCTCCAAGACCGTCGCGAGCGTCTACCCCGAAAGGGGGTACGCCGTCTCGATCAACATGGACAAGACCACTGGCGCGTTGTCGTGCGACACCGCCACGGTCGCCAGCATCAAGCTGGTCCCGGGTGGCACCGTTGGCAACAACGGTTTGACTACCACAATGTCCCTCACCAAGACAACCGTCTTGGTGACCAGCAACGGCCAAACGGACTACGTCTCCGGCATCGCCTTCGGCGACAAGGGAGCCGCCAAGTTCAACATCCCCCCTGATACTAGGGTGTTCTCCTTGAACATCGCCAAAGACTTCGGCGGGGAAGTAGGCCGGATCACCGGCATCACCCTCTGCGGGGGTGGAGCCTGATTAGCACACGGGTGCGGCTCTTTTGCCTGGCTAGTCCAGAGCACGAGCCGCACCCAGCATTACCTTGCGTATAAAAAGAGCTCCCTATTGGGAGCTTTTGTGATATTCAAAAACCAACTATTTTTTCATACAAAAAAGCGCCAGGTAAGGGTGGGCTTCACCTGGCGCTATTTTACCCTTTAACCCACCCGGGGGTAAGCGTAACGATCTCGATAAAATCGCAGATGCTCGCTGGTTAAAGGGGTTAGTATACACGCAATGTTTTTTTGTTATCGAGTGGAGGGTAGTTACTAAATAACACATTGCATGTAATCTAACATAAGTTAGAATAGGGGGTATAAGGTGCTTTTGGTTAATCTCGCAATGTAACCAATCGTGTTTCATATTAGCACGTGTTTGACATGTTGTCAATACTTATAAACATAAATTATATTAAAATCAATAGTTTACTACCACCGAAGCATAAGTGTCTACAGATTATAGATACTATTGCCAAATAGACAAAATTATTATATTTTGTTGACAGCTTACCCGACGAGGGACGTTCCATGGTCGCCATGATTGGCTCACGCAGCCAATTGCTTATGGGGCGTGAAGTCACCTACCAACTGAGCTAGGGCCTGGCCAAGCGGGGGATAATCATTGTTAGTAGGCTGGCTGATGCCATTATCATCACCGAAGCCGGCTTATTCGGAGCAGCACGTTTTAGACCGCTACACACGCCCCGGAGCGGGGGAGAGAGGTATTTATGATACCAGATAACATTACTAGTCCGTTGTCGGCGGGATACAACACACCGATCAAACAAGGAGCGCTTCCGATTACCCGCGCCGATGATGTACTGGAGGTTATCACACCAGACTTGTCGCAATCTCAATAAACGCTCGCACTAGGCAATAACACCACTAGAATCGATGAATATTAGCTTACTTCAAACTAGCATCCGTGACGGCAATCAATTACAACTGCACTCCAAGGCCGACGTTAGCGAGTTCTCGCAAACCTTGACGATGATGGAAATCACCGGTACCGTTTTTTGGGGGGGCCAGCGGCAACCAGCGTATAGAACTCACGACCTTTGCAACATTTCAGCAGGCGTTCGCATCTGTATTCCTAAGTGTACACGCTTTGTGTTGTAGTAGTCTAGATAGTCGTCAATCTTCTTTTGTTGGCGTGGGAGCGGAACGCTCCGGCGCCAGT
>JBBRTA010000016.1:0-13800 GCA_038244885.1 Saccharimonadales bacterium (SeqCode) | reverse complement strand
CTCTAGCTTTTACTAGGTTAGGGTTGGTAGAATAGGCCATGGCAGGCCTCCTTTCTGTAGTTATGTAGTAGTAAGTACAGTATACGGAGTGCCTGCTTTTTTGTTTAGGGTTTATGTTGCAGAGGTGTTGAGTTAATACGAGTTATTTGTATTAGTGTTATAAATATGCTATTATCACAGTAATGCGTCGAGTTTGACGCGAGAGTATTTCACCCAACCATTACTTTCGCCCGTCAATTGCTCCGCAAGAACTTTTGACATATTCCTAAGGGGTCACCATGCAACAGCTTGTGAACGCTATCAACGTCTACTGCGACACCCTCACTGAAGGTGTCAACTACTATCTCGGTGTGCGGACCAACTACCTCGCTGAGCCAGAACAGATCTCAGCGATAATCGAGCGGATTGAGACTCCCAACTTCGTCAAGAAGCTGGTTGTCGACAACCAGCCCTTGAATAGTGAGGTCTGTGAAGCGACCATCGGCCTCTACGTCACGTTCCAACTCCGGCGAGAACCTTATACTCACAAGCACAAGCTCACCAAAGACGAGAATGCGCACATCGTATCATTCATCGATGACATCACGGCGGCTCTCTCATCGCTCAATTTTGCCGACAACTAGGAATATAGTCAAAAGTCCGGCTGCCCTTCGGGGCGGCCTTCGACTTGCCCGTTGATTTTACAAATCGACTTAAGTTGCGTACAATACCTCATTGTGTTTAGCTAACGAGTGAGCACAACCATTATATGAAGAATCTAGTTATCGTCGAGTCACCAGCTAAAGCTAAAACTATCGAGAAGTATCTCGGCAGTGACTTTAAAGTACTCTCGAGCGTCGGTCATATTCGTAGTATCGCCAAGAAGACCAAAGATGGCACACCGCCAA
This sequence comes from Saccharimonadales bacterium (SeqCode), assembly GCA_038244885.1. GTDB lineage: Bacteria > Patescibacteriota > Saccharimonadia > Saccharimonadales > Saccharimonadaceae > UBA1547. The sequence goes on along the minus strand of JBBRTA010000016.1, from coordinate 12,913 downwards.
TCGATGTCAAAGATAACTTCAAAACTATTTATGAAATCGACAGCGAAAAGAAAAAAACTGTCGCCGAACTACGCAAAGCCCTCAAAGTAGCCGAAACCGTCTGGCTGGCAACTGATGAAGACCGCGAAGGTGAGGCGATTGCTTGGCACCTCTGTGAAGTCCTCAAACTTGACCCAACCGCGACCAAACGAATTGTGTTTCACGAAATTACCAAAAACGCCATCTCGGAGGCAATCAAACATCCCCGCACCGTCGACATGAGTCTCGTGCAAGCCCAACAAGCCCGTCAAATTCTTGACCGTCTGGTTGGTTTTGAACTGTCACCAGTCGTCTGGCAAAAAGTCCCCGGGGGCAAGTCGGCTGGCCGCGTCCAGTCACCGGCTGTCCGCCTGCTGGTCGAACGTGAGCGAGAAATCAGCGCCTTCGAAGGCTCGGCGACGTTCAAAGTCGTAGCCGAATTTAAAGCCTCTGGCGTTGCCCTCAAAGCAGAGCTACCAAAGCGCTTCAAAACCGAACCAGCAGCCCAAGACTTCCTCGAAACCCTCCTCAGCGCAACCTTTAACGTCAGCGATGTCACCACCAGCCCAAGCGTCCGTAACCCTGGTCCACCGTTTACGACCAGCACTTTACAGCAAGAAGCCAACAGCCGGCTGAGCTTTAGCGCCAAGGCCACTATGTCGGCCGCCCAAAAACTATACCAAGAGGGTAAGATTACCTATATGCGTACCGACTCAGTCAACCTCGGCGACGAGGCCAAGCAGGCGGCCGCCAACTACATTACCGCCGCTTTCGGGAGCGAATATAGCCAAACCCGCAGTTTCAAGACAAAGTCAGCCGGAGCCCAAGAGGCCCACGAAGCAATTCGACCGACCGATATTGGTAATGAGCGGGGGAGTAGCAATGACTACGACCAAAGACTCTACGATCTGATCCGTCGCCGTACCCTGGCCAGCCAAATGACACCGGCCAAACTTGAAAAGACGATCGTCACAATTACTGTTTCTAATGGTAGTGAGCGGTTTGAAGCCAAGGGCGAGGTGATTATTTTCGACGGTTTCCTTAAAGTCTACGGTGGCAGCAAGAAGGATACCGATATCCTACCGGCCGTATCGACGGGCGATTCATTACCACTCACGACCGCCAATGCCCGTCAAGTGTTTGCCCGGCCGCCGGCTCGTTACAGTGAGGGAAGCCTCGTCAAGAAGCTCGAGGACCTCGGCATCGGCCGTCCATCAACCTACGCTACTATTATTAATACCGTTCAGGTTCGTGGTTACGCTGAAAAAGGTGAGGCCGAAGGCACGCCGCGTGACGTCATCGTCCTCAGCCTAGCCGACAACCACGTTACCCGAGAAGTAATCCAAGAAAAAACCGGTTCGGACCGCGGTAAACTTATTCCAACCCCGGGTGGGGAAGTGCTGAGCGATTTCCTCACCAGCCATTTTGAAAAAATTGTTGATTATGACTTTACGGCTCGCGTCGAACAAGAATTCGACCTGATTGCCGACGGCAAGCTGGACCGCAACGCCATGCTGCAAGAGTTCTACACACCGTTCCATGATTTGATCGAGCGCTCCAGCGACATCAAGCGTTCGGACGTCGCCCAAGCCCGAGAGATTGGCACCGACCCCAAGTCCGGCAAACCAATCCTAGCCCGTTTCGGACGCTTCGGCCCGATGTTGCAGCTCGGCCTGGCTGAGGACGAAACCGACAAGCCACGCTTCGCCCCGATGCCTGCTCATACCAAGATTGATACGGTTACCCTCGAGCAAGCTCTCGTCGCTTTTACCTTGCCTCGCGTCGTTGGTCAGACCGCCGACGGCGTCGATATCAAAGCCAATGTCGGCCGCTTTGGACCATATATCCAAATCGACAAACTATTCGTTAGTATCAAACCACTCGACCCACATACCATCGATCTGGCACAGGCACTTGAACTGTACGCTGCTAAGTTGAAAGTTGAAGCCGAAAAAAATATTACCGATTTTGGTGATGGACTTAAAGTCCTCAACGGCCGCTACGGCCCGTACATTACCGACGGCGTGAAAAACGCCAAAATACCCAAAGGTACCGAACCTAAAACCGTCACTCACGAACAAGCTAAAGCATTGATTGCCTCAGCTCCCGTCGGCAAAAAACGTCCCGTCCGCAGGACTCGTCGGACGACCCCTGTAAAACGTCCGAAAAAACGCCCCGTTACTCCAAAGAAATAACCTACTATTCGGCCTTCACGTCAAGCTGTTTTATGTACAGCCACACCACATCGGCTATATATAAAAAGTCCTAGGACACTGTTTACGAAACGTGTCTATTTCATGCTATAATGAGTTAAGTACGAAAAATGTTTGACTTTATAAACGTTATCTTATATAATCATACATAAATAGAATACTATATTTACTAAATTTTTCTGAGGTGGGGCGAAGGAAAGGAATTCTTAAACCGATGAGCGAACAAACAGACCAAGAATCAACAATCGATCTCAAAGCTGGCGTTACCGACATTCTGTCAATCATTGAACAGGAGCGAGAACGTGAAATCATTACCCGCAGGTTCGGTCTGTATGATCGCCGCGAGACCCTCGAACAAATCGGTGAGCTGCTTGGCATCACCCGCGAACGCGTTCGTCAACTCGAAAAAGCCATCCTTATTCGCCTCAAAATTGCCGCCGAAGATGGCAAAATCGAATCTATCACCTCGCTTGAAAAAATATTTGTCCGCAATTTGACCGAACTTGGCCGGATCGCTCGCGTCCAAGACTTAGCAGATCGTCTGCTTGGCAAAACCGCCGATCAACGAGAATGTGCCCATATCGCGTTTATCGCCGAATTGGCTCCTGGTCTGACCGTCATTAACGAAAACGATAACTATTTCCACGCCGTCGGCATCCGCGACTACGGTGACGAAAAGAAAGTTCGTTTGGCAGTCGATGAAATCGTTAAAACTATCAAGAAACACGGTGAACCGCTGACAATTGAACAGCTGCACAACCAGCTTTCGTACGAGCACCCCTCGCATGTCCGCGCTTTGGCCACCGTCAGCAAACTCCTGGCTCACCTCAAAGACAGTTGGGGACTGGTCAAATGGCCAACGGTCAACCCAAAGAATATCCGCGACAAAATCTATGTTATTTTGGCGGAAAACGGTAAACCACTGCATTTTTCGGAGATCGCCAGCTCAATCAAAGACAGCAGCTTCAAGCGCAAGGATGTCACCACCCAAGCCATTCATAACGAACTTATCAAAGATAAGCGCTTCGTTCTGATCGGTCGCGGTATTTACGCCCTCGATAGCTGGGGTTTCAGCAAAGGCACCGTCTCGGATATTATTTCGGACGTCCTACGTGAATCCGATACGCCACTTCACCGCGACGAAATCGTCAAGCGTGTTCTCAAAAGCAGGCAAGTCAAAGAGACGACCATTCTACTCAATTTGCAAAGTAAACCACAGTTTCAGCGTGTTGCCAAAGCAACCTACGGTCTGGTAGAGAAGTAACCAGCCGGAGCGTTGCCAAGTCGCCCTTGAGGTGAGATAATGCAAGAGTAAATATGGGTCTTATTACAGCAATAATTAGCTTCTTCTTACAATGGTACGTCTGGCTCCCAATCGTGCTTCTTTTGACGTATCTGACGTGGCGCAACTACAACAAAATTGAGGCCTCGTCCGAGACGATCGAAAGCGACCTGCTCATCCTTGAAATTCCGAAGGCTAACGACAAAAGCGAACTGGCGGCCGAACAGCTTTTTGCCAGCCTCCACGGCATCTTTCGTGACAAAGAAGAGCTCAGACTCAACAACGGCGTCCAAGAACACCTCAGTTTCGAGATCGCCTCGGTCAACGGACAAATCCGCTTCTACGCTTGGGTGCCGCGGACGCTGCGTAGTTTTGTCGAAGGACAAATTTACTCACAGTACCCGACGGTGCAGATTCACGAAGCCGACGAGGATTACGTCGCCCATGAAGGTGAGCACAGCGTCGTCTACAGCTCTGAGATCACTCTGACCGATAACGAAATGCTGCCGATTAAGACCTTCCAGAGCTTCGAGGTCGACCCGCTGGCCGGCATCACCGGGACGCTAGCCAAGCTCGAGTCGAGCGGGGAAGAGGTCTGGATCCAGATTCTAGCCCGACCGCTGACCGATGACTGGCACAAGCGCTCCGAACGCTGGGTGGCAAAAGTCAAGAAAGGTGGGTCGTCGTCCCTGTTTGGTGGCGACGGATTCAATTTCTCGTGGGTCGGGGCGCTCCTTGAAGCCCTCTGGAAACCGCCAGAAGAGGGGATAGCTGGCAGCCCTGCCGTCAAGGAGCTATCGGATCGCGATAAAACCCGTCTAGCCGAGGCCGAAAAGAAGGCCACTAAATTGGGCTATGAAGTCAAGATTCGCCTGGCTTATTTAGGTGACAGCACTACCAACGCCCGGCTGCGCATGCAGGCTATCGTCGGTACGTTCAAACAGTTCAACAGCACCAACCTGAACGGTTTCAAGATGACCAACAGCAGCTTTAAAAAAGAAGATCTCGCCAGGTACCGCACTCGGGCCTTTGAAGATCACGGCTTCATCCTCAATATAGAAGAGCTCGCCAGCGTCTTCCACCTGCCTCACACCAACGTCGAAACACCGAATATCGTCTGGGCCACCAGCAAGACCGCCGAACCCCCCGCCAAGCTTCCCCTTATCACCGGCGACCCCGCAATCGACGAGAATATCAGCGCTTTCGGACTAACCAACTTCCGCGGCATCAACCACCAGTTCGGCATGTTACGTTCAGACCGCTCCCGCCACGTCTACATCATCGGCCAAACCGGAGCCGGCAAGTCGGGAACACTCGAGTTATTCGCTCTGAGCGACATCTTCCACGGCCACGGCTACGCCATTATCGACCCGCACGGCGATTTCGCAGTCGATAACCTGCGCTTCATACCCGGTAGCCGTCTGAAGGACGTTGTCTACTTCAACCCAGCCGACACCGCTTTTCCACTCGGTTTTAACCCCTTAGAGGTAACCAATCCCAACCAGAAATCCAATATTAGCTCCGAGGTCATCGGGGTACTGAAGCGGATGTTCGGTGAGAGTTGGGGACCTCGGCTTGAATATATCCTGCGTTATACCATCCTGGCTCTGCTCGATCGTCCCTCGACGACCATGCTCGACATTACTCGTATGTTGACCGACAAGAAGTTTCGACAAGAAACGCTCGATTACTGCCAAGACACAGTTGTGCTTAATTTCTGGAAAGTTGAGTTTGCCAGCTGGAATGACAAGTTTGTCTCCGAGGCAATCGCGCCGGTCCTTAATAAAGTCGGTGCCTTTACCGCCAACCCAATTATCCGTAACATTATCGGCCAGCCTAAGTCGACCTTTAATATCCGCCAGATTATGGACGAAGGTAAAATCTTAATAGTTAACCTTTCCAAGGGTCTCATAGGCGAGGACAACGCCGCCATACTCGGCGCCTTCATGGTCACAAAGATTCAACTGGCCGCCATGAGCCGCAGCGACATCGAAAGAATCGAAGACCGCCGTCCGTTCTATCTGTACGTCGACGAATTCCAAAACTTTGCCACCGATTCGTTTGCCACTATTCTATCGGAGGCACGCAAGTACGGCCTCAACCTGACTGTGGCCAACCAATACATCAGCCAGATGAGTGATACGGTTCGTGATGCTATCTTCGGCAACGTCGGCACTATGCTGTCGTTCCGCGTCTCAGCCGACGACGCGCCCATCCTGGCCAAGCAATTTGAACCACAGTTCGAACCACTCGACCTGCTGCAGATGCATAATCGTCACTTCATTATCAACATGGTGATTGCTGGCGAAAAATCTCCAGCCTTTAGCGCCACAACCCTGACACTGCCACCTCCACAGATTGACAACACCGGGCGGATCATCGAGAATACCCGCCGTACCTACAGCCGCACTAGGGCTGAGGTCGAGCAAGAGATTAGCCTAGCCATCCAGGTACCTGAAAACCTCCGCCAAGCCCCTCGCTCAAGCTCGCAAGCCAAACAATGGCCGATCAACCCGACCCCACGAGCCAGCAGCTTTACCCAACAACGGCCAACCACCACGGCACCAGCTACCTCAGCAGGGGAGAGTGACGGCGCCGAAGCTCCCGCCAAACGCAAACGAACCCGCAGTCGTAAGAAAAAACCAACTTTAAACCCTCTATCAATAGATTCACATTCACCCGCGCAGATGCCAGTTCATCACGAGCCAGTCATTAACGATCGAATCGACGCGACCGAACTGAACCTGCGCTAAGTAAAAATTGTCTCCTCACCCGTAGTAGGGGAGCATACTGCTTGTGATAAAATTATACAATGCATGTATTGACTAGCAACAGAAAACGGGTGGCCGGCTTCACTATTGTCGAGCTCCTGATTGTCATCGTCGTGATTGGCATTCTGGCAGCGATTACTATTATTGCATATAGTGGTATTCAACAAAGAGCCGTTGCTTCATCACTCCAGTCGGACCTCACCAATGCTTCGAACCAGTTAAAACTATTCCAAGTCGATAACAACGCCTACCCAGCGAGCATCACTAACTGTCCAACACCAGCCACCGGTAATGCCTGCTTCAAGACGAGCCCCGGGACAACCTACCAATACGCAACAAACGGAACTGCAAACTCCTCGACGTTCTGCATCACCGCTAATAATGGCGATCAATACTACAAAATTACGGACAACAACAACGTGCCTGTGTCCGGTGACTGTCAAGATTATGGGCTGTTAGTCTCATTAGACGCGGGAGATGCCGCGTCGTACCCTGGTACGGGCACCATCTGGTCGGATCTCAGTAGCAACGGCAATAACGGTACTCTTCAGGGCAGCGTGACGTACAGTAACGCTAACGGAGGCGCTTTGAGCTTTAATGGAGTAAACAGTTACGTTTCGTCTCCGCTCACCGCAGTGGGTATGAATAAGCCGTTCACAATGTTGTCCTGGATAAAAACATCACAAACGTACGCCTACCAACCGGGCATCGTATCTTTGGGTTATTACCCTGTGGTGGTGATGCAGTCCGATGGGAAAGTGAGAGCTTGGTGGTACGATGGAACCACCTATCCTCAAGTTATTTCGGCAAAAGCATGCAACGACGGTGTCTTTCACCACATAGGTTTGACCTACGACGGAACTACAGCTAAGCTTTACATAGACGGCGTGATGGAATCAACCACAACAGCCCAGGCTTATAGCATACATGCCGGTTTTTATGTCGGATCGGAACACAACAGCGGCCAAAAAATATTCAACGGCCTTATCAGCTACGCTCGCGCCTACAATCGAGCGCTAACCGCCGATGAGGTAAGTCGGAACTTTAATTCTCTGCGGAGTCGTTATGGTCTGTAGTAATCTGAAATTAATGTTGAAGAACTTAATAATCAGACATTCTCCTATCGCATAGTGTCACTACCGTCGCGATCCCGACTGTTCTTACCCCGGCTGAGAGGGGAGGGGCCGAGCAAGTAACCGACACAATACACAATTCAAGGCCCGATTGTTTGTGCGAACGGAGCCCTACAATGGTTTTATGGACGAATCTGCACAAATGTAGTTAGAACAAATTTAGAACAACATTATAAAGATTTAACCACAAGATGTCTACAGAACATATTGTGAGTGAACGAAATAAATGAATTCGTTTATAACGGATATTGATCATATAGTATAGGAAATTAAAGTTTACGAATAGTCGAGTGGCAAGCAAGCGGAGTGATGTGGAAAAACATTTTAAAAAGAAGTAAGTAGCAACACAAGTAAAAGCGAAAAAGATGTTGGGAGTGTAGTATATTGATATATTGACTTTGCGTCGCACAATATATCTTTTACGACATTAGATATACTTACGATAGATGATTACTCATGTGTCTTATTTACACCTAAAAACGTGCCATCCCTACTTTAAAGGTAGTAGTCCTTTGTCCGGATCGATATCAGGTTAAGCTTCGGCTATTCACTTATGTTTACATAACGGTTTCGCTTGCAGCGTCCCGATGCATATTGTAGAGAGTCATTGTAAGATTTGCCACTACCACTGAACAGCCGATTTATCCACAGCGTCGTCTATATAGCCATTTGCTTTTTTGTGAATAATATTACGACACTTCCCTGCCCGTCTTTTAGATAGTATTTGCTTTTTTGTAATTACAATGTTTATATATGTTTTTTTGATATACATACAAACAACGAAATATAGAACATAGATGGAACAACTACTAGGGTGAGGGAGAGGCCTCCCCTCTGCTTCTACCTATAAAAGGCTTTGCCGCTCACCCTCACATCAACATACGGTGGGGCCTGGCCGCGGCTGGCAAAGAAGTTCAATACCCTCCCCATGTCCTCTACCTGCTCCCCTGCTGGTCTGTCAATCGATAAACGCACGATCGGCACTACGTCCTTGAGCCGCACCTCAAGCTGACGCGTCGTACCGACGGGTAAAGTTGCTTGGGTGACGGTGTAGCCACTGGCGCTGGAGAGAGCGACTATCCGTCCGACGAAGCCAAGAAAACGATTGCTCGCGACGGTTGCGCCTTGTTGCAAGCTCGCGCCGCTATCGTCGACAATTTGGACTGACGGATTAGCGTAGTAGTTTCTTTCAAAAGCAACGCCTTTAGCATCGACAAAATAGTGCTTCGAATCAAGCTCCCAGCCTGCGACAGGCTTTCTGACGATAATCGTAAAGTCAGTTGTCCCGATGCCGCCAAAACTTGTCTGCTGCAGTCCTTCAATTTCGGGTAGCGAGTGCGACAGATAAGCGCTGAGGTTTGATTGGTCCATCGCAAAGCGCAGTCGGCTGATGGGATTCATCCCCAAATAGTCTTCGATTGCTTTCTGATAGAGGGTCGTTTCGATAGGGCGAGAGACGGACGCATCGGAGACACTGATAACAACGTTAGCTGTAAACTGTGTCAGCAACCACAGCAGCACTACCGTTCCTCCTAGGACAATCAGCAACACCATGCCAACCTTACGTCGCCTGAGTGCTAAATGATGAACATGGGTGCGCGGTGATTGCAAATCGGTTGGATGATGGGTCGCGCTGAGGTGATTCGACGTACTTCCAGTCAGCGTACGGTTACGCTGAAAAATATTTTGACGCTGACTATCCGCGACAGGTTGTCGAGCAGTTCCACTCGAAGGTTGTCTGCGGTGAGGTTGGTCCGATGTTTTTTTATGCAAGATGCCCATAATTAGTTATGTCCATTATAGCTTACTTGACGGCATCGAGGATCATATCCGCAATGTCCTGCGCCGCGTGCGGCCGAGCAAAAGACGAGAACTTGCGTGCCATTGTAGCCGATGCTTCCGATTCAGACAGCACTTGCTTGATTGCCTGCGTCAGTAGCGCCGGGTTGTCGGTCATTGCCTGTTCGTCGACGACGAGTACGGCCTCAGCCTCGGCATAAACTGCCGCATTTTTCAATTGATGACCACCGGTAAGTTTACCGTTAGGAATCAAGATAGTCGGCTTGGCAAGCGCAGCTAGCTCCAAAATAGTCGTGGCCCCCGCCCGAGTCACTACCACGTCAGCACCGCCCAGTAACGCCGCCATGCCACTCGATATGAAGGCATGGAGCTGAAAACGATCGCCATTTGATGGCATCAAGCTCCGCAGTTCGTCATACTGGCTCGCCCCAGCAACGAGCACAACGGAACCTACTTTCAGAAGATCGTGCAACGACCTGGCGACAACATCATTGATACGAGTCGCCCCGAGTCCCCCACCAGTAATGACGATCAGCGGATAATTGGCATCAATCCCCCACTGCCCTTTAGCCGCCAGACGCTCGTCAGCGGAAAATGGGTGAAATTCGCTGGCAATCGGGATACCGACGTAACGTGATATCGTTTTTGGATACGGGTAGTACTCCAGTGGAGCGCCCGTCGCAATCGAAGAGGCCCATTTTGCGAGAATTCGATTCGTCAGACCTGGATGCGCATCAGAATCGTGAATAACGAGCGGAATACCGAGAATTTTAGCCGCAAACCCAACCGGTAAACACACGTACCCACCCTTAGTAAAGACAACGTCTGGACGCCACAAAATAAGCATCACAAAACTCTGGATAAAACCAATAATCACCAAAAGTCCGTCCCGAGCGTTCAATAGCACTAGTTTCGGCCAAAGTAATTGACGAAGTATCGATAGATGATAATAGCGTCGAAGCTTCCCGGAGTAGATTCTCTGAACCGGCACGTTTGAGTCAAGCTGCCCAAGGAGTGCCCGAGCTTGATGAGCAAATTTTCTATCACACCAAAAACGGATATCTACCCGGGGATGTTGTCTTTTTAGCTCTTTAAGAACGGCGACGACTGGAGTGACGTGGCCGCCCGATCCCCCGCCGACTGCTAGAATCTTCATATTGTGCCTCCTTTAATCTTGATGGATGAATGGTATAGCGCGATAACTGGAACACCAGGCCGAGTGCTGCAGTAATAAATATCATACTGGTACCACCAAAGCTTAGGAGCGGTAAGGTAATCCCGGTCAGTGGAAAAATACCAATCATTGACGCTACATTAAGAATAACATGGGCGCCAAACCAGCCAAATACCCCAGCCGCTAATAATTTTAGGCGAAAATCAATCAAATGATCCATCACTTTGAGCAGCCGCATCAGCAGTGCCGTAAATAACGCCAGAATGATGATCAAACCAACGAATCCGAACGTCTCCCCCATGATAGCAAACACCGAGTCATTGATGGCCTCCGGCAAGTAGCCAGTCGCCTGGACGCTATTACCGATACCGACCCCCAATAGTCCACCCGTACCTATAGCGATTTTAGCGTGTTCGATATGATAACTCCCTGCATCGGCCGTTGAACTACTATCACCCTTAAAGAAGGTGGTAATACGGCCCATGCGGTGTGGCGCGACAGCGATAAACCCGACGCCAACAACCAGAACGCCCGCTGCTATAATCAAACCGATCCTTTTACTGACGCCCGCCACCATCATCATAGCGGCAATGATACAAGCCAGGGCAATTCCGGTACCAAGGTCTTGTTGAATGCCAGCCACGAACAGCATAGATACGGCAGCGAGTATCCCTATCGGTATCAACGTTCCCTCAACTTCATTTACTTTCCCTTGCTTCATCTTCGTGCCCAAAAATCCCGCCACAAAAACGAGGACGCCGAACTTCAAAATCTCGGCCGGTTGGAGACTCCCTAGTGGACCCAAATTAAACCAACGAGTAGCACCGAGACTTTCTTGGGCAATCCCAAGATGCGCCCACCCCGCTACTGCCAGGAGCGCGCAGGCCCCGAGCCCAGCCAGCAACAACTTGTTGCCATTTTTAATAATACAGGCATACGGCAATGTCGCCATCGCCCCGAATGCCAGTAACGACAACACCAGACTAATCGTTTGTTTGATAAAAAAGTAGCTGTCACTGTAATCACTGCCGTACGAATTATTCAGAACGTTGGCGCGCTGCGGTCCAATGGCGTAAATAATGATCAAACCGCAGAGCATCAGCAGACCCATGAAAAGGACGATGTAATAATCCGGTCGGTGGCGTCGGACGGACGAGACGGATTGCCCCGTAGCGCTCAGTGCCTCCTGTAACCGCCTCGTCGCGGTCATATTAGATATTACCGCCTATCAGGGCAAGAAGGACGCCGACAAAGGCCGCCACGTAAGCGATTACCCAGAAGCGCATAGTGACTTTCGTCTCCGGCCAACCGATTGCTTCGAGATGGTGGTGAATCGGCGCGGAAATAAACACCTTCCTTTTAAAAACTATCTTGCTGACGATTTGGATAAGACTCGATCCGGCCTCGACGACAAACACGACTCCAATGACTGGGAGGAGGAAAAGCGTATTGGTTAGTATAGCCACAACACCCAGTGACGTTCCGAGGGCAAAACTGCCGACGTCGCCCATAAAGAACCTGGCCGGATAAATATTAAACCAGAGGTAGCTCATCAGTGCTCCCACTACCGTAAAACAGAAACCGGCCAGGAAGAACTGACCCTGCAACAGGGCGATGACACCAAATGCGCCGTAACTGATAGCCACTAATCCGCCAGCCAGCCCGTCGAGCCCGTCGCTAATATTGACCGCGTTCCCAGCCGCGACAACAATAAAGGCGAATAACGGAATGATTAACCAGCCGAGCGTCCAATCACCTAAGAACGGGATATGTACGACATCAATACCAAGTTTTATAAAGAAATACCAACCGAGTCCAAGACCGATTACCGATATCATGATAAATTTCAAGCTCGAACGCAAGCCAGCCGGGCCCTTGCCGTGTCCTTTAAGGTTAATCACGTCGTCAAGCAATCCGACGAGTGCTCCACTAACGAGTGCAGCCAGCGGTAGATATGTCTCGCCGCGATCCAGGTTGAACAAAGTGACGACACTAATGGCGGCCACGAAGATCAGGCCAGCCATTGTCGGAATATTACGCTTGAATTTGTCAGCGTGCAACTTGGTAAAGACCTCGAGTACCTCCCCTGTTGTGCTGGTACTGCGTTGCTTTTTCCAAAACTTATAGCGATACGCTAAAAATGTATAGATCGGGGTCAAAAACATCGCCAACAAGAAGGCGGCAACGCTTAAGATAAAAGTGCCCGTGAGCTCGTGTGTTAGATTGGCGAATGTGAGTTGTTCCATTGTTTACCCCTTCGGCTGTAGTTTTAAGTAGTCAATCATCCAGTTGGATATATCAGTGAATATCGGTCCGGCATCTCGGGAACCCTGCAGGGCCTTATTCTTGCCCGATACCTGTATCATTATGACATACCGCGGCGTCACGTCGCCGCCATAGCCCAAATATGTCCCCACTGTTTGATTATTATTATAGTTTCCGTTGATGAGTGTCTGGGAAGTTCCGGTTTTACCGCCGACTTCATAGCCTGGCCGGTCTGCGCTACCCTGTACCAGCCCGCG
>JBBRTA010000015.1:0-22290 GCA_038244885.1 Saccharimonadales bacterium (SeqCode) | reverse complement strand
GAGGCATCTCTGTTCTCCTTGTTTAGTAGTTGTGTGATAACTCCTAGTCTACAAGTTCTTGAGCAGAGATGTTTTTTAGTGGAGTGTAGAAGCGGCTGACGCCGCTCCTACTACGTGTTGCGTTTTGGATTGGAGCCTAGGCTTTGTTCCGCGGCGCGAACGCCGTAGCGACTATCCCCTGCTACGGTGGTAGGTCTCTATAATTACGGTCGCGACGGCGTTCGCGTCATGGCGAATCAAACACCTGGTCACCGGTAAGATGTCGGCTTTGCTCACCTCGGCAATCCGACTCAAAAAATCACCACCAACCGCCTGATAGCTGGCTTGCTTCAAGCTATCACTGTCGACTTCTGTTAAATAGGCAGCCTCTTTTCGATAGCGGGCGGCTACTTTGGCGCTCGGTTCTTCCTTGTTATACAGTACGTAGTCCAAGAAACTCCCACCGGCAAAACGTTCGATTTCGCTGGCGTGGTCGCTGACCGTAAAACCAGCGGTTTGTCCGCCTTTCGTGACTAGATTTGAAACGTAAATTTTCAAGGCATCTGACTGGCGCAGGGCATCACCGATACCGTCTATAACTAGTAACGGACCAAGTGACGTATACAGGTCGCCAGGGGCAATAACAATCAAGTCGGCTTGCTTGATGGCCTCGACAGCCATAGGGTTAGCCTCAGCCTTGGGAGTTAGCGACAAACGCGCCCGCTGAGGATCATACTGAAAATAGTGAGCGTCTATCACCCGCTCACCACGTAAAATCAAACTCGCCTCTGGCCACTCCATTTTGAGCCTGACATCGTCGAGCGTAGCTGGGATAACCATACCATTGATACGTAAAATGTCGGACGCGGTCGCCACTGCTTCAGTGAAGCTTCCCGTCACCTTCTCTAAAGCCGTCAGCAGTATATTCCCAAACGAATGACCACCAAACGTGCCTTCTTCGAATCGATAATCAAACAGGTCGCGAATTTTTGGCGAATCACTGAGCGCTACCAAGCATTGTCGAACGTCGCCCGAAGGCAGCGTGCCTAATTCGTCTCGTAGCACACCCGTACTGCCACCGTCATCGGCCATATTCACAATGGCGGCCAGCTGTTTGGTGTAGTTCTTAAGAGACGAGAGGAGTGTGAAACTTCCCGTCCCTCCGCCAATCACGGCAATCTTTATATCATTCTTAGCAAATGGCTCATCCATAGTTGGCCTATAGACCCCTTATTCGCTTAATAACGCGCCCGAACCAACGAGCACTTGGCCGTAAGGTCCGCTCCCCCGTCGTGTAGTCGACCGCCGCCAAACCGAACCGTGGCCACTTACCGTACGCCCACTCAAAGTTATCCAACAGACTCCAATGCAAATACCCTTGAAGCTGAACACCATTGGCCATTGCTTTCTGCATAGCTAAGAGAGTCTGGGTAATCCACCACTGGCGGCGGCTATCATCGGCATCGGCCAGACCATTTTCGGTGATAAGAATAGGAAGTTTATACTTTGCGTGCAACCGCTCCAATACATACTGAATGTCTGCTGGGTGCATATCCCAATTGAGATCACTCAATTCCTGATCGGGATTATGGATTCGGTAGCCGTAGACTCGGTTACTAAAATAGTAATTAACTCCTAAAAAATCACATTGTTTGATAACTTTCTTGATGAAATAGTCATCCTGGGCATACTGCATCAGCGCGGCGCTCAGCCGGCTCAGCCAGGCGTTATCGCCCGGATAAAAGAAGTTTGAATTTTTGGCAATCGATACCCTGTAGCGTCGATTGAGGCGATGAATGACTTTGGCGGATTGACGGTGGGCATACGCCAAATTATTGACCACTCTCCACCACTGGTAACGATTGAAGACGGCTGGTGGCCACGTTTGATGATAATAACTTTCGGTGGCATACACCTCGGGTTCATTGATGGTAATAATCAATCGAACACTCGTGCCCAACTCGCTGATTATTTTTTCAGCGTAACGAGTAAAGTACTTGACGTTCGATCGCTTCGTAAAACCGCCTTTTTCGACGAACCAGATTGGCAACGTAAAATGAAACAATGTCACAATCGGTTCGATATTGCGCTTCTTCAAGCGGGCGGCATACTGTTTATAGTGCATCACCGCCTCAGCGTCCCAGACACCCTCCTCTGGTTCGATACGTGACCACTCGACGCTGAACCGATAGGCGTTCATGTTCATTTTATCGAGCAGCTCGAAGTCCTGTTCGTACCGGTGGTAATGATCGCCCAGCTCACCGGAGACGTAATTGTCCGGATCTTTGGCCTGATCCTTGATCCTACTCCAGCTACTATAGTCATTTAGAACGTAGTCGGCCTGATGGGCCTTGGCTTTGGCATTTTCTAACTCCCACACCGTCCATTGGTTATGGTTGCCGCCCTCGACTTGATGAGCCGCGGTTGCCGCGCCCCAAAGAAAGCGTTTTGGAAATTCGAGTGGTGTTTTTTTCTCCATACAGTAAGGTCTATTATACGCTACTCCTGAAACTGTACGAACAATCTTACAGTCTTAGACAGTCAAAACCACTATTGGACTACGTCTTCACCAAAGTGCTTTTGCAGCCGCATCTTAATCGAACCCTCGTGCCGGCCGAGTATTTTACTCAGCTCTTTTACGGTAGCGCCGTTCTGAAACTTCTCCTTCAACTGCGCGTCTTGTAGCGATTCCCAGGGTCGATAGGCGTTCGGGTAGGTTTTACGCATCGCGGCAATTTTATCAGACCAACCGCTTGCTTTGGCAGACTTTTTAGGCAACTCCGTCTTGCGTTTTTCGGCCGATACCTCCAAGTAAGCAAAGCGTTTTCTGTCCCGCGCCGCCTTGTCACGCAGCGACACATCAATAGCTTGCGCAACTTCACTCACTCGGAGCGCTAACTGATTGATACCCGATAAATACAAGTTGTCTAAATTTTTTACTCGGCTCAAGGCGACGTAGCCCATACCTTCAACGAAAGCTTTTCGCAAATCAATCTTGGCTGCGTCAAGAGTCATGCCCTGTGATTTATGGACTGTGATCGCCCAGGCCAATCGCAGAGGAATTTGTGAGATACTGGCGCGCTTTTTGTCGCCGTCGCGTAGCTCCCAGGTGTCTGGGCTCATAGTCACGGTCTTGCCGTTTTTGAACTTCACAACTGGGTATTCCGTTCCCGGTTCGAAATCGATGACCACACCCTGACTACCGTTGGCATATTTACGTTCGAGGCTATTTTTGACGGCCATCACCAAAGCGCCTTTTTTGACACGAAGCGTCGCCGGTGCCAGTACTGAACGCTGCAAGTTCTCGACGTAATTAGCCGAGCCGGTTGTCGTCTGTGTATAAAAAAGTTCGTCACCTTCTAGCTCGGCCAGTTTTGCATTGTTGATACGATCGACATCGACATTGACGGTGTGGAGTTCGGTCAGTAGGCTTCCCTCTTCCGGTTCGACGCCGACACGCTCCAGTAGCATTTCGGCGTGGTGACGCCTCAGTTCACCAGCCCGTAGCGAATTCAAAATATCGAGCAACTTCTCATCATCTTGGCGAAACTGGTCCTCTAGATAACATATTGTTGGGTCAAGTTCTTGCCAGACTTTACTTTCCACTACGAAACCGCCCGCCCGCGAATCACCCCTGTTAATAGGTGGTAGCTGAAAGAAATCACCACTCATGATTACTTGAATTCCCCCGAACGGTTCGTCTTTGACGCGCACGGTGCGACAGACCTCGTCTACCATATCGAGACGGAAGTCATGTAGCATACTAATCTCATCAATCAACAGGACGTCCGTTTTCTCGATAATTTCGCGACGGCCTTTCGCGACGTGATCACCAAAGCCATGAGTTAGTTCATCGCTAATACCGATGCCGCTCCAACTATGAATGGTTGTACCTCCAAGGTGTGTGGCCGCCAGACCCGTCGTCGCCGTCACCGAGACGTGCTTGCCTTGGCTTTTAGAAATACGGATGAATTGGTTCAACACAAAGGTCTTACCCGACCCCGCTGGTCCGGTCAGTAGCACGCTTTCCCCCGCAAGCATAATCTCTAGTGCAAGTGCCTGATTCATTACTCTAAGTATACCATTTTTAGACAACCCTGCCGTCGTCAGCTATAATGAAATGAGTCATGTTACTATTTTTATTCCGGACCCTTTGGCGGGTCCTTATATTCGCAACTGGAACTCTCGTTCTGTGGTTCACGGTGTTCAAGGCCTTCCCGTACGTCGACGCTCGCCTGCCGATGTACGTCGTGCTCCTCCTTGCTTATTGTTTCTTGGCCTACGTCGCCATCCCCGCCCTGATTCGTATCTTTCAACTCGTCATCAAGCCGAACCGTATTCCGCTGTATTCAACAACAGCCGATGGGTGGCCGTCCGATCCAGTCAATATTGCGGTCATCGTCAAAGACCGTCGACACCTCCAGGCGGCAATGGAAAAAGCCGGTTGGTACATGGCCGATGCTTCGACAATTAAAAACATCCTCCACGAAATGGCCTCCATCCTGTTTAACACCCCCTACGAGCGGGCCCCGTTTACAAAGTTATACCTTTTCAATCGACCCCATGACATAGGTTTTGAAATGCCGCTCAACGATGCCGGCAGCGCCCGAACTCGCCATCACGTCCGTTTTTGGCGACTCGAACTACCTCCTTTTGGCGAAAAAGACTCAAGCCACTATATATTCTGGGTACACAAACTCCGCCACCTGCTCCATCTTGAAAAAGAAATCTGGATAGGTGCCGCCACCGAAGAGTCACACGCCGTCGACATCCAATGGCATACCGGCCAAATGAACCACGGTGGCAACAAGCATTCCGACCGTGAACGCGACTTTATAATTAGCACTCTCAAACAAACCCAGCAGATAAAAACGCAACACACCACCGAAGCCGGCGAGAAGATTAAATTTCGTGCCCAACAATTTAACGTCTTCTACTACACTGACGGTGGCATTAAAGTAATACGCCTAAAATAGGCGTATTACTTTCAAATGATTTTTACAGTCTCATCCTAACCTCTGGGCGGTTCACCTTCTGGATCATCGAGTAGCTTTTTGCTTTTTACTTCGAAACGACGTCCGGTCACTTCGCTAGTCATGTAGTCTTCGTTGATAAGATTGACGAACGTATCCAAATCATTCCCGTCCAGGATAATGATTGCCCCAGCGTCGTCAGTCATTAACTCCAAAGCCATGGTGTCAGCGTAATCAACCACTTGCTCCTGGGAAATTGGGCCTATTTCAATCTTTTGAATCTTGTTAATCGTCTTCTTACGTTCTCGGACCATCGTTTGCAGATCCAGTCCGTCAGGAAAGCTCAATTTGAACTGTTTTTCAATTTCGGCCACCTTGATATCGGCCAGGGCTTGTTTTTTGTAGTCGTAATTGAACAAACGCTCAAATTTACTCTGATTAAAGACGAAAATATCCTTATCGATAATCAAGACTTGGTTATCCGGTGGTATTTTGAGTCCAACGTCGGCCTGGAAAGCGCCGAATTTTCCTTCGCGAAACTCCCAGGCGGTCGTCCCTTTTAGGACCTGGCCCTGTGAGATTTGCTTAATGGCATAAAAAGGTTTGGAGGGCGAATTTTTGTGGGTGAAGCGTGCGATAATCCCCTTGATGCGCTTGAACTCATGCTCCTCTTCGCTGAACGCCACAATATCGCTGCGCTGGTGCTCGATCAAATGAAGCAGTGTCTCAGCCCGACCGACATTTTCAAGATTCGTCCGTAACAGCACGTCTTCTTCTTTTTCAGACAGTTCAAAATCACGAACTGACAGGCCAGTACCCGCTCCCATATTGACAAAATTGATTAAATCATACAAAAAAAGCGGTTTGATTTGAGAATTCAGCTCTTTACTAAAACTGGTCGTGTACGGCGTGTAGTTCTTGTTGAACAGAAAGAACTCGACATCAAGCTCTTTTTTGACAGCGTCAATATTATTGGCCCACAGAAAAATATCGGTCGTGTCGCGTGATTCGGTTTCCATTATTATAATTACTTTCTTTTTTTGGTTAACAACTGCTACCTATTGTACCGCACTATTTTCGCAAGGAATGATGTTTTTTTGTCTCAAAGGCGGTTAAATAGCGTGGTCAGCCCAGCCAGTAAGACAAGCAGTTCGCTGGTTGAGTGGACGTGCTGAGACCTCACCGACATCAAGCGTTCATCCGAACCAGGCCGGTCACCTATCAACATGGCTCGGACGAATGGCCGCTCAAACATCAGGCTAAAAGTTCCGCGATCTGAGGCGCTAATAAATGCCGGATACTCACGTTCTGGGTCCAAAGATTGAGCAAAGCCATAGTTCACCGCAGCACGGGCCATCGAGCTCGATACACGCCTCTCCAGGTCACCGACGCTGATACAAGTCGACGCCGATAGCACCTGGGAAATTCTGTAATTCTTAATCTCACCTACAATCTCAAGATCATATAGATTGACCGCGACAGAACACCTACTCCCAGTATTACCGTAGTCACTATACCGCAAGCCGGTACCAATCTGGTTGGTCACGCTCCTAAAGTAACCCTCGAGGGATAAAGTACCACTTGGCGACGGGGGTTCTCCCTCGTCCAGCTCATCAAAAGAATTGAGTTCACTCATAAAATATTGAAGTTAATTGTACAACTAACGTTATCGTAACGCAATGTGTGACGATACAGACCGTCTAATTATAGTCTCTCGCCCGCTCGCGCCTTGTTAGCCCACTCATCGGCCATCTCATTGCCTTCGTCGCCCTCGTGGCCTCGTACCCACGTTAGGGTGACGTGTGACTGTTGATAGAGCGGATACACCTCACGAACAATATCAAGATTCTTGATATCACCGCCTTTTTTCTTCCATCCCTTAGCTTCCCAGCCTGGTGCCCATTTAGTAATCACGTTAATCCAAAACTCACTGTCGGTAAATAACTCGGCACGCTCACCGTCGGCGTCCTTGAGCGCTGCCAAAATCGCCTTACCTTCCATGCGAATATTGGTAGTTGCTCCTTCTTCGCTGCCTAATATATGCGGAGCTCCATTTTTGATAACTGAAAATCCCCCGGGACCGGGATTAGGGCTTGCACTGCCATCTGTATAGTAAATAATCATCTCCCACTATTCTACTACATCTACCACACTAGTCCGATTAGGAGTTTTAGCCATTTTGGTGCATAATAGACAACATATTATGTGTGGAGTCACACGGAAGGATCTACAATGGCAAAGGGAATTGGTCAACGAAAAGCAATCAAAAAGCCTAAGCAAGTGAAGGTGGCGGCGTAATGACGCTGGAAGAAGTGACGACAAAACTACAGTCACTCCAAGATGATCCGACAATGAAAACCGTCAGTAAATACAGCCCGACTGCTCCAGAGTGGCCCGACAACCAATTGCCGTTTGTCGAAATCCACCTTGCCTACTTACGTGCCCACAAATTAGTCAACCCGATCCATTATATTTCAAACCTGGAATTAATGATTAAAAAACGCTAGGTTCTGTCGTTTTTATACCCACTTAGCGATGCTGCATAACCCTGATATGTCGGTGTTTAGCTGTATGGTGTTGTGTTTCAATAACATAGACACCGCTGAATATGAGCAGGCCGCCCACTATAAGTTCAATCGTAATATGCTCGCCGAGAATGAGAATCGGTAGAATGATCGCCAGTAAGTATTCGACGTACGACAGCGCGCCACTAACCACCGCGCCGAGATGTTCATAGCTCACCACGTTTAAGGAGCGGGCGATCAACGCGACACCAATCGCCGAGTATACAATCGGAGCGATAACACTAATCGAGCCAGCTGGCGCGTACCCGTCGACACCAACGAAAACGAGTGTCAATAAGGTACACACCACCGCCACAACGGCCGACGCGAACCCAAACGAGGCCATGATTGGCAGGCCCTGTTCGTTTGCCTTGCGTGAAAATATAATCGCCAAAGGGAAAAAGAGACAATTTACTATCGCCAGAAAAGTAGCCCACGGATTATACAAAGTAGGTTCTTCCCCCGCTAGAATAAACGGCAAGGCGACGACGACGAACGCCCCAATTGCGGCCAAAGTAATTCCTAGAGCAGCGCGTTTTTTCAAACGGTCATCCGTCAATATAATCGAGAATACAATAAAAATAACCGGCGTCGCCAACGTGACAACCGATACGTAACTGGCTTGACTCAAACTAATCGCCGTGACGTAACTGAGGGTCGCAATGGTCATGCAAATCCCCATTAGCAATGCCTGCTGCAGATTTTTTTTAGTAAATCGTCGTCCCATGTACATCATATAGGGGGCCGTTACGACGACAACCATTGAAAAACGCAGCGAGTTGAATACCAGGGGGTCGACGGCAGCCGAAGCAATCTTAATTATTGTTACCGAGGGTGCGGCCAGCAGCGCCGCCAGCAATCCGACATACAGCCACATAAACTTTTGTGTTTTTTTATTTTTTTTCATCAATCAGTGCTTATTGTAACAAAGTTATTAGATTTTTCGACTATCATATGCCCAATGTAAAACCGCCTGTCGTTGCCTCCGTCGACAGGCTAGATCACCAGGGGCGCAAAATTTCTTTATCTGCGACGTATGGCGGGTCATATTTTTCCAGCGCTTTATTTGCCGCAAATCCTCTTCCGGCAAGCGTCGCCCCCGGTAGTAACGACAATACCACTGAAACCATCCCCGTGGATCATCGTCATAGATCCAGCCTTTACGCCGCCACTCGCTCAACGATTGACTGGCATCAATCTGAAAGTAATTTAACGTTGCGTCTCGCTTGCCTGTTGCAAACCGGGCCTTCACAAACCAGTCATTAGGAAATTCTTCCTTACAATCACGCATATAGACGCCGCCAAAAACACCGAGTGCGAGCATCTCCTTTGGCGTCAGCTCTGGTTTAAAATCGGGTGAAAAATCCTTCCCCATCGCGGCGACTAACTCGTAAGCGTAGTCCTGTTGCATTGTGTCAATGACGCGAATAATCTTAGCCATTTACGTTTACCTTAGCCAAGTTGATCGATGGCAACCCGTTGTTGCTCGGTCGTGTCACGCTGACGGATCGTCACCGTATCGTTCTCGAGGGTGTCGAAGTCAATTACGACGCAGTACGGCGTCCCGATTTCGTCTTGGCGACGGTAGCGCTTGCCGATGTTACCGTTGTCATCCCACATCACATTACCGTATTTCTTCTTGAGGATCGCATAGACGTCGCGAGCTTTGGCCACCAGCTCTGGTTTGTTTTTTAGAAGTGGTGACACGGCATACTTAACGGGTGCCAGGTGTTCGGGAAGCTTCAAAAAGACACGCTTTTCGCCGTTGACTTCGTCTTCAGTATAGGCCGCCGACAGAACAGCCATCAGGGTGCGTTCAACACCGAATGAAGGCTCGATGACGTGTGGCACAAATTTTGTATTCGTTCCTTTGACGACGTAGGCCATGTTCTTGCCCGCTTCGCGTTGGATGTTATCAAGGTCAAAGCTACCGCGATACGCCAATCCTAGTAATTCTTCGCGGCCGATCGGAAAATCGAACTCAAAATCAATCGTCCGCTGGCTGTAATGAGCGCGGTCGGCTTCTTCCACTTCCAATTCGTGGACATTCTCGGCTGGTAGCCCCAGCGCATCGGTCCAGTCGTGAACCAGCTTAACCCAGTTTTTAAACTCCACTTCCCAGTTGGCTGGATCAATAAAGTATTCAATTTCCATTTGTTCGAACTCGCGGGCGCGGAAAATAAAGTCGCGCGGACTGATTTCGTTACGGAAGGCCTTGCCCTGTTGCGCCAAACCGAATGGTAAATCTGGGTAAAAACTATCGACGACGTTGCGATAATTGGTGAAAATACCCTGAGCTGTTTCAGGACGCAGATAACTGATGCTCGCTTCGTCTTCAACCGGTCCGACCGTTGTCTTGAACATCATATTAAAGGTTCTGACGTCAGACAGAGCGTGGCCGGTCGGGCTCTTGATGTCTTTCTCGCGAATCAGCGCCGTCATATCAGCCAGACTCAAACCATCGACCTCGTAGCCGGCGTCTTTCAGTAGGTGATCAGCGCGAAAACGCTGCTTCGTATCAAGATCCTCGACCAGTGGATCGGTAAAGGTATCAACGTGGCCACTTGCCTTCCAGACTTGTTTGTTCATCAAAATCGCCGCGTCGACGCCGTACATATCTTCGCGGTCCTCGACGAACATCTTCCACCACAGGTTCATGATATTGCGCTTCAGGCTGACACCAAGCGGACCGTAGTCCCAAGTACCACTCAAACCTCCGTACACTTCACTACCTTGATAAATAAAGCCTCGGCGTTTTGCCAAAGACACGATTGCTTCCATCTTTTCGTTCTTGATATTATTATCACTCATAATTACTGATTATTATACCAGTAATTACCGATTATATCGCCGCGTGTTGCCGAGAGACCAACGAGCAGTTGGCCAGAAGCGCCTCGGTACCACCTATTTGAGCTAGGGTCCGCAGTGGTCGGGTTGCAATCAGACGTAATAATTTAATATGATCTGACCCCAACTCTCCACCGTTGACGGCTCGAAGGCCCTGTTCGGATTCGTCGTAGCGGTAGGTCGCATCGGCCGAAAGCTTCTGACCACCGATGTCATGCCACAGGCTCAGCTCGTGACCAAGCAGCGCCGCATAGCGCAAATAAAACCACGTTTGAATCATGTCGAATTGAATCGAGTGAACGTCAAGCGCCATCAACACCTCCGCAAGAACGTCGTACCAGTCCGATTCATCGACCATTTCACTGGCTCTCGACACCAACTTAATCGCCGTATAGGCAAACTGCATCCGGTCGTAGTCTTCCATGATGTGGCGGTAAAACTGCACTAGTCGGGCCGACGTCAAAATGCCGAGTTCACCTTTCCCTTCGCCGATAACCACATCGCTAACCGCGAACAATTCGATGCCGCCAGCCAATCGACTTTTTTCACGTCGTACGCCTTTTGCCATCACACTACGCTTACCGCTAGGTGTCAACAACTGCAGTATCCTATCCGCCTCGCCATAGTTCGTCCGTCGCAACACGATGGCGCGCGTCCTGAGGCTGTTCACGCCAGGACGCTCCGGACCGCGGTGACAACATCGTCCGGTAACATCGTCGTCTTATCGAGAATCCGTCGTACGCCGTATGGCGCCAGCGTATCAAGCGATAGTTCGCTAGCTAGATTGGTGCATAATATCACCGGAATGTCGCCCGTATCGCCGTATGACTGCAGTTCATGGAGTAGCGCAAATGCCGTACTCCCCGTCAACAACACATCCAGCACGATGACGTCCGGGTGAATGGCGTCGACCGCCTTGATTGCTGCTATCGGGTGGGGCGAAATCGTTGCCTGAAACCCGGCTTTTTCTAAAACGCGTACTTGCTGCTCGGCAAGCCAAGTATCGTCTTCCACAATGAGGACTGATGTTTTTTTCACAACCAGCTCAATTGGCGCGACGCATGCAAATCGACATAAAATGTCGCACCATCATGATGTCTAATCACACCTATTGTGCCGTTCATCGCGTCGGCGAATTGACCGGCGATATACAAGCCCAGGCCGCTACTCTGCGGTCGAGCGTGAATTGGTTGCGGCGCCATCACAAGTTTTGATTGTAACGACTTCCAAATATCTGTCGAAAGCGCTGGACCATAGTCACGTACCCCCAAGCGAATGGTTTGACCGGCATTGAGCGCCCGTATCTGGATTTCGACAACACTGTCGTCCTTAGCGTAATGAAGAGCGTTATCACTGAAATTCATGATAATTCGACGTAAAAGATCTCGATTTGCCACCAATAGCAGTGGGTGTTGACGCGGCATCAACCGCACGTCCCGACCGTGCGCGGCAAAAAGCGGCGTCAGTTCATGAACAATATCTTCGCACAACTGATGCGGGTTAATCGGCTCCAGGGCGAACATGGCATCCTTCAACCTGGCAGACCGAGTAAGGTCGCTCGTTAGGCGAAGCGCCCGTTCGCTGGTAAGGCTGATCTGGCGCAGCATCCGTTGCCGCTCACTCGTCGACAACTCCCCTGCCTCAAGTGTCAAAGATAGTTGACGGACTAACGCCAAAGGTGCCTTCAATTCGTGTGCGGCGACGACGAGCGAGGATAAGCCATCACTTAGTGGCCCTGCCTCAAGCTGTTCGTGCGTCCCTCGCTTTGCACTCATACTACCTTTAGTGTAGCATGAGTGACGCCGTGAGGTTACTGGTTAAACTTAATCGATTGAATCAATGCGTTGAAGTCTGGCTTGAATGTATCGGCGTCGGTTCGAAGAGTCACGGTTTTATCTCGAATCTTATAAATCACCGCCGAGCCGCGGATGTCTTTACTGAAACTGCCGTCAATCCGGGTGCCATTATTGCCATCGACACTGACCGCACTTGAGCGTAATGTGCCCTTTTTTACGAGCGGTGCGTAGCTGGCGATGACCGTATCGTAGCTCTTTTCCTCGATAGTTACCCGAAGCGCGTACTGCTGCGATGGGCTAACGGGAGGTACAGTAACGGGGTTAAGGTAGGCTTCAAATGTGCCGCCCTGAGTCACGTCCCTGTTAACGAAAGTGCTCCAGGTCTTTGGATAATTAAATGTCAGACGTCCATAGTCGGCTGGTCCGACGAATTGATAGTTGGGTTCCTTCTCGCGCTCGGCAAACTTTGCCTCGTCAACGTCGGCTTGCTCTTTCTTGGCGGTCACAACGGCAATATTAACCTTGTTGTCAATATTCGTCTTTTGCTCCGTGTAGTTAAGAATTCCCCAGACCGCGCCCGCTATGGCTCCGATGCTTAAGATGGCAAGGCTAATCGTTGAAATCAGCCAGCCGTTCACCTGCCCGCTCTCATGTATATGTTTGAGTGATATCATAGCGTCATTATACTTGTGCTTCCGGAACGTGTAAAGGGTAAAACGTGTATAGGTTGTACGCACCCAATGACCCGTCGGCTTCGAGTCCAGTTAACGAACTGCCAAAGCTGATGAATCGTAACGGTCGACCGAGCCGATTGGCCTCTTGTTGCATTTTGTGAATCATTTTTTTCATATACGGTGTAGCCGCAAAAGCATAGACAATTGTCGTCGTGTCAGGGAGTGGTACCAACCAAAAATCGACCAGTTTTATATTAACTTTATTGTCAAAGCGCGACAAAAAGCGAGAAATAATCACTAGTATTGGGTTCAGTTCATAGCCAATAGCCTGCGCGCCACATTCGGATGCCAGGCGCAGGACAATCCCGTCGCCGCTACCAACATCGACCAGCACATCCTCATTTCCCAGCGGATAGAGCTCGGTAAATGCCTGCCTCACGTAGCGTTTCTGACTAGGAACGTATGGTGCACCGCGAAAGACAACCAGACCAAACGACAGAACGAGGACGCCGACAATCCAAGTCCACATTAGCTACAACTCGCTATCAAACTTCTGTTTGACGATTTGAATATCATTTTTTAGCGCTTTTAGGTCAATCTCGATGCTTTCCGCCAAAGCCTCGGCCTCTTTGAATTTATCGAGGGCGGTTTCCAGTGTGAAGTCTTCGCTATCGAACCAGGACACCAGTTCGGATAATTCGGCGGTTTTCTCTTGAATCGTTTTATTTGGTGTTGACATTTTTTACCTCCGCTTTAATTATAGTCTTATCGGTTTCTATCTCGATCATCGCACCTATTTTTTGTAGCCCCCGTATCAGCGCGTAGCCCCTTGCTAGAACAGTCTGAGGGTCTAACTGGGCCAGAACACGTCTGAGGCTGCCTAACTGCTCCTGACGCTGTTCGATGTTCACCTCGGTGCGTGCGAGTATGTCGGATAACGTGGCCCGCACTAAGACTGACTGTTGGTTGATAGCGCCCTCGACACGTGGAAGGAGCGACCGTACTTGATAACGTGCCACCCTGATAATCTCGTTCTTGTCCGGGACAAGAATTTGCGCGGCGTTGCTCGGCGTGGCCGCTCGCACATCCGCTGCCAGATCAGCCAAGCTTTCGTCTGTCTCGTGCCCAACCCCAACCAGTGTCGGTATGCGACTACCAGCGATTGCCCGGACTAGTCGCTCATCATTAAAGGCTGCCAAATCATCGGCGCTACCACCACCACGAATCACGATGATAACTTCGGGTAACTCATCTCGTTCGTTAAAATAACTCAAAGCACGAATAATCTGGTCCGGTGAGTCAGCACCCTGTACTTGAACGTGTGCCACATCGATGCGTAGCCCGACCCACCGATCGTTCACTATCTTGATAAAATCAGCATAACCCGCCGATTGAGTACTACTAATGACAGCTACGCGCCGCGGTATGGTCGGCAAGGCCCGTTTACGAGACTCCAAAAAGAGCCCCTCATGATCGAGTTTTGCCTTTAACAGCTCGAAGCTTTTTTTGAGCGCCCCTTCCCCACTTGGTCGAACAGTTTTGACCGTCAGACTGAATTTACCCCATTGCGTCAGCTTCGGTGTCGCTGTAACGATAACCTTCATGCCATCTTCGATAGGTACCCGCATCTGCCAGACGGTCATAAAACAGCCGAGACTCCCACCCGCATCCTTAATATTAAAGAATATGAATTTTCCTTGATTAACCTTAAACGAAGCGACCTCGCCCTCGATATCTACGCTCGGATAAGCATAGTCAAGCGTCTGATTGGTTATCGCGATAAAATCGCTGACGCTATAGCGGATTTTTTCCATATTTCACAATCGTTAATTGATAGAATAGATACCCAAAGATAACGGTCCCCAGCAACAGTGTCACTCGGGCGACCAACGTACCTGCAATCGAAACCTCGGCTGGTACGCCGGCCGAGACAAGCAGCGCAATCATGATAGCCTCGTATAACCCCGCGCCACCAGGCGTTACGGAAACGATACTTGCCACCGACGCAACACCGAAAGCAACGTACAGCAGTGCCGGGTTCACCAAGACCCCAAGGGCGAGAAACGATATCCACAACAGGGCGACATCGGCCAAGTTGACAAGGATGGCCCAGATCAACGGACGGATTAGAATCCGTTTGTCATGGCGAATCTCGATATAATCTTGATACAGTTCGATGAAAAAATTTTCAACCACTTCAAGTTTCACCACCTGCTGTTTATTGCCTCGACTGATAAAAGTAATGGTAGCGTTTACCGTTCTAGTCAGCCATCCTGAGAAAAGGGTCAGGCGGCGTTTACTCCCAAGGATGTAACTCAAAAGGACGGTCCCGGCAATTGCGGCCAGTGTCATTGCGGCGCTGATAATAATAATACCCCGACCGATTTGGTGGTCCAGTGCGAGTCCGATGACGGCAATCACCAGAATAAAGATAAAGCTCACAAAGGCTAGCACGAAGCGGACTATTTGTGCCATTGTGGCCCGTCCCGGGCGGACCCCATGACGACTCAGCACCCAGCCTAAATATGAAAAGCCGGCTGCGCCACCACTCGGTACGATGTGATTGACAAAGTTGAGCTCCAACGCCATGCGTGTCATTTCCCAATGCGAAGTCGTCTTCAACTCGCCTTTTGACCTCAGGTAAGAAAAAATCATCGCACCGATTGCGTAGTAACTAAAAAACTGGACGGGGATAAGTAGTACCAATATCCATAGATTAATCGTACCCAGCAAGCCCCAGGCGTGAACGATTTGAGGCCATCCAAAATAAACCACAAGACTTAGCAGGATGAGCGTAATGACCGTGACCCAAGCTCGAAATGACATAACTAATGTTTATTATAGCACCAAAAACACCTCTAACGTCGTATAATAGAGTCTATGTATGTAGCACTTTTAGGCCGACAACCCGCCCTTGGAATCGCCGAACTCGAACGAGTATTCGGTGGTAATAACGTCACCCCGCTCTCAAATTTAGCCGCCACCGTCGATACCGACCGACTTGAAATTCAAGACCTGGGCGGCGCGCTCAAGGCTGGTGTCATCACGATTGATATCACCTCCGGCGACTGGCATAAAGTGAATCAAAAAATTGTTCAACACTACAGCCGAGACTGGGCTTCGTTTGAAGGCAAGATAACGCTTGGGCTCAGCGCTTACGGCTTCAATGTCGATCCCAGAGATGTCCAAAAAATCGGCCTCATCCTCAAACAGAAGCTCAAGAAAAATGGTGTTAGCCTTCGCCTCGTTCCCAACCAAGAAGCTGCCCTCAGCACTGCAACCAGCCACCACAATAAGCTCGGGCTAGCTTCCAACAAGGTCGAGTTACTGATTATCCGCTCCAAGGACGGCAAGATTGTCATCGCCGAGAGCACTGGAGCCCAAAACATCACTGCCTACACCAAACGTGACCAAGAACGGCCAAAACGCGACGCCTTCGTTGGTATGTTGCCGCCAAAACTGGCTCAAATCATGATCAATCTCGCCCACCCCGCCCCGCACGCCCGCATCCTCGACCCCTTTTGTGGTACTGGCGTCATTCTACAGGAAGCCGCCCTGTTGGGCTACGGCGTCTACGGCAGTGACCTGGCCGACAAGATGGTCCACTACAGCCGTGAGAACCTGACCTGGCTGGCAGACACCCACCACCTTCGCTTCGATTTTAATTTGCACGTCGGTGACGCTACTAACGCCACATGGCAGCAACCGATCGACGCCATCGTCGCCGAGACCTACCTCGGGCAGCCCTTCAGTGCGCCACCGTCACCCAGCAAGCTCGACGAGGTGCGTAAAAACTGCAATCACATCCTGACCGAGTTCCTAAAGAACCTCGCCCCACAGCTAGAAAGCGGCACGCCCGTCTGTATCGCTATCCCCGCCTGGCGCAGCAAGGAAGGTCATTTTACCCACCTGCCACTCATTGCGACTATCGCCCAGCTGGGCTTCAAACCGCACGAATTTACCAATATATCGCAAAATGATCTGTTATATTTCCGAGAAGATCAAGTTGTAGCCCGAGAGCTACTTGTCCTGACTAGGATATAGACCCCGCAGAACACTTGACTCACATCTGTATATTTGATACAATCAGTTAGATTTTGTTATTAATTTAAAGGAGTTACTCCATGTCACACGTTAAAGCAGGTGGTTCAGCCAAGAACATCCACAATAACGCCGGTCGCCGACTTGGCGTCAAGCGTTTTGGTGGCCAAACGGTCCGGATAGGCGAAGTCCTCGTCCGCCAAACAGGTTCGACCAAATTGGCCGGTCCCGGTACCTTCATCAGCCGCGACTTTACGATTCACGCTGCCATCGACGGTGTTATCGGATTTTCTAAAGTGCGCAAAAGCCGCTTTACCGGCAAAACCTCACCCCGCACCCAAGTTCACGTCATTTAAAAGCCACAAATTAAAATATGCTGTCTCGTACGAGACAGCATATTTTTTTAGGCTTATCTTTATTTATAGTTTAGGCATATCTTCGATATAAATGACTGATCGATTCTCGCAAAAGGCTTAGATCTATCACTGATTTCTATCATATAATCTAGCGAATTGGTCCTTGATGCCTGTTGCCATTGGCGACATGCTTTTTATAGCATCCCCCATGTCATATCCAGCTTGCATAGAGGCATTGCCGTTGCCATTTTCCTGCGCAATCCTTTTACTCACACTAGAATATGAGTAATCCATTAAGGCCCTCTTGTCTTCTTCAGACATGCCCTCCGTTAGCTTATCCATAAACTCCTGGGGCGTTGGTTGTCGAGTTTCTGGTTGAGATACGCCGACTTCAACAGGCGCCTCTTCAAATCCAGAGACGTTGCTACCTGGTTTTTCCACCAAATTTGCAGCAGCCACACGGCCCATATCACGATCGAGTTTGTCGTCCGGTATGGGCTCTGACTCGCCTTTTTCGGGCGCTTGGATACTGCTAGATTCTGGTATATTAATACCCATATCACGAGCAAATTTGTCATCTAGCCTGCTTTGCAGGTCCCTGAGTTCAGACGTCGGGACTTTCTTCACCAAATCGTACCCTGCCTCTCCTGGCTTAACAACTACAGTAACCTCTGAATCACTCGACTCAACAGTCCAACCTATATGGTCTATACTGTTGTGTCGTTTTACGGAAACTGGCTCACCTTCCTGAAATCGTTCAACTTCTCCAATAACTTCAGGAACTCCAAGTGATTCTGTGGGTGGTATATAAGTAGACCAATCGGGCATTTCGATTAATTTAGGTTCTTGTGGTTTTTGTGGGTTTTCTGGTGACATTTTATATTATCCTTATTTGTCACAACTATAGCATAAGCTTGATAAAAAAGCAACCCCTCTAATAAAGGGTTGCTGAATTAGCAATACGAAATGTTATTGGCTTGGTGGCTGTTCGAGTAGTCCGAGGTGGAATTTGACGCGTTCGACAACATCACCGATTACGACCTGCGATTTGACTAAGTAGTCGTCGACGCCAAGCGCTTCGGCGCGCTCTTTGTCTTTTGGCTGGCTCAAGGCGGTCAGCATAATAATACGTATATTGGCCGTCTCGGCGGTGTTCCGTAAGATGTCGAGGACATCAAAACCGCTAATCTTCGGCATCATGGCGTCTAGCAAAATAAGATCGGGCTTAAATTCGACAGCCGCCGACAAGGCTAATTCTCCGTTATTAACTTCACGAATCTCGAAGCCTTCGAGCTCCATACGAGATTTATAGACTGCTGATAGTGCGACGTCATCCTCTACCAGAAGGATTTTTTTCTTTATATCCATACTGTCCATTATAGTACTACACTCACCGTTAATAACACAAGCATTACAGACCGAGTGCTTTCATGGCCGCATCGAGCTGCGGGTCAATCCCAGCTTCGACGTCTTTTTGGTCCAAGGCAACACTAATATCTGGAGTAATACCCTCCTTGGTAATGTTTTTACCTTTAGGCGTATACCAACGAGCAATCGTTACCTTCAACTGAGCTCCTTCGGGAAGTGAAACTAACTTCTGAACACTCCCTTTGCCAAAAGTCTTTTCGCCCACCAGTTTGGCCGCACCATGGTCCTGCAACGCCCCCGCCACGATTTCACTGGCGCTAGCGCTGCCGGCATTGACCAACACCGTCGTCGGAATACCCGCTAGGATCGCGTCCTTACCTGATTTGAGCTCTTCTACGACCTTACCGCCCGTTCGCTCTGAAACAACCACTTTATTATTGAGCCACAGCCCCGCGACGTCCTGTGCAGCCGTCAAGTAGCCGCCGCCGTTCCCGCGAAGGTCGAGGATTATCGCTTTAACGCCCTGACTTTTGAAATCCCTTGCGGCGGCGCGGGCCAAAGTGCCGGTTTCGCTGTCAAAGCGAGTGAGTGTTAACGTCCCAACACCGTCCTTGATACTACTGTTGACACTCGGGTTAGAGATAATCGCACGGGTAATTGTAAATTCTTTAACCTCCGTACCACGAAGGATTGAGAGCTTGACTGTCGTACCGGCCTCGCCGCGTATCTGGGCCACGGCTTGTTCAACCGTTTTATTTGCCGTCGACTGATCGTTTATGCTCAGCACTACGTCGCCCGCATTCAGTCCGGCTGCCTCGGCCGGGTTAGACTTCAGTGTCCGAAGGATGGTGATCTTATCCTGGCGGACACCCACTTCAGCGCCGATTCCACCACCGATCGTGCCCGACAGATCATTCTCGAAGGCGTTTATCTCCTTTGAGTTCATATACAACGTGTAGGCGTCACCGGCTGCAGCGACTAGGCCCTTATTAGCACCCTCTGCCAGTGCCTTGTCATCGAGATTGCCGTCGTAGTTTGCTTTCAGTGCCTTGTATGTCGCCTGGACCGAGCTCAGGTCAACATCACCGGCATAGGTCTTGAGACCAAAGACGGGACCGACGACGCCAATAATCTGGTCACTGCGCGTCCCAGCCAAAAAGCCGACGACTGCCGTAGCGGCGATAACGAGAAACAATAAATTATTAGAAAGAGCCTTTTTGGCCTTTGGCTTTACTTCATGTGGATGCGCGCTGTCTGCGTTCTGATGTGTGGTCATAAGTCTCCCCTGTTGTCACCTTTTTTACTTAGTATAATTATAGCGTACTCTTAGGCGAGTACGCTATAGAAGTTATGGTTTTATCAATTTAGGTCTAACGGTTTTGAAAATGTACATAAACGGCACTTGAAACCTTGAGGTCCATCGTGCTGTACTCGCCAGTTCCTGCAAAGTTATACTGACTGACACGGATCCATCCATCGCCGTAGACTTCTTCGACAATCATGGCATGACCCAGGGGTGTGTAGCCTGAAATTGGCGTAATAGCGACCGATCCAACCTCGGGAGAGTTATCGACGTTCGCACCCATACTAAGCGCCGTGCTAGGCCATTGGTAAGCGAAGCCCTGACCCATAAAACTCGTGACTCTCTTTCCAAAACGGGAAGACGCAGCCCATGCGGTATAGCTCACGCACTCTCGCGTATATAGAGCCCAGCTATCGATAGCCGCGTCGAGCGGTATATTGCACCACGACGAAGGATACCCGCCGCCACAGGAGCCCTGGTTGCCGCTAAAGTTGCGGAACTGAAAACTGCCCGCCGAACCCGACGTGTTTCTGCCATTATTTGTCAGAGCGGCGATTGCAACTCTTTGTTGTTCCTGAACAGCTGCCATCTCAGCTGATTTTTGCGCAGAAAGCTGCTGATAAGCGGATTCTTGGCCCTGAGTTGTGTTCAGGATGGTTTGTTGCTCGTTCTCTTTCGCAACCAAAATATCTTTTTGGGATTTTTGTTGAGCCAAAACTTGCTCGACTTCTTTCTTTTGCGCGTCCAGTTTTATTTTCAGAGCTTTAATTTCGGTAATTGTACTGGTAAGTTGATCGCGGACCGAGTTGCGGTACTCTTGCTTATCAAGGTAATCGCTCACATTCTTGCTGCTAGCAATCATTTCGAGTGGGGTGATTTTATCATCGACATACAAGTTTGCAATCGTTTCACCGAGGGCGTCCTGGTTGTCTTTGATTTTTTTCTCGGTATTGGCGATATCGACCACTAACTTGTCGTACGTTGCCTGGCTAAGATCGAGTTGAGCTTGTATACCAGCTTTTTCGGCAGCCAGTCGCGCGAGGGTTGTCTGTAACGTCTGCGCTTCGCCACCAAGGCGAGCCGCCTCGGCTTGATATTGAGAAATTTCTTGTTGCATCGCGTTAATTTCACCGTTAAAGTCACGCGCATAGACAGAGTTTGCCAGCTGAATCGGTACGGCAAAAGCTATCAGTATAACGCTGGCGACAAGCAATGACTTTGCCATAAAAGTAATTGAAGCTGGTGTGGTGGTACGCAGTTTCATGCTAGGCCCAATCTTAACATAAACGTAACCAGTTTGTCAATCGGTGCGTATTAACTCAACACCTCTGCAACATAAACCCTAAACAAAAAAGCAGGCACTCCGTATACTGTACTTACTACTACATAACTACAGAAAGGAGGCCTGCCATGGCCTATTCTACCAACCCTAACCTAGTAAAAGCTAGAGCAACTGCCATGCAGTTGCTCGTCAAAGACGAACTACCGGTTAGTGTTGTCGCACGCAAGTGCGGCATCCACCGTACCACTGTGTGGCGCTGGAAGCGTAAATGGGATGAGCTAAACAAGAATGTTGAGTTTACCAACCCTTACCGGTCGAACCGACCGGTAAGCTTAGCTAACAAACTCCACGCATGCACTTGGCAGATTGTCACCATGAGTTCACGACCCACAACCAGCCCCAAGGCGGTCTCGGATGCCATTGTTGCGCTCGTGCTCCAGGTACGCAAGGATTTAGAGCGCTGCGCCGAGGTAGTCTGGCACCACCTCACTACCGTTCTCGAGGTGGTAGTGAGTCTTAGCAGTGTCCGGCGGATTCTCCGCCGCCACCACTGCTTCGACGGCGCTCGAAAGAAGCGCGTCCGGCCCGACAACCCAAGGCGGCCACACGCCACCAAGCCAGGTGAGCTTGTCCAAACAGATACCATCCACCATGTCGACCCCTCTAGCGGCAGAAGGATGTATATTTACACCGTGATTGATCTGTACAGCCGCATGACCTATGCCCAGGTAGCCACGAAGTGTCTCCCTGGGTTAGCAGCCAAGGTGGTGCTAGCCGCCCAGGCGGCGTGGGGTTTCCCGGTTACCATGGTGCAAGCAGACAACGGCTCAGAGTTTAGCCGCTACTTTAAAGAGCGGCTCAACAGCCGTGATATCCAAGTCCGACACAGCCGACTAGGAAGACCTAATGACAACGCCCACATTGAACGTTTTAACCGCACAATCCAAGAAGAGTGTATTGGCAGCTACTGGCGCCGGAGCGTTCCGCTCCCACGCCAACAAAAGAAGATTGACGACTATCTAGACTACTACAACACAAAGCGTGTACACTTAGGAATACAGATGCGAACGCCTGCTGAAATGTTGCAAAGGTCGTGAGTTCTATACG
>JBBRTA010000014.1:0-23080 GCA_038244885.1 Saccharimonadales bacterium (SeqCode) | reverse complement strand
TTTTTAACAGCCACAGTTTTTGCTTTGGTGGTTTTTAAATCTGCCATATTATGCCTGCTCTTTCGTGATGAACTTGGTTTTGATGGGAAGTTTGTGAGACGCCAGTCGCATCGCTTCGCGAGCAACGGATTCTTCAACACCCTTCATTTCAAACAAGACAGTCCCTGGCTTTACTTTGGCAACAAAGAACTCGGGATTACCTTTACCGCTACCCATTTTCACATCAGCCGGCTTGCGCGTGACTGGGGTGTGTGGGAAGATACGGATCCAGATTTTACCACCACGTTTGATGTGACGGGTCATTGCTTGACGCGACGCCTCAATTTGGCGGCTCGTAATACGTTCGTTACCTTGTGATTGAAGTGCGTAGTCACCAAAAGCAATGTACTGGCCCCGCGTTGCGACGCCACCGTTTTTACCTTTACGTACTTTTCGGAATTTGGTTTTTTTAGGCATTAACATAGTAGTTAGACCCTTTCACCTTTGTAGATCCATACTTTGACACCAATAATACCAACGCCTGGGGCATTAGCACGGGCTGTGTGAAAATCAACATCAGCTCGGAGGGTGTGGAGTGGGACGGATCCTTCGATGACTTTTTCACGACGAGCCATCTCGGCATTGTTGAGTCGGCCAGCAACCTGGATGCGGACACCCTTGGCGCCTGCGGCCATCGTGTTCTGGGCAGCCATCTTCATAGCCCGACGAAAGTTTCCGCGGCGTTCCAGTTGACGGGCAATGTTCTCGGCCACAAGTTTAGCAGCTAACTCTGGTCGTTTGACTTCTTCGATGTTAAGGCGAACCGGCAGACTGGTAATCTTTTCGATTAACATCTTGAGCTCGGTCACACCAGCGCCACCACGTCCAATCACGACACCAGCTTTGGCGGTGTGAATCGTGATAGTGATGAGGTTGGTTGAACGCTCAATCTCGATACGGTTGATGGTCGGGCGGCTTTCAAAGCGCTTTTCGATCAATTCGCGAACGCGAATATCTTCCGCCAGCCACTTCGCAAAATCTCGCTTTGGGGCAAACCAACGCGAATCCCAGTTTTTGTGGACTTGCAGACGGAAGCTAATTGGGTTTACTTTTTGGCCCATTACTTAGTCTCCTTCTCTTCTGCCACTGCAGCCTTAGCTACGACTGGCTTTTTCTTAGGTTTAACATCACCCGTTACTTCAACCAGGATGTTGGCTGATTTCTTTTGGAAAGGTAGCGCCCGGCCACGGCTGGCGGGTTTGAATCGCTTCAAACGAGCACCGGCAGTGACTGAGAGTGTTGAAATAACAAGTGTCTTGCCGTCGAGGCCATGGGTATTGACCGCATTAGCCTTGGCGCTCTCGATGGCCTTGATCACAGGCAAAGCCGAACGCTTTGGGGTGTGTGCCAGGATAACCAGCGCGTCAGCCACGCTGCGGCGACGGACAAGGCTGGCAACCAGGGCCACCTTGCGTGGTGCTTGGTCAACGCCTTTAGCATAAGCTCGGATGGTCAATTGATCAGCCATTACTTCTTGTCCTTTCCACCGTGCTTACGGAATTTACGGGTAGGGCTAAACTCACCGAGTTTGTGTCCAACCATATTTTCCGACACCAGTACTGGTATATGGAGTTTGCCATTGTGCACAGCAATCGTCCGTCCTACCATCTCTGGGCTAATCGTGCTGGCACGAGCCCACGTTTTGATAACACTGCGATCATCTGGCGTCAAGTTCGCCACTTTCTTAGCGAGCTTGAAGTCGACGAATGGTCCTTTTTTAAGTGAACGACTCATAGTTACTTCTTCCTCTTCGCATCATGGCGAGTCTTTATGATCAACTTACTGACATCTTTACGACGGCGAGTACGATATCCAAGGGTCAACTGACCCCATGGGGTGCGTGGTGGTTTACCTGTACCGTGACGTCCACCGTCACCACCACCGTGTGGGTGATCGGCCGCATTCATCGCCACACCACGGACTCCAGGTCGAAGTCCTTTACGGCGATTTCGTCCGGCAGACCCAATTTTGACGTTTTGATGTTGGACGTTACCAACGACGCCAATAGCGGCGGTGGCTTCGATTCGGAAGCGGCGAACTTCACCCGATGGCAAACGAACCTGCGCGTAGTCACCTTCTTTGGCCATCAACTGGGCTTTGACGCCAGCTGAACGAACCATCTGGGCACCCTTGCCTGGCGTAATCTCGATCGCGTAGATCTGAGTACCAATTGGGATACGTGACAGTGGCATAAGGTTGCTTGATTCGATTGGGGCTTCTGGGCCGCTGACGACAACTTTACCCTTTTGCATTGAGGTGTCAGCCAAAATGTAGTGGTACAGACCATGTTGGTCTTTAACCCGGGCGATACGGGCACTTCGGTTCGGGTCGTATTCGATTTCTTCAATCGTGACGGTCAAACCTGGTGCTAGTTTGTGGTTCAAGAGTCGATAGTGTCGTTTGACACCACCACCGCGGTGACGAACGGTGATGCGACCCGTGTTGTTTCGTCCGGCATTCTGCTTCTTGCTCTTGACGAGGCTTTTGAGCGGTTTGCGGGTCGTTATCTCACTGTAGTCTTCACTGGTCATACCACGGCGAGCTGGAGTAGTTGGGTTGTAAAGTTTGATAGCCATTACTTCTTCTCCTTCTTCGTCGCTGTAGCGGCTGGTTCGGTCTCAGCGGGCTCATCAAACATCTTGATACTGTCGCCCTGGGCCAGCGTCACGTAGGCTTTCTTGGCGTCTTTACGATGAGCAGTTTTTGGCTGACTTCGTTTGCCGTTAGAATAGCGAACCGCTTTACCGGTTTGAACCAGGGTTTTGATATTGGTGACCTTGACTTCGAACTGCGATTCAACGGCGGCAACAATTTGCTGTTTGTTGGCGTTCAGCGGTGCGTTGAAAACGTAGATATTGTGCTTGGACTGGGTGTAGGCCTTCTCGGTCGCGCGAGGGATAATACTGAGGTGAGTCATGATTATTTCTCCTCTTTCGTGAGCCACTTCGTAATGACGGCGACTGAGTCAGTCGACAAAACGATGTGATCGGCATTAAGAATGTGGTAGACACTGAGGTAGTTAGCGCGAATCAACAGAGCACTTTGGATGTTGTTGGTGGCGCGGATTATCTCCGGTGTTTTTTCAGCTACTACGATGAGTACTTTGCGTTCTAACTTGTTATCAGCCAAGAATTTGACTGTCTCGCTGGTTTTACCGGTTGTCTTGAAATCAAGTACAACAACTTTACCGGCGGTATGGGCAAGGGTCAGAGCTTGGCGAAGAGCCACCCGTTTAGAAGTCGTTGAGACTCGCTTGGTGTAGTTTTCGTTACCGCGTGGACCGAAGACGATACCGCCACCGCGCCAAATCGGGTTACGGGATGAGCCGAATCGAGCACGACCGGTACCCTTTTGGGCCCATGGTTTTTTACCACCACAGCTGACTTCACCACGTTGTTTGGTGGTAGCGGAAGCGAGGCGTGAGTTGGCAAGGTATGAGTCATAGGCAAGCTTTAGAAGCTCGTGGTTTGGAACATCGACTGCAAAGATCTCCGATGGAAGAGCGTTTTTAGCCACGGCAGTTTTGACTGCTGTTGTTGTATCTTTGGCCATTATGCTTTTCCTCCAATAATGATCAGGCCTTTTTTAGGACCTGGTACAGCACCACGAAGACCAATCAGATTGTTCTCGAGGTCGACGTAGGCTACAACTAGGTTTTTGACCGTTACACGGTCGTGACCCATTCGTCCTGCCATTCGCTTTCCCTTGAAGACCTTCTGTGGATACATTGATCCAATCGATCCCGGTTTACGGACGTTGCCGTTACCACCGTGAGTTGCTTTGCTAGTTTTAAAGTTATGGCGTTTTACCGTACCGGCAAAACCCTTACCTTTGCTTGTTCCGGTGGCATCGACGATGTCACCAAGTGCAAACGTTGTTACATCGAACGTGCTTCCTACCGAGAGGCCTTCTGGTAGGTCTGTTACACGTATCTCCCGAATATGCTTCGGTGTCACTTTGGCGGACTTGGTGTGTCCGACCACGGCCTTGCTCAGGTTCTTACCCTCACCATATGCCATCTGTACTGCAGTGTAACCGTCGGTTTCGACAGTCTTTACCTGAGTCACAGTCACAGGGCCAGCTTGAATTAACGTTACAGGAATTGCAACGCCACTTTCGCTAATGATTTGGGTCATACCAATTTTGGTACCGAGAAGTGCTTTCATTTTGCCTTCAACTCCCACTTAAAATTCTTGGTGGGAGGCAGTATCCATATCTGTTGGACTGACCAATTCACCAAGAATTATTTACTATTTCGTAATAAGTTACCGTCTTACAGTAGCATACAATCTGTTAGCGGTCAATTGTATGGGGTACAAAAATAGCTCAT
The DNA here is from genome assembly GCA_038244885.1 of Saccharimonadales bacterium (SeqCode). Taxonomy (GTDB): domain Bacteria; phylum Patescibacteriota; class Saccharimonadia; order Saccharimonadales; family Saccharimonadaceae; genus UBA1547. The sequence continues at coordinate 18,711 of JBBRTA010000014.1, read as the reverse complement.
TTCGATTATTTCATGCTTGTGTTTATCTTATTAATTCGTCATACTATGGGCAGATAATCATTACCTAGGAGTTATATGGCAGTTACAAAAAAAACGAGCGCTAAAAAGATTACTGGAAAATTTAAATCAGTACCTAAAGCGAAGCTGTTAACAAAAAAATCTCTTGCCAAAAAGCCCCACTCAAAAAAAGTACAGGCAATGAAGTCATTCAAAATTTACCGCGAGAAGCAACCATTCTTAACGACAAGCATTACGACGCAGACTGTCTACTGGTCAATTCTTCTGATATTTGTAATGCTTCTGCAGGTCTGGATTCTCAATATCCAGCTTGACGTCATCGCTGTGACTGATAGTCTTTCCGTCAATACCCAGAGCTCGGTTATTCATAGCTCAGCGACTAAAGCTAAATAAGACACTCCGCTCGCCTTTGTATCATAAAACACCCCGCATAACGCGGGGTGTTTTATGATACGCTATGTCCTTACATACGGATTTCTGCATCAACGCCAGCTGGAAGGCTGAGGTTCTGCAGGCTGTCGATCGTCTTTGGTGTGGCGTTTGTGATGTCGATCAGGCGTTTGTGGATACGCATCTCGAAAGCTTCACCGCCTTTTTTGTAGACGTGTGGGGATTTGACCACCGTAAACATACTACGGCGCGTCGGTAGCGGCACGGGGCCGGCGATACTAGCTCCGGTACGGATAGCTGTGTCAATAATTTGTTTGGCCGATTGGTCGATGACCTTATGGTCATAGGCTTTGAGGCGGATACGGATACGGAGACCCGCTTCTTTTGTTTCTGCCATGAGTGTGAACTCCTTTTATGTGCAATGTCGTAACCTCTGACGGGGTATGTAGTTACCGCCCGAGTTCTCGACATAATTAATATTACAATAAGTATTGTAACAGATTGGGCCAAACTTGCATACTGTCGATATTTTGTGGTATAATATGAAGGTTGATTAGTCACTACTTCTAGTTAGAAAGGGTGTGTCAGAGTGGCCGCCACGGAAGTTAGAAAGCCGATTGATGCTTTACTGAATGATATGCCAATGGTCATGAGTCTGCTCATGGCAAACGACGAACAAGTCAAACAGGCCGTCAAGCAAATCAAAAAAACCGGCGGTCGAGAAAAAAAGCCCGTTAGCCGCGAAGTTTACATCTCGCTCCAAGAACGTCTGTATTGGCTGAAGAAACAAGAAAGTATTCAGCCGATCGGGTATCGCGCACTAAAGGCGCGTAAAGATACGCTATCTAACGCCCGGTGGGCATCGACTGTTCTGGAAATGCTGGAAATCCATGGCGTCAAATCAACCGCCCCGCTGCCTGTAGAGTGAGAACCCCAAAGGTTCCTCCGGGAACTAGCGGGGTTTTCGCTTTGTAGTAACTCCATAAATGATATGAACAAAAATACCTCCGATGACTCGGAGGTATTTTGAATAATTAGCGATCTAACTATTTGATGATCTTGGTAACGACACCAGCACCAACCGTCTTACCACCTTCGCGGATAGCGAAGTTCAGACCTTGCTCCATGGCAATAGGAGCCAGCAGCTTGACCTTGAAAGTCAGTGTGTCGCCAGGGATAACCAACTCTTTGTCAGCCGGAAGTTCAACTTCACCAGTGACGTCAGTCGTACGGAAGTAGAACTGTGGTTTGTAACCCTTGCTAAATGGAGTATGTCGGCCGCCTTCTTCCTTTTTAAGGATGTAGACTTCGGCTTCGAACTCGGTGTGTGGCGTAATCGTACCAGGCTTGGCAAGCACTTGACCGCGCTCAACTTGTTCGCGCTCAATACCGCGGAGCAGGATACCAGCGTTGTCACCGGCTTGACCTTGGTTGAGGTTTTTCTTGAAAGCCTCAATACCAGTCACGGTCGATGATTGTGATTTGTGAATACCGACGATTTCAACTGGGTCGTTGATTTTGACGATACCTTGTTCGATACGACCGGTGGCAACCGTGCCACGACCCTTGATCGAGAAGACATCCTCGATAGGCATCAGGAAAGGCTTGTCGAGGTCGCGAACTGGTTCTGGAACGTAGCTGTCGAGTGCTTCTACCAGCTCCATGATAGCGTCTTCGTTGGCACTGTCGCCTTCCAGGGCTTTAGTGGCAGAACCCTTGATAATAGGAGCGTCTTCGTCGAAGCCGTTCTTGGCAAGCAGTTCACGGATGTCCATTTCAACCAGTTCAACTAGCTCAGGGTCGGCCAGGTCCATCTTGTTAAGAAACACCAGAATCTTTGGCACACCGACTTGCTTGGCAAGTAAGACGTGCTCGCGAGTTTGTGGCAGTGGACCGTCGTTGGCAGCAACCACAAGGATAGCGCCATCAATTTGGGCGGCACCCGTGATCATGTTTTTAACATAGTCGGCGTGTCCTGGCATGTCAACGTGTGCGTAGTGACGCTTAGCTGACTCATATTCCTGGTGAGACGATGCAATGGTAATACCACGGGCACGCTCTTCAGGGGCGTTGTCAATTTGGTCGTAGGCAACAGCTTTGTTGACTGAGCTAGGAAGACGCTTTGCAAGAACTGCGGTGATAGCGGCTGTCAGCGTTGTCTTGCCGTGGTCAACGTGACCCATAGTACCAACGTTAACGTGAGGCTTGGTTCGATCGAAATCTGCCATATTATTATATCTCCTTTAATTATTTTTCGCACAAGAACAATAGCTCTTGTGAGTATGTCTGTGATTATACAGGGTTTTACTTCAGTCGTAAAGAGCCGAGTGGACAAAGCCACCGCGAACAATCGCGATGCCTTTTTGTCACGATTGTTTACTTGCTTGAACGCTTTTCGATGATCTCTTGGGCCACATTTGGTGGAACTTCCTCGTACTGGGCAAGTTCCATCGAACTGGCGGCTCGACCCTGGCTCATCGAGCGCAGATCGCTGGTATAGCCGAACATCATGGCTAGTGGCACGATGGCTTTAATGAGTTTGGCGCCAGCAGACAAATCTTCCATCGATTCAATACGGCCACGGCGGGAGTTGAGGTCGCCGATGACGTCGCCCATGAACTCTTCTGGGGTGGTGGCTTCGACGCGCATCACCGGTTCGAGTAGAATCGGCTTAGCTTGGCGGATACCCTCACGGGCGGCGATGGCGCCAGCCAGCTTAAAGGCCAGTTCACTGGAGTCAACGTCGTGATAGCTACCGTCATGAAGCGTCGCTTTGATGTCAACCACTGGGTAGCCGGCGATGACGCCACCTTCCAACGTTTCACGAATACCGGCTTCAACTGGCTTGATGTATTCTTTTGGCACGACGCCACCCTTGACGGCGTCGAAGAACTCGAAACCTTTACCGGGTTCATTTGGTTCGAACTTGACCCAAACATCACCGTACTGGCCGCGTCCACCGGACTGCTTGGCGTGTTTACCCTGAACATCAGAGGTGCCTTTAATCGATTCACGGAAGGCAACTTGAGGTTCACCAATGTTGGCTTCGACGCTAAATTCACGGCGCATACGGTCGATCAGGATATCGAGGTGAAGCTCACCCATGCCCGACATAATCGTCTGGCCAGTTTCGTCGTCGGTGTGGACTCTAAAGGTCGGGTCTTCTTCGGCCAATCGTTGCAGCGCGATACCCATTTTTTCCTGGTCGGCTTTAGTCTTTGGCTCAACCGCAATCGAGACCGGTGGATCTGGGAAAGTAATACTTTCCAGCGTAATAGGATGGGCCAGGTCGGACAGGGTATGACCGGTAAAGGTTGACTTCAAGCCGACGACTGCCGCGATGTCACCCGCACCGATAGATTCGATGTCTTCGCGCTTGTCGGCGTGCATACGAACGATACGTCCGATACGCTCCCTGTTTCCAGTCGTGGTGTTCAGGACGTACGATCCAGCGGTCAGGACGCCGCTGTAGACGCGAACGAAGATCAACTTACCGACGAAGGGGTCGGTCGCAATCTTGAAGGCCAGACCGGCCAGAGGCTCGCTGTCGCTTGGTTTACGGTCAATCTCATCGCCGGTTTTGGGATTAACACCCCAAATGGCATCAACATCAAGTGGGCTCGGCAGGTAATCAACCGTCAGGTCAAGCACCTTCTCCACCATCACGCCGCGGCCATCACCACCCGTCACGAGGTAGAAATCGCCGGCCAGGACTCGTTTGCGGAGCGAGGACTTCAGTTCGGCTTCCGTAATCGAGGCCTCACCTTTATCGAGGAATCGTTCAAAGAGTTCGTCGTCGGCTTCAACGGCTGCTTCGACCAGCAGGCTACGGGCATTTTGCGCCTTCTCTAACATGTCAGCTGGAATCTCACCAACCACTAGCTCGTGATCGGCAAAGTCGCTGTAGGTATAGGCTTTCATGTCAACCAAGTCAACGATACCGTTAATCTCTTTTTCGAAGCCGATTGGCAAGTGGACTGGCAGAGCGTGCTTTGACAAACGGTGACGAATCGAATCGAGTGACTTATAGAAGTCTCCACCTGTTTGGTTGATTTTGTTGATGAAACAGATACGAGGCACGCCGTATTTGTTGGCTTGGCGCCAGACGGTCTCGGTCTGAGCTTCGACGCCCATTTTGCCGTCAAAGACGACGATGGCACCGTCAAGCACACGGAGTGATCGCTCGACTTCGGCGGTAAAGTCGATGTGTCCCGGCGTGTCGATAATGTTGATCTTGTGACCTTTCCAAAAAGACGTCACGGCAGCTGAGGTAATCGTGATACCGCGCTCTCGCTCTTGTTCCATCCAGTCAGTCGTCGTGGCACCATCATGAACGGCACCAATCTTGTGTGACAAACCGGTTCGATACAAGATAGCCTCGGTGGTAGTCGTCTTACCCGCATCGATGTGCGCGATAATTCCAATATTACGAAAGTCCTTTAGGGGGACGTTTTTTGCTGCCATGAGAAATTACATATCCTTTTCGTTAATTATTTTTTGCCATAAAAAATAGCTCTTATGTGCCAGTATAGCAATATTTCGACCATTTGAACAGATGTACTAGTTGTCGTACAGCATGTCTCGAACCGAGCGCATACTGAGCATATTCTCAATCGGCACCGACAGCATCGCCACCCGATCCTGGGAATTTTTTCCCAGCACGGCGATATCGATGCACCAATGCAGATCATCGGACAGTGAGACAGCTCGGTCAGATACCTCCGGGTAAGGTCTGAGCGACAAATCCGAGAAGTAGCCGACGAGTCCCTTGTCGGCTCCCGCGTCGCGGTAGACATTTAACTCCAGCTGGTCGCCCGAAGTATCGTAAGCCGCTCCGTCTACTTGGATGATGTACGGCAGTGTCGTCTCGAGGCTTAGCCGATGCCGGACATAGCTCACCAGACCCGAGAGAACTTCGTCTGGAATATCCTGCTCCCGACCGATCACAACGTCGGCCATCAACAGAAGCGAAGCACACTCGTCGGGGGCATTGAAGATCAGACCGTCTATTTCGTCGAGGATATCCGGAATATGCTTTTGAACGAAGGCGATATTTGCTTCGTTGCTCATATCATGCTCAATCTCGACCAGTCCGGTCGGGGCGAAGGCAAATAAACGCTGTACGTAGTCAACCAGTGGAGGTGCGTCATTGCTCGGTGGCATCGTTTCTACCAGGAACAGATGCCCGACCTTTTTTATCGTTCGGTCGTCTCCGTCGGGATTGAACTCAAGAATGCCATATCCATAGGAGGTCAGCTGTTGCCGATTGACTTCAATGTCTTCAATCTCAAATTTCTGCGATAGATCGTTAAAGTAGGCCCTTTTCAAGACACCGGTAACGAACACCTGCTCAAACAGATGTGGGCATTCTGCGTCCATCTTCGTGATCGCTTCCTTCAAGAGATCGTTCACCGTCATTTCCGTTAATTCATCGGTGTGGTCTATGCCGTCCGCGTTAAGCAGGTCCTCAATTTCACGAGATTGTTCCATCGCCCGCAGTAGCGAAGCATCGGGACCCAGAGCGTCGATCTGGGCGAATAGTTGATCTGTTATTTGTTCTGTCATTAGTGGTTCATTGTAGGCTTTTCGGGCACGACTATGCAAGCATGTTCTTTATTTTCATCCACAAAAAATAACACCCGCCTGTCCGGCGGGTGTTATCAAAGTTGCACGCCCTTACGGGCACGTAACGATTGATTAATCTGGGGGAATACATAGTAGCATCCGTTCGCAAAATTACCGTGACGACTCTTTCCCCATGCTATACTTATGCTCATGAAACAGAAAAAGCATCTCGGATACGAGTATTGGTTCGAGCTTTATCTTATGAAAGATGAATATTCTGCTGAGATGTGGCAAAAAACTATTCTGTCTATCTCGCAATATATCGGTTTTTTAAAAAACTGGTCGATGGTGGTGCATATAGACAACAATACCTTACGATACTTTGTCGGTGTTAATAAAGATATTGGCATGCTCTCTAATAACATTGACAGTTTGACGCTACGCCCAGTTGATCCCGTGACTATTTCACCCCCCACCAAGCCAAGTAAAGAGCGTATGGTTCAATTCGTCACAGGCGGAAGTCTACTTGATATACGCGAAAAATACAGCGTTAAGCGCAATAAGGACCTCGAATGGATTTGGTTCTCTATACGCAAGCTAAACGTCGATAAAACTGTCTGCGAGATTGAATTTTGTTTCAAAGATATGGCCGGAAACTATAGCCTCGCTCGTAAGTTTATGCTGGCGCCACCAAGCCAACTTCTGGCGATTGATTATTTGAAGAACACTAAATATTTACGAATAAAACAGCCAAAGTACCTCGATATACAAAAATCGCTTCATATCATGAGAAGTGATAATTTGAGTGCCTTGTTCGAGGTAGACACATTTCCATATTTACCAAATAATTATTACCTACCTCTCGACAGTTACGATTTCGACAAACACTCGTTCATCATCGGCGCAACTGGAAGCGGTAAATCGAAATTCATTAGCCTATTCATACATAAGTTACTCTCCAACGCGGCCAACCGACAGAAGTATCGAATCATTGTTATTGACCCACACGCCTCTCTAGAAGAAGATCTAAGCGGTATAGCTGGCAGTAATATCATTAGTTTTAAAAATAAGGATGACGGCGCAGAGCTGTTTGCTGGTGAAGGCACTGATATTTCTGCCGCCACCGAACTAACGGGCACCCTGTTTAAGTCGCTCCTCGCAGACCAGTTTAATCCAAAGCTCGAGCGTGTGCTGAGGTTTAGTTTATTCGTACTCATGACCGGACAAGTAATGTCGCTTGATAACCTCAAACGTTTTTTAACTGATATCGAATACCGCGCCCAACTGCTTGAACACGTTAGTGGATTCGTTCCTGAGAATATTATCAAATTCTTTGGTTCTGATTTTAACGAAATGCGCACGAAGTATTACAACGAGGCAATTTCGCCAATCGCAGCCCTCGTCGATGAAATGCAGATGCAACCTTCTCTCGGAGCACAAAATGATAATTCAGTCTCACTTGGCAAAATTATTAGTTCAAATCCGCTGACAGTCTTTTCGCTAAATAAAGTCAGTATGGGCGAAAAAGTCGTTAAAACCTTGGCTGGTCTATTAATACAACAAATATTTCTGCTTGCCCAAGCACGAAGCTTTGACGAGAAAGTCATCCTCATTATAGACGAGGTTTCTTTGGTCCAAAACCCCGCAATCGCGCAAATACTCGCCGAGGCCCGTAAATACAACCTGTTTGTGTTTTTGACACAGCAATACTTTGGGCAAATCGACAAAAGTCTTCAGGATTCTATTTTTGCAAACGTCTCTAATTACTATGTATTTAAAGTATCCGAAGATGACGCTCGCGCCCTGGAAGGCAATCTGACTATTGAGCTCCCCAAGGAGTCTATTCTTGAAGAAAAAGAAATTGGCAACAAAGAAAATGAATTACGTGTGCGGATACTTACCTCTCTCAACAGCCGTGAGTGCTTATTGCAGCTCAGTAGCGGTGGGCAAATTCTGCCCTGCGTAAAAGCCCGTACGGTTGATTTTGTCGGAGTAGCCAAACCTAAAAATGCCGATCTGAAGGCATACAAAAACACCCATATGCCTTCAAAATTCCAAGAAGGCATCAACGCCCAGCACGCCCAATTATCACCATCTTTTAGCGACGCACAACCGACTACTGAAAAAGAAAGGTTTGAGCCTCTCACTCATCCGTCGTTAGCGACTAAAGCTTCACCGCCGTTGAAGCCTGAGATTACCGCACCCGTCGCGACACATCTCGCCGATCGATTAAAATCACTAAGCCTGGCTGACTTTTTATCAGCACAATCATCAAGTCCGACGAAAGTCGAAAGGAAATAATAATGAACACAGATCAAGCCAAAGAAATCCTCGATAAAGTCGTCGGAGCTGTTTTTGGATACCAAAACCCGCTAAGCCTCGAACAAGCGATGGAAAAATTTGCTTTTGACCTTCGGCTGCCTCAACAAGTCTTCGACTCAACAACCAGCGAACCAACTTGGGCCGCCTCCGTCAATCCGTCAAAGTTCATCACACTCAATAATTCTCGGGCCCGTAATGAAATTGATGACTGGATTCTCCCAAGCAAGCAGCTGACGGGTATCGAAGATATCGTTGTAGCATGGGCTGAAACGAACCTGACGACGACGGAACGATCGATTGATTCGGTCAATATCGGCCAAAGTGACGCAATCTATAATAGTGAGAATATTTTCCGATCATCGGATATACGCACGTCGAAGAACGTTATATTCACTGAGGGTGGTGACAGTCTCGAGTACGTCGTGGCTGGTTCACGGTCGCAAACCTCAAGCTTTTGCATCAGAGTTGAAGACAGCCAGCTATGCTCAAATAGTTTTAACGTGATTTGGTCTGCAAAAGTATCGAATTCATTCTTTATCCAAGACTGCTACGACGTCATGGATTGTATGTTCTGCTCACATATCTCGGGCAAGCGTTTTTGTATTGCTAATATGCAATTTGAAGAGGCAGAATACAATCGCTTGAAAATCGAAGTCATCCGCTGGATCTTATCCGCCTAGGAACACTTCGTTATATAAAAATCTCCGCTACAAAGCGGAGATTTTTATATAACGTAACTAGCTAACTAACCACGGGCAAAGTGAGCAAAGGCTCGGTTTGCTTCAGCCATCTTGTGGGTATCTTCCTTTTTCTTGTAGGCAGCACCGGCTTCGTTGTGGGCATCGATAATCTCGAGCGCTAGGCGCTGAGAGAATGGGATACCTTTACGGGCACGGGCCGATTGAACGATCCAGCTGAATGCGTAGTGCAAACGGCGGTGACCTTCGACAGGAAATGGAATTTGGTAGTTAGCACCACCAACGCGGCGGGACTTCACTTCAAAGTTTGGCGAGACGTTCTTAAGGGCTCGTTCAAAGACTTCGAGTGGGTTTTCGCTACCGAGCTTTTTGGCGGCAACTTCGAGGGCGCTGTAGACGGCCCGTTCAGCGACTTGTTTTTTACCATCAAGCATACACTTGTTGATCAGACGCTGGACGAGGACACTTTGGTATTTGCGGTCTGGGCTCAGCGTCCGTTGGAGGGAGGCGGTTACTTTACGAGGCATTACTTATCTTCCTTCTTCGCACCGTACTTAGAACGGCCTTGTTTACGTTTAGCGACACCTTGAAGGTCAAGTGCTCCACGGACGATGTGGTAACGAACACCTGGAAGATCTGGCACACGACCACCACGAACTAACACCACGGCGTGTTCCTGTAGGTTGTGACCTTCACCACCAATGTAGGCCCATACTTCTTGCTGGTTCGTCAAACGAACACGAGCAACCTTACGAAGGGCCGAGTTTGGCTTCTTTGGTGTTTTGGTCGTGACTTTGATACAAACGCCACGTTTCAGTGGACCATTTTGCTCGTAGTAACGAGTCTTTAGTGCATTGTGGATGCGACCGAGCGCAGGTGATTTACTCTTTTTAAGAGCAGTCTTGCGGGGCTTGCGCACTAATTGGTTAATTGTTGGCATGTAGTAATAAAACTCCAGTTATTTATAGATCTTTGGTAGATGGGAGTACCCCATCGTTCAACGCGTCTGAAAACTCAGCATGTTTTCATCGCCTTTTCTCTTTGACTTCCGCGGAGTCTGTACACATTCGATTAACACCACGTTTCAAAGAGAGGAAACTCATGTGTGATTATAGCAAGAATTGGGTTATTCGTAAAGGGACAGCCTGATTGTTCTTTTTTATAATGCAGTAAAACCAGTTATTTAATTAGTTTGCTTAAGAAATTCACGCAAGCCGTCAAAGTCACGAATCTTATTGTATGATTCGAGGTCGTTACCAGGTGACAATTCCGCCCGGGTTAACCCGTTGTAGCCCTCAGGCTCAAATATCTTGTCCCAGCCATAACCGCCCTCACCTCTTGGGTGCTGCACGATGAGTCCGTCTAGTCGTCCACCAAAAAATCGAACCGTTTCGCCGTCATAATAGCCAAAGAAGGCGCTGGCGTAAGCCGATCGATCGTCAAAACCATCGAGCATACGACACATCTTCTCCAAGCCATCATCACTATCGACAAAGAACCGCACGAACGGGCCGGGCAGGCCGCCCAGGGCATTGAAACTCAAAGACGTGTCCTCAACCAGTACCGGCCTGTTGGTCAGCGCGTACGCTTGACGGACCTTGTGTTCGATGACGACCGCTGAATCCGATGACTGGATCTCATCGAGATCTATTTTTTGATGTTCCGTGCGACCCCTAACATGCGTGACAGGTAATCCGCTTTGTTCTGATTACCGGTAATAAAGATAGAGAGCATGATCTTATAGTAGCAGACGTCGCGCTACCGCGTTAGAGCCTGGCGTCATTACCGGAGACGAAGACTTTAAGACTGGCCGGGTGTATCTGATAAACCAGCGGCGTCCGTAAGGCTCTAACTTCACCATCCAATGCGACGGACAGGGTAGCTTTCGATGACCGAATGCGAATCTGTTCGCCGGTGACCAGCACGACGTCATCGCCTGCCCCGCGGCGGCCCAACAGAGACAGGCCGACAACCCGGAGAGGTAGCGATAGGCGCCGTGTTTTGACAACGTACAAAAACAACCGACCAGCCGTCAGCGATGTCCGCCCCATCAGCCCGACGGCATCAAGCTGGTAGGCGTTATTACCAACGAACACCAGCGGTGTCTTGTGGTGGGCGCTCGAACCGTTCGAGGTGATATCCAAGTCTAGATAGTGGTAGCGTAGCCCCGTCCGAATAATAGCTAGCCCCGCGGCCAGCCATTTGCCTAGTGCCCCTTCGGACCGGTGGCGGTCAAGCACGACTGACGGGTAGATGCCCAGACTGGAATTATTGACAAAGACGTGGCCGCCCACGCTGCCGTAATCAATCGCTTTGAAACTCCCGCTAGCAATGACCGCCACGGCCCGCTTAAGATTGAGAGGTAGCTTCAGGTCTTTGGCAAAATGGTTAAGCGTCCCTAACGGCAGCACCCCCAGCGGCAGGCCCAGTGTGACGGCCAGGCTTGCGGCTGCGCTGACCGTACCGTCACCGCCAGCGGCCACGATCGCCCCCAGCTGGGCGGCTTTCATTTGGCGGACAAGGGTGGCTGGTTTCTGTTTGATATTGAAAAAGACAACCTCGGTGCGGTGGAGAGCGAAGGCCGCTTGGACGACGGCCCGCGAGGCGGTCCCGCCCGCTAGCGCGTTATGCAGAACGCCGATTGGGTTGCTCATACCAGAAACACCCGAATGATGACCGCCAAGCAGCCCCCGCCGAGAAGCCAGCCCACGACGACATCAGATGGAAAATGGGCCTGGAGGTAGACCCGCGACAGCCCGATCAGGCCGATTAGTAATGTCAGAAAGATCGGCACTAACAAATTCCATGGAGATAGGGCGCTCGATGAAGTCAGGTAGGCCAGAAGGCCGTAAAAGACAGCCGAACCGAAAGAGTGTCCGCTAGGAAAACTGTAACTGACGATTCTCATGTTCTGGACGTAGAGCGTCTCGGGACGGCTGCGGCGAGTGATTTTCTTGAGCGCCGTGTTACCACTGAGCGCCACCAGGCTGGCTAGACTCGCCTCGGCCACCAGCGGGTAGCCACCAAACCAGCAGACAGCCGCGAAGGCGGAAGCAGCGCTAATGACGACCACCGGTAGGCCGATGAAACTGACGGCCCGCATGAGCGGTAGAGCGGCGGCCGGCAAGCGGCCGACAACTGAGGCGGCCCTGCGATCGAAGTGATTAAGTAATGCGTGCATGTCTTGATTATAACAACAATTCGGCGACCTGGAACAACCTCGGGATTGAATGAACTCTACAACAAAATACTACCCCACTCTTTCGAGCTGGGGTAGTATTTTTTGTTTCGCTAGACTAGGCGGCTAGTTCGACGTCTTCGGCGATTTCACTCACCAACTCGTCGTCGATTTCTAGCGAACCATCTTCACGACGCGCACCAGTACCGACAGGAATCTTGCGACCAATGATCACGTTTTCCTTCAGTCCATGTAGGCGGTCAATGCGTCCGCTGACCGCCGCGTTGATCAGAACGCGGGTCGTGTCTTGGAACGAAGCAGCCGACAGGAAGCTATCTGACCAGATCGAGACCTTGGTGATACCAAGCAGCAGTTGGGTGTAGCCCACCAGCTCTTTGCCGCTCGTAGCGAGGTCGACATTGGCTTCAACGACCGCAGCCTTTGAAACGATGTCGCCGGTGACGAAGGTGCTGTCACCTGGGTTCTCAATTTGGACTCGGCTGAACATCTGGCGCACAATCACTTCGAGGTGCTTGTCGGCCACATCTTGGCCCTGGGCAGCGTAGATACGCAGCACTTCGTTAATGATGTAACGCTGGGTCGTTTCGGTCCCCTTCAGACGCATCAGGTCGTGCAGGTTCAATGATCCGACGGTTAGGCGATCACCGACTTCAACCACATCGCCAGCCGCGACGACAAGTCGAGCGCTGCTTGGGATTTCGTATCGGACTGGGGAACTGGCGTTGGCAGCCAGGACAATCGTGTCCTCAGCAACTTCAACCACACCGTCAAACAGCGCAACGATCGGTTTTGACTCGCTCTCGCCAGTGGCGAGAACGTCTCCGACTTTGACATTGCTGCCTGACCTGACGGCCATGGTTCGGCCTTCCAAAGCAATACGCTCGACGTGTCCGGCTTCAGCCGTGACTTGCACGATGTACTTCTTGCCGTCTTCCCAGACGTCAACTAGACCCGTCACTTCAGTCATTTGGGCTTGGCCCTTAGGTGAACGAGCTTCGAACAGCTCTTCGACACGTGGCAAACCTTGGGTAATGTCAGCTCCGGCAACACCACCGGCGTGGAAAGTACGGAGCGTCAGCTGCGTACCAGGCTCACCGACCGATTGGGCGGCAATCACACCGACCGGTTGGTCTTTGGCAACCAGCATACCACTAGCCATGTCGATACCGTAGCTCTTGCGTGGAATGCCACGAAGGTTTTTGGTTGACAGTACGCTTTGGATCTTTACTTCCAAGACGTCAGCGTCAGCTTCGATACCATCAGCGATTTTGCGGCTGATTAACTCATCACTACCGACGTGACCGGGAACTTCTTCAGCGGTAAATCGTCCAAACAGACGGTTGCCAAAGTCGATCATCGTCAGCTCTGTCTCGGCGCGGCGAATGGCATAGCCTTCGTCGTCACCTGGCTTGTCAGCAACCGTAAAGACGTCTTGTGACACATCAACTAGTCGACGAGTCAGGTAGCCTGAGTCAGCGGTTTTGAGGGCGGTGTCAATCAGACCCTTACGGGCACCACGGGTAGCCACGAACTGCTCAAGCGAACTCAAACCTTGTTTGTAGCTACTGCGAATAGGTAGCTCAATTTCGCGGTTGGTGGCGTCCACCATGATACCGATCATCGAGCTGGCAAGCTTGACGTTTGAAATATCACCACGGGCACCGGAGTTCACCATGACACTAATACTGGTGTCCATGTTCTTCAGTTGTTTTTGAAGGAACTCGGTAATGTTGCGGTCAACTCGTCGCCATGAAGCGACAGTTAGGCTGTATCGTTCTTCTTCGGTAATCAACCCCTGGTCGAATTGTTCGGCAATCAGCGTCGTCTTGGCATCACCTTCGGCGATAAACGTGGCAGTCTCTTCGAAACTGATGTAATCGTCCTTACCGGTCGAGATAGCGGCGACGGTCGCAAATCGGAAGGCCAAGCCTTTCATACGGTCGGCGGTTTGGGCGGTAACTTCTGGGCCATACTTATTAAAGATCTGAGCCAGGACTCTCTTGATTTGCTTTTTGTTCTGAACGGAGTTGTCATACGGGAAATCCGCTGGTAGAATCTCATTAAAGAAAGCTCGACCGATTGTTGTTTCTCGTATCATTCCCTTGGTAAAGAGTCGGATAGGCGCCTGCAGTTGCAAGTGCTTGTTATCGTAGGCCATTTCAGCTTCATAGATCGAACCGTATGTTTTGACGGTCTTAGTCTGAGCACTTGGCTTGGCGTAGGTCAGGTAATAGTTACCCAACACAACGTCCTGCCCGATACTGAGGACTGGCGCACCATCGGCTGGCTTCAAAAGGTTGGCGGTAGCACTCATCAGCTCACGAGCTTCGCGTTGGGCTTCTTTGGAAAGCGGCAAGTGAACGGCCATCTGGTCACCGTCGTAGTCGGCGTTAAATCCATTGGCGACAAGTGGGTGCAAGTGAATCGCTTTACCTTCGACTAGTTTTGGTTGGAAGGCCTGGATTGACAGGCGGTGCAGTGATGGAGCACGGTTAAGAAGCACGTATTTACCTTCAATGACCGCGTCAAGCGCGTCCCATACCAAGGCGTCACCGGCTTCGATCAAACGAGTGGCTGAACGGATGTTATGGGCGTGTTCGCTACGGATCAACCAACTGATAACGAATGGCTTGAATAGTTCAAGTGCCATCTGCTTTGGCAGACCACATTCATCAATCTTGAGCTTTGGTCCAACCACGATAACCGAACGACCAGAATAGTCGACACGTTTACCGAGCAGGTTCTGACGGAAACGACCTTGTTTACCCTTGAGCATATCGCTAATCGATTTAAGGCGTCGGCGTCCACCGGTCGCATTGACGGCCCGGCCACCGCGAGCGGCGCTGTTATCAATCAGTGCATCGACGGCTTCTTGAAGCATGCGCATTTCGTTACGGCGAATCACTTCAGGGGCATTCAGATCAATCAACTTCTTGAGACGATTGTTGCGGTTGATGACGCGGCGATACAGGTCGTTAAGGTCTGAGGTCGCGAAACGTCCACCGGTCAGCTGTACCATTGGACGGAGGTCTGGAGGGATTACCGGTAGCACAGTCAGTGTTAGGCTGCCTGGCTTGATACCAGCGGCGGCCATGCCTTCCAGCACCTTTAGGCGCTTGAGTAGTTTCTTTTCACGCTGACCCTTCGCACTTTTAATCTCTTCGGTCAGTTGGGCGATCAGCTCGGGCAATTTAATCTCATCGAGGAGCGCCTTAAGGGCCAGTCCACCCATACCGACTTCGACGAGTTCTTCGTAGTCTTCGGGAAGATTACGAAAATCGACTTCGTTGATCAAGGCACCCTTGCTCAGGCTATCGAGTTGGGCTTTCTTACCCATGTAACTTTCGTTCAAGTCTTCGACTTCGCGAGACATTTTCTCGGCCAAGGCTTTGACATCGACGTCTTCGGCCCCGGCTTCGCGTTCGTAACGGATTTTGATGGCGGCCCGACCAGCTTCGGTCTCGGCTTCCAGATCGGCTAGAATCTGTTCACGCTTTTTGTCATCTGATTTTAGAATGACGTAGGTCGCGAAGTAAGCGATGCGCTCGAGGTTGCGAACGGTAATGCCGAGCAGCAAGCTCATAGCGCTTGGGGTACCACGCATAAACCAAATGTGCGCGACCGGAGCGGCCAGCGTAATGTGGGCCATCCGCTCACGTCGAACGACTGACTTGGTGACGAGGTCGCCATTTTTATCGATGGCGGCTTCGCGTGAACGAACGCCCTTTAGCTTGTTGTCGTGCGGGTTAATATCTTTGACTGGGCCAAAAATACGTTCGCAGAACAAACCGTCGCGTTCTGGTTTTTGGGTTCGATAGTTAATCGTTTCCGGTTTAGTGACTTCACCGTGACTCCATTTCAGAATATCCTCAGGGCTGGCGACTGCCAGTCGGACTGCGTCAAAGTCAGCGATTCCGTTGTTTGCAAGTATTCGCGACATCTTACGCCTCCTCCTTAATTTCTTCTACTTCGTCAAAATCTTGAATCGATACGCCGTCACCGAGGTCTCCCAGGTCGTCGGCTTCGTCAAGAATCTCTTCTTCCGCGCCGTCCATGACCGATGTAGGTAGAGCTGCAACCGGCTCGCCGTTAATGACACTGGCGATGACGTGCTCTGCGTCAATGATCGCGTCTTCCGATTCGTCCAGTAGATCAACTCGCAGGCCGAGCCCTTGAAGCTCTTTAACGAGCACGTTGAATGACTCAGGCAGTTTCGGACCGACGATAGGTTCATCTTTAATGATCGACTCGTAGGCTTTCGCGCGTCCATAGACATCATCGGATTTGATCGTAATCATTTCCTGAAGCGTGGCGGCGGCACCGTAGGCCTCGAGAGCCCAGACTTCCATCTCGCCGAATCGCTGACCACCATTTTGCGCTTTACCACCGAGTGGTTGTTGCGTCACCATAGTGTACGGACCGGTTGAACGAGCGTGGATCTTGTCGCTGACCATGTGGTGGAGCTTTAAAATGTGCATCACACCAACGGTGGTACGCTCTTCGAAGGCTTCGCCGCTCCGGCCGTCAATCAGTTGGCTCTTGCCATCGCGGGCAAAACCGGCTTTTTCAAGCTCGTCGCTAATTGTTTGGTCGGACACCCCATTAAATGGTGGCGTAGCGACTTTGTAACCGAGGGCACGAGCGGCCATACCGAGGTTCGTTTCAAACAGCTGGCCAATATTCATACGGCTTGGCACACCGAGTGGGTTAAGGATGACGTCGACGGGTGTTCCGTCTTCCATGAATGGCATATCCTCGACAGGGAGAATTCGGGCAACAACACCCTTGTTTCCGTGTCGTCCAGCCAGCTTGTCGCCAACGGCAATCTTGCGCAGTTGTGCAACGAAAATCTGAATTTGCATCAAGACACCGGCTTTAAGTTCGTGGCCGTTTTCGCGGCTAAAGATCTTAACGCCGACCACTTTACCGCTGCCGGCATTGTTCATGCGCTGTGAGGTATCGCGGACGTCCTTGGCTTTTTCACCAAAGATGGCTCGTAGCAGTCGCTCTTCGCTAGATAGTTCTTGCTCGCCTTTTGGCGTAATCTTACCAACCAGCACGTCGCCGGCTTTGACTTCTGAACCAAGTTGAGCGATACCGTTCTCGTCAAGGTGACGGAGGGATTCTTCGGAGACGTTGGGAATGTCGCGAGTGACGATTTCTGGACCAAGCTTTGTTTCGCGGACTTCAATCGTGAAGTCCTTGATGTTAATACTGGTCAGGGTATCGTCTTCAACTAGGCGGCTCGACAGGACGATAGCATCATCCATGTTGTAGCCTGCCCATGGCATAAAGGCCACGGTCAGGTCGCGTCCGAGAGCGATTTCACCCTCAGCGATTGAAGCGCCTTCGATCAAAATATCACCGGCCTTGACTTTATCGCCGCGCGACACCCGAATTTTCTGATTAATCGAACGGTCGTCATTGCTTTTGGCAAAGTGAACCGGTTTGTAGATTTTAACGTCTTTGGCGTACTTGACGTGGACTTCATCGGCATCAGCCCGAACGACTTCTCCAGCTGCTTCCGCCACAACCAGTTGGCTGGTGTTACGGGCAATCACACCCTCAATACCAGTCCCCACAACTGGCGCTTGTGGTGTCAACAGTGGCACAGCTTGCTTCTGCATGCTCGAGGCCATCAGGCTTCGGTCAACACGATTCTTCTCAACGAACGGCACCAGTGAGGCAGTCGCACCAAGAATTTGCTTGTGGGCGGCATCCATGTAGGTGACTTCAGCTACGTCGACTTGCTCTGGCAACAGTCCGTTTCGGGCGCTAACGCGTCCTTCGACGAATGAGCCGTCGGCTTTTAAGACAGCCCCGGCGTCGGCAATCACTTCGATGATTTCTTGTGAAGCATCGAGGAAGACGACTGTGTCGGTGACTTTGCCTTTTTCAACCTTGAGGTACGGCGTTTCAATAAAGCCGTAGTCGTTGACACGGGCGTAGGCGGCCAGGTTCAGCACCAGGCCGATGTTGGCGCCTTCTGGCGTTTCAACGGCACAGATACGTCCGTAGTGAGTCGGGTGAGCGTCACGGACGTCAAAGCCGGCGCGCTCGCGCGACAGTCCACCGGGACCCATTGAGCTCAGGCGACGTTTGTGGGCGAGTTCAGACAGGGCGTTAGTTTCATCCATCAGTTGTGACAATTGCGAGCTGGCAAAGAACTCACGAACAGCGGCCACAACCGGGCGGGCGTTAATCAGTTGGCCGGGAGTGACGTTTTCGATGTCGCTCATGCTCATGCGGTCCATGGCGTTGCGTTGCATACGCAGCATACCAACCCGGAACTGACGAGCGACGAGCTCACCGACCAATTTGACGCGACGGTTCGACAGGGCGTCGATGTCGTCGTGGGCTTCCTGGGTATTATTCAGGCGAATAATCTCACGGACAATTGCCACCAGGTCGGACAGTTGAAAGACGCGGAATTCGGTCGTATTTGGCATATCAACACCAAGGCGTTGGTTCAGCTTGTAACGGCCGACGCGGCTGTAGTCGAAGCGTTTGAAATCAAAG
>JBBRTA010000013.1:0-23762 GCA_038244885.1 Saccharimonadales bacterium (SeqCode) | reverse complement strand
TAAGCGTTACAAGCTCGTTATACGAACTATCTTTCGGCTGCTGCTGTTCGGGTGATGTCATACGTATTATTATCAAACAAACAGAAATTTAACGCAATCATAAGCAAAAAGACACCAAGGTGTCTTAATAATCTTGGTGCGAGTACAGGGACTCTAACCCTGGACCTCTTCCTTGGGAAGGAAGCGCTCTAACAACTGAGCTACACTCGCATACGCCTTATAGTATATCGCGTCCAGTTTAATTTATATATCTAGACTTTTTCTTGCCGCCGAATAGTAATGGCGCCGAGCACCAGGACGAGCACGGCAACTCCGAGGACTACTATGAGGTCCGCAGAATACGCCTCAGTCCAATACGAATACATTGTCACCTGTTTCATGGCGTCGACGCTATAAGTCAGTGGCAGGACATTTGCGAACCATTGAAGCGGCTCAGCCATCTGATCCCGCGCGACAAACAACCCACAGACGAGTAGTTGAGGGAAAATAATGGCTGGCATGAACTGGACGGCCTGAAATTCACTGGTGGCAAAGGCACTCAAGAAGAGCCCGAGGGCGGTTCCCAGTAGGGCCGCCGAGACCGCCCCGATGAGCGTCGCGAAGGTGCCACCAAGGACGGAGACTCCTAAAATATTGAGTGTGATAAGGCAGGTTATCGAGGCCTGCAAAAATGCGACCAACGAAAATGCCAGCGCGTAGCCCAAGATAAAGTCTAGCTTCGAAACCGGCATCGTCATGAGCCGATTCAAAGTGCCACTTCTCCGTTCCCGAAGCGTTGCAATGGAAGTAATCAAAAACATCATAATCATCGGGAAAATACCGAGCAACATCGGCACTAACGAATCGAATATCTTTGAAGCGTCTTGAAATACGTATTTCAAAAGTGTTATCAGCAAAGACGGCACGACGAACAACAGCACTAGGGTTCTGGGGTCATGCCGAAGTTGTTTCAACACCCGTTGGGCCGTGGCTAGAATTTTTAAAATATTCACTGTTCGCTCTCCCCTACCAACTTTAAAAAAGCTCGTTCGACAGAATCTGTTTGGGTACTCTTCAGTAGTTCCGCAGGGGTGTTATGGGCAATAATCTCACTACCTCGAATCAAAACTAAATCGTCGCAACGGCTAGCTTCATCCATCGAGTGGCTCGATATGATAAGTGTTATTCCTTGACTGGCTAAGCGAGCGAACAGCCCCCAAAGTTTGTCCCGCAGAACAGGGTCTAATCCGACCGTCGGTTCGTCCAAGACCATTAGTTGCGGCGAGCCGATCAGCGCAATCGCCAGCGACACCCTTTGGCGTTGCCCGCCGGACAAATCGCTGACTAGACTGTCGGCTTTGTCGGCCATATCGACGGTATCCAATATACGTTCGATGGACTGCTTAGTATCGGATCGCGACTGACCCGACATCGTCGCGAAATAGGCAAGGTTTTCCGTTATCGTCAAGTCCAAATACACGGACAGGTCTTGGCCCATGTATGTCACTCTACTGCGAAGCTCGGGCGAACCAGCTGGCTTATCTAGTACTATTACTGAACCGTGAGATATATTAAACATGCCGACGATACTGCGTATCAGTGTCGTTTTTCCGGCGCCCGATGGACCAATCACCCCAATAGTTTTGCCCCTCGGAAAATCGATACTCACGTCCTTGAGGGCTTGGACTTTTCCGTCCAACGTTACAGATAGTTTTCTGATTTTGACTACCATATCCATGTACGTATCATACCAAACTTAGACCGAAGATGATAAGCCATTGCGAAAATGCGGCTTTTATTTAGAATCTTTGGTTCGGTAAAGAGTAAAAAGTGGTACGGCGCACAGAAGACCGACGGGAATCAGCCCAAACGCAACCAATCCAATGTCATCGGTACTCGGGATAAAATGACGCGTGATAATTTCGTACGCCACAGCGACAGTGAGCCACAGGGCTGTACCCAGATTAATGATATGGGTCAGAGCAAATAAGCCATGCCACATTTTACCAATCCTTGATAGCTGTACGTCTCCATAGAAAAGATACAGATACAGCGTGCCGCGCGAAATCAAGGCAACCATTAAAATGACAACTGGTAGAAATATGGTCGTGGCGATAGCCGGCAATAGGTCGGCGTGAGAAATCATAAACATGACGACGGCATAGACCAATATGGTATGTGTCACCTCCCAGGTGGCGTGCACAAAGGCCGTCCCGCGGTCGAACGAACTGCCAAAAACCCGTTTGACACTAAGGAGTGTTTCGAATCCAAAGACCGCAACGTAGAACAGCAGCGGTACCAAGATGAGACTATACAGCAGGGCTACCATTCGCTTTTTACCTCCGTGCGCCAACGCTGGCTGACTTGACTCAGTGCGAAGACTATCGCTGCCAGCAGGACAACGAACAGTACTGGAAAAATGTAGCCGATTTGCAGTGCGTTTATATTTTTAGTGAAGGCATCTTTGACGAGCAGCATGCCGTTAATCGCCCAGGGCTGACGCCCTAGTTCGGTCAGCATCCAGCCCAGCTCGACCATGACGATGCCCGCGACCCCGAAGATGGCCAGTAGTTTAATAAACCAAGCAGGTTGATGTTTGAATTTCCAGTAAAAGAACAGGACGCCAACAACTAGGGCGCTAGTCAGGCCGACGAGGGCCATTTTTATATCAAACAAACTGTGCACGACTAACATTGGCCATTTATCGCGCTGGATTTCATTGAGTCCATGCACTTTGTAATCAAGCGAGTAACCAGCGAGCAAGCTCAGTACGCCGGGTAGGACGATGCCGCCCGTCGCTTTGCCGTCATTGTTGATCGAGCCACCGATTCTAAGGGGTGCGCTGGTTTGGGTGCTATCGAGAATCTCGATGGCGGCCAGTTTAACGGGTTGGGTTGAGGCGATGTTGACAGCCGACTGATGCCCTAGCTCAGCCACAATCAGTAGCAGAATAAACCCGACGAGAGCAAGCCGAGCCAGCAACCACTGCGGGAATTGGCCGGTGGTTTTTGTTCGCCATATGCGCCAGGCGACGTATCCCATGACGAACAGCACGGTGGCGAATAAATAGGCCGAGATTGAATGGGTAATCTCCAGCCAAGTTGTCGAGGTAATGATGGCGCTCGGATTATTCATCCAGGTGTTGATGATAGTGATAAAGAAGGCCGATCCGATAGCGCCAACGGTGACAGGTAGCCCAATCAACCAATGTTTGAACGGTGAAACCTTATCCCAGCTCGTGACGTACCATGATAAGAAGATGGCTTCGACCAAAAAGGCATACGTTTCAAGTATAAAGAATCTTCCAATAAACGGCCGAGCGGTCGCTAGGAACGGTGCCCACAGCACACTGAATTGCAATGAGATGATGGTGCCGCTCATCACACCGGCGACCGCAAGCACGACGGTCCAACGCGACAATAGGTGGAGAAAGTCTAAGACCTTTGGAGTTTTTTTGCGCACATAATAGAACTCAAAAATATTTAATATAAACGGAATACCGATCGAAAGCAATGCGATAATGATATGAAATCCGAGTGAATCACCCATGAGAGCGCGGCCGGCAGCTAGTGTATCCATGATTCCCTCTTATGTTATGTTGGCATTAGTATACAACGAACGACGCTATTAATTAACACTTGTAGTACACAGCTGAGGAAATTAATGCCTACGAAAAATATTCTGGATGCTTAAATGGAGCTAAGGCGAAGATTATGGCCTGTACATATGCTTGCTCTCGAGTAACCAAATTGTCAGTTGCAAGCCCGTAGAAGCCATTCGAATCACCGGCACGCTCAATATCGAAATGCTCGTTTAAAACATCGTTGAGCTCTTTGCCGCCTTGAATTGCTTTCAAAAATTTCCCCCGTATCTCTACGCCTGCACTGACGCTGGTATTCGTTTCGCCCGAACTGTTTGCTATCGCTATCCACCCCATTTCCCATGCTCTTTTTTCCACCGCCAATAGACCGCCTTCGATTCCTACATAGAAATCCGCGCTGGGGCTCAGCAAGCGAGCATTAGCCATACGGTTTAATGCACCGTTCAGTGATTCAGAGCTAGTCACTGGATGCGAAGACACGCCTGATTCTGCCGGTACCGTGCTCACCGTAATTTCCATGTCAGGGTATACGCTATTAAACGCCTTTTCCACGGCCAATCTTTTTGGCTCATTGTTACTACCAAGAATAATTTCCATTTCCTAATAATAGCAGAGTTATAAAAAGAGGTTGTCATCCATACCTTTATTGTACTGTTTTACCGACCTACCGTAATCAAACGTTCCATAAGTCTTTGAGCGGGACGCCGATTTTCTTTGAAACCGCACGTGCCCATTCGAGTAAGCGATTAAATTGTGCATCGCGTGCGAGTTGTTCTGTTTCTATATCATCGATTCTTTTCACAAAACGATCAAAGTATTGGTTAATCTATCAACGCTATTTTGTGAGGCCTTCTCGTCAAGTTTTGCCTTTACCTCCGTGCGAAACTCTTGGACATATTTAAATAATTTCGTAAATTGATCTTCACTCATGTTTTTATTGTATAACTTTTGTCGATTATCTTACGTGAGAAGTTATATCATTTGGTGCCGGATAGCTGACGTATTTCTAACCATTCCACCTACTACCGCAGACCCTTGTGTGTTAAAAGAGCTTGTTGAATTATTTAACTTATCGGGATTATTACTAGAATGAACTCAACTACCAATGCCTAGGCTGCGGTGTATTCTTTATTATATTTAGTATCTCACGCATAGAATCAAATGCTAATTTTAGCTCTTGATCGTCGCTCAAGGGAGACATGTTGTAAAAGTTTGCCGAAGAAGGTCGATAGATTTTTTCTGCGCTCGGTACTAATACGTAATGCTCCTGACCATCGGGATAAATATATCCATTGATGTCATCGGGGTCATATCGCATTTTGTCGATAGCAATGACCGGCTTGTCTATGCTTAACTCGATGTCTCGTCCATCCACCGTGAAATGGCCTGAAAAGCCTGTTTTCGTGACACTAAGGGCAAGACGACCTGGATATGTTTTCACACTTAGACTTTGCCGACAAGAACGCAAAGGTTCGATAATCTCTATGACGTTTGTTCGTTTCTCGTCAATGACAATTGGCGGCATTACCGCACTTTTTTTGTCTTGTCGCTTCTGTAGCCATTTGCCAAAAACTGTCTGTGGTTCAAAAATATATAAATTAGGATGTTGCTCCGTTTTCAATTCTTCCATCTTATCTTGAAGAGACATAAGATCACTAGATGATAAATCTTCTTGAAGCGTTGCAATCATATCGCTGTCGTACAAGTGTAAGACACGAATTGGGTATTCGGTATCGACCCTATCCACAAAGTCCGACGTGAACGTATCGAACACTTCGTCAGTGAGCGATGCAAGTTCACTATACGAACCTTCTTTCGGCTGTTGCTGTTCGGGTGATGTCATACATATTATTATCGAATAAATAGGAATTTAACGCAATCATAAGCAAAAAGACACCGAGGTGTTTTAATAATCTTGGTGCGGGTGAAGAGACTCAAGAACTCCCGCGGCCTGGTGGCCGGGGAGTAGTTTCTCGACTATTTTTATTTTTGAAGAGGCCGAGAGTTTGAGTCTCAAGCAAACCAAATATAAAATCCAGCGGCGAGGCTGGATTCTATATTTGGTGCGGGTGAAGAGACTCAAACTCTCGACCTCTTCCTTGGCAAGGAAGCGCTCTATCAACTGAGCTACACCCGCACGCTGTACAGAGTATAGAGGTTACGGTGAGATTTTTCAAGTAAGAAGATTCAGCACTGCCAAAGAAATATCCCCATCTTTTCGGATGAGGATATTTCTTTGGTGGCTCCTCCCAGACTTGAACTGGGGACACAAGGCTCTTCAAGCCTCTGCTCTACCAACTGAGCTAAAGAGCCACACTATGCTTAATTTTTAAACCGATTCAGGTAAGCAATACCTGGTCGGTTTAGCCTCTGCTCTACTATAGTACATTTTGTTACTACGTAACGGGGAGCTAAAGAGCTGCAGCTAGACGCTCGTACGCCGTCTGCACTCTGTATATTTTACTAGAGTTAGCTAGATTGGACAAGTTACTTCTTTAAAAGTCGACCGAAGGTATCGATTAAGTCAGCTGGCAAAACGAATAACGTCGTTTGGCTCGGCTCAACCGCAATCTTTTCCAATGTCTGCAAAGTACGGATATTGATACCGCCGGGGCTTTTGGTGAGTATCGCTGCAGCTTCTGAGACAGCCTGAGCAGCCGCTTTCTCGCCTTCGGCTGTAATGATGACAGCGCGGCGTTCGCGCTCGGCCTCAGCTTGCTTGGCCATGGCTCGCTTCATGTCCTGCGGAAGCTCGATGTTCTGAATCTTGACGGTCTCGACGTCAATCCCCCACTTTCCCGCCTGACGATCGACAATTTCTTTGATTTGGGCGCTCACTTCGTCGCGTTTGCCAAGCAACGAGTCGAGCTCGACGTTACCGGTCACGTCACGCAGGGCCGCTTGAGCAAATTGGCTACTGGCATAGACGTAATTAGCAACTTCTAAGATTGCCTTCTGGGCATCCACTACCTTAAAATAGACAACCGCGTCAACATTGACTGTGACGTTGTCTTTGGTAATCACTTCCTGTTTAGGGATGTCTATCGTGTTAGTACGAATATCGACACGAATCATACGCTGAAAAATCGGCACAATAATCCGCAGACCTGGCTGGCGCAGTCCACTAAATTTCCCAAGGGTCAGAACGACACCGCGCTCATATTGATTGACGACTTTGAGCCCACTCAGAATAAAGATTGCGACAACGATGATGATATATAGTAATTCCATAATTCCCCTTGGTTATCCTATTATTGTATCACTCTGGGCCAATAAAATTAAGCGCTCAATCAGTTGCGGATAAGATACGTCCTGGGCGTGCCATAACTTGGGATACATACTAATATTAGTAAAGCCCGGCATGGTGTTAACTTCATTGACGTACAATGTGCCGTCATCCGATAAAAAGAAATCGACTCGCGCCAGACCACGACAGCCGAGCAGCTCGTAGACGGCGCTCGCCAGCGCACGCACACGGGCTATAGTGGCTTCGTCAAGTTCGGCGGGTATGATCGTTTTCGAACTGCTACCACCGGCGTATTTTGCATCGTAACTATAAAAGTCATCGCCTGGTTTGATTTCACCAACGACACTCGCCTGGTGATGAGGCGGATTACCTAACATGGCGACTTCTAGCTCACGTCCCTTTATTCCCCTCTCGATTAAGACCACTTCATCGTGCTGGTGAGCGACGTCTAGCGCCTCAAGAAACTCTGCCTCCGTCCGAACTTTACTTACTCCCACCGAGCTACCGGCCCGTGACGGTTTGACGAATAGAGGGCCGCCCAGTCGGTGACGTATCCGATTATGTTCGGGCACACCAGCGCCACGTAGATGTATTTCATAGGGCGTAACAGCGATATTATGAGCTTCTAGAATTTTTTTTGTGGCAATTTTGTCCATACAAATACTGCTGGCGGTCATATCGCAACCAACGATATGGATATGGAGAAGCTGAGCTAATCCCTGCACACTGCCATCCTCACCATTTTTCCCATGCAAGATTGGCAGTATAACGTCAGGTGAAATCAGGTGGCTGCTTGGTATGGTAGCAAAACTACCAGAACCCAAGACCGGCACAAGTCGTCGCGCGCCACGTGTCGTAATGTCATCGGCCATTGCATCGAGTAACCACCACCTGCCGAGCTTATCGATATAGGCCAGAATAACTTCAAACACTGAGTCGTCTATGGCGGCATACACATTGCGCGCTGAGGAGACCGAAACCTCGTGCTCCGAAGATTCCCCGCCGAATACTAATAAAACGATTTTACGCTGCATATTGTATCCCCAGCATACAAGGTATAATGGAGCTATGCAACGAGTACCACTGGCGGAGCGAATGCGCCCGACAACATTAGACGAAGTCATCGGCCAGACCCATCTATTGGGTGAGGGTGAGATTTTGCGTCATATCGTCAAGATGAAAGATCCCGTCAGTTTGATCTTGTGGGGTCCACCCGGCAGTGGCAAGACGACACTGGCGCGGATTATCGCCAGCGAAGTTGCTGCCGAATTTATCGAACTGTCCGCCGTCACCAGTGGAAAAAAGGATGTCGAGAAAGTCATCGAACACGCCCGCCAAAACTGG
This sequence comes from Saccharimonadales bacterium (SeqCode), assembly GCA_038244885.1. GTDB lineage: Bacteria > Patescibacteriota > Saccharimonadia > Saccharimonadales > Saccharimonadaceae > UBA1547. The sequence continues at coordinate 15,591 of JBBRTA010000013.1, read as the reverse complement.
AACCTCCAACTACGTACCATCTTGTTTGTCGATGAAATCCATCGCTTCAATAAGGCCCAGCAGGACGCCTTTTTGCCCCACGTCGAATCAGGTTTGATCACCTTGATTGGCGCGACAACCGAAAACCCCAGTTTTGAAGTCATCAACCCGTTACTGTCGCGCAGCCGTGTGCTGGTACTCCAACCCCTCAATAAAGACGAGATTACCACCATCCTCAAACACGCTTTGAAGCTTGAGAAGAAAATCAAAAATGTCACGCCTGAAGCGCTTGATTACCTGGCCGAACTATCCGGCGGCGACGCCAGGGTCGCCCTTGGTAACTTGGAGTTGGCACTGGGAATGGGCACGAAAGTGACACCTGAAATCATCAAAGTAGCCGCTCAAAAAAGAGTGCCAGGCTATGACAAAAAGGGCGACATGCACTACAACGTCATTAGTGCCTTCATTAAAAGTATGCGCGGTAGCAACATCGACGGGACACTGTATTACTTAGCTCGCATGATTGATGCCGGTGAAGACGCCAAATTTATCGCCCGTCGGATGGTAATCTTTGCCAGTGAAGACATTGGCCTCGCCGGTAACGGTGCCCTAGGCTTGGCCCTGAATGCCTTCCAGGCGGTCGAGCGTGTCGGTATGCCCGAAAGTAGCTATATCCTATTCCACGTCGCTACAGCGCTGGCAAAAAGCGAAAAATCCCGTCAAACTACTCATGCTATGCATCGGGCTCAGCAACTTGCCAAACAATACCCGGACGCCCCAGTCCCCCTTCACCTTCGTAATGCGCCCACCAAGCTTATGAAAGACGTCGGTTACGGCAAAGATTATAAATGGGAAACCGGGTTTAAGCCAAATCAAGGGTTTTTACCAGACGAAATAATTAACGAACAGATTTTTTAAGGTCTTGCTTGCTTCGTTTTATCACTTCCGCATAACGCTCCAGATACGCCTCTGCCATCGTAGCGGCCGAGAACTTCTCCTCGACTGAACGGCGGCAATCGGCTGGATCTATTTCGTCAACGCGCTTCATATACTGCTTAAATTCGGCTTCGGTATCTGCTAGAAAGCCATTTTTACCGTGCTCGATAATCTCAGGGAAGGCACCTCGACGATAAGCCACAACCGGCGTCCCGCAAGCAAGAGCATCAATTAGCGCGATGCCAAATGGCTCTTCCCAATTTATCGGCGACAGGAACGCCTTGGCGTTCGCAAATAATTGGATTTTCCGTTTCCCATATACTGCGCCAAGATATTCAATCTGGTTTGGGATCAGATACGGCACAATTTTATCGCGGAAGTAGCGAAAATCAGGATTGTTATTGGCCTCCATACTTGGATCCTCGAGTTCTTTTGCAAGCTGCCGCTTTGTTGCGATAGTACCGCCGACCGTGCCGGCAAATTTAAGCTTGACACCTAAATCATTACAGAATTTTGCGGCTGTCGCCTGACCCTTGTCGGGTGATATACGACCAACGCTCAGGAAGTAATCCCGTTTCGTGTCCTTGAACGTATAGTCAGCCAGGTCGACCCCGTTATGCACCAGTTTGACCATTTTATTTTTCAGTTCTTTAGGCACACCTAACAGCTGCGAAGCCGAGACGCCATTAAAATATATTCGATTGGCCGTTTTTAACTCCTCGAATAGCATCCGGTTATCCGGTAACCCATTTGATATTTTTTTTTCGTCTGTAAAAGGCTCGTGCAACGTGTGTAGGATAGGTGGCAGGCCCTCGGCGAACGCCAGCATAGCTGGACCGGTGAAACTGTTGTGGTCATGGATAATATCAAAGTCACCAGCTTTTCGAATAACATTCATAGAGTACAAGAGGTGCGAGCTGATGACTGGAAGTACTTCATACCATGGACGATGGATGTGCTTATACTGATTATCTTTGTGATACCAGTATCGCTTAGTTGCCTTAGTTGTACTGCCGCTCACCGTAAACAGAACGACTTGGTGCCCGCTTTTCGTGAGTGAACTTGTAAGATTTTGGATTACGTTTTCGATGCCATAGTAACATCCGGGATAAGTATTTAGCCAAGGAGGGGCAATAATCGCTATCTTCATTAAATCAGCCTCTCTTTAAATTGTATGAACGAAACTTCCTAACAATACGTGCATTGATTATATCACAGAGTGATACGGTCGATAAGAGGGCGGGGGGTACTATGTCGCTCGTTGCCCAACATAAATAGGCAGCCAAAGTAGACCGCCGCCGCCGTCCAGGCCTGCTCGGCAGAGCTCTCCTGACCAACGTCTGGATGATGCCATGGCACCAAATGTTTATCCTGCGTCTCTACGAACATTTCAATGTTCGAACCGAGCTGGTGCACGGCACCTAGCGACGCAGTGATAATTTCCTTCGCCTCTGAATGATAGCCAAACTGCTCGAGGCCGCGCGCCACCAACATTGACACAAATGGCCAATAGGTGTCTGGGCTTCCGTGATAGAGCGTACCCTGGCGAAAAGTCGTTCCTATTGCATAATCGCGAATACCCGCTCGTGGGTTAAACATATCCGGGTGAGTAATCCTCCGTACGATACCATCGATATATTGGGGATCAACTATACATGTTCCGTCATAGCTGGCCCATAAACTCATACCGACATCTGCAGAAAGTTGCCGTAATTGCCTGCCTGCCCCGTCGATTGCTTGGGCAAAGTATGTCTTGTCGGGAAGTAAAAATCCATTGACCTGACTGTTAAACCGTGTTTTTAATAGGTCGGCCGTTTGTGTGAGCCGTAAACAAAACTCAGCGTCATCAACGAACAGCTCGCTTGCCTCGCAGAGCGCTGCCCACGCCTCAGCATTCACCAGCACGTCTTTTATCGGATGCGGTGCCAGCGAACCGTCGTCATTTTGATATACGCAAAGGCTATCTTTCCACCCCTGGTTATGCAGCCCACTGTAGACTCTATTGGGTTGTTGATCGGCGCCTAGAAAACCAACTAGTCCGTCATAGGTCTTGATGTTGAGCATAATCCACTCAAGCGCAAGTCGAATTGATTGCAGGATACCCTCTTGGGGAACCAGATCGAAGGTCTTTTGGGCACGGATAGTCGCCAACACCCACAAAGCCGTGCTGTCGGCGCTATCCCAGTTCTTCAGTAGACTATCCTTCGGATCGACGTACCAAGGAAGTTGATTCGTGCCCTGGGCGTGTTGGACTTTGTGAATTTTACCGAATATACTCCGAATCTCATGTGGAAATTTGCCACGTTCTTCTCCGGTCGTCTGATTATTGTGCGCACCCTGCCACGCTGTCATTGCGGCCAATCCCTGACGAGCCGCGTCGGCAAGCTGCCTGTCTCCACCGTACGCAACTGCCGCGCACACCAGATCCGTTACGATAGCACTGTCGCGCCCAAACCAGCCATGGTATGGACCCTTCCAGCCGTTATCAACCGAAGCGTAAATTCCCTTCGATGTCACTAAACCATCGAGTGTCCGCTTCGCTCGATCACGCAGCTCAATAATATCAGTTTTGGTTAGTTCGTCTTTCGATACGTAAGGATGTGGCATGAGGAATTCCTTCTGATATCAATCATACCATAGCCATTAGCGTAATTATTGAATAGGTGTTGTAAATATGGTATAGTTTTAGCGTGAATCAGAGACCTATCACCCCTGGGGAAAACCCTTCACAGGTCCGTGCCGACAGCGTGCCTTTTTATCCAATCCTTGACCCCTATGAACTGGGTGATTTGCACGATCACCGTAGCGACGTGCCCCTTGAGCTACGTCACCAGCTGAGTGAAGCCGATTACGTCATCCATATTGTCACTCCCGAGATACAAACACCTCAGCTACGTCCGTCAGCCATCCGCGAAATCTTACGACTCACTAACGCGCCCAGAACCAACGAAATTGGCCATCACGGGGGCTCCGTAGCCTCGCTAGCGAGCAGCGAAAATCGTGGTGTCGAGTCATTGCGAAAATTCGAAACACTTCATAGCCGTGACGCACTTGAAATTGCCCTCAAACTACAGCAACACTACCCTGACCTTCTCCGAACGACCATAGTATCACTTGCCCAAACCCAGGGATTAAAAAACGAAACCTATACACCCGATCGGCCATTTCACCAAGAAGAACCTGGACGTATTATGTTACTCGACCGCGACGAAGACGATCCGATTGGTCAAAAATTTAGCGACAAACTGAATTGGGGTTGGCCTTTCTATGGATCAATTGACGCAACGCCAACGTTTATCAGCGCGACCGTACAATACACACGTGAACACGATGCTTCGTTTCTCGATACGCCGTACAGCGGTCAGGATAAACAAAGCCACACGGTGCGTGAAGCATTGGACTTATCGACGAATTGGCTACTTTGTAAACTTGATGAGAATAAAGAAGGCCTGCTTGAATTCAATAATACGGCTAGGTCGGGTGGTATGGACAGCCAAGCTTGGAAAGACTCGGCCTTCGCATACCTCCACGCCGATGGCAGCCGTGCTAACCATAAAAACGGAATCGCATCGGTTGAGGTACAGGCATTAGCCTACGATGCGCTACTGGATAGAGCTGATTTATGCATGCATCAAGCTCGGTCAGGCGAAGCCGATGAACTTAGGGATCGCGCCGTGCGACTCCGACGACAAATCATTGAATCGTTTTGGATAGACGATCCCGTCAAAGGTGATTACTTTGCCCTTGCCACCGACCGTGGCCCCGACGGCGCAGCGCGAGCGCTCAAAGTCCGTAGCTCGAATATGGGGCATCTACTGCAGTCGAGATTACTTGAAACCAACGATACAGACACCCAGCACATGCGTGACGCGGTAGTTAAACAGTTATTTTCACCCGAGCTGCTCCATCACAGCGGCATTCGGACGCTGGCGAGCGACGAAGCTGGGTTTCGGCCCGGCGGATATCACACTGGCTCTGTCTGGCTATGGGATACGGCCCGGATTGCCGATGGACTGGAGCGTCACAACTACCACCATCTCGCCTGGAATCTGCGTGAAAGAATCTGGCATACTGTCGAGGAGACGCGAAAGTTTCCCGAGTTTGTTAGAGGTGGAGATAGCCGTTCGGTCGAAATAAGTCAAAGTGAAGTATACGTCTGGAATACCGAGCATCACCTGCTTCACTTATTCGAGCAGCCGCCACAAGAGATTCAGGGTTGGACTGTCTCGGCGATCCTAGCAGCCAAGTATGCCTACCCCTCCTATGTCGTACAAAAGAATCGTCTACCCACAAATCAACTCGAGCAGTCGATTCTCAACCGGCTTAGCGAGAAGGATCAGTCTCGTTGAGCAGCGTGACCAGTACCCCATTTGTCCAACCAAAGCCATCTTGTAATGGATACTCGCCGCCGCCGCCCAGGCCATCACCTTGCTCGACGTTATACTTCTCGACCAACCTATGCTGAGATTGGTAAACTTTCATGTTCGTGGTTATCCAGCGGTGCTTGATGTCGTCGGCCAGCGTATAATAACCGTAATTGCGCAATCCTTCGATGGTAATCCAGTGGAGCGGTGCCCAGCCATTGGGAGCATCCCACTGCTGAGAATTTTCGACCAAAGTGGTAATCAGCCCACCCTCTTTTAGAAAATATTTCTGAATAATGTCCGCGACGACAGCGGCTTGCTCGGCAGAGGCAATTTTTGCGTATAGAGGAAATACGCCGGCGAGGCTGAACCGATCGGTCGTATGTGCTTGGTGAAAATTATAATCCATATAGAAATTGGCGGTTTCGTCCCAGCAGTGATGGTTGATAGCGGCCGCTCGACGGTCAGCTTTTTTTTGAAACTTATTGACGAGTAGCGGCTGCTTTAATATCTTGTACGACTTGGCAATGGTAGATTCGAGCTGGTACAACAGACAGTTCAAATCAACGGGGATGATATCCGCCGTGTGAATCGTTCTGATGTCTTTTGCGTCCGCGAACCAACGCGAACTAAAATCCCAACCAGATTCGGCACCAGCCCGAAGGTGCAGATACAACCGTTCTGGATCGCGCTCGATAGCGTGTTCGGCCGCCTCGGTATCTTCATTTAGCGACTCAGGGCGCGGCGTTGTTTTATTATCGTAATACCGATTCATTAGTTCACCATTTTCCGTCTCGACGACACGAGCGAAAGCCCGATGTTCTTGTTTGGCGAGCTTCGTTTTGCCCTTCATCCAAAAGCGATATTCGGTGAGTAGATATGGCAGATATTCAATCAAGACCGAGTCGCCCTTATGCTGCGCCAACAACCGTACCATATGGGAAAAGAACGGTGGCTGAGAGCGGCTGAGGAAATAGGTGCGGTTAGCGGTTGGAATGAAGCCAAATTTGCGCATCAGATACGCGTAGTTCTTAATCATTCCTTCAACCAAGTCCCATTGATTATCGGTGGCCAGGCCTAGCATGATGAAATAACTGTCCCAATAAAATTGTTCGTTAAATCGGCCTCCCGGCACAATATAGGTATACGGTAGCGCAATCAACGACCCCCTGTCTCGACGATTGCGCCGTTCAAGATGTGTCCAAAGAGCTGTTATATGTTCTGTGACCGTCATATTGAGGTCAGGGACGAAAGCTGGTTGCGGATTTGTTTTTGAAGTTTCATAAAAATGACGGGCGATAAAGTCGCGTAGGTCAAAATTAGGATCGCGTTTTAAAATCGCATACTCCTGATATATCTGCTTCACCCGTTGTTTAGGTATCAAATCAACAAAGGTTTTACCATCGTTATAAATACGCTGTTTCTGTACATCGGCGAATAGTTCACCCAGTGCTTCGTCGGGGCTCTTGGAAGCCCGCCACAGAAACCCAGTCGTGGTGACAAGCGAGGATATAATATTATCTTTGTTTATTTTTTGCATTGTATAACCTCTATTATAAACTCTTCGCAGACCGTTTCAACCTCAATATAAAAAGCCTCGTGATAAGAGTACGAGGCTTTTTATATTTAGTTTTTTGCGGCGCGTTTGCGTTGGTTCGGATCGAGGAAGCGCTTGCGAAGACGCAGGCTTTTCGGCGTAACTTCGAGGAGCTCATCGTCTTCGATAAAGTCAATGCTCTGCTCGAGACTCAACTGGGTATGAGGCGTCAGCTGGACCGTACCGTCGCTCGACGAGGTACGCATGTTCGTCAGTTGCTTGCCGCGGCAGACGTTGACGTCGAGGTCGCCCTGGCGGTTATACTGACCGACAACCATGCCAAGATAAACCGTAACACCTGGACCGATAAACAGCGTCCCACGCGATTCGGCGTTATCCAGCGCGTAGGCGGTTGTCGAACCAGCTTCAGTCGCGACGAGGGCGCCATTACGGGTTCGCTGCAGCTTTGGACCAAGTGGTTGGTAGCCATGGGGTAAACCGTGCATGATAATCGTTCCTTTGGTTGCGGTCATGAGCAGGTTACGTAGGCCAATCAAGGCGCGAGTCGGCAAAATATAGGTACTGCGAGTCGCTCCGCTACTGGTCTGCTCTTGCTTGGCAAGCGCACCGCGGCGGGTACCGAGTTCCTGGCTAACGGCGCCCAGGTATAAAGGTCCGACTTCGATTAATAATTCTTCGACGGGTTCCATTGTTTGGCCGTCCTGTTCAATGGTGACGACTTGAGGGCGGCCAACTTCAAACTCATAGCCTTCACGCCGAAGTGTCTCGATCAGCACCGACAGGTGTAATTCACCGCGGCCAGAGACAACGAAGCCAATACCATCGTCACGGACACGAAGTGACACGTTGGTTTCAAGTTCTTTTTGCAGACGATCGCCGATTTGACGACTGGTGTTGAATTCACCTTCTTTACCCTTCATTGGGCTGGTGTTTGGACCGAGGTACATACTCAAGGTTGGTGCTTCAATCTCAATAACGGGCAGCGCCTCTGGCTGGTCCTTATCAGCGATTGTCTCGCCAATATGAACGTTGTTAATACCGGTCAGGGCAACGATGTCGCCGGCGACTGCTTCGTCAATTTCTTCGCGGTTGAGGCCACGATAGGCAAACACTTTATCGATTTTGCCGGGAAGTTGAGTACCATCACGCTTAATAAGCGTGATTTGCTGGCCTTTTTTGATGCCTCCGCGTGATAACCGACCAATAGCGTATTTGCCGAGGAAACTGTCGTACTGTAAAGCGGTCACCAGCAACTGAAGGGGTTTATCGGCGTCAACCGTTGGGGCAGGAATTTCGCTAATGATGGCTTCAAAAATTGGCGTCAGGTCAGCGTCGGCGTCAGGATTTTCTGGCAGCTCTTTCCAAGCTTTACCGTCACGACCAATCGAGAAATAGGTTGGATAATGCAATTGACTGTCGTCGACGGCTAGTTCCAAAAATAAATCAGCAATCTCGTCTTCGACTTCATCGATACGTTTTGATGGTTTATCTATTTTGTTAATCAAAACAATTGGCTTCAAACCGAGTTCAAGCGCTTTTGACAAAACAAATTTCGTCTGTGGCATTGGACCCTCTTGGGCGTCAACGACTAAGATAACGCCGTCGGCCATGTTGAGTGTCCGTTCGACTTCACCGCTGAAGTCGGCGTGTCCTGGGGTATCAATAATGTTAATCTTATAATTTTTGTAATAAACCGAGGTTTGTTTGGCGGTAATCGTAATGCCGCGTTCGTGTTCTTGGTCACCACTGTCCATGATAAGGTCTTGGGCCATTTCGGCTTGGTTTGAGCGAAAAGTGTTGCTCTGCTTTAATAGACCATCCACAACGGTCGTTTTGCCGTGGTCAACGTGCGCGATAATGGCGATATTTCGAATGTTTTTTGGGTCTTGCATAAAAATATACCCGTTACGCGGGCTTCCTCTTAGTGTTAAGTATAGCATAATTCGACAATCATTCAACCCGTACGACCTTCGTAAACGTCGGTAGTTGCCCCTGACGAAATATGTGTGTATAATACGACCAAGGTAAGGGCGCTTAGCTCAGTTGGCTAGAGCATCTCGTTTACACCGAGAGGGTCGGGGGTTCGAGCCCCTCAGCGCCCACCATACAAACGATCCGTCGAAAGACGGGTTTTTTGTATGCTAGCAAGACACCAAATAGAAAAGACGGCCAGCCGACCGCCTTTTCTATTTGGTGCGCGAAAGAGGACTTGAACCTCCACGTCCCGAAGGACACCAGCCCCTCAAGCTGACGCGTCTACCAATTCCGCCATTCGCGCACGAGGGTGTGTTACCCCGTTAGTATAGCGATGCTACGGTGTTTTGTAAACAGAGCGGGAGCCAACCGTCCAGTAAAGGACGTCACTATAGCGGTTTACCGGCGAGACGAGGACGTTCGAATCCTTCGGCCCAGTTGCCTTCTCGCTGTGGACAAAGTTCGTTGTCGATTGATACAGCCCAATAGCCGGCACGTCGCTCACCCACTGCTTAGCAAAAGTGAGGTACTTTGCATTACGAAGGCTCGGCTCGAGGCGTGAACGAGCGCTAATTAACGCATCGTCACTAATTGGATTCGAATAGTTAGAGAAGTTGGCACCACGCGAACTTGCTTGTGATGAATGCCAGTAGGCGTACACGTCCGGATCGGCACCGATAGTGAGCTGATACAGCAGGACGTCGTAGTTACGAGGCTGAAGGATATCTTGGACAACCCTTTGCGTTTGATCATTTGGATCAACGACCCGAGTATTGGCGGTAATCCCCAAGCTACGCCACTGGCTGACGAGTGTCTCGAGCACCCGCTCATAGTCGCTATCTTTAGTCGTCACAATATTAAGTTTTAACTCGACGCCGGCTTTCTTACGAACTGTGCCCTCACGGACCCAACCCGCGTCGTTGAGCAGTTGTTCCGCTTCTTTAAAATTATAGTCGGCTACCTTTGGTATGTCACCACTAATCTGGCCATCGATAAAAGGTAGGCTGAGTGGAGGCGTTCCGGCGGGTAAATTATGGCGGATTGCTTTGGTATCAGTCCCCCGCTGTAATGCCAGACGAACCGCCTTGTCTTTTAATATTTCTCCGGTTGTGTTGAGCAGCGCATACACACCGCTCTTGATCGGTTTGGCCTCAACTTCGTAGCGGTTTTTATCGACCCGAACAAGGTTACTCGCCGATAATCCGCTGGCGGCATTTACCTCATCTGTAGCAAGAGCTCGCACGACTGAGTCCTGCGTCCCGTACACATGAAGTTGAAACAGTTCTAGTTTACTGACACCACCATAGTAATCACTATTGCGGGCAAGGTGAATAATTTTGCGCCCAACGTTCGCATCGATATCTTGTTCAAAACGAAACTTAAAAGGCCCGCTCCCAATTGGTGAGTGGCTAAAACTATTTTCACGGATTGCGTTCGGCTCGACCTTGCTCAGCAAGTGCTCCGGTAGAATCGGAAACATCAGAGCATGCGGAAAAGCCGCGATAACCGCGGGAAGTGTGAAGATCAGAGTCGTGTCATCCGTAGCGACAACTGTAATCCCCTTCCAGTCGTCCGGACTGGTCGAGCCGACCGAAGGATTCTTGAGCAGGTCGACCGTAAACGCGACGTCCTTAGCGGTCAGCTTGATACCGTCGTGCCAGTGGACGTCCGATCGTATCTTGACGGTATAGACCGTTCCGGTCCCGTTGACAGCAACGTGGGTCGCCAGGTCATTAATCAGGTGTCCGGACGTGTCGTACGACAAAAGCCGAGAAAATAATAGATAGCTGGCCGAGTCCTCGGCGCTGTTTGACGCAAAAAGTGGATTGAGCGTGTCGACAGGCCCAATTACAGCCTCGGCGAACGTCCCATTAGTGGTATTGGTATGTGTTTGGTAACTTTTTTGATACCACATGAGTTGCAAGCCAACCGCGCCAATCAGTAACCCTGTCGCAACCACCCAAGTAATGATTCGGTGGCGTACCTCGCGTGCGCTACTCCAACGCTTCACGACGAACTTGCGGGCGTGCCGTACGGTCACGCCCTCAACTCGTCGCATTCGACGAGATAAGTCCTTTTTGTTAAGGCTCGTCTTGTTAAGGCGTTGCCAACCTTTTGGTTTGTCGTCTTGCATGTGCCCCGTTTCCTTATTTAACAGCAGGCAGTAAAAGCCCGGCTAGGATCGAAAACAAGAAAATTACAGCTAGGACAATTGATACTTCAAATAAGTTTTTATCTAAACCTCGGCGAGTTGTATACAGCTCGCCAGAACTACCAAAGCCGGCACCCAAAGACGCACCGCGCTGCTGCAGCAAAATCGCCAGTATCATTAAAAGTGCCGATCCGATTGTAGTAATTTGTAAAATAGTATCAAAATTCATTATATCTCCTGTGCGCTGCTTGTCTGTCGAAGTTCTAACGCAGCACTTACTATATAGTTTACCAGACTAAGCAGCATTCCAGTCAGAATTGAGTTGAGGAACGTCATCTGGAGGCCTGGCGAGAGTCTGAGGGAAATATAGACCATGAGGCCGTTGACGACCAACATAAAAAGGCCTAGCGTCAAAAGAATTGCCGGGAGCGAAAAAATAACAGCTATCGGCTTTAAGACACTGTTAATCACGGAGAAAATAAGGCCGGCCATCAAAAATCCCCAAATACCAGGTGTGACGGCCTCAACCCGATACCCGCTACCAAGTAAATTAACAGCGACCCAAAGTCCCAGTGAGTTTAGCACCCAGCGAATCAGAAAAACACGAAATTGTCTCTTCATAGAATGTTTCAATTATATCATAGCGACGTCGGTAACGCCTTGCTGAGGTTGGTACAGCCTTGCTCCGTCACCAGGATATTGTCTTCAATTCTCACCCCGATGCCCTCTTCCGAAATATAGATGCCCGGCTCGACAGTCAGCACCATCCCTGGTAAAAATTCAGTGGCCTGTCCCAGGCTATCGTGCACGTCGACTCCAAGGCCATGGCTGATGGCGTGCGGAAAGTAGCGACGGTAGGTGCCATCGTCAGTGAGTGATCCAAGCAAATTAAGGTTCATAATTGCATTCTTCATAATCCTATCGACCGATGAATGGTAGTCGGCCACGAGTAAACCCGGTTTAATGAGTTTGATAATGTCCCGATGCGCCGATTGGACAGCCTGGTGTACCTGGCGTTGTCGCTGGGTCGGCTCGCCCACACTATAGGAGCGTGAAATGTCAGCCGCATAGCCACCCAGTCGCGCACCGACGTCCAGCAACACGATACTGCCTTTTTTGAGCCTGTCGGTATTAGCCGCGTAGTGTAGCGTACAGGCGTTCTTACCGCCGGCCACGATTGGATCGTAAGCGTGCCCGCTGGCGCCATGCTTTCGAAAAAAATAGCTGAATTCTGCTTCAATCTCGCATTCATACTGCAATTCTGGCAGCTTTCGCTTGACGACATTGAAAGCTTCGATTGTCAGTTTGATAGCCTTTTTGATGGCAGCAATCTCTTCGGGTTGTTTGATGGCACGCAGCTTGGCCAGCTCCAACCGACAGTCTTGGACGTCGTTAAAGGTGCGCTCCAAAATGTTCCAAAGTTTTTTTGGTAATGGGTTGAGGACGAAATCAAACTGTTCGACGTGAGGCACATCGCCCAGCCCGTAGGCAACGCTGTGTTTTTTCGCCAGATCGCGCAGCATCGCCATCGCTTCGTCCTGTGTTAGTATCCCGTCCACCCCGCTTATTCGTTGGGCTGCATCGGCCGACAGGCTACCGTCAAAAATCTGATGAGTTGGGCTAATCTCGGGCATTACCAGCCAGCTTTTGTTACGCTGCCCATCGATAATCACCCACCAATCGGGCGTATCGACACCAGTCAGCCACCAAAAGTTCGCTTCCTGTTCAAAAAAGAAGGCAGCATCATTACCGCGTTGCATACTGGCATAAGCCGACACTACGACGATACCACCCTGATTTTTTTCAATCAAACGCCGTCGGTTGGTCAAGAAGAAGTTATTTTTCACTACGCATCATTGTATCATTTCTCGTCACAGAGTTTGATTCGATACCAGCTAAGGGCCGTAGACACCGGTGTGGAGGACGGCTTCATAACTCCCAGCCACTACCTTGTTGCCGTCCGAGGAGGAGGCCACGCCGTACCATGTAGTCGACCCAGCTGCAACCTGATCTGTCCACGTCGCTCCAAAGTCGGCCGACGTAGAGAGGTAACCAAGAGAGCTTGCTATGAGCTTGTCGCCGTTGACGGATGAGGCAACACCAAACCATTCTCTCGCCCCACCCGCCGTACGCTGCGTCCAGGTCGCGCCTGAATCAGCCGAAGTAAAGATGTAATCGGTCTGAACGCCACTGTAGACGTTTCTCTGTGGCACGGCAACCAGCTTAGTACCGTCCGCTGACGAGGCAACGCCGCGCCAACCCCTTGAACCAGAGGCTGTACGCTCCGTCCAAGTCGCACCCGAGTCGGTTGAGGTGTAGGCGTAGCCGCCATAGTTCACAGCCACCAAGTTGGTACCATTTGATGATGAGGCGACGCTATACCAATTCCTCGCCCCAGCTGCTGCGCGCTGCGTCCAAGTCGCACCCGAGTCGGTTGAGGTGTAAATGTAACTCGTGCCAGAGCCGTTCTGTTCGGCAGCCACCAATTTGACACCGTCCGATGAGGAGGCGATACTGACCCACGGCCTCGACCCAGCTGCTGCGCGCTGCGTCCAAGTCGCACCCGAGTCGGTTGAGGTGTAAATGTAGTCCGTTGCTCCCATGCCAGATGCAGCTGCCAGCTTAACGCCGTCCGATGATGAGGCAAAGCTAGACCAATTCCTCGACCCAGCTGCTGCGCGCTGCGTCCAAGTCGCGCCCGAGTCGGTTGAGGTGTATATGTAATTTGTGAGTGCGCTTGTTGTAGTAGGGCTAGCGACGAGCTTGGTACCGTCCGCCGATGAGGCAACACTTAACCAGGCATACGCCGTTGTGGCTGCAGCTGCCGTGCGCGCCATCCAGGTCCAGCTAAAGGCCGTTGTCGTACTCACGTTTGCCGACCAGGCGCTATCGCCTATGACATTTGTGGCCTTGACATGACAATAGTACACACTGCCACCACTTAGCCCAGTGACTGAGCCTGTTATGGTTGCTTGAGTTGCCGATTTCATCCCGACAGTATAGGCAGTATTGGACGCACATTGCTCCGTGTAGCTGGTAGCCCCCGCGACGGCGTCCCAAGATAGATTTATCTGGGTTGCCGTTGTCGACACAACCGCAAGGTTCGCTGGCACAGCTGGTGCTGCTGGTCGGGAAGCGCAAGTACCCTGTTGTGCACCCAGACTACCACTCCACGAATCGACGTAGTAAGTAACAGTTGGATTCCCGACGCTAGTTCCGTCTACACAATACGTTTTACCGTCAGCGCTACCGCCACCGCTCAGGGTCACGCCGTTACTGGCCGTCATCGTGCCAGGTATTACCAATGGATAAAGGTTATCAAAGGTACGAGCATTCTCCATGGCAGCCACGACACCATTGAGGTCACTTTTCACCTGCGCTGTGGCCAGCGATTTGCGCCAGGTGCCGTAACCGACAACTGACATTAAATGGCGCGACAATAGTAGCGCCTTCGACGAACCAGTTGCTTAAACGAGTTCACTCGTTAATCGTTTTCGTACTGACATTGCTCTACTGGGCTCCCGACACAAAGAGGGCCTGGGCTGGATCGGCCGACAGGCTACCGTCAAAAATCTGATGAGTTGGGCTAATCTCGGGCATTACCAGCCAGCTTTTGTTACGCTGCCCATCGATAATCACCCACCAATCGGGCGCTTCAATCCCTGTTAACCACCAAAAATTCGCTTCTTGTTCAAACCCGAACGATGCGTCGTTGCCACGTTGTATGAGACTATAGGCAGTTAATGCAACTATTCACCCGCTGACATTATTGCTGATGTTTCGACGATTCTGAGTGTGAAATTGAAGTCTCATTGGGTCTTATCGTAGCACGCACTACCAATAATTTGTATTCAACAAGAAGGCGGTTTAAAAACACGCAGCGGTCGACAATAAATCAAATCGTCGACTCACGAGAATTACGAAATATCCACGGCTCTATCTTAACTACTGAATCTTGCGAATGCGGTAGTTAACGTAATCCCCGACATAAACGGTACCGGCCGAGTCTACCGCGAGACCGGTGGGAAGCCTGAATTGGGCGGTGATGGCGGACCCGTCGGCAAAGCCAGCCACCCCAGAACCCGCCAAGGTGCTGACGACACCGGCTGGGGTGATTTTGCGAATGCGGTTATTGCCCTGCTCGGCGACATAGACGGCACCGGTCGAATCAACGGCAGCACCTTGAGGATTATCAAATTGGGCACTAGCACCAGGACCGTCGGCAAAACCATATACACCGGTACCAGCTAAGGTACTGACGACACCGGCCGGAGTGATTTTGCGAATGCGGTTATTATATGCATCGGCGACGTACACGGTACCGGTCGAATCAACGGCAATACCTTGAGGGTTATCAAATTTCGCACTAGCGCCGGGACCGTCAGCGAAGCCAGCCACCCCCGTACCCGCCAGAGTGCTGACGACACCGGCCGGAGTGATTTTGCGAATAAAATCGCCGTAGTCGGAAACGTAGACAGTACCGCTAGAGTCGACGGCGACACCTGAAGTGTAATTAAATTTCGCACTAGCGCCGGGACCGTCAGCGAAGCCAGCCACCCCCGTACCCGCCAGAGTGCTGACGACACCGGCCGGAGTGATTTTGCGAATGCGGGAGTTCCAGAAATCTG
>JBBRTA010000012.1:0-24707 GCA_038244885.1 Saccharimonadales bacterium (SeqCode) | reverse complement strand
TGGCGCCGGAGCGTTCCGCTCCCACGCCAACAAAAGAAGATTGACGACTATCTAGACTACTACAACACAAAGCGTGTACACTTAGGAATACAGATGCGAACGCCTGCTGAAATGTTGCAAAGGTCGTGAGTTCTATACGTCGGTAACATGACAAATTACAACTTCAAATAACGTTGCGTCGCAAGCAGCGATGACACGATTCCGATAAAGGCACCGGCGGCTATCATTGCCAGCAAAATAAAGGGTGCATACATCGTCGCGTAGTCGATAATCGGTTGGACAGAAATCTGGTAACTACTGAGTGTCTGAGACGATGCGTACAGCCCTGCAAAACCAAGACCGGTCGCAATAATAGCTGCGATAAAACCGTAGACTATGGCCTCAACTAGGAAAGGTCCGCGGATAAACGACTTGTCGGCACCAATCAACTTCATCATCTGAATCTCTTCCTTGCGATTAAAGATAGCCATACGGATCGTGTTAAAAATAATCAATGTCGAAATAGCGACGAATAATAGACTGGCGACTAGGCCTACCTTCTCGGCAAAAGTAACGGCTCGACCGATTGACGCAATGCTAGCTCGGCGCTCACCCGCGAAGGATGGCGGCCTTGCCGTATCAATCTGCTTCTTTAACAAATCATTGGTATCAACGAAGTGGGATAATTGCTTGGTATCATTAATATCTTCAATGACGATACGAAGAATGCCTGGGTTTTTATTGGTCGCCTCCCCAAGGGCAGCCAGATATTGCACGTCATTTTTGTTATCCTGAGCAATTTTATCTTTCGCAGCCTCAGCGCTGACGAAGGTAACGGATCGAATCGAAGATAGTTTTTTGAGTTCTACTGAAATTGCATCGGCCTGCTTTTGCGTCGTCTCGGTTTTCAGGTAGATTGACATGTCGACTTTATCCCGCAGCTGCCCCACGGTATCGACAAGTATCGAGCGGGCCGCGACCGTCGTGAAAATAATCAGCAACGTGATGGTCATAACGGCCGTTGCGGCAACGGTTAGCCACGCATTGCGAGTGAAATTATTGACACCGTAGCGACACATACGGACGAACGTCATCCATTTGCGACGGTTTTGCTTTTGTTTGGCAAATGATTTTGAATCTAATTTGCGCTTGCTCATTGCCTATAACTCCCCTGCGCTTGATCGCCGGTAATCTTGCCATGCTCGATTGTAATGACTCGTCGCTTCAATTTGTTCACAATATCGACGTTGTGGGTAGTCAGCAGCACGGTGGTACCGTATTTGTTAATCTTCTCTAGTAGTCGAACAATGTCCCAGCTGTGCTTTGGGTCAAGGTTGCCAGTTGGCTCATCGGCAATCAGAATCTTTGGCTGACGAACGACGGCTCGGGCGATGGCCACTCGTTGACGCTCACCACCCGATAATTGATGCGGAAACTGCTTCTCTTTGCCGGTCAGCCCGACCAGCTCAATCACTTTTGGCACCGTGTTTTTAATTTCGCGATTCGTCATGCCGGCGATCTCCAGTGCAAAGGCAATATTTTCAAAGACGGTTCGCTGGGGCAACAATTTAAAGTCCTGAAAAACCACGCCAATCTTGCGGCGGAGCATAGGGATGTGGCTGTCTTTAAGCGTGTCGTAATCGATCCCACCGACGACGATTTTACCACTGGTTGGTTTTTCTTCACGCGTCAATAGCTTCAACAGTGTCGATTTACCAGCGCCGCTAGTACCCACTAAAATAACAAACTCACGGGGTTCGATGAATAAACTCATGCGATTAATGGCTGGCGCGGTATCTTTACCGTATGATTTAGTAACCCTGTCTAGTAGTATCATTGCTGTCGTTCATTATAGCATAAGAAGTGTAGTGGCGAGAGGAACTTAGGCCGTCGTCGGACGTTCTAAAAAGGCCTCAATAAAACCGTCCAATTTGCCAGCGAGCACGCCGTTGGCGTCGCGATCTTCGTGTTTGGTACGGGTGTCTTTGACCATCGTATAGGGATGCAAGACATAATTACGGATTTGACTACCCCAATTGGCCGACTCGCCGGCCTGAAGATCGGTAATACTGGCCGCGTGCTGTTCGAGTTGCAATTGAGCCAGTTTACTACGCAAAATCTTAAGAGCTGTCTCGCGGTTCTGTAGTTGGCTGCGCTCGTTTTGAATCGATACCACGATTCCCGTCGGAAGATGCGTCACCCGCACCGCACTGTCGGTTGTATTAACCGACTGGCCGCCGTGTCCGCCGGCGCGATAAACATCGATTCTCAAGTCTTTATCGTCGAGCCGAATTTCGTCAGGTGTATCAATTTGAGGAAGGACTTCGACAAGAGCGAAGCTCGTCTGTCGAAGATTATCGCTATTGTAGGGGCTCAGGCGCACCAACCGGTGGACGCCGTGCTCACTTTTGAGTTTGCCGTAGGCATAGGGACCAAAGACTTCGATGGCGCTCGACTTGATGCCGGCGGTCTCACCTGTCGAACGTTCGACGATTGACGTCGTCATGCCCGATTTCTCTGCCCAACGCAGATACATTCGCTCTAACATCTCTGTCCAGTCCTGGGCGTCCGTTCCGCCCACGCCCGCGCTAAGGCGCAAAATGACGTTGCGGTCGTCAAACTCACCGTCAAACAACAATTCTTTGCGGCGGGCGTTAAATTCTGTCTCAAGCGCATCAACCTGGCCGTTAAACTCGGGTAGTAGGCTTTCGTCGCCCAATTCAAGCAACTCGATAATATCTGCAACCTGGGCACGCAGCGTCACCCACGGCTCAACCATAGCTGTTAAAGCCGCCAGCTGCTTGCTTTTTGCTTGGGCGTCGTTTGGGTTATTCCAGACTTCTGGTTCGGCCAAGGCTTTTACAAGACTTTCGATTGAGCGTTGCTTGTCGACAATTGCCAGACGTAAAAATGCCGCATCAATATCAGCAAGTAAGTTGATAATTTTCTTCTGTAGCGGTTGCATATACCCCCCTACTATACAGTGTCTCTCTTGATACGTCACATCTACTCACCAAGGAGAGTAATTATCATGTTAAAATAGCAATAGAATATGAAGATTGGCGTGTTTGATTCCGGAATTGGTGGCGAAGCGATTGCAACATCGCTTCGCACGCTCATACCGTCAGCGGAAATTATTTCAGTCAACGACCACACGCACGTCCCCTATGGTAACCGTCAAGACGACCAAATAATCGACCTAACAATTGCCGCTATCTTGCCGCTTGTCGATATGGAGTGCGATGCAATCGTGATCGCCTGTAACACTGCAACAACCGTCGCCATCACGTCACTGCGAACACGCTTTCCGAATATGAAATTTGTCGGTCTCGATCCGATGATAAAACCGGCGGTGCAACAGACCCAAACAAAACATATCGCCGTACTGGCAACAGCTGCGACGCTTCGAAGCGCGCGCTACGCCCAACTCAAATCCCAATGGGCTCCAGATACGCTTGTTATCGAGCCCGACTGTACCACTTGGGCGTCATTAATCGAAGAAGGACAGTCTGAGACGATCGATATCTCGTCAGTCATGCATGAAATCGAGGTAAATAACGTCGATGTCATCATACTCGCCTGCACTCACTACCACTGGTTGAAGCCCCGTATCGAGGCAGCAAGTCATGACGTAACCATACTCGAGCCAACCGACGCAATCGCGCAGCGATTACGTGATATTCTAGGCTAATTTTTCGACAGCGGCGACAAATTGATCACCACGATCGACGTAATTTTTAAACAGACCAAAACTAGCACTGGCGGGACTGAGTAGCACTATCGAACTAGGCTCGGCGAGTGCGTGGGCACGCCTCACAACCATCTCCATGGTTGGGGAAGACATGATTTCAAAGTCCGAAAAGCCAGCTTCTTGGCAGCTTTTGGCAATTTTTTGCGCTTCTGCCCCAATTAAAATAGCCCTCACCGTGTGCCTCGTCAGCTCCCTGCTCAGTTCGCCGAAATCAGACCCTTTTGATGACCCGCCCAAAATAATGACCTTTGGTCCGGAAAATGTCCTCAGTGCCGCAATCGCCGAACTAGGCGTCGTTGCGATACTATCGTCGTAATAACGCACGCCGCCAACCGCTCTGACAAATTTCAACCGGTGAGGTAACCCCGTAAAACCGTGTAGACCTTTCTGTATCGCAGCTACGTCCTGCGTAATGCTCCAGACCGCATCGATGGCGGCACAGGCGTTATCTTGATTGTGTTGACCGAGAATCTGAAGGATATCAATTGAACAAATTAATTGTTCATCGTAATAGAACGAGCCGTCCTGAACGTGGGCCGACCGTACGTCGGGATAGGCAAGCGTTTGCGCCTCCGTATGTTGGGCGATTGTCCTGGCGTAGTCGTTAACCTGATTATAAATTAGTATATCTTGGCTCGTTTGATAGCGGGCTATATTGGCCTTGGCAGTTACGTACTCCGCCATGTCGCCGTGTACATCAAGATGCTCTTGCTCGATAAAGAGGACTACTCCGATATGGGGCGACGACTGAAGGTCCCATAATTGAAAACTTGATAGCTCATAGACAACGATATCATCACTAGTCACATCCTCCAATACGTCAAGCGCGGCGATGCCAATATTACCTACGAGCCAGACTTTTTTACCAGCGGCCTCAAGAATGCCAGTAATCAGGCTGGCGGTCGTACCTTTCCCCTTACTTCCAGTCACGCCAATAATGATGGCCGGGCATTTGGCAAAAAATTCGTTGGTCGCTGACCATATTTTGCCATCGGTTTTTATCTTCGACGGGTTCAGTCCAGCCGTCCGCACCACGACATCAAATCCCTCTAAGTTACTGAGGGCGTCTTCTCCAATGATCGTCAGGACGCCGGCCGGTATATCGAGCGGTGGCTGGTGCTGATCGACGATAGTTATCTCATTTGTAGAATCTGCCGCAAAGTAACGGTAATTTGATGCACCTTCGACTCCGTACCCGGCAATTGCAATCTTCATAAGACCATTCTAGCGCGGTTCGAACAATGTTGCTATCTTATCGTTCAGCTCAACGATTTCTTGGCGCTCGCCACTACTGACGGCAGCTAGAACCCACGTATTAGCGTCGATGAACTCACGAGCAGTATCAAGCATACGACTGAGCGAAACATTTTGTATCATATCCGGCACGACGTCGTAATTCTTGATGAAATCATCAGCGAAGTAACGGCCCGTATAAAAACTGCTAATCTGCGACACCGTCTGGGCACCCATTTGGTAGCGCCCCAGAGCGAAAGACTTAGCCGCTTCGATCTCATCCTGACTTATTTTACCGTCCAGCACGCAACGAATCTCACGAGTAATAATATCGAACAAATCACCGGCTGTTTCGTGATTGACTTGGCCGATAATATCCCAGCTACTGTCATAGTACCCGGCACCGACATGTGCACTGACACTATAGGCCAATCCTTTTTGGCGGGCGGCGCCAAAAATACGCGAATACATTGTTCCTGTTAGAATATGATTAAGGTAATGCATGGCATCGAGCTCCTCGTCGCTCAGCTCACGAGGAATCGCCATCGACCAGTTAAAGGTCAGATTGGTGGCATCTTTACGGCGAATAATACTCGGGTTAGCACTCGCCAACTCATCGCGTGGTACGGTGAAGCGTTCGCCTTCGGCTAATTGAAAATCTTCCATCTGACGCTTGATCTCGGCCTTGCGGCCTTGAAGTTTGCCGGCCACCACAAAACGCATGTTCCGCGTCGTGTGAGTTCGGCGGTGATGCTCACGTACGTCGGCAAGGGTGACGTTCCCAATCGTCGGCAGCGACTGGCGATAGGTTAAGACATCTTCACCGAGTAGCTGTTGCACTCGAGGCCACAACAGGCGGTGATGGTCATTGAGGTAGTTCGTCAGCTCACTTCTGACATTCCCCTTCTCGGCCTGTAGCTCGACGTCGTTAAATCGTGGCTGACAAATCGCTAATTTTTGCAGGTCGATAATTCGATTCCATTCAAAATCGGCGCAATCGGCTTCGTATACCATCGACAAATCGCTGGTGTAAGCATTTCGATAGGCACCATTTTTGGTAAATTCCGACTCAAACTCATGCTCGGATTTGAAGCGTGCGTTAGCCCCAAATGCCATGTGTTCCATGATGTGAGCAACCTGCTCGATGTCCTTTGACTTGGTATAGCGATTACCAGCCCGGAAGTGAAATTGCATGCTCATCACGGTTGCACCAGGTACATCGATAAGTAGTCCCCTGGCGCCGTTCTTTAGACGCACCTCTTCAACGGTATGATTCATATGATTTTACTTCCTGCCACCCGTTATTTACGATTAGTTTTTCGGTTTTGACGCTCTGACTTCTTCTTTTTACGGACGTCGTTCTTTTTCTTATGTAGGAGCTGCGCGTCGTGCGCGGTCGTCTCTTTCTTTACCTTAAAATCGGTGTCTCGGTTAGATTGACCACCCGTCACTTCATTGACACCATACTCGACGGCGCTCTCAGCCAAGCGGGTCAGCTCGGTGTCATATTCTTCTTCGCTACGAGCCACCACGTCGTGTTTATGAACGTGCATAACAGCGCGAAGTACCTCGTCACGAAGAGTCGCCTGCAAACTATCGAAAAGATGCTGAGCTTCGCTGCGGTATTCGACCAACGGGTCGCGCTGTCCCACACTACGCCAATGGATACCCTCGCGAAGGTGCTGCATATTTTCAAGGTGCTGCATCCACAGCGTATCGAGCACCTGCAGATACACCTCACGTTCAACCTTTCGAACAACTTCTTCATCAAGTTCTTGCTCTTTGGCCTTATACAGTTTATCGACTTCTCGGCGAGCAAGCTCGAAGCGCGATTTATCATTCTTTTCGTCTCCGATAGCTTTCAATTTTTTTTCGCTCAAGGGGAAGATGGCTTCAAAATCATCGGCAAAGTTCTTTTTGTTCTTTGCCGGCAAAGCGGTTAGTTCGTGCAGTTTCACTTCAAGCAAGCGTTCAACTTCAGGCTTAATATCGGTCCCTTCAAGAATCTTGCGACGAATGGTGTAGACGACTCGACGGTGACGATTAATGACGTTGTCGTATTGAACAACATTTTTACGTGTATCAAAGTTGTATCCCTCAACCCGCTTTTGGGCGGCCTCGAGCGTCTTTGAAACCGCAGCGTTCTGGATCGGCGTATCTTCATCAACGCCAAGCCGGTCCATTAGGCCAGCGATTCGTTCACCTTGGAAGATGCGCATTAGGTCGTCTTCGGTCGACACGTAAAATTGCGTTTCACCAGGATCACCTTGGCGTCCACCACGTCCACGCAACTGATTATCGATACGGCGGGATTCATGGCGCTCAGACCCTACCACGACCAGCCCACCCAATTCGACGACTCCCTTGCCGAGTTTAATGTCGGTGCCACGGCCGGCGATATTGGTCGCCAGTGTAATTGCACCTTTTTCTCCAGCTTTTTCGATGATAGCCGCTTCACGTTCGTTATTTTTGGCATTGAGCAGTTCGTAGGGAACGCCTTCTTTATCAAGCCACTCTGCAATCAATTCATTTTTGGCAATTGACGCTGAGCCGATCAGTACGGGGCGACCCTGGGCATGGTACTCTTTGATTGCTAACGCAACTGCTTTGAGCTTGCCTTTTTCGGTTTTAAAGATAAGATCTTGCTTGTCGGTGCGGTGGATTGGTCGATTGGAGGGAATCTGGATCACATCAAGGCTATAGATCTGCTGAAACTCTTCTGCTTCGGTAAAGGCCGTACCGGTCATACCCGATAGTTTTTTGTAGAGACGGAAGTAATTCTGAAATGAGACGGTCGCCAAGGTCATACTCTCTTGTAAGACGGCTACGTTTTCTTTAGCTTCAATTGCCTGGTGAAGGCCTTCGTTATAGCGGCGCCCCTGCATCAGGCGACCGGTAAACTCATCGACGATAATAACCTCACCCTCGTTGGTGACGACATAGTCCTTATCGCGCTTGAATAACGTCTGGGCTCGCAAGGCTTGGTCGATATGATAGACGGAACGAACGTAATCAGGGCTATATAAGTTTTTCACGCCGAGTAGTTTTTGAATTTTTTCGACACCCTCGTCGGTTAGAGCGACGCTGCGGCGCTTTTCATCGAGAATATAGTCATCCGTGGCCAGCTGAGCACCAATCTTAGCAAACTGATAGTAGCTATCAGGGTTTTCGGCCGCCGGAGCGCTAATGATGAGCGGTGTACGCGCTTCATCGATCAAAATACTATCCACCTCGTCAACGATGGCAAAATTGAGGTCGCGCTGACGTAGCAGATCGACTTCGTTGACCATGTTGTCGCGCAGGTAGTCAAACCCAAACTCGTTGTTGGTCCCATAAGTGACGTCGGCGGCGTACGCTTCCTTGCGAGTGACGGGACGGAGGCGTTTCATACGACTATCGTCATGGGATTCGTTGTTGTAGGTCGGATCATAGAGAAACGAAGCGTCATTAATAATGACACCGGTTGAAAGACCGAGGAAATGATACAGTTCACCCATCCAGCTGGCATCACGCTGGGCAAGGTAATCATTCACTGTTACGACGTGGACGCCCTTTTCTTCCAAGGCGTTAAGGTAGACCGGCAGCGTGGCGACAAGCGTCTTGCCTTCACCGGTTTTCATCTCAGCCACGTTGCCTTCATGTAACGCCATGCCTCCGATGAGCTGCACGTCGAACGGCCGCATGCCGAGTACACGCTCAGCCGCCTCTCGCACCAAAGCAAACGCATCAGGCAGTAAACTGTCGAGAGTTGTCCCTTTTTTTTGTAGCTGCTTTTTTAGCACTTCGGTCTGTTTTTTGAGATCAGCTTTGGAAAGCTTGGCGTACTTGTCGGATAAGGCGTTAATCAGCCCAACCTTCTTTTGGAGTACCTTTAAAATCTTCACCTGTGGGTCACCAAAAATCTTGGTCAACACCTTTTGTCTACTTACCATAATCAATAACCCTCACTTCTCAGAAACTTCTGTAAAATTCTCTATGTATTATACGGCCAGAAGGAGGATTGGACAAGGTGTTAGTTTTATAGTTCGCGGGAGTAACTACGCTTAAATCGACTCATCACGCCACGTCGGCCAATATGGGCGACGGTCGTTTGCTTATATTTGCGTAGTTGTGAGACAATTTTTGATTCGACGATGTCAACTGCCGCCAACATATTACTGGTCGAATCCGTCGCTGCTAGGACCTTATCCGGTACCGACAGAATGATTTCGGCTTCGTACTTATTACCGTGGTCACGATTGACCTGCTTGAGTCTGACCTCGGCCGTCACGCTTTTTCGGGCGTGGCGAGGTAGGTAGCGATCAAGTCTTCCAATCTTTTTGTTGACGTACTTTTTTGTCGTCTCGTCCAGGTCGTATTTAAATCCTGTAATTTCGATTGTTTTGATCATGCTACCTCCTATTTGGTTGGTTGCTACCTTGATTATACCATTAATAGTCTGCGTCCTACTTATGCTATCCTCAGCAACGGTGTTGGACTCTAGAGGAAGAGACGGCCAGCCAAGTACGGCTGCAAGGCAGTCGGCACAGCCACCCTGTTGTCTTGCGTCTGCCCATTTTCGATAATCGCGATCATAATACGACCCAAAGCAAAGGCCGTCGCGTCGTTAGTATGAACCAGTTCGAGCTCGCCACTTTCTCGTCGGACGCGCGTTCTAAGGCGTCGTGCCTGATAGTCAGTCATATAATCGGCAGTATGAGTTTCACGGTAATTGGCTTGGCCTGGTAACCAGGTGTCCATATCGATACCCCTGGCATTTGGCTTGCCGATGTCGGCGGTACATTTCTGGACAACTCGATATGGCAACCCGAGACTGGACAGAAGAAATTCCTGTATAGCCACGAAGAACAGATGCTCGTCTGGACCCGCCTCAGAGGTCGATAAGCTTTCCATCTCGAGCTTGTCGAACTGGTGCATACGGAAAATACCCTCCATATCCTTACCGTAGGCGCCTGCCTCGCGGCGAAAGCTCGTTGCATACCCAACATACCTCAGTGGAAGTTGTGCCTGATCGATAATTTCATCGGCGTGCATGCTGCCTAGGACGTGCTCGGCACTACCCTGTAGCCATAAATCGTCGCTCTCCAGCTTATAGCGGTCGTCTTGAGGCTCGAGGCGGTCCATCGCGTCGTACATAGCGGTCCGAATCATCAGCGGCGGTAAAACCGGTACAAACGCCTTTGGCGGCACGTCCAGACCCGCTTCACTGGCAATACGTCCCAGTAACGTTTCGTCTGTCAGTGTATCGAGTACGAACTGGATGATGGCGAACTGCAACTTGACTAGGTCTCCCTTGATATAGCCAAATCGGCTACCCGCCACTTTGGCGGCGCGTTCTTTGTCAATCCAACTACGCTCAGCGGCAATCTCGGCGTGGCTCCGCGGAGTAAAGTCAAAGCTGGTTGGTTCCCCGACTACTTTCGAAACAACGTTTTCATCTTCGGTGGCGCCTATCGGTACGTCGCCATCGGCCATGTTCGGAACTTTTTTGAGAAGTAACGTAAATGACTCGTCAACGCCACGTAACTCTGCTTCAATCGTCGCTAATTCGTCTTTCAGAAGCTTCGCCTGTTCAATCAGCTCGTCAGACGGCCTGCCACCTTGCAGCTGCGAAGAAATAGTATTCCGTTTCTCGCGGAGTTCGTCCGCTCGTGACTGAAGGCCACGCCTGGTCTCGTCCTGTCGCAGTAGTTCGTCAATATTGACATCATACCCTTTATTTTTGGCATTTTCTTGAACCAGCGCGGAATTTTCTCGAATGAAACGAATATCTAACATAGTGTTTATTGTATCAAATTTATCTGTTATTCGGTACGGAGTGCCTCGATCGGGTCAAGCCTGGCGGCTTTACGGGCCGGGAAGAACCCAGCCAGCATGGCAATCACCATGAGGGTAATGACGAGAATCATAATTGGAATCGGTTGGAATATCAGTAGAGAGTTGCCGTCACCGAGTGTTAATTGTTTAGCAATCCAAGGATTCATAGCCAAACCGGTCACGACCGCAACCAGCGACCCAATTGTGCCACCCAGAAAGCCGATCCACGCCGCTTCAAACTGGAACAATCGGCTAACATGGCGTCCGCGCATTCCAAGGGCTTTCATCAACCCAATTTCGCGGGTCCGCTCTAGGACCGAAATATACTGCGTATTAATGATGCCGAACACGCTTGTAATCAGCGCTAGAACACCGAACCCAATGACGATACCCTGAAGGACATTGACGATAGTGAATAACAACCCTTGCAAGTCCTTGGCTGTCTGAACGCCATAACCCTTATCAACAAGTACTTTCTTAACAGTTGCGGGATCGGTTCCTGCCTTAACACTAGCCGTTGCGATGCTATATTTTTGAAAACTACTGGTTCCTTCTGTACTAAAATCTGACATTTGTTTTGCGACAGAGTTACTGACTTGCACGTTAGACATCGCGGTGAGTGCGGTCGCAGACTTTCCGACTATTGCAACAATCGTTAGTTCAACGTCTTTAGGCTGAGCAACACCAAGTTGCTGCAGAGCGCTAGATCCTTGTGTGATAGCTGCTTGGATTTGTGCTTGAGTTGGCACTGGCGTACGCTCAAGGTGAATCGTAACGGTCTTACCAATAGCATCTTGAGCGTGCTGAAAACCAAGCAACGACACATACGCTTCAGGAAGTGCAATTTCACCGTCAACAATAGACGTTCGTAGCGTTGGTAGCTTACCCGCAACAACTGTCTGGGTGACACCGGAATCATATTGTGTGACATCTGCTGTGTACTTTTTTTGACCGGAACGAGTCAGGTATTGTGCGTTAATTACATACGAAGGGTTAACGCTCGCGATGTCTTGACGCGCCGCAATAGCATTAATATCTGACTGTGTTAACTGTTTAACGACCGTATTTCCATTGGCTCTCATGAGTAAACTTGCGTTTGGGTCATATTCTTGAGGACCTGTTTTTCCGCCCTCAAAAAAACTCTTATCCTTTGCGATTGCGAGTATTTGGGGATCGATATTGGTCGTCAGTAGTGTGTTAGCGTACTGGCGAGCGCCCTCACCGGCAGCAATCGCAAGTGTCAACGTAAAAGCGCCAACGGCGATTGCAAGGCTGGTCAAAATCGTACGAGCCTTGGCATGTTTAAGACTGCGACCGGCTCGGCGAACAATATCGAAAGTTTTCATTATTTCTTGTCTCCTACAATTCGGTCAATCTTGCCATCTTTGATATAAATTTGCATGTCGCACTTAGCAGCTAACTCTTCGTCGTGCGTCACAATAACCAGCGTACTACCACCTTGTTGGTTAAGGCCAAATAAGAGGTTCTCAATCGACTCACCAGTAGTCGTGTCGAGGTTGCCGGTTGGCTCATCGGCAAAAATAATGCGTGGATTATTGACTATAGCGCGTGCAATAGCTAGACGCTGCTTTTGTCCGCCGGACAGATTGCGCGCTTTTTGCTTCTCTTTGTCACTTAATTCGACCACCTCCAAGGCTGCCCGAACCCGTTTGGTCCTCTCACGCGCAGACAAGCTCGCAATTTCCAGCGGCAAGGCGACGTTCTCGAACGATGATTCATTGGCTTGCACAAAAAAGGCCTGAAAAATAAAGCCGATTTTTTCCGATCGAAACTTATCGACCGCTTTTGCCTTCAAGCGCAAAATATCAACACCGTCGACAATCACCTCGCCCACTTCGGGTCGATCAAGCCCGCTCATGACGTGCATCAGGGTAGACTTACCAGAGCCGGACTTGCCGACGATGGCGACACTCGCCCCGTCAGGCACAATGAAATTGATATCATCAAGCGCAGTAAATTTATTCTGCTTTTTTCCGTATGTTTTCGTGACATTCTTTACTTCAATCATAAGCCCTCTTTTCTATAATTGTAGCATTTATTTGTTCAACCTACACGCCGATGATTAGATGACCGTAAGCGTTACTTAAGCTGACAATATTATGTTAATTGATTATATGGTTTATATTTAATTATAGCTAGCTTAAGTTCAAGTGGGATCTACGTAACCCTCTAACTCTCGTTATAAATGTCACCTATACGGACAGAGCCACAGTTTGTCACATGTGTTTTTGAGGTTATCATCGTGCCGTTGTACTGCATCATTGCGGCACTGATGCTATGGACAGTTACTACTGCGACACTACCGGCCGGACACGCCTCGGAATGGGCTACAGCGAGTGTCCTCACGTTCCCCAAGGCGACATTCGCGCCGGTTCGCACGTCAAGCTCTGCCACCTCAACCGTCACATAATCTGCGCTCACCGATGACTGGTCGCTGGCTTTTACGGTCAGCTTGCCGAAAATACCACTACGCAATACGACAGATGACTCTTGACCTCTTGTCTCGATTTTCATTGACTGTGAATTGGCGCTATAGGCCACAATGCCTTTCGTTACGACGAGTGATTCAAGTGCTGGGCCATAAATTTTCACTACAGGCTGCATTTGTGGCCAAGAACTACTAACCACCGTTGGTCGATAGCTAATTGTTGCGTTCGTACCGTCAATCGAAATACTTGGCTTGCCCATACCAGGCAACGATTGCAACACAATACGCGGTGTTGGATCGACAATGTATTCGACAGATGCTGACACTGCTGTGACAGTGGATGGTGCTGTATCAACCGTCAGTGTTGTTATCGCTGAAAAATTATCAGGTAGCTCCACAAAGCGCTCTTTGATATTGCGCTGAATCTGGTCATTCGACTGCCACGATTGGTACCACACCAACCCTGCCGCCGTACCGAACGAAATCAACCCCATCGCGATGATTGCAACGGCGCCAATCATAAGTCGTTTTGTGATTTTACGAGTAAACGCCGAGTAAGCACCGACCACAAAAAGCGTCGCTAGTAGCACCCCCGCGAGTATTGCCAGTATGTACGCACTAACATAAGCCCATTCTACGTCAGCTTGGACGCCCCGTAACGGGTCAAGTTGCAGAAGGTTAAGAGCCGTAAAAATGGTCAGTAGCAGAACGCCAATCGATGCAGTCAAAGCACAGATTCCAACCAGAATCATAATTGTGCGACGAGCAGTGCTGGCCCGTTCATATTGACGAGCGAGGTTTGGCTCGTCTTCATTCAATTCTCGAATCGATGATAATGTGACAGGTCGTCCATTCATTTGCAGTTTTTCAGCGGCAGTCCGTGCTGGTGGGATAGCGATCCAAAGAACTCCATAAAGAAGCAAGACTGTACCGAATGAGCCGAGCAGCAAGATTATAAACACAATCCGTACCCAAAGCGGGTTTACCTGGAAAAAGCTCGCAATACCGCTCAGTACCCCACCAAAAACGGCACTGTCGATGTTGCGATACAACCTGCGCGTCGTTGCACCACTTAATTCGACGCCAGGACCGATTGCGATGTCGCCTTCGCTCATAAAATCCTTGGGCTCACCAAGCTGCTCACGAATCACCGCAACGTCCGTAGACACGATAATACCACCCGACAAGACGCCTCTTTCGGCTAGTAGCTCCGTAATGCGGATTTCAATATCTTGTAATAGCTCTTCATCATCTGCATACGCCTCCAGGGCCTTAATATATCTCTCGATGTCTTTTTTTGCATTGATTTCTATGTCGTACGGAACCTTAGCGATGTGTATACGGGTAATTTCGTTCATAATTTCTCCTTTAGAGTTTTTTTAGAGTCTGATTAAGTGCGACTATCTTTTGGGTTACATGAGCCACGACTTCACTGCCATATTCGGTCACCTTGTAGTATTTTCGCGGTGGACCCTGTTCGCTTTCTTGCCATTCATGAGCCAATAGGCCGTCTTTTTGCAAGCGCGACAGTAGCGGATAAATCGTCCCCTCTACTACTACCATTTCAGCCTCACGAAGCTGGGTAATGATATCGCTCGTATATTTTGGCGTGTGTGAACAAACTTTTAAAACACAATACGCCAAAAAACCTTTTCTCAACTGCGTCGAGAGTTGCTGTGCGTACTCTTCGCTTGTGGTATCTTGTTGTGTCATAGTTCTATGTTATGCATAGTACCTAAAAAAGTCAATAGTTCGTAAGCAACATAACACCACTCACCTCCTCCGATTCTAAAAAATACACCCGTCACGGGGTATATTTATTTATTTTTATGACGACTACTTCAAGGTAACTTGAGGATAAATTCCACGAGTCACATCATCGTACTCGGTGCGGAGCTGAGGGAATGGTACCCCTTCTCTGGCAGTTACACCTTCAAAAATCCAAAAAACTCGTTCACTAAAGCCCCAGCCGCAGGCGGGTGGCATACCGTACTCGAGCATCTCAACGTAATCAATATCGAGCATCATTGCCTCTTCATCGCCGCTGTCGCGCAGATTTTGTTGTTCAACAAATCTATTCAGTTGGTCAACGGGGTCATTCAGTTCGGAAAAGCCATTACCTAGCTCGCTGCCGGCAATAATCGGCTGGAATCGCTGCACCGTGCGCTCGTCGTCGGGATTGGTCTTGGCCAGCGGACTGATAAACGTCGGCGTATTAATCAGCCAGACGGGACCGACCACATCCTTACGGATGTTCTTCCATAGCTTATCGATGCCTCGGGCCCGATTCTCGGTCTGTTCGACCTCAAGCTTATTGTCGGTCAGGGCTTTTTTGACGTCATCGAGCGACGATTCGTGGACATCGATACCGTAATGATCTTTAATAACGGTGGCATAATCCCATATTTCCCAATCAAGGTTCATGTCGACGTGTTTACCATTAAGGTCGAATTCAAGCGAGCCAAACGTCTCTTGAAGCACAGACTTATACATGTCGGTCATAAAACGCATGCCGTCTTGCCAATTGGCGTAGGCCCAATACCATTCCATGGCAACGTGCTCCGGCAAATGCTCGTCACTATAGTTTTCATTTCTAAATCGTGGTCCGATATCGTACACTTTCTCAAAACCGGCGCCGATCAGTCGCTTCAGGGGTAACTCGTGGCTAATGCGCAGATAAAAGTCTTGGTCAAGAGCATCCATATGGGTCACGAATGGAGTCGCATCGGCTCCCCCGGTGGTGTGTTCGAGAACAGGGATATTAATTTCCAAGAAGCCGTGTTGATTGAGAAAATCACGTGTTGACTGCCAGAATTTACTGCGACGAACAAACCGATCGCGGACATCCTGGTTAACGTTCATATCAACGTAGCGACGGCGCATGCGCTCTTCTTTATTACTAAACCCCTCCTGCTGGTTCGGTATCGGGCGCAGCGCTTTGGTGAGAAGCCGGAAAGTGGCGACAAAAATCGATATTTCGCCGGTTTTGCTTTTGATTATGTCGCCGGTCGCTTCAATAAAATCACCGGTATCGAGTAGCGGAAGGTCTGCTATACCGAGTTCACCTAGGACCGTGTTATGTTCGCCGACGTGACCATCCTGAAAGAACAGCTGAATTTCTCCGTTAAAATCCTTAAGGACAATAAAGGCTAGTTTTCCAAACTTGCGGATACCAACAATCCGGCCGGCCACAGTCGCTACTTGACCTTGCAGCTCTTCGAAATGTGTAATAATATCGCCTGTTGTATGTGTCCGGTGGCTGTCAGCTGGATACGGATTGATACCGGATTGTGTTAATTCATCCAGCTTGCGGAGCCGCTCGTCGCGAAAATCTTTTAGTGTTGCCATATCCGTTACAGTATACCATATATGCAATTATCCACCGCCAAGCTGACGATGGATAGGTGGCTGTAACCGAAACTATTTAGCCGATGTTGATAATTTGGTACGTCACATCACCCTTGGCAGTAATAATCGTGACACTGTCACCGACTTTCTTGCCAAAGACTGCAACACCGATGGGAGATTTATCGCTGACTTTGCCTTCGAGTGGATTAGCCTCAACTGGTCCAACGATAGTATAGATTACCACCTTCGTGCCGTCGGTGAGTTCGACTTTACTACCAAGCGAGACGTGATTTTTTTTGCTTGTCTTAATCAGGTCCGCGTTCAAAAGGATATCTTCAATCTCGGCAATACGACTTTCAAGCAAGCCTTGCTCTTCGCGGGCTGAATCATATTCGGCATTCTCGCTCAAGTCACCAAAATCACGTGCTTCGGCAATTTTGTCGGCAATTGCACCGCGGCGGCTCTTAAGATCCTCGAGTTCAATTTCGAGTTCTTTCTTACCGGTAGTGGTAATTTGATATAATTTTTTCATTTATAATTTCCTTTTTTCGCAAAAAAGTACCTTTTAGGCACTTCATACGCTACATATAGTGTACCATGGAATGCAGACAACACAAAATAGTGTCTACGGTCAGCTAATCTTAGCAAACAGTTGGTCGCGTGTCAATAACGATGTCTCGCCGGTTTTTCTGTCGGTAAATTCATACTGGTTGTCAGCTAGCAATCGATCACTGACCGTGACCCGGTACGGTATACCGAGTAGCTCGCTGTCGGCAAATTTCTGACCGGGACGAACGTCGCGATCGTCATACAGTGTCTCGATATTTTTTTCGAGCAGCTCGCTATACAGTTCGTCAGCGTGATCAATCGCCGCCTGCTCACCAATACGCACGAGGTATACTTTGGCCGGTGCAATATTCACTGGCCATACAATCCCCTTGTCGTCCGAAAACTTCTCGACGATTACGCCCATCACGCGCGTGATGCCGATGCCGTATGATCCAAGATAAACGTGCTGCTTTTTACCCTCTGCGTTAGTAAACGTAAAATTCGTGTCCTTGCTTTTCTGGATACCAAAGTTGAAAATATTACCTACTTCAGCGCTTTTTACTTTTTCTAGCTCTTCTCTTTCGATGCCCAGTTTCGTCAGGGTTGCCTCGTCCAATACTTCTTCGTTAATTGCGATGTTTTTTTCTCGATGCACATAGATAACATCCTCACCCGCCTCACATACCGTTTGGAACTCGTGACTGAACTGTGTAAACGCTCCGCCGCTGGCAAATGTGACGTAAGTATCATCACCAAGGCCGAGTCGGTCGAATACGCGATTATAAGCGTCTATCGTGTCGTTATAAAACTGATTATGCTGTGCCTCGTCGACACTACAGGAGTACATATCTTTCATGACAAACTCACGGCCTCTCATGATACCGCTCTTGGCACGGAGCTCGTTGCGAAGTTTTGTTTGAAACTGATAGACGTTGATTGGCAGGTCTTTGTAGCTCTCAAGGTACTGCTTGACCATTTCAATAATCGCTTCTTCGTGAGACCAACCGAAACCGACCTCCGTGTTATCTTTAAGTTTCGACTTGAACCAGACATCTACCACTTCGTCGTCCCAACGTCCCGTTTCTTCCCATGTCTCTTTTTTTTGCAAGCTACTCATGATGAGTTCTTGTCCGCCAATGGCGTCCATCTCTTCGCGGACTATTTGCTTGATATTTTCGAGGACCCGGATGCCGAGCGGCGTGTAGGCATAAACTCCTGCCATGACTTTATAGACATAGCCGGCTCGAATCAGTAGTTGCGCGTTTTTGGCAACTTCGTCGGCTGGGGCTGTTTTGGACGTTTTGGTAAATAGTTTAGTTAATCGCATATTATCTCCCTAGTGTATTCAATATTGCCGGATTAATAAAGAGGATATAGTAGGCAATCCCGTTTTTTGTCATATGCAAAAGAATTGGTGCCCATAGACTACCCGTCGAAAGTCGCAGCAGACACAGTACCAGACTGAGTGCGAACGTATCGATTGCGACGTTCCAGGCACCGTGAACAAGACCAAACAACAGGCTGGTCACCAAAATTGCCACCCAAATCGGTATAAATTTTTTGAGTTTACCGAACAGGTAACCTCTGAACAGAATTTCTTCAGCCGCTGGTGCAATCACGACGAGCGTTAAAAAAGCCAAAATGTATTCATAGCGCTGGTTGAGATGTCCGAATCCGTTATCTTGAACCTGACCGACATCAAACTGTGGGAAGAACGTCGTCGCCAGAAAAATAAGTCCGGCCGATATCAGAAGGTACACTATCAACCCGGCTGGCGCCATCCAGATATCCATCCAGCTCGGTAACCTATGTAGCCCGATATCACCTAACGTAATACGATGTTGCTTCAGCAACCAGGGTAGCCCAATCACTAGACCGAGCGTCACCAGGTAAATTAATGCAGCTATGGCAGTTATAAACACATTGTCGTTGATACGGGCAAGTGGTACGTGTAGCGCGTTTAGCAACCACACTAATCCTGCAACGAGTAGTTGAGCGACAAAAAAGCCACTTACCACCCAGGCGGGCAAAACGATTGCCATCGGCCACTGACGCATCGATGTGGACGCGACAGCAGGATCGGCTACGTTCGGTATTGCAACCTTAAAAGAGCTTCGTAACATCCGCGATCGTTACCAGGACGACCAGTCCCATTAATGTCAAAAAGCCAACGGTTTGAATTTTTTCTTCACGTTCCTTGGTCAGTTCTTTTTTCGTCACCCGAAACAGAGCGGTCACGAACCAACGACCACCGTCAAGGGCTGGAATCGGTAGGACGTTCATGACAGCTAAGGTCAGTGAGATAATTGCCGTCAGGAAAATAAGCTGGGTTGGGCCGGCTTTTTCTGCCTGCGGGAAAATAGTCCCCAAAATGCCGATTGGGCCAGCCACGCTCTCCCCTACAGTCTTGAGGTTTGCACTTGCTTCGGTGCGAGTTGTTTGGTCCGGACTTAGCTGTAAAAAGAGGCCACTAGCGAGATTCCCGACAAGGCTACCGAGGCCCTGGAGTGTCGCCCAAGTAAATTGCCCTGTTGTCACAACACCAACTAGCGGAGCCGACCAAGTTGATCTTGTCAGTTCTCGCTGGCCAAGACCAGCGCCAAATATACTGCCTGTTTTGTCATTACGAAGAGTCAGCCTTACCACCGACTCGGTGCCACCGCGGGCATAAATAACATCGACTGATTTACCTCGGTTGAGCTTAGTCAGATCGATTAACGCCTGCGTTGTGGGAACAGCTTGTCCCGCGAAACGAACGATCGTATCACCTTCTTTCAAACCAGCTTTTTGGGCGGGGTAGCCAGCTACCAGCGCGGTGATCTCGACTGGCCGTTGAACCGTCGTCGTATCACTTGTCACCGTAAACTGCTGTGGCAAGACTTTCGGTAGACCGGTTATGGCCAACACGGTCAGCAGGAGCGCCGCCACGACCCAGTTGGTAATAACACCGGCCAACAATATCTTTGTTTTCTGCCAAAAACTTGCCGCACCGTAATCGCCCTTACTGCTGGCGGCATCGTGTTCGCCCTGCAGTTTAACGAAGCCGCCGAGCGGCAACCAGTTGAGGCTGAACAGGACGCCATTTTTAAGTTTTTTACCCCAAGCGCGTGGCGGGAAGCCAATGCCGAACTCTTCAACAACCACACCGTTGCGACGGGCCGCGATGGCGTGGCCCAACTCGTGGACCACGATCAAAAAGACCAAGATTATCAAACCTACCGCTACACCAATAATTAATTCCATTTATCCTCCAAAGCGCCGCGCGCGAGTGCTATATTCTTTTAGTATATCTGTTACGTCCTCTTTTGTCATATCTGGCCATAGCTTGTCCAAAAATAACAGTTCGGCATAGGCCGAACGCCACAGCATAAAGTTCGATAGGCGATGTTCACCGCTGGTACGGACAATCAAATCGATTCGCGGGACGTCCGGTTGGTACAAATGTGCCTCGATCAATTCGGGTGTCACTTCAGCCTCCGACACTCCCGAGCGAACAATTTTTTTAACCGCATCGGCAATTTCGATTTGACCACCGTAGTTGAAACAGAGCGCAAATGTCCCGCCGCTATTGTCGACCGTTTGCGCCTCGGCTTCACCTATCGCCTTGATGATTTTTGGGTCAACTTTATCAAGCGAACCGAGCACTACGAGCTTGATGTTATTGTCCATAAAGATATGGAGGTCGGACTTGAGTAGCCTCAGTACCAACCCCATCAGCTTATTCACCTCGTCTTCACTGCGCTTCCAGTTTTCAGTACTAAAGACGTACGCCGAAACGTACTCGACGCCAGCATCGAAAGCCGCCTTAGTGACATCCTGGATTGCATTATAGCCAGCGAGGTGGCCTTCATAGGCTGGAATGCCGTGTTTCTTGGCCCAGCGGCGGTTCCCGTCAATAATAAAGCCTACGTGGCGCGGAATAGCGGCAGTCATTAGATTGTTAGGATATCTTTTTCTTTGGCTCGAAAAATTGCGTCGATCTTGGCGTTGTACGACGTGATATCATCATCAATCCCCTTTTCAATCCGCTTGACGTCATCTTCAGATAGCTCTTTGGTTTCTTTTTTGCGCTTGGCGTCCTTCAGAGCATCCTGACGAATATTCCGAAGAGCAATACGTGCCTCCTCTACTTTGTCACCCGTCTGCTTGACGAGCTGGCGACGACGATCCTCAGTCAAGGAAGGAATAGGAACGCGAACAACTCGGCCGTCATCACTCGGGTTAAAGCCCAAGGATTGTTCCGCTCGAATGGCGGCAGCGATTAACTGGACGTTACTTGGGTCAAACGGCGTTATCTGCAATAATTGGGGCTCGGGAGCACTAATATTAGCCACTTGGTTCAGCGGCATTTTTTGTCCATAGACTTCAACCAAAATGCCATCAAGCATCGCCGGATGTGACCGACCGGTGCGGACTTTTTTTAGCTCTTCTTCAAAATGCGCGACGGCCAGCTCGAATTTCTCTTCGTAGGGTTTTGTATCAAACATATGTACTCCTAGTATAGCAAACCTACGCCTTTACTCGAACGCGAATATTCGCCAAAAAATAAAACCCTACCATCACGATAGGGTTTTATAACGAACAAGCTATTTTATTCGCTGACGCCCAGCTCGATTCGTTTGAACTGACGGATCACGATGTTTTCACCTAGAATCGCCACGTTTTCTTTCAAAAAGTCGTTGACGGTCTGTTTGTCATTCTTGATGTAGGTCTGATTCAAGAGAACTTTTTCGTCAAAGTTCTTTTTCACCTGGCCGGCTACGATCTTCTCGGCGATAGCTGCCGGCTTACCTTCGGCCACGACGCGTTCGGTCGCCTCGCGGCGGACCCGCTCGAGTTCATCGGCGGGAATATCGGCTTCGCTGATGTAAATAGGTGCCATAGCCGCAACCTGGAGTGCAATTTCGTGGGCGAACGTCTTAAAAGTATCAAGTCGGGCCACAAAATCGGTCTCACAGTTGACTTCTACCAGAACGCCGATGCGGCCGCTGTGGACATAGCTGTCGATCAGCCCTTCGCGGGCTTCCCGGTTACCTTTTTTCTCGGCTTTGGTCACGCCTTTTTTGCGTAGCGCTTCGAGGGCTTTATCAAAGTCACCTTCTGCGGCCACGAGAGCAGCCTTGGCGTCAGTCAGACCAATACCGGTCAATTCTTTCAATTTCTTGATGTCGTCAATTGATACAGCCATGGTTATTTCTCCACTTTGACGGCTTCTTTATCGGCTGTTTTTTGAACGCCAGCGCCTTCGCGGACGGCGGCAGCAACATAATCAAGTAACAGTTGAACACCCTTGATAGCGTCATCGTTACCGGGAATGACGTAGTCTATTAGGGACGGATCGGCGTTGGTATCAACCACAGCCACAACAGGAACACCCAGTGTTTTGGCTTCCTTGATGGCGTTGACGTCACCGATCACGTCGATGACAAATAGCGCACCCGGCTTGCCATTGAGGTCTTTGATGCCACCGTATTTGCCATTCAGCTCATCGATATCTTCTTGGAAGCGTTGCACTTCAAGTTTGTTGTAGCGCTTTTCAAGGTCACCCGAGTCCATCCGCTTTTCAAGATCTTTCAGCTTTTTGATTTGCTGACCAACCGTCGCAACGTTTGTCAGAATTCCACCGAGCCATCGTTCGGTGACGTATGGTTGGTTGAGTGATTCAGCCGTGGCACGGACGATTTCTTTGGTGTGCTTTTTTGTACCGACAAACAAAACTTGCTTGCCACTGGCCACTATACTGGTCAAAAATGGCAAGGCAACGTCGAGACCTTCGACGGTCTTCGTCAAGTCAATGATGTGTGCGTCTTGACGCTTGCTATGGATGTATGGCGCCATTTTAGGGTGCCAACGGCTGGTCTTGTGACCAAAGTGGACGCCTGCTTCGAGCAGGGCTTTAATATCGACAGTTACTGCCATGATGTTTTGAACTCCTTTTTCCTCATCCGAGCGTTTGGAGGTATCAAACGTATAGTTGCTCGGATTGTGTCATTAATATTTTATTACTTCGTGATTATAACCCTTTAGGAGATATAATTCAAGCCTGACCCTATTTACCGGCAACTGTTACGTCTAGACGGCTGCACTGTAGCCAATATCATCTTGGCGGATTGGGTATGTCGCAATCGATTACGGCCTGTACGGCGTCTTTTAGTGGAGCATCAAGCGTCCCGCCTAGCGCGTATCGTCTGAAACATTCAGCAAAATACTCACTGGGTGTCTTTTTGGCATAGCTGGTAGGCGCTTCAACCGTCACACCCTCACCGTACACGTCACCCGCCCGTCTATCCTGGTAGATGCCGGCCTGTTTAATTCGGACTGTCATATCCGATATATCGGTCTTGCTCCTGAAAGGTAGCGACAGGATATTGGCACTTTGAATAGCGTCATCGTCAAAAAAGTCGGTAATCACGTGGGGGTCACTCTGTTTGTCTAGTTGCGACTCGGTAGCCGCAAAATCGACAATATGGCCCATTTCGTGAATAATCGTATCAACGGCCGAATCTACCCGATTGGGTTCGCTGTCCTCCTGTTGGCGGGAACGTTCGGTCCTAGCGTCAAAATCAAAAATTTTCGATTGCAGGTCTACGGACATCGAAGCCCTATCGGCATGACCTAAGACCATGCCAACTGCCGCTCCGACTATATGCAACTTGTAGGGTACACTACTGGCTTTCTCGCCGAGTACCCGATCAACATAGCTATAGGCTGTCTCTATTCGGTCCAGATCCGCCGGTAACAACTCTCTATCGCCCTGATTGATAATCTCAAGCATCGAGTTACCAATTGGCAACTCGACGGATCCGCCCAAGTCAAGCGACCGGCGTTCGGGTGTTGGCGATGATATAATTTCAACCCCAGCTTTTGCCCCAACTCCAGCGTGTTCGGGTTGGGTTGTTTCCAAACCACTCACGTCCTGAGTTAGGGCATCGATTGCGTCAGCCACCGCCCGAGCAGCCTCTTGGTGGTTAGGGAGTTCGGCATGGCTGGCGTGCAACCTTTTAACAACCTCGTCTATCTCAGCACCGTGGCCATCGAGTTCTAATACCTTAATTGGATTTTCGCCCGCCGACTGTTTTAACCCCGACCATTCTAATGCGCCTTCAGTTATGGCAGACTCAAAGGCAAAGTCAACTCCATGCTCCAAAATAGGATAGGCTGGTGGTTGCTCGGCGATATAAACAAGGGCTTTATCAGTTTCAGCCACTGCGGTTGGTGAACCCGGCTCAAGTTGTAAACTTTTAGTCACCCTAGCTTGAACGTCATCTATGCTATCCATGGCTCGCTCGACCATCAAATTGCTATCGTCTTCGACGACTTCCGGACTACCTAAGGATATATCCGGATAGTGCTCCGAATTTTGAGTAGAGTCGGTCGATAATGTAAGTTGTTCTGTCATGTTTGTTTTTTATCGCGTATTTGTGCTCCCAGCATAGCACCCCTAGACTCCAATCCAAAGTGCAACACTTGCTAAAAAGAGAGTGGCGTTAGCCACTCTCCGGACCTCATTCAAAAAACACCCCTGCTCAAATCTTGTAGACTAGTTGTTGTACGACCAATAACTAAACAAGGAGAACAGGG
>JBBRTA010000011.1:0-25395 GCA_038244885.1 Saccharimonadales bacterium (SeqCode) | reverse complement strand
TCCAAGGGTTCGGCTGTTCGCCGATTAAAGTGGTACGCGAGCTGGGTTCAGAACGTCGTGAGACAGTTCGGTTTATATCCGGTACGGACGCAAGGAAATTTGAGGAGATCTACCCCTAGTACGAGAGGACCGGGGCGGACAAACCTCTGGTGTATCGATTGTGGCCACCTGCTGCATTGTCGAGTAGCTACGTTTGGAATAGATAAGTGCTGAAAGCATATTAAGCACGAAACTAACTTCAAGATAAGATTTCCCTATGAGGACACTGAAAGAATATCAGTTTGATAGGCGCAAGGTAGAAGCATGGCAACATGTGCAGCTGAAGCGTACTAATAGTCCCATCGCCTTTTTATGTCCTTGTCATCAATGTTAATGCTTGCATTAACAGAGGTGATGAGGTAGACTTAACTAGTAATTAATGATAATCATTAATTCGTCAGTTTTAAAGAATTTTACATCTAAATCATCGTGCCTGATCGTTGGGCATCGATAGGTTGGTAGATTATTTCTACCAACCAATTCGGTGCCCATGGCGCTGGGGAAACACCTGTTCTCATTCCGAACACAGAAGTTAAGCTCAGCAGCGGCGATTATACTGCGTAAGCGGGAAACTAGCACGGTGCCGAATTATAAAAAGACCATCCGAATAGGATGGTCTTTTTCTTTGAGTTCGCGCGATTGGTATCTGTTACATTTTTACAAATATATAGAACGCGGTATGATAGATAGTGTAAGAGAAAGGATGAGCCATGTCGACAAATCCTGAAAACGAATTCTCCACCGAACGCGAACTAAGTACGGACGAATTGCTGGTGGCGGCGATTGGTCGGGCTGATAGCGTTATCGAGCGACTGATAGAATTCGATATTGGTACGGAGGCTTATGTCTCCTACCATCAGGAGCGCGCGATCGAAGATGAGTTGAGCACCGGCCTCAGTCCTGATGCAAAAAGTAACCTCGACATCATGAAAAATAGGGAGATCAAGAAACGGGCAAACCGCCAAGGGGTGCAGTACCTTATTAACGGTCTTGGTTTTCGACAGGCTCTCGATCGCGGCCAGCAGGACGCGCAACTCGCGGTGGTAGAGGAGACGCTCTCGGAAGTGAGTACTGTATATTACGGTTCCTTCAACAGCGCTTTTGGCCTAGTCAGCGGGCTATTGAATCAAAAAATAGCTAACGGCTTCCAGCTCGAATCCCTCAATAGGCGGATGACGCTTTCACGGGCTGTCGATCAAAATACTCAAATCAACGTCGCGTATGAAATAGATGAGGGAATTGTTTGTAAAAGCGCTTTTTATTTGTCGTCTTCGTCGTTTGCGACGAAAGGCGTACCGGGTTCTCCGAGCCTTCGCGTCGAGATCAATATCGACCGTCATAATATGGCAGGCGGGGTCGACATCGAGACGCTCGAAAAAGAATCTCTGGCCGCACTCGAACAGGTAACCGACGAATTGGCTGTGTACTTAAAATAAAATATTCAAGGCATCAAAAAACGACCAATCTCGCAGATGTGGTCGTTTCTTGTTTTGAATCATAATTTTGGATTCAAACAGGTGCCTATTTATAATATAGCACCAGGCATATATATGCAACGGTAGCATCAGAATATAAATGCGTATATGACAAATGTATCTCTATAATAAAATAATGCTCATGTAAACGTTGACAAAAAGCATAAGCTATGCTAAGATACATTCATACACATATCAGGTGTGAGTTAAAAACGGGGGTTTTCACAGCTATTGTGCGTGGAAATCTTTTAAATTGAGAGGAGAACTCAAATGGCAGGAACAAAAGCAGGTGGCCAATTGGCTGCAGCGAAGAATTTAGCAAAAGACCCTAACTTTTACGCCAAAATTGGTGCAAAAGGAGGTCGTAACGGCCGAACTGGTGGTTTTGCCGCTAACCCGGAACTAGCTCGCATTGCTGGTGCCAAGGGTGGCCGCATTAGCCGTCGCAAAAAGACGACCGTCACAGTCGAAGTCTAATTCGTTAGCTTCACAAAAAAACGCGCCTCATTTGATTGAGGCGCGTTTTTAGTCGGTCTTAGGCCGTAAAACGCCGTAAAGCACAGATACGAGCTTCGTTGACTCGCCAGGTGTGCTGGCAGGCAGGGCAGGAGTAGAGCCGTTTTTTTACTTGCTGGCCGGTGGCTCGACAGTTAGGGCAAGTGCTACGGGCATGAAGCCAGTCACGGTAGGTGTCGAGGGTTGACTGGATAAGCTCGCTGTCAATTACTAGGGCATAGTGTGTGCCAATTTCCACGGCTTTGTCCCAGGCTGCTCGTTCCATGGCAAGCAGCTCGACATCGCGGCTGTAGTCGGCGTGACCGAGGAGCCCATGGGAGAGCTCGTGGAGCACAAATTCGGCGCCAAGCTCATCGGCGACGTAGTGGATGGTCTGTTCGCTGGGTGACCATAAGAAGGCGTCGCTGGGATGAAAGGTAAACTGCGGATAGTCGGCCTTAAGATGGGGTATCAGAGAGGGCATCGAGGGCATAGTAGTAGCATCCATAAATAACAGCTTGTTCTGGGTGTTGAGCCTGGACAATCTTAGGAACGGGAATGTGGGCGGGCAGTTTTTCTTTCAGGATATTCTTGAGTTGTTCGGCGTACTTGTCGAAGTATGTGCCAATACTGCCACCGATAATAATAATATCTGGTTGGAGGATAGGAATGAGCGCCAGGAAGCCACGAGAAATTCGATCGGCAATCTGGTTCCAGGTGCGCTTACTGGTGATGTCGCGGGCGTATTTGCCGTAAACAGTGTAAATGACTTGGCCGGAGGCAAAACTTTCCCATTCACGGACCACACCGTCGAATTCTACCAGCGCCCGTCCACCCTCGCTATAGCGAAGACCGGGATCGATGTGTCCGTTGGTCGTGATGCCTGTACCAATACCGGTACTGACGGTGACATAGAGCGACATAGACGGAATAGTAGGGAGGGCGCG
This sequence comes from Saccharimonadales bacterium (SeqCode), assembly GCA_038244885.1. Taxonomy (GTDB): domain Bacteria; phylum Patescibacteriota; class Saccharimonadia; order Saccharimonadales; family Saccharimonadaceae; genus UBA1547. The sequence continues at coordinate 22,439 of JBBRTA010000011.1, read as the reverse complement.
CGTTTCAGCCAGGCCAGCCAGATTGGCGTCGTTTTCGACGAGTATCGGGGCATCTCCGAGCACACCCTTCAGCGCCACGCCGACATCAAAGTTCTTCCATTTGAGGTTATTGCACCAGACGGCGATGCCGTTTCTGATAATACCGGGCAGAGCAACAACGATGGCTTCGACTGGCTGTCCGCCGTAGGTCTCGATAAGTGTTTTTCGTAGCAGCGCGACGTAATCGGCTGAATTTTTAGGGGTCGGAAACTTAATTTGCTCACCGACGACGCCGTCTTGTGAAAAACTGGCAACGAGCGTTTTTGTTCCACCGGTGTCGACTGTAACTAACATATTTATAGTGTAGCACAGTATAAATATTGCATTATAGTGAAATTAACGGTATAATAATAGAAATTATAAACCTGAGGAGTGCGATGATTTCATTGAAACGAACAAATCAGGGTGGGTCAGTACTAACGTTTATTATCATCGCGACCGTCCTGGCAGTTGCGGTGATTGGTACGGCGTTCTTCGTCAAGCAAAGGGGTGAACAAGTTCGACAGCAACAAGCCGCCACCCAGGCCGATAAGCTCGCCAAAGCAACAGACGCTAAAAAGACAAATACTACTGACTCTCAGAAATCTGGCACGACCAACGGGACGTCAAAGAGTGGTAGTGAGACTCCGTCTGCTCAGCCGACGCCGGTCCCTGCGACGCAGCCATCGACGCCAGTTTCGACCGACCAAGCCGCTAGCTTGCCGACGACCGGCCCTGAGTTAGATGTCGTTCAGATAGTGGCGATCGGGCTGTTGGCCGCTTCGAGCACCGCCTACGTCGCGTCTCGTCGCACCCTCGGCCGCACCCTTTGACTTGTACTCTCATCTGAGGTACAATGGAAATAATCTAGGAGGTCGCTACTTTATGTGCGCCCCGAGAATATTAAAATAAGGAAGGAGTCTGAATAAGACTTATGGCAAAAGCCTCAATAACAATGGATGAACTGCTCGCTGGCGCAGATGACAGCGTAAAGCAACTAACACAGGGCGAAGCAATCGTCGGAACAATTCTATCGATTCGTAAACATGAGGTCCTGGTTGATCTTGGCGCGCAGGGTATCGGCCTAGTGCCTCGTCGTGAGGTTGGTTTCTCTCGAGCGCTGAATATCGGCGACGAAGTAACCGCTAGCATCGTCGATGCCGAACTAGATAACGGCTATTCGCTCCTCTCACTCCGTAAGGCTGCCAAAGATCGTGGTTGGGATGAAGTTGCTGCCAAAATGGAGAACGGTGACATTATTGAAGTCTCTCCATACGACGCCAATAGGGGCGGTCTACTGGTTGAGCACGATGGTGTTCGTGGGTTCCTACCTGTGTCTCAACTTTCAGCTGAACATTATCCACGTGTCGGTAGTAGCGACAAGGACGAAATTTTGCAACGCCTGAACGTGCTTATCGGACAGACTCTGAAAGTTCGCATTTTGGACTGTGACCGCAAGGCCAACAAACTGATTTTTAGCGAAAAAGAAGCCATCAAAGACGGCCTGTCAGCTCGCTTTGAAAAACTTGCCGTTGGTGACAGCGTCAAGGGAGTCGTGACCGGTGTGGTTGACTTTGGTATCTTCGTCAACGTCGAAGGCATCGAAGGTTTAGTCCATATTAGCGAAATCAGCTGGGAACGGGTCAACAATCCAAACGATTACGTCAAAGTTGGTCAGACGATCGATGCAAAAATCATCGCTATCGATAAAGATCGCCTTAGCCTTAGCATCAAACAGCTGACCCAGGACCCATGGATGAGCGAAGTTGATCAATTCAAACCCGGCGACAAAGTCGAGGGTACCGTGACACGGATTACGCCATTCGGTGCCTTTATCCAGATTAGTCCAGCCGTCGAAGCCCTGGTTCACGTCAGCGAGCTTGGTGGTGGCAGCGATGCTGATCCAGAGAAGGTCTTTGTTTTGAATGAGCGCAAGGAATTTGTCGTGCTTGATATTGAAAAAGATAGCCGCAAGATTTCGCTCAGTCTCAACAAAGCAAAAAAATAAACTAAAAGGGAGTGCTCATTATGGCCGAGAAAGTTATCGTCGTTGCCGACTCAATCACCGTTGGTGAGCTTGCTGAGACCCTTAATTTACCTGTAACAAACTTGATTGGTGAGCTGTTTCGAAACGGTATCGTGGCGACCATTAATCAACGAATTGATTTCGAAACTGCCACAATTATCGTTGAAGAACTGGGCCTTGATGTTGAACTTGAGAAAAAAGCTGCCGCGACGCTAAGCGATCGTAAGGTCCACACGTTGTCTGACAAAGCCGTGGCTCGTCCGCCAATCGTGGCCGTCATGGGGCACGTCGACCATGGTAAGACGAGTTTACTTGACGCAATTCTTCACACCAAGGCAACCGACCAGGAAGCCGGTGGTATCACTCAACATATTAGTGCTTACCAGACGGTCCACAAGACCCGTTCGATTACGCTCCTTGATACGCCAGGCCACGAAGCCTTTGCCGCCCTCAGGCAGCACGGAGCCGCCTTGACTGACGTCGTTGTGTTAGTGGTAGCCGCCGATGACGGGGTTAAACCTCAGACGATTGAAGCGATTCGATTCGCCAAGTCTGCCAACGCCAAAATTGTCGTGGCAATTAATAAGATGGATAAGGAATCAGCCGATTCGGCCCACGTTAAAGCCCAACTGGCTACTGAACACGGTCTTAACCCCGAAGAATGGGGTGGAGATACCGTCATGGTTGAAGTCAGTGCCAAAACTGGACTGGGCATTGAGAAATTACTTGATATGGTACTGCTCGTTGCCGACCTGGAAGAATTAAAGGCCGACGTCAATACGCCCGCCGAAGGCCTGGTCATCGAATCACATATGGAAGTCGGTCGTGGATCGGTCGTCGGACTGCTCGTTGAACAGGGCTTACTTAGGACCGGCCACTTCTTGGTCGCCGGCACAGCTTACGGTAAAATTCGGACACTGCTCGATTTCGCAGGTAAACCCCTCAAAGAAGCTGGTCCTTCGACCCCAGTCACTATTACGGGACTGAAAGAGCTGCCACAGTTCGGCGACACCTTTACGATTGTTAAAAGCGAGAAAGAAGCCCGCCATGCCGTTGCGACGGCGCGGATAGAGCACGAAAAGAATGCCGCCAGTACTAATATTACTGGTGCCGACCTGCTACGGATGATGAACCAGCAACACGATGCCCAAGACCTTAATGTCATCGTCAAAGCCGATGTCCAGGGGTCATTAACGTCGGTGATTGATAGCCTGCGCTTAATCGATACCAAGGGCGAAATCGCTCTACGGGTGATTACTAGCGGCGTGGGTAATATTACCGAGAATGACATCCGCTTTGCTTCCGACGCCAACACGATTATCTATGGATTTAACGTTAATCTGCCACCTGCGGTTAAGCAATTGGCTGCCCGCGACAAGGTGCAAGTTCGCCTCTACAAGGTCATCTACGAGCTGCTGGACGACGCCCGTGCCTCGATGGAGGCTATGCTGGCACCAGAAGTCGTCGAGACCGAAATCGGTACCTTGACGATTAAGGGAATCTTCCGGACGCTAAAGGACGAGATTATCGCCGGTGGAGAAGTCACCAGCGGCAAAGTCACGACTAGCCTGCTGGCCCGCGCCAAACGAGGCAAGGAAGTCCTGGCCGAAGTCGAAGTGACGAAGGTCCAGCGCCAACAACAAGAAGCCAAAGAGGTGTTCGAAGGCGAAATGTGTGGAATTAGCCTGAAGATTCACAAGAAGCTGCTACTCGAAGAGGGTGATAAACTCGAGTTCTTTACGCGAGAATTAGTAAAGCGCACGCTTAAATAAAGAACGGAATTGCATTAAAAGCAAGCATATGTGATTATGCTTGCTTTTTTATTATGTTTATGCTATTGTAATAACAGAAAATATATAAAACAAACACAACAAAGGCATTTTCACAGGAGAAAACCACCATGTCAGAAACCATCACCAGTACCGAGGCCGCCCCTTTTCACAAAAACCCAACTGAGGACGAACAGCGTAACAACAAAGCTAGATTGGCCAACGGTAACCACTTTAAGTTGGATTTTAGCGAGGTTCCTGGCCTGGACGACGAACCGTCCGTCGACGATAGCGAACGAGATGAAACTGATACGCGTAACTACCTAGATGTGGACGAAATGGAACCGATGAAGCAGATGAAGCGCATCGTTATTATCGACAAGGATAAGAACACGGTTCGCGAGTCAAATGGTAGATTCGTAAAAAAGGCTTTTAAGACGAATAATTTGGAGAACATGAAGTCGATCTTCGATCACCGAGAACAGATCATAGCCGGGATGGACGACTACAAAAACTTCGAATCTCTTCGCGAGGGAACAGAAGATTCTGCAGGCCCCGCCGATAGTGAACAGCCAACCCTTCCTGGTCTGGAGAATATTGGTCCGAACGCATCGGGCTATGAACAGCCTGCTCTTCCTGGTTTTGAAGATCGCAATTCTTCAGGTGAGTTGCTTGATCTTACGGGATTGGACCCAGAAAGCGACCCTGAGAAGATAAATATCGGTGAACTTTATACGACGCTGGAAAGCGCTTCGGATAGGTACGCTGAATTAACCGCCAAGGATCGCCAATCATACTTAGCTCGTTTCGCCCAAGAGGGTATGCTAGGAAAAGACCGTCGGTTTGGCAAATTAGTCCGAAGAATCCCGGGTGTTAGCGGTTCGATAGATAAAATCAACGTTAGACAGTCCGAGGCCATCAACCTAGCGATTGCCAATTACGAAACCGCGACCAAGAATTATTTAGCTGGTTACGCAGAACTGTTGCGGAGCGATCAAGTAAACGAGAAGGGTGAAGCAACCGAACTTAGCGAAGAGGACATAGATATAGCCCGTATTGCCGAGCGTATTAATATCGACTATAGTCTTGAACTTAGTATCGCCGCTAGCCGTAAAGAACAGGGTATGACCGCTGGTAAATTTACCGATTGGTGGGTTAGCCAAAAAGGCTTTAAGGGTAATCTTAAAAAGGTTGCCGTCGTGATGGGCGCTGGCTTTGTGGCCGGCGGACTGGCCGCTACTGGTATCGGTCTTTTAGGTGGCGCCGCCACGATTGGCGGGTTTGGTAGTACGCTGGCCGGTGGTGCCGCTAGTGCCGGTATGGCACTCAGTACCACGCGACGTCGCGCCAACGCTACCGTCAAGGGTAGTGAGCGTACTATCGCCCAAACGGATGCGGCGACTGACCACGAGGCCAAGGCCGGACTATTGAAAGCGGCTGAATCGATTGATACTCGGGCCGACATTGATTACACCGAAAAGCAGACTGATAAAGAGATGCTCCGGAATCGTAAGCGTGTCAAGATATCCGCCTCACTTGGCGCTACCGCCGGCGGAATGGCTTTCGGCTTACATAAGATCGTCACCGAGGCTATGAATCCCGGCACCGTCGCGACATCTCCGCAGTACCCGTTTAACCCAGTTAAACCAAGGGTACCAGAAGTGCCAAAGCCGACTGAACTACTGGGTAATAATTTCAACGTCGAGTCTGGTCACGGATTGACCAATGAATGGATCGACTGGGCTCATACTAACGGTCATGCCTTGAACTCGCGCGATGCCTGGAGATTGCATGAAGCTGTCCGAAACCACTTCGGCGACAACGGTATAATCGACAAGGTAGGCACATACGTTCAAAACGGTGATCTACGATTAGCTAAACCAGGTGCCGCTCAATGGGACAAGGGTGTGGCTGAATTTGCCAAAAACTGGCTAAGTACCCAAGGCAAATGGTAGACTAGACGCATACTGACAATAAAATAAAAAAAGGAATATAGTTATGAATGATCAAGATATAATTAAACAACTCGGCCTGGAAAACGCAACCGAGCCGATCCAAACCAAAGCCGTCGACCAAGTCAATTCCATCGTCGAGCTTAGGGTAGCTGGTATCATAGAATCGGCCATGACGGACGAGCAGCAAGCTAAGTTTGATCAGCTAAAAAACGAGTCAGCCGATGCGGTCTGGACTTGGATTGATAGCGAATTTACCCAAGCCGCTGAACTCTACGACGAAGCCCTAAGGGACTATTTGGTAAATTTTCAAAACAAAGCCCATTAGTCACTGGCTACGGGCGGTGATATAATTGACTGATAGCAAGCATAGAAGAGGTAGGTTATGTTTCAATTAGACGACAAATTTTTAGCAGACATTGGTTTAAATGAATTGCCGGAAGAGCAAAAGAAAGCTTTTTTGCAACATATTTATGATGAACTTGAACTGCGGGTTGGCACGAAGTTGTCCGACGGTATGAGCGACGAACAACTGGAAGAGTTCGAGTCGATCATTGACCGCAACGACGACGCTATCCGCAGCTGGCTGGAAAAGTACGTACCAGATTACTACAACGATGAATCATTCGGTCGGATGCAAGAGGCTACCGGACTTGACGTCAATGACGCCGGGCTGCGGGCTGAATACACCGCGACGAAATGGCTCGAGGTCAATCGACCAGATTACCGCGACGTCGTCGCTGGCGTACTCGACGAATTAAAAAAAGAGATCATTAGCGGTCGCGATAAGATTTTAGACAACGATCAGACGGCAGCGTAGCCGTTGAGGAACGCTTGGGCGCTCATAGAGCGTCCACTGGGAGCGATAAGCTCGTCAACCGAAAGAGAAGCACCGCCACGGCAGACAATGTCGAGCGGTGTTTTTGATTCGTCTGATACGTGCGCCTTGGTAATGATGATATCGTGGCCCAGGACGGTCGTTCTTGTCTTTGGAAACCCTAGGTGGGCCCGCACCAGGCGTTCGGCCTGAACGGCAGTGACTAGCTCTGGCTGCAGCCAAGCGTCTTTTTTATCGAGCAGCTGGCAGTAGGTAGCGGCGCTGTCATCTTGCGGCGTCGGTTGCAGTTTGCCGTCGAGTATGGCTGGAAGCGCATCAAGTAGCGTCTCGGTACCGGCGGTCGCCAGTGTGTTATATAGTTCAGTCCGGGTTTCGGTACCGACGAGCGGATGAATGGTCTGCGTAAAGACGGGTCCGGCGTCCATGGCTGCCGATAGCTGCATGATTGATAGGCCGGTCGTGAGGTCACCGTTCGAGATGGCGGACTCAATCGGTGAGGGGCCACGGTAGCGTGGCAGCAGCGAAGGATGAACGTTGATAATGCCAGGCGTAAAGAGGTCGATGACGCTCTGTGGGATGATTTTACCGTAACTAACCAACACGCCCGCGACGCCGCCGAGCGACTGGATGTCGGTGGTAATGTCGTTCAGGTTGGTGGGTTGCCAGACAGGTATCGCCTGTTGCTCGGCGTAGATCTTAACGGGCGGTGGGGTGAGCTTTTGATGGCGTCCGCGCTTGCTATCGGGTTTGGTCACGACCGCCACAACGGAGTAGCCCGCTTCGACCAGGCCGCGCAGGGCATGCAGACTAAAGTCTTCAGTCCCAAAGAATATTATTGGTTTTGACGTGTTGGTCATAATCAAGGGGTTGAAGCTCGCCTTTCTCATCGAGAGTATAAAAAGCGTCTCTGGCGTCGCGGATGTGGTCGATAAAGACAATGCCGTTAGTGTGGTCGACTTCGTGCTGGATAACCCGAGCCAGGAAGCCTTCGGCCTTGAAGCGCACCTCTTTGCCGTCTTCGTCGAGTGCTTTGATGCGGATTTTGGCGTAGCGAGGGACCTTACCGTAGATATTCCGGACGCTGAGGCAGCCTTCATAGTCGTGGGTAACTTCACCTTCGTATTTAACAATTTCGGGATTGATCAGCGTTGTGAAATCACGGACATCTTTATCGTCGAAATCACTCCGAACGATAACGACGCGATCAAGTCGGTCGATTTGGACGGCAGCCAGCGCCGCACTGATCTCGTGGGGTCGGCTGTCTTCCCAATCGAGGGCTGCCGACACCATATCGCCAATCAGGCCCCTCGTCTGGTCGGTGACAACGTGAACTTTTGCCGACTTTTGCCGTAGGTGGGGGCTGGGCAACGTGATAATATCTTCTTTTTTCATTCCTTGTAGTATACCAGTGGTAGCTAAAGCAGGCTAGTGGGGTCGAGCTCCGATTGCCAGTGTGTGGCTGGCACAAAAGCGAGGGCTTCGATGAGATACTCTCGTTTCGGGCTTTTGAGGGTCAGTTGCCACCGATAGGTGTCGCGTTGTCTCTCGTAGAAGGCTGGAGTCGGCCCTAGGATTGTGACATCACGGTGCATCTTAGCTTTGAGGTCACGCGCGACTATTTGAGCATTACGGATGGCTGCCGCTTCCGATTTATAGACACAAGTCAGTTGGAGGAGGTGAACGAAGGGCGGAAAAAGGCCTTTCTTCCGCTCGTTGAGGGCGTAGCTGTAAAATGATTCGTAGTCCTGGGTCAGCCCGAAGCTGACGCTCGGGTGGGTCGGCTGGTAGGTCTGAACAATCACTTGGGTCGCGTGATGATTGCGCCCGACTCGTCCCACGACCTGAGCTAGTAATTGGAACGTTCGTTCGCTGGCGCTGAAATCCGGCAGAGCGAGGCCACTGTCGGCTTGGATAACACCGACCGTTCGGAGCTCCGGCAGGTCGAGGCCTTTGGCAATTACCTGCGTGCCGACGGTGATATCGATTGCCCCGCTATACAGTTCCGCGTAGCGAGCGTTGACAGTCTCCTTGGTATCATTATCAGCGTCAAAGCGGGCGATAGAGGCCTTAGGGAAGAGTTTACGTAGCTCGGTCTCGATAAGCTTAGTGCCAAATCCCTTATGAATAATGTCGGCCTGGCCGCAGTCTGGGCACGAAGTTGGGACGGTCTGCTGATGATTGCAAATATGACAGCGCAGGTGATGATGGTCGGCGTGAAGAGTGAGGGGAATATAGCAGCGTGGGCACTGCGCCGTCCAGCCGCAATTCTGGCACAGGGTCGTGCTGGCGCTACCGCGGCGGTTATGAAAGATAAGTGCTTGTTTCCCTTCCGACAGCGTCGCTTCGAGTTGCATCAGGAGTTGTTTTGAGAAAAAACGATGGCCATCGAAGTTGGCGCGCTTTGTCATATCAATCAGCGACACGGCTGGTGGAAGAGTATGCTTGCGGGCTGATTTAGTCAGCGTCAGGAGAGGACGGTGAGATTGTTCCGCCAGGTAGCGATCTGATATGTTCGGTGTCGCACTCCCTAGGATGACGATTGCGTCGTGAAGACGGCCAAGGATGGTGGCAGCCCGTAGGGCTGAGTAGCGAGGGGACTGTTCTTGTTTGTAGCTTGGCTCATGCGCTTCGTCGACGATAATCGCGCCAATATTTTTTAGAGGTGTGAATAGGGCAGAACGGGCACCGATTACCACGCGGGGCGAGGTGCTCGTCAGAGCCTCTTTCCAAGTGAGGTGACGCTCAGCCTCGGTTATCGTCGAATGCACGATCAGGATATTTTCGAAATGATGTGAAAAATCGGCCACGATTTGCGAGGTCAAGGCGATCTCGGGGACCAATACGATGACCGATTTGCCGCGGCTGATTGCTCGCTTGGCTATTTCGATATAGACTTCGGTTTTACCCGAGCCGGTGATGCCTTGGAGCAAAAAAGTGCCAGTCGGCGACGCTTCAACGGTGTCGAGCACTTCTTTTTGTTGAGCATTGAACACAATATTTGTTCGGTCTCGGAGCGTCGGTTTGGGTGTCGCTGGCCTGGCTCGGCGTGTTTTCTGCAGACCGCGCGGCAGAAGTGCTTGCAAGACGCTGGCAAAAGGCGTGACGTAGTAACGGGATAACCAGGTGGCAAGTTCGAGCAATTGATTCGGCAGGGGCGTGGGCTCGATGATCGAAAGGATTGGTTTTGTTTGGTAGCTAGGCTGCTTGGCTGGCCGCATGACAACCCCGATCATGTGCTTTTTGCCGACTTCGATAAGCACGATGTGGCCAATCTCCAGGTTTTGTTCGGAGGCATAAGTAAAGACACTGCTGCCTGGACGGACAATCTGATTGGGAGCTACCTCATAGTAGTGCATATCTACCAGTATACTGCTAAACTAAGCATATGTATTTTGAGAGTCGAGCACAGGCGGGGGATTTGCTATCTGAACAGCTGGTCGAACAATATCGCTATGAAAACTGCGCCGTTATAGCCTTGAGTGACGGAGCCGTTTTAGTTGGGGAGCAAATTGCGAGCGCCTTGCACTGCGTTCTTATGATGTTGTTGACGGAAGATATTCAAGTGCCAGGTGAAAGTTTAAGTTTTGGGGCGGTTTCGCAAAACGGCGGCTTTACCTACAATGGCATGTTCTCTATCGGCGAGATTGAGGAGTATGCGGGTGAGTTCCATAGCTACTTGGACGAACAAAAGCGCGAAGCCTTTCAGCGAATCAATCGTTTGCTCGGAGATGGCGGAATCATCGATAACGATTTACTCCGCGACCACGTCGTTATTTTGGTATCAGACGGTCTCGATAACGGTGCTTCTCTCGATGTGGCTGTTGATTTTTTGAAGCCAATTCGTATCAAACGCTTGGTGGTGGCAACACCGATAGCTAGTGTCGATGCGGTTGACCGGCTTCATATCCTAGCCGACGAACTCCATATTTTGGACGTGAAAGACAATTACGTGGGAACGAATCATTATTACGATCAAAATATTATACCGTCCCACGAGGAGACGGTTGCTAAAATTAATCAGATTGTGCTTAATTGGCGTTGACCCATTCGGTACAAAACTGTAGAATAAAAAGCAACAGTTGAGGTTGCGAGTTAAACAAAGGAAAATATGTTAGACGTTTTTATTACATCTCGGGTGCGACGAAAAATTGTAGTGGTATACGCCAAGTATCCTGATTTTCGTACCCATGTCCGTGGCTTAGCGAAACTTATTAAAGAAGATCCAGGTAATATTCAGCGCGAATTGAAGCGACTCGAGAAAGTCGGCTTTCTGACGAGCGAGAAGCAGGGCAACACAAAGATCTACGCCACCAACAAACAGTTCGCTATTTTCAAAGAACTCCAAAGTATCGTTATAAAGTCGCAACAACACGCTGGCCGCCCAAAGCGCTCACCGGCCGATATCTAGCAGGATGACTTTATTTGATCAGATTCTTGCCTCACGCGGCTTGGACGCTGACGGGGCGAAAGCCTTTTTGTCGCCGGACTACGCCAAGAGACACGATCCGTTCCTCTTGCCTGATATGACTAAAGCAGTCGATCGATTGGTTCAGGCTCGCCAAAACCAAGAGCATATTACCATCTATGGCGACTACGATATTGATGGATTGACCGCGACGACGGTCCTGATCGACGCGTTTGCCTCGTTCGGCTTTGAGCATGTGAAATCTTTCATACCCAATCGCTTCGTTGAGGGCTATGGCTTGACGGTTGATGCTGTCGAACAGATTGTGGAGGACGGCACGCAGCTGATTGTCACTGTCGATTGCGGTAGTTTGAGCCATAAGGAGATTGAGCGGTCGAACGTTTTGGGTGTCGACGTTATCGTGACGGATCATCACAACGTGAGTGATGTGCAGCCTGCCGCGGTGGCGGTGGTGAATCCAAAGAGACCGGGACACAGCTATCCATTTATTGACCTTGCTGGTGTGGGTGTCGCGTTCAAGCTGGTGCAAGCGCTCCAGACTCGCTTAACGGGTCTGCCGCTTGGCCACGAGAAGTGGCTGCTTGATTTGGTGGCCCTCGGAACAGTCTGTGATGTCGTTGGCTTGGTCGACGAAAATCGGACGAACGTCTATTGGGGCCTCCAGGTTCTCAAGCAAACACGACGGCCCGGCCTGAAAGCTTTGATGGCGGTTGCCCGTATCGAGACGTCGACGCTCAATAGCCGCTCGCTCGGCTTTGGGCTTGGGCCGAGGATGAACGCCGCCGGCAGGCTTGAAACTGCCCGCCATTCTCTGGACATGTTACTCGCCCAAGACAATGAGGTCGCGTTCGAAAAAGCCCAACAGCTCGACGCGCTCAATATCAGCCGGCGTTCGGACCAAGCCGTGATTCTAAAAGCAGCCATCAAGCAAGCGGAAGGCTACCAAGACGACCCCGTACTGGTGGTGAGCGGCGCCGACTGGAACCATGGAATCGTTGGTATCGTCGCAGCCAAGTTACTGGAAAAGTATAAAAAACCAAGCTACGTCTTGCAGGAGATGGGTGAGCAGTCAAAAGGCTCGGCTCGAAGTTATGGCGATTTCAGCGCGGTAGCGGCAATCAGGGCATCTGATGACATCATCACGAAAGGGGGAGGGCATACGCTCGCCGCCGGCGTAACGCTACCAACGGCTAACATTACTCTTTTTCGTTCACGGGTGAATGACTTTTACCGCTCGCTACAGCTCATCAACCAAACGGCTTTATTGCTGCCGAAAGCCGATGTCGTGATTGACAACTTTACCGAAGTGAGCGAGTCGTTGTTACGAGAGCTATCTCGGCTTGAACCGTTTGGTAGTGGCAATCCTGAGCCGATTTTGAAGATAAAAAATGTCATCGTGACCGGTCAGCGCCGGATGGGAGCTGACAATCAGCATGTCAAGTTGGAGGTACAGGATAAGCGTGGCAAACGGCTTCAGGTGCTGGCTTTTAGCGCTCCAGCACACTTCTTTGTGGAGCCAGGCGAGCAAATAACTGTCTTTTTTCAACCATCGCTCAACGAGTGGCAGGGGCGGCGGAGCATTGAAGGACGGCTGCTTCATGTTGAGTCTGGCGTCGAGTAATTAGCACTGTTGTACTAAAATGGCTTCTCTGTTACAATATGTCGTATATGGTACAAGTAACACGTAAAGATGAACGAGAAGCAAACGAGAATATTATTCGTCGTTTTAACCGTAAGGTTTTGCAAAGTGGCGTCCTAGCTGAAGCGAAAGCTTCGATGCGATTCGCTAAACCACTAAGTAAGACTGAGCGCCGTGCAAAAGCGATTATTCGCAAAGAACGTAAAGCTGAAAAGCTGAACAAAGCGCGACTAGGACTCCGTTAAAAGTGGCTCTAAAAGAGCAGGTCAATAACGATTTAAAAGCCGCCTTATTAGGCGGTAATCGTTTTGCCGGTGAAGTATTGCGCGGATTGAAGGCGACAATCCTTAATGAAGAAGTCGCCCAGAATAAACGCGATGAAGGTTTGGATGATGTGGTTATCCAACAGCTTGTTGCTCGCGAAGTTAAAAAACGCAATGAAAGCGCGACTATTTATGACGAGGCGGGACGACCAGAATTAGCTGAAACTGAACGAGCTGAAGCAAAAGTTCTGATGACGTACCTACCACTGCAACTGTCGGATGAAGAAATTATATTGGTGATAACGCGGCTGGCTCAAGCCAGCGGTGCGATCGGTCCAAGCGCTATGGGTCAACTGATTGGTGCGGTCAAAAAAGAGCTTGGTAACTCCGCCGACGGGGCGACCATAGCCAGACTTGTTAAAAACGCGTTACAATAAAAACAAAAAAGGAGCATTTCATGATTATATTCTTTGGACCGGCTGGTGCCGGTAAAAGCGTCCAAGGGCAAATGTTAGCAGCCCGTCAAGAGTGGCGTTGGCTGAGTGCTGGGCAGCTACTGCGTGATACCCGTGATATTGAGCTACTCAAGGAGATGCACGCGGGCAAATTAATCGCCCCGGACAGAATTAACGACATTATGGGCGCTGCTTTAAAAAAAGCGACAAGTATTACCCAAGTTATTCTTGACGGATTCCCTCGTACATTGGAACAGTCTAAGTGGTTGGTCGAAAACCAGCCGTCACATGGTCGGGCCATCGGGCTAGTCATCGTTCTGGAGGTTCCTAGGAGTGAGTTGCTAAAACGACTCGAACTACGCGGTCGGGCTGATGACACATTGGAGGCAATCGACGAACGATTACGGATATATCGACACGAAATGTATCCGATCCTGAGCTATTTCACCGATCAAAATATCAACATCGTTCATATCGATGGCACAGGTACTGTCGGTCAAGTTCATGATCGCATCATGGAAGAATTGGTGGCATGCAAGCTCGTCTAAAAACTAGCGCCGAAATTGATGCCATGCGCCAAGGCGGCAAGCTGTTGGCAACTATCTATGATGGCCTAAAGAAACAGGTTGTGGTTGGCATGAGTGAGCTTGAGGCTGATGCCTGGGTCGCCCGCGAAATTAAAGCGTTGGGCGCAACCGCCACCTACAAGACCGCCGAAGTCAATTTTCCAAATGTGATTTGCATCTCCGTTAACGACGCTATTGTGCACAGTATTCCGACGGACTATCGATTTGAAAAAGGCGATATCGTTAGCTTTGATCTGGTGATTACCTATGGTGGTATGAAAACCGACAGTGCTTTTAGTATGGTTGTCGGTGAAAGCCCTACCGGAGCCCAGAAACACCTGTTGAATCTGACCGAACGCAGTCTGTATGCGGGGATTGATGCCATTAAAGGTCCGACTCGCGTCGGCGACATCGGTGCGGCCGTTGAAAAGGTACTACATGACGGTAAACTCGGTATAATCCGCGAGCTGGTTGGGCACGGCATCGGCCACGAGATGCACCAAGCGCCAGAAGTCCCCAACTGGGGCAAAAAAGGTACGGGAGTACTGCTCGTACCTGGAGACACGATTGCGATAGAGCCGATGGCGACCCTCGGTGGCGAAAAAATTATCACTGATAGCGACGGATGGACGATTCGGACCCGCGATGGTAGCCTGGCGGCACATTTCGAACACACGGTACTAGTAACCGAAGATGGCGTCGAAATTCTCACGCAGCTTTAAGATATATACTTTGCATCTTCCTACATAAGCGATATACTAAGTACCATGCAAGAAAACTCTCGATACGGTGTCGGTATAGATATCGGTACAACAACAGTCCGCTGCGTCGTGGCACATATTGACGGGACAACTGGAGCGCCGACAATCGTGGGTGTAGGCAGTGCGCCCAATACTGGTATGCGAAAGGGTACGGTCGTCAACTTGAGCGGTCCGGCACACGCCATCGACGAGGCGCTCGGTGAAGCGGAGCGCATGAGTGGTTATCAGGTCAACGAGGCAACGATTAGTATTAACGGGACTCACATCTTGAGTACCCACGCCGACGGTATGATTGCGGTCGGTGCCGCCGATCACGAAATTACCCACGATGACTTGTCTCGCATCGAAGAGGTGGCCACGCTAGGTAAGGTTCCCGCCAACCGCGAGATACTTGAGGTAGTGCCCCACGCCTATAAACTCGATGGACAAGACAACATTAAGGACCCGCTTGGTATGACTGGAACGCGTCTTGAAATTGACGCCCATGTCGTGTCGGCTTTAGCGCCCCACTTGGCTAATCTGCAAAAGGCAGCCGACGCCGCTAAAGTCTCGCCCCATTCTATTATTGTGGCCGGAGTAGCAGCGGCTCGAGCGGTTCTGGGTGAACAACAGCTTGAAAACGGCGTGGCGCTGATTGACATCGGAGGATCAACCACAAATATCGCTATTTATGAAGAAGGTGATCTGCAATATGCGGCTGTGCTGCCCCTCGGCGGGATTAATATCACCAACGACCTGGCTATCGGTCTCAAGACCGATCCGGAGGTGGCTGAAAAGCTTAAGACCGAACACGCCTCGGCCCAACCACGTGGCGCTGCTGCTGGCGTTAGCTTGAAATACGAGGGTGAGATATACAGCTTTCAAACGACTGACATTGACGAAATAGTTGAGGCTCGCCTCGAGGAAATATTTGAAGCCATTCAAAATGAACTTCGAAAAGCCCGTCGGGCCGGCAAACTACCCGGTGGTATCGTCCTCACCGGTGGTACTGCCCAGCTAAAGGGTATTGTCGAGTACGCCAAGGAATCCTTAGGCTTGGCTGCACGAATCGGTAAAACATCGGGCTACGGCGGCGTGGCGGATGACATTGAGAAACCGCAGTTTGCTACCGCGGTTGGACTCATGTTGCTCGATTCCGAGCGAAACAACGGACGAGTAGGTGGCAAACAGGGGACGAACAACTCGATGATGGACGTGGGTAGTGTCATGTCGAAGGTTTCGTCGTTCTTGTCACGTTTCAAGGCGTAGCCTTTTTTTCTAAGCAAGTGTTATACTAATTAAAGAATACGAATATTGGGAGATTACAGTTTCATGCCTGAAGTAAAACCAAGCGACATACAAACGTTTGCCAGCATTAAAGTAGTCGGTGTCGGTGGTGCGGGCGGCTCAGCCGTTAACCGCATGAAAGACGCTGGACTCAACGGTGTGCAATTTATTGCGATGAACACCGACGCGCAAGCTTTGCATAATAGCAAAGCCGACGTTAATCTTCACCTCGGGCACACTATTACGGGTGGCCTTGGTGCCGGAGCCGACCCAGCAACGGGCGAGGCTGCTGCTAATGAGTCGCGCGACGAGATTCGTGAGGCACTGACTGGAGCAGATATGGTGTTTGTGACGCTTGGTGCCGGTGGTGGCACGGGGAGTGGCGCTGGTCACATCGTGGCTGAGATTGCCCGTGAATTGGGAATCCTGGTAGTAGGAGTTGCTACTAAGCCATTTAGCTTTGAAGGTGAAAAACGTCGTCAAAATGCCGAATGGGCAATTGCCCAACTGGGACGACAAGTCGATACACTGATTACTATCCCGAACGATCGCTTACTCCAAACCATCGATCGTCGTACGCCACTGCTTGAGACCTTCAAGATAGCCGATGATGTATTGCGACAGGGTGTTCAAGGTATTTCTGAGCTTATTACCGAACATGGACTGATTAACCTCGATTTCGCAGACGTCAAGGCGATTATGAGCAACGCTGGTTCAGCCCTGATGGGGATCGGACGCGCCAGTGGTGACAACCGCGCCGCCCAGGCTGCCCAGCAAGCCATTGAGTCGCCACTGATCGAGGTATCGATTGACGGCGCCAAGGGTGTCTTGTTTAACGTGACCGGCGGATACGATATGAGTATGAGCGAAATCCAAGAGGCGGCCGAGATTATTACTAGTGCCGTTTCGCCTGATGCCAACATTATTTTTGGAGCCACTTTGAAGCCCGATCTTGAAGACGAGTTGATTATTACGGTTATTGCTACCGGTTTTGATTCAGCCTATTTCCACCAGAAAAATTCAGATGCGACCGAAGCAGTCGTCCCGGAAAGTACTCGTCTAACGGACGACGCGGTTGATGCGATTGACCTTAATCTTGACCATAGCGATGCGGCGGCTGTCTTCTCAGAAGAGACCGCCCATGACATTTGGAACCAACCGGATGAAAACGAAGAAGAGTCCGATACGCCCGCTTTTCTCCGTCGCCGTAAAAAGAATAAGAACCCAAGCGACAAGGAAGCGTAGTTAGCTATGGCTAAGTACAGTATCGGTGACAGCAGGGTTATCGAATCACGAGAAGTCGGTGACGGCGTGACTATTCGACGACGCCGGGAATCACCGAGCGGCACTCGATTTACTACCTACGAGCGCATCGAGAAGCCGAATCTCGCCATTATCAAAAAAGACGGTTCTCGGGAGTTATTCGACCGAGAAAAATTAGCTAATGCCATCAAACGATCGGTTGGAAAGTTCTTTGCCTCAGAGGTTGAGGTCGAAGAGATGATTTCTGATATTGAAGATGGGTTGTACGTAATCGGCGAGAATGAGATTACTTCAAAGCAAGTCGGCGATAAAGTGTTGGATGAACTTGCCGTTCGCAACGAAGTGGCCTATGTCCGTTTCGCGAGTGTCTATCATGAATTTAAGACGCTGGACGACTTTGTGAAGATTCTCGAGCACCGACGTCGTCAAAAATCGGGGAACTAAACTTCAATGAAGGTTGTCATTGTTTACAAAGATGAAAGCGACCACGCTCGCGCAGTTGTTGATTTTTTACGCGACTTTGAACGTCAGACCGGCCATGTCCTTGAGACGCTTGACCCGGAGACCGCCGACGGGGCACAATTTTGCCGCGCCTACGACGTTGTCGAGTATCCGACGGTGATTGCGTTGTCGGACGACAGCATCATGCAGAACATGTGGCGCGGTTTGCCGCTGCCGACGATTAGCGAGACGAGCTATTATGTTCAGTAAAGCAAAGTCTTTCTTTTCTCATGAGGATAAAAATTTAGCTGATAATCGCTTGATTTTTGCGAGCATGTTGATCGGGGCTGTCCTGAGCCTGATTGCTGCTTTTGTTCTGTCGGTCGAAGCCGTCGATCTTGCCAGAAATCCCAATGCGCAACTGAGCTGCAGTATCAATGTGATCGTCAACTGCGCGACCGTCGGTAACCACCCCTCGGCGACGTTGTTTGGCTTTCCGAATGCCTTTTTGGGCCTGATGGCGGAACCGATTGTCATCACCGTTGCCATTGCTGGCCTGGCTGCTGTTAAGTTCCCTCGTAGATTTATGTTCACGGCGCAAATTTGTTACAGCTTGGGCTTTTTGTTCGCTTACTACTTGTTTTATACCAGTATGTTCGTCATTCAAGCGCTGTGCCCGTGGTGCCTATTGGTACTGCTGTCGACCACGTTCGTCTTTTTCTCTATGACCCGTTACAATATTCGCGAAGATAACCTCTATTTACCAGATAAGGTCGCTCGGCGAGCCAAGGCGTTTATACACAAAGATTACGACAAATTTACGCTGGCGATTTTGGTGGTCGCCATCGTGGCGGGAATCATCCTTAAATACGGCGGTGATTTGTTCGCCTAAGTGGCCACGACCAACAGGATTGCCCTACAGTACGGTTGCATGCCAGCGCGAATAACGTTAAGATGAGAGATGGAACGTTCCTGTTTGTCGGGATAAGCGGCCATCAACCGCGAATGTTTTTTCGGAAGAAATCATACTTGAAAGTAGAACCGAACGGAAATCGACTCGTCAGATCGAATAACTAAGCGCTAAGAAGAATCTCTTTTTGGAAACTGGATGGTACCGTCCGCGACAGCGGATTCCAGTGACTACACAGGGATTTTTTGTTTTTTAGAAAGGAAACAGGATGAAGTTTACAGCCAATACCCGCCGCCGAGCACTCGAATACGAAAAAGACATCGTGTCGCAGTGGAAGCAGAATAAGACGTTCGAAAAATCAATTGAACAGCGACCAAAAGAAAATGGCTATGTTTTTTACGATGGCCCGCCGTTCATTACTGGTGAGCCACATCACGGAACGCTACTGAGTAGTATTGTTAAGGATGCCGTGCCCCGTTACCAGACCATGCAGGGCAAGCGCGTCGAGCGCGTCTGGGGCTGGGACTGTCATGGTTTGCCGGCTGAAGTCTATACCGAAAAGAAGCTGGGCCTCAAAGGCAAGCAGGACGTACTTGATTATGGCCTCGAAAAATACATTATCGCGGCCCGTGAAAATATGGTCCAGACTAGCTCGCTATGGGAAGATACGGTTGATCGAATTGGCCGTTGGGTAGACTTTAAGGGCTCGTACAAGACCATGGACAAAGACTATATGGAATCTGTTTGGTGGGCGTTCAAGGAACTCTATGATAAGGGCAAAATCTACGAAGGCGAGAAAGTATTGATGTACTGCACGCAGGACGCGACACCGCTTTCCAAAGCCGAAGTTACAATGGATAGCGGTGCCTACCAGGATGTGACCGACCCGAGCGTCTACGTGAAGTTCAAACTCAATCCGCAATCATTAATCATCGGTGATGGCTCCGCTATCATGACGGGAGATAAGACGTATTTGCTGGCCTGGACGACCACTCCATGGACGCTGCCCGCCAATACGGCTGTGGCCATCAATCAGGACATGCGCTACGCGATGGTTCGGATTGGTGATGAGTACTATATTATAGCGAAAGACCTGGTCGAGGCTGTTTTGACGGATGAAAAACATCACGCTATCGAACACGAGCTGCTGTATACGTTTAACGGCGAAGATTTGGTCGGGGCGAGTTACGTCCCGTTGTTTGAGGACCGCGGCGACAACGCCCATAAGGTCTGGGCTGCCGACTACGTCAGCGCCGAAGACGGAACCGGTATCGTTCATCTTGCGCCAGCTTACGGCGAAGAGGACTTCGCGTTGGCCAAAGAAAAAGGTATGCCAATTGTTCATACTATCGATGAAAACGGCCATTTTACGGAAGGTGAGTGGAAAGGCGAATATGTCTGGGACATCAACAAGACAATCGCTAAGACGCTGTTCGAGCGAGGCATTGTCTGGAAGGTCGATTATATTCGTCACAGCTATCCGCATTGCCACCGCTGCGGCACGAAGCTTATGTACCGCGCACACCCAAGCTGGTTTATGGATATCGACGGTCAGCGTGAGAAAATGCTGGTGGAAAACACCGAAAATATCACCTGGTTCCCACCGCACATCAAGCACGGCCGATTTGAAAAGACGGTTCAAACAGCACCTGACTGGAACTTGTCGCGTGATCGTTTTTGGGCAACCGCCATGCCGATTTGGGAGGGCAAAGCCAGCGACGGCACGACACTCCGTAAGGTTATCGGCAGCTATGACGAGCTGGAGCAGCTGTCAGGCAAGCGACTCGATGACTACCACCGCCCCTGGGTTGACGATGTTACCTTCGAAATTGACGACGTGACTTATACCCGCATCGATAAAGTGATGGACAGCTGGTTTGAGGCGGGGAGTATGCCATTCGCCCAGTTCCATTACCCCTTTGAAAATGTCGAGAAGTTCGAAGCTAATTTTCCGGGCGATTTCATCGTCGAATATGTCGGCCAGGTTCGGGCCTGGTTCTACTACGTTCACGCTATTAGCGTCGGGCTGTTTGGTAAAAACGCTTTTAAAAACGTGATTGTAACCGGTACTATTTCTGGTAACGACGGGCGCAAGATGAGCAAGAGCCTGGGTAATTACACCAACCCGAATATTCTGATGGACCAATTTTCAGCCGATAGCCTACGCTTTTTGATGCTGCAATCACCTGCTCTGAGTGGTGAAGATTTCGCACTGCAAGACAAGGAAGTGGGGGACGTGGCCCGCAAGCTCAGCATGGTCTGGAATATGTACGACTTCTTTACCATGTACGCCGAGGTTGATGGCTGGGAATTCAACGGTGACCTCAGTGATCCAACAGAGCAATTAGAAAATCCACTCGATCAATGGATTGTCAGCCGTATTCACCAACTGACTAAAGAGGTGGAGAAAAACATGGATGGCTATGATATCCCCAACGCCGTCAAACCGGTTCTGCCGTTCATCGAAGACGCCAGTAACTGGTACGTCCGTCGCAGTCGACGCCGATTCTGGAAGTCGGGAGACAATGCCGATAAGAATAACGCCTACCGGACGTTGCACTACGTACTGGTTCAGTTGAGTCTGGTACTGGCACCGTTTACGCCGTTCTTGGCCGAAGAACTGTACCAGAAGTTAACCGGCGGCGAGAGTGTTCATTTGCTTGATTGGCCAAAAGTCGGTCATATCAACGAACTGGTCGTTCAGGATATGGAAACAGTGCGAGACTACGTCAACCAGGCCCTCAGTATCCGCGCTAAAGAACGTCTCAAAATTCGCCAACCACTGATGAGCGTAACCGTACCGACCCTCGGCAAGTTCGTGAATTTCGAGGACATATTAACAGAGGAGTTGAACGTCAAGCAGGTCCAGCTAGGTCTAGAATTGGCGCTTGAGCTCGAAGTGACGCCGGCCCTTCGCCGCGAAGGTTTGTCTCGTGAAGTGATTCGCCATGTCCAAAGCGCTCGCAAGGCAGCCGGACTCAATGTCGACGACCGGATTCATCTGAGTCTGGTGACGAGCGACGACGAGCTGACAGCGGCGATTGATGAACATAACGCTACAATCGCGGCCGAAACGTTGGCGGAAATACTCGACGCCACGACGTACGATTACGTGGAGGTAGTGAGCGTCGAGAGCGCTGAGCTGAAAGTATCTTTGGAGAAATCCTAAAACAGATTCGATGTGGCCGTGATCCAAGTATTAGCAGCGCATGCTATAATATAGCTGTCACAACATAACTAAATGTACGGAGGTATTCGCTATGGTTGACACAACTGAACAGGTAACGGAACAAGAGGAGAATGTGGGCGGGCAACGGGTTGTTACTCGCGCGGTCAGTCACGAAAGTCGGGACGAACACGTCAATCGTGGCGTCCGCATCGTCTGGTTTTTGGTAGGTATCGTCGTCGCGTTGCTGCTACTACGATTTATTTTAGCGCTCCTGGGTGCTAATCTTGAAAATGCCTTCGCCAGCTTTATCTATGCCTTAAGCGAGCCGTTTGTCTTTGGCTTTAGGGGGCTGCTGCAGGTCGGACAATTCCAAGCTGGAGTGTCTCGCCTCGAGCTAGAAACGCTCATCGCCGCCCTGGTGTACGTCTTGGTTGGATGGGGGATAGCATCGGCTATTCGCCTACTTAGCAAAAAAGCCTAACACACTCAATTTGAGCACGCACATAAGAACACCTCGTCATAAACGGGGTGTTCTTGCCTAGACTCCAATCCAAAGTGCAACACTTGCTAAAAAGAGAGTGGCGTTAGCCACTCTCCGGACCTCATTCAAAAAACACCCCTGCTCAAATCTTGTAGACTAGTTGTTGTACGACCAATAACTAAACAAGGAGAACAGG
>JBBRTA010000010.1:0-32036 GCA_038244885.1 Saccharimonadales bacterium (SeqCode) | reverse complement strand
CCTGTAAAAAGGTTATGGTTTCTACTATGATACACAGTAATGGACGAAGATAAAATACAGCAGAATCGTCGAGACCAAGACGAGAAAGCCACCCAAGAGCGGGCTGCCATTCTTGGCATCTCGTATTTCGATGCCCGAGAGGTCGAGCAGACCCTCCCTCGTTCGAACTCGCACCTCCCACTCTGGTGTTTTGTTCTCCTGATATTGTACATGTTTAGTAATGAAAACGCAACATTGAATGTATTGTATTATTGACATTACGCACCTGCTTATGCTACAATTATCGTATGAGTAATTACAATCAAATTATAGAACGAGTTACAAAGCTGCGAGAACAGAGTGGTTTGACACAAGAAGAAGTCGCAACAAAACTAGGAATTAGTCGCGGGCGATGGATACTAGTAGAAAAGGGCGAACGTGACCTCAGTACCAAAGAGCTAGAGAAGCTCGCACAACTTTTTGGCATTGATGTCACGGATTTCTTTGAAGAAATTCCAAATTTAGCAAAGTTTCGTCAGATGTATTTTGCATGTTTACAATACGCGGCAAACGATCATGGCAGTGTACCTAAAACAAAACTTGCTAAGTTACTATATTTAGCTGATTTTACAAACTTTTTTAAAGAACTTGAACCTATGAGTGGTGTTAAATATCGTCGTTTAGAATATGGTCCAGTGCCCGACGTCTTCTTTTCTATAACTGATGACCTACTTGAACAAGGGAAGATTAATGTAGAGATTCTTGACAGAGGTGCCCAGATGATATCATCACGCACGACGGATTATGATACGAGTGAGCTATCGGCCAATGAAATTTCAAAGATAAAAGACATCTGTGAATTATGGAAAGACAAACCTACTCAAGAAATTGTCAACTTCACGCACGAACAAAAACCGTGGAAGATGTGTCGTGACGGTGAATATATTCCCTATAGTCTGATTATCCAGGAAGATCCGAGCCATGTTTACCAACCCATTGCCGGATAACGAAGATTACCGAATCTTCTTCACCGACTATGCCAATCGGTATTACATTAAGCGCTTCGCAAAAGATTACAAAGGCAAACGGTGGATTGTCACACAAGATTCTATTTTCCAAGATTTGAAACGTGTACATTCAATGCAAACGTCGCAGCAGGTTGATGAATTGAAGAGTGGTGATGGCTGCAAACTATTCAAATACGACTTTGCCGTCGCACAGTCAGGAGTATCAGCGAAAGCTTCAGGCAATAGATGTGTCATATTTCTCGACGTCGCCAAACACCGTCAAGACGTGTTAATGGTGTACGGTAAAAGTGATTTGCCAAAAAACACCAAAGAAACTCAATATATTTACCAGACCGTAAAAGAACAGTTTACCGATTTATGGGAGCGCTTAAACTAATGAACAATAACGCAAGAGGTCGTACCAACCGTGTCGTCGCATCCAAAAGTTTCGTTACGACTCGTACGTAATTTTAGATAACAAGCGGCGCAATCTATGCCTGTAAAAAGGTTATGGTTTCTACTATGATACACAGTAATGGACGAAGATAAAATACAGCAGAATCGTCGAGACCAAGACGAGAAAGCCACCCAAGAGCGCGCTGCCATCCTTGGCATCTCGTATTTCGATGCCCGTGAGGACGAAGGGCCCTCCTCGTTCGAACTCGCACCTCCCACTCTGGTGTTTTATTCTAATGGTATTATAGCACAATTGTATAGATAAGTTACGTAACTGTTGACTAAAAACGTAGCATAAGCTATACTTATCCACATAAAGGGGCAAAACTATGAATTTCAAAGACCTTATAACCACATTACGAGACAACGCCAATTTAAGTCAGCAGGACGTTGCTGATAGCCTCACAATAGCTAGGGCAACCTACGCAGGACTAGAGATCGGTCGGCGCGAACCTAACTTGGCAGAAATCCGAGCATTAGCAGAGTTATACCAGATTTCACCAACCGACTTAATCAATGGAATATTACCCGATAAACAAGATCAGGCCGAATTGGTCAACTTTGCTCAAGATAGCGAAGGGGCAATGCCACGTGATGACATTGTCGAGAATCCGGACAAGCTGCGAGAAGTACTGCTGTACATTCTTGAAAAGGTAGGCGCCAAGCCTAATGTTGGAGAGACGGTTATATACAAATTGTTGTATTTCATAGATTTTGATTTTTACGAAAAATTTGGTAAGTCAATCACCGGCACGACATATGTACGCAACCACTTTGGTCCGACACCTATCGCGCAGACATTCAGCGGAGTCGTCGATGCGATGAAATCTGCCAACGAGCTAGAAGTCATTACCACGCCCTACTTCAATCATACACAAAAGAAATATCTTCCGACGGTGCGCCCGACACTAGAGCATCTGAGTGGGCAGGAAATAAAGCACATTGACGAAGAACTTGCGCGCCTCGCTGATAAATCTGCGACCGAGCTATCCGAGCTATCGCATGTTGATACACCATGGTTAGCTACGAAGGACAAAGAGCAAATTAGCTATCAACTTGCCATGTACCGTACACCGTTGACGTCAGTGAAAGAGTTCGAGGATGAACTTTAACCAAACTGCCGAATTCAAAAAAGAACTCAAACAGTTTACGAAAAGTTATAGGTCTGTTCCTAATGACCTGTTAGAGCTTGAAAAGACCGCCTCGATCTTGCATCTACCGCAAATGCAACATCTATTTTCTGGCAAATCCTTTAGCAAACTAACCGTCACAGCCACACATACCGTCGTTAAAGCCCGTTTTGACTGTGCATCGCTAGGAAGCAAAGGATTGCTAAGAATCATAGCTATCGTTAATAATGACGGTAGCGAAGCCATATTTGTCGAATTATACTCAAAAAGTAACAAGCCTCGCGAAGACTTCAATCGAATAAAGAAATATTTATAACCTCCGCCTGTAAAAAGGTTATGGTTTCTGCTATGATACACAGTAATGGACGAAGATAAAATTCAGCAGAATCGTCGTGATCAAGACGAGAAAGCCACCCAAGAGCGCGCTGCCATCCTTGGCATCTCTTATTTTGATGCCCGCGAGGTCGAGCAGACCCTGCCGCTGGCCATGGGCGTGTTGGACGTCGCCACCATGCACCAGAGCCGCATCGTGCCATTGGTGGTCGGAAGCGAAGCCGAAGCCTGGCGATTCGGTGTCACGACTCAGACGCCGCAGTCGTTCATCCGCGACCTGACCAAGGAATATAACGACCAGGGCCGTTCCGTCCAGTTCTTTTTGGTCAGCAACAGTTGCTACAAGGCGTTTATGGAGCGCTTTGATCCTCCCATCAAGGTCGTCTATGATGATATCCAGATTGCCAAACAAGGCGACAGCGAGACCATCGCCCAGGTTAGCCAGACGCTCAATTCGGTCGGCAGCGACCAGGTCTTTGATTACCTCATCGACCAGGCCGACAAGCTCGGTGCCAGCGATATTCATATCGAGAACCAGCGAACCCACATCCGGATTCGGATGCGTATCGACGGTGCCCTGCACCCGGTGGCCGACCTTGATTCTGACCGCTACCGCATTATCCTGGGGGCCTTAGCCTCCCGAGCCAACGTTTCGACCGCCAGCGTCGACCCACAATCCGGCCATATGCAGAAAGAAATCACCCGCGACGGCGCAACGCATTTGCTAAATCTGCGCGTTGAGACGGTGCCGACCATGTACGGCCAGGACGCGGTGCTGCGTTTGTTCAATTTTGACGAGTCGATGCTTAACCTCGACCTGTTGGGGATTGGTAAAGCCGAACGGGCCGAGATCGACGAAGTCATTTCTCATCCCCGCGGCATGGTGCTGATGGTCGGTCCGACCGGTAGCGGCAAATCGACGACCTTATATAGCATTATTAGTGCGCTCAACACCACCGACCGAAAAATCATCACACTGGAGGACCCGATCGAATATGGCATTACGGGCGTTTCCCAGATTCCGATTGACACCACTGGTGGCAAGAGCTTTGCCGATGGCCTGCGGGCAGTCCTGCGGCTCGACCCTGACGTGGTGATGATTGGTGAGATTCGCGACGCAGACACGGCCAAGACGGCCATCCAGGCCTCTATTACCGGCCACCTGGTGCTGTCTAGCTTTCACGCCAACACGACTTCGGCCGCCTTTAGTCGTATGATCGACCTGATTGGCGTCAATCCGATTTTTAGCTCGGCCATTCGACTGGTCATCGCTCAGCGCTTGGTTCGTCGCCTTGATGACGAGACCAAAGAAGAGTACGAGCCGGACGAAGCGACCCGCAAGTGGGTCCAGAACGCCCTAAAGGACCTGCCGTCCCATGTCGAAAAGCCAGATCTCGACAACTTCAAGTTATGGAAGCCAGTCATTACCGAAAGTTCTCCTTTTGGTTATAAGGGCCGCGTGGTTATTATGGAACAGATGGTGGTCAACGAGAACATCCAAAAGTTTCTGCGCGGTGACGTGGCCGAGATACACACTGAAGTGATTGAAAAAGCTGCCCGGGAAGGCGGCATGGTCTCGCTGTTGGAAAGCGGCGTCTTGGCAGCCCTCCGTGGCGACACGACACTCGACGAAGTTAATCGGGTTATTTAACTCTTTACTTTTTTTACCGACAAAAAGAAGCGAAATCATTATAGTTAATAATCTGTTTTTATTAAAAATAAAAGATAATCCTTACTTTGTGACTGCAAAGTAACAAACAGTCTTCTTTTGGTGTGCAAAAGAAGCAAAACATTTTCGGCGGCTTCACTGCGCCGAGACTATCGGACAGCTCAAGACTGGCGCTTGCGGAACTCGCCACCGTAAACGGCGGCTCAAACATCCTCGCGCTTAATCAGTCTTGAGCCATCCGCTCATCTCGGGCAGTTGCAGATGCCGAGGGGTTGCAGCCGCTATGCAACACGGCTCCATGGGGTCTGGGGTATCTGAAAAGACCGGATAAAATCAACGGTGGTTGCCTGGATGAGCGAGGATGTCTGAGCCGCTGTCTAGCGGTGAGTTCCGCAGCCAACCAAGCAACAGCCGATGTTTTTATGCCGCGTCGTTTCATCAACCCCAGCAGTTTTCCTTCTTTTGCAGCCAAAAGAAGCGCGTTTTCCGCTGGACAGCGGATACCTTTCCGCGTAGAAAGGTAAGGATTCTCCTATTGCCTCCAATAGAAATTGCGCCATGTGGTGTCGAACAACAAAAAACGCCCGACCAATTGATCGAGCGTTTTTTAATGTCTATATGTTTATTCGGCTTTTTCGGTTGCAACAACTTCTTCAACGACAGGCGCTTCAGCCAGTGTATTGACGCCTTCGCGGTCAAAGTTGAGTGCTTTGAGGCGGGCGCTCTTACCACTACGGTTACGTAGGAACGAAAGGTAGTTACGGCGAACCTTAGCTCGGCGGACGACTTCGACTTTTTCGACGAGTGGGCTGTGTAGCAAGAAGCTCTTTTCAACGCCAACGCCGCTGGTGATCTTGCGGACGGTAATGCGTGAGGTGTGTGAGGCGCGACGGTCGGTACGAATCACGACGCCTTCAAAAATCTGAATACGCTCTTTGGCGCCTTCGCGAATTTTTTGGCTGACACGAACGGTATCACCGCTGCGAACGTCAACAACGCTTGCTTTTTTCTGGGCTTCATTCACTTTTTTAATCAGTTCAAAACTCATTTTTTATCACCTTATCATTTATAATACAATCGACTATTGACTATACCACAGTAGTCGGGGTTTTGAAAGGGGCTAGTGGTGGTTGGTGTGATCAATTAGCTTTTACTATTTCAAAGTAGGGTAATCCTTACCTTTCGACGCCGTTCGCCACCTCGTCATAACTATCAAGAACAGGCTTCGCGCCACGTCCTAACAGGGCCCCGGCGCCTGTTAGAACTAGGGCTGTAGATTGTTATTGATTGTAACGACTTCATTGGCTCGACAGCTGATTGAGCGAGCTCTGTGAAGCCACGGGGTCTGGGGTATCTGAAAAGACCGGATAAAATCGGTGGTGGTTGCCTGGCTTGGTGAGGATGTTTGATTCGCCATGCGGCGAAGAGTTCCGCAGCCGTCCACGCAACAGCCGGTGGTTTTATGCCGCGTCTTTTCATCAACCCCAGCAGTTTTCCTTCTTTTGCAGCCAAAAGAAGCACGTTTTCCGCTGGACAGCGGATACCTTTCCGCGTAGAAAGGTAAGGACTATTATTGCTACAATAGAAAACATGATATTAGGCATTGATGAAGTCGGGCGAGGGCCATGGGCGGGGCCTCTGGTCATTGGGGCGGTTGTCCTTGGCGGGGTGGTGATTGACGGCTTGACCGATAGTAAGAAACTGACAAAAAAACGACGCGAAGAACTTGATATTATTATCCGGCAGCAGGCCGTAGGTTTCGGCCTGGGGTGGGTAAGCGTGGAAGAACTCGACAGGATTGGGTTGTCACAATCGTTGGTGTTGGCAACCAAGCGGGCGGTCGAGCAAATCAAGGTGCCGTATCACGAAATCATTATCGACGGGACGGTTAACTTCCTGAAAGATACGACCAAAGGCTCGTATGTGACGACGCTCAAAAAAGCCGACCTACTTATTCCGAGCGTGTCGGCCGCCTCGATTATCGCCAAGGTTGCCAGGGATGCCTATATGACGAAACAAGACGCGCTATATCCTGGATATGGATTCACCAAGCACGTCGGCTACGGGACTGCGCTGCACCGAGCGGCGATCGAGGAGTTGGGCGTGACACCGCTCCATCGACTATCTTTTGCGCCGCTTGCAAAATATAGAACCAGCCAGCCAGCGAAGCCACCTATCGACGAGTTAGAGAAGTCGCTTACTTCAAAATCAATAGGTGACAAGGCGGAGACTGTAGCCGCCAGCTATTTGGTCGGGCTTGGCCATGAAATCCTTGATCGAAACTGGAAAACAAAGTACTGCGAAATCGATATCGTGTCAAAAAATGATGACATTATTTATTTTACCGAAGTAAAGTATCGTCGGCGAGTAGGACAAGGCGGCGGGTTGGCGGCCATTACCACACAAAAACTACGGCAAATGAAATTCGCGGCCGAGTTTTACGCCCTGACTCATCACCTGTCGGATACAAATATGCGCTTAGCCGCCGCAGCGGTGACGGGCGAACCGCCAGAAGTTGAGACTTTCTTAGAGGTCTAAATCCACCAGCACCTGCTATATACAGCCGAATAGAATACTTTTGATGAGAGGTCTCTAATTTGTTATAATAATTTTATGGTAAAAGCGACTTACGATGAACGATTTGATAAGATTGACGCTCAGTTTGAGCGAATTTCGGTCGCGTTGATAAAAGGATTTGATCGCATCGATAATACACTAGAGACAAAAGCTAATTCTGTTGATCTTCAAAAGGCGCTGAATATTCTCGATGATCTTTCGAAACGTCAAAAAAATCTCTGACGATGAACGAATCGTTATGGGTCACCAGCTTACTCGTTTGCACGAATGGGTCGAAGCAGCCGCTGAGCGTATCGACCTTAAGTTTGTTCATTAATAATCACTAAGGATAAGAGTTGTGAAAGATTTCTTCGGAAGTCTTTTTATTTTGCTATAGTTATCCTATGGTCTCTCTCCGCAAAGTTATTGATACTGACATAAATTATTTTTCTATTTGGTGGCGCGACAGCGAACTTATCGGCCTTACAAGCGGAGACTTCGGCGTTTTGGACGACAAGACTATTGCCGGCTACTTCAAGAACTTACATTACAATACTTCAGACCTACATCACATGATTTTGTGTGATGAAAAACCAATCGGTCACGTCAGTCTGCAGCGGGGTGATGACAATTGGTGGGAGTTACAGATAATCATCGGTGATGCTTCTGCTCGTGGCAGTGGCCATGGGCCTGAAGCGATTGCGCAACTACTTGATATTGCCCGTCATCAGTCTATTGTCAAAGTATTCCTTAATGTTCGCCCAGGCAACGTGTCGGCAATTAAAGCTTATAGCAAAGTCGGTTTTCTAACAGTGGGTGAGGTTTTTCAGACAGCCAACGGGAACCTGCCGGACCTTGTACGTATGGAGCTGTCCGCGCACTAAAGGCTGCGCAGTGCATCTCGCACGGCGGGTCCATCGCGTTCGATCAGCTCGACGCGTCCTTCTATCTCACTGATACCCATAGCGATGACTCGCGATAAGGCCGGTACGTCTTTCATCGGCGTAAAGAAGCCGCTATATTCTTGTAGCTGCCTCCGGGTTGTCAGGGCGCCGGCACTGTAACGCGGGTAATCGGCATAGCTTTTATCGCCGCCGAACGAGTCGACGACCCATTGCCAATTGTTGCGGATCCACTGCCACGACTGGTCGCGTCCTTCGCGGCTTCGAATCAGATACACAAACCAAAGTGCCGCGTCTTGGGGGCGGATGATGGCGGGGTTCTTGATAGTCTCAAGCAGTTCGGCTATTTTGTCGGGTTGACGGGTGCTGGTGATGCCGGCACAGATGTCCTGTCGTAATTCGCCGGACTGTGAATTTCCGTAGCGGGCGAGCAGCTCGCTGACGATATTATCGTCGCCGTATCGAACTGTAGCACCGATAATCAAGGGTCGCAGCTCGGAGTCGAGGTCTTCGAGCTTTGAGGCTGCGAACATCGATTGGGCGGTCTTTATAGCATCTTGGTTCTCGCCGTACAGCTCCATAGCGATAATCGTCGAGCGCAGTTTGGTGTCGTCTTCGGTCTCGTCAGGTCGCTGGGTCCATCCGAGGCGCGCGTATTGCGTACTGGCGATTTCGGCAGTAAAGGTGCGTAATTTTTCTTCTGCCAGAGGGTCATCTTCGATGAATTTACGAAGCTCGGCCAGTGCAATGGCGATAATAGTCCAAACCGGCTCGCTGGTCTCGTCACGGTAGGCTTTAATCAGGTCAATCAGCTGAACGGTTTGCATGATGCCACCGCGCGCGAGTAAGGTCGCCTCGTCGAGTAGCTGGACGCGGTCGACCGGTGACATCAGCCCTAGTGAAAGTTCGCTGATGAGCTGTGCCAGCTGAGCCTCGTCGTAATGGGTGATGAAGTGGGCACTGTCGCCAACGTTAAAGCGGAGCGACGAGGTACCAGGTCGCTTAGCGGTAATACTTTTTTCCGTCAGTAGCTCGGGCATGGCCGGGTCTGATGAACTAAGTGGGATCGGCCAGAGCGCACTCGACGGTTGGTGCGGCCCGACGAAGAATTGCTCTTGTGATAGCGAAACGGTCTCGTTCTGCTGGGTAACGTGGACGACCGGAAAGCCAGGTTGCGAGATCCAGGTGTTCATAAGCGCCACGATGTCCTTGCCGCTAGCCCTGGCGATCGACTGCCATAGGTCGTCGGCCTCGGTGTTGCTATACGCGAAGTCGTTAAAATAGTGCTTGAGTCCGGCTTGAAACGCGGCGTCTCCGACGTAGTGTTGCAACATGCGTAGGAGCCGGGCGCCCTTGGCGTAGACGATAGCACCGTCGAACAAGCTGTTGATTTCGTCCGGGTGGTTGACGTCGGTTTGGACCGACTGGACGCCGTCGATACTGTCGCGGCGAAGGGCCATAATACTTTCGTTGGTGGCAAAGTCTAGCCAGATATTCCATTCGGGATGAAGCGCCTCGACGGCGATGTATTCCATCAGGGTGGCGAAGCTCTCGTTCAACCAAAGATTGTTCCACCATTTCATGGTCACTAAATTTCCGAACCATTGATGGGCCAGCTCGTGGGCGATGACAGTAGCGATGTATTGCCGGCTGCCGATGCTGGTGTGAGTGTCGGCCAAGAGAGCAATCTCACGGTAGGTGACTAGTCCCCAGTTTTCCATGGCGCCGGACGAAAAGTCGGGTAGCGCCACGTGGTCTGACTTTGGCAATGGGTAGGGTGTATCAAAGTATTCTTCATAGAATTCAATCGAACGGACGGCGATATCGAGCGCAAAATCAAGGCTGGAGGCAGCTTGGGCCGGCGTGGCCCAGACATTGACTTCAACGCCCTGGTTGGTGGTGGCTGTTTTGCGGTGCAGTTCGCCGGTCACCCAGGCCAGCAGGTAGGTACTCATGCGCGGAGTTGTCTCGAAGGTCGTCACGAGTAGCTCATTTTCGGTAGTTTGGGTTTTAATCGGCATGTTGCCCAGAACCGTAATGGCCGGTTCGGTCGTCAGAGTGACATCAAACGTCGCTTTGGCCTCAGGCTCATCAATACATGGAAACACTTCCCGGGCGTGGTGGCTTTCAAACTGGGTGGCGAGCAATTCTTTTTTGACTCCATTGTGCTCGTAGTAGCATGAATACAATCCGTGCATGGCATCGGTGATGGTAGCGCTATAAGCGATGACGATAATGTGTTTGCCCGGCAATAGATCCCGGTGGGTGATATGGAGTTCGTCATTATCACTTGACGCAAAATCGGCCGCCTTGCCGTCGAGCGTGACCGATTCGACGACCAGCTCTTTACTGTGAAGGATAATAGTGTCTGCCCCGGGCGGAAGGGTGCCGCTCAGCGTGACGATACCGGCAAAGTGCCTGTCGGCTCTATCGAGTGTCAGAGAAAGTTGGTAGTGTTTTGGGATGAATCGTTCAATGAGGTGGGGTACTGTTTGCATATATCTATTGTAGCAGAGGCGTCCGGGGTAATCTCGCCAGCTTTAGCTCTATAGCGTGCATAATGGACGTATGGCTAATGCTTATCGTCGTCGCCGAGCCGTCACAGTTATCATGTCGCTTCTTATCATTGGGGCTACGCTTTTGATTAGCCGACCTATACCCAATCCTGTGGTAAATGCTCCCACTAAACAATCTGCGCCGGCAGGTGCTACGACGTCTCCAGCCGCGACCGCCTTACAGACATTGCTGGTAAAGGGCCGTGCCCCGAAGACCGACTACTCGCGCGAACAATTTGGAGCCGGGTGGAATACAGTGCAAGGCTGTGACATGCGTAATATCATCTTGAATCGCGATCTCGTCGGCGCTCAACTCGATGAACAGTGTAATGTCACTAATGGGACACTGAACGATCCATATACTGGTAAAGTAATACTTTTTGTGCGTGGAGACACAACCAGCGGTGCTGTTCAAATTGATCATGTCGTGGCGCTTTCGGACGCTTGGCAAAAAGGCGCCCAACAGCTGGCCAAAGACCGAAGAATTGAACTGGCCAATGACCCGCTCGAATTATTGGCCGTCGACGGACCTATAAATCAGCAAAAGTCCGACGGTGACGCCGCCACCTGGTTGCCTCCGAACAAGGCATTCCGCTGTCAATACGTGGCGCGGCAGATTGCCGTCAAACAGAAATACAGCTTGTGGGTGACAATCGCGGAACACGACGTGATGCAGACGACATTACAAAGTTGCCCGGGGCAAACATTGCCTAAAGCCTGAGCGCGTAGTATACTAACGTCAGTACAATGCATTTCGTCGGCCGGCAGGTCGGCTTTTTTAATAAAAAATCAAGGAGAAACCACTATGGATGAGATCAATATCAAGCAGCTGACCCTGGCTGTTCGTACGATTGCAGAAGAGAAGAATTTACCAGAAGAGACGGTCCTGTCTATCATCGAGCAGGCCATCGCCGCCGCGTGGCGTCGTGATAACGGCGAGCGCGACCAAGAGGTTCGCAGCGAGCTGAATGTCAACGACGGCACCGCCAACGTCTTCGTCTCTCGCGAAATCGTCGAAGATGTTGGCAGTGATGCCCTCGAGATTAGCCTCAAAGACGCTAAAAAGGTCAGAAAAGATGCTGTCATCGGTGAGGTTGTTGAAGAAAAGCATGAAGTCACCAGTTTCGGTCGTGTCGCCGCCCAAACCGCTAAGCAAGTGGTCTTGCAGCGCCTCAGAGAGGCAGAACGCGAAGTGGTCCTCGAGGAATACGAAGACAAGATCGGTACTGTCGTGAATGGTATCGTCCAGCGCGTTGAACCACGAGTAATTCGCGTCGAGCTGGGTAAAGCTAGTGGAATTATCCCTCAGAGCGAACAGATTCAAGGTGAGTTTTATAACGTCGGTAGTCGCATCAAAGTCTACATCAAGGACATTGAGCGCGATAACCGTGGGCCACAACTGATTTTGAGCCGGGCCAACGAACAATTCGTTGAGTTCCTCTTCCGCCAAGAAGTGCCAGAACTAGAAGCTGGTGCCGTCGAGATTAAAGCGATTGCTCGTGAAGCTGGCCGCCGGACTAAACTGGCCGTTGCCAGCACCGTTCCAGGTGTTGATCCGGTCGGTACCTTTGTCGGAGGACACGGTACCCGCGTCCAAGCCGTCATGAATGAGATTGGCGATCAGGAAAAGATCGATATCATCACGTTTGACGAGAGCCCCGACCAGTTCATTAAGAACGCCCTCAGCCCGGCTGAAGTCGCCCGAGTTTCAATCAACGAAAAGGACAAACGCGCCACTGTCTACGTCAACGAAGACCAACAGTCGATAGCGATTGGCCGGGCTGGCCAAAACGTTCGCCTGGCCAGCCGTTTGACTGGTTACGAGCTCGATATTGAGCAGGCTCTGCCCACCAAAGCTACCCCACAAGCTCCAAAGAAAAATATCGAGGATAGCCTGCTCGATGCCGTTGAAGAATCAAGCAAAAAGTAGATATTTGACGGTGATAACCTAGCACTCTATTGACCCGAGTGCTAGGTTTGCTATACTAGATAAAGTAAAGCGAACGTTATGTAGATAATACGCTTGCGCATTTGCTATAGGAGGATAGATAATAAGAGTATGGCTGATGATTTTGCGGAATTTGTAGCACACCTGACCGATAACGCTCGGACCAGTCTTCATCACGCCAACGTGATTGCCCAAGGCTACAACAGTCCTTATATTGGTACCGAACACCTCCTACTCGGCGTTTTAGCCCAGGGTTCGTCGGTTGGTGCCAAATTACTGGCCGACATCGGTGTCACACTGGAGCGTGCCCAGGTAGCACTTGATTTAGTGCCGCTGACGACTGTGATTGCGGTCG
This sequence comes from Saccharimonadales bacterium (SeqCode), assembly GCA_038244885.1. GTDB lineage: Bacteria > Patescibacteriota > Saccharimonadia > Saccharimonadales > Saccharimonadaceae > UBA1547. The sequence goes on along the minus strand of JBBRTA010000010.1, from coordinate 19,146 downwards.
GGGCAAAGGGCCTCAGTGAAACGGCCAAGTTGACCCTCAAAATGAGCTGGGAAATTGCCCAGGAATTTCATCAAGATTATCTCGGCACCGAGCACATCCTCTATAGTATGCTGTCTCAGAAAAACGCTCGGGCCACCGTGCTGCTACGCGATATGAATATCGACACCGGCGAGCTGGCGGCGGAGCTAGAAGAGTTCTTTGATCGCCAGAATGAAATGTACCAGAAATCAGACGGTAACTTTGCTGGGGCGGCCATTAAAAAGCAGACCCAGCGCAAAGGTGCGCTCGAGATATACGGCATCGACTTGACGGCCCTTGCCAAGATCGGAAAACTTGATCCGGTGATTGGACGAGATGATGAAGAGGAGCGGATGGTCACCATTCTGAGTCGGCGAACCAAGAACAACCCGGTCCTAATTGGCGAACCCGGCGTCGGTAAAACTGCCATCGTCGAAGGTCTGGCCCAACGGATTGCCCATGAAGACGTTCCCGACCACCTGCTCGACAAACGAGTCGTTCAGCTCGATCTGGCTGGTATGATAGCCGGGACCAAATACCGCGGTGAATTTGAAGAACGGTTGAAAAAAGTAATCACTGAACTCCAAGAACAGAAAAACGTGATTGTATTTATCGATGAGCTCCATTTGCTGGTCGGCGCCGGTGCCGCCGAAGGCGCGCTGGACGCCGCCAATATCCTGAAGCCGATGCTGGCCCGCGGCGAGCTGCACCTGATCGGTGCCACCACTCTCGACGAATATCGTAAGCATATCGAAAAAGATAGCGCCTTGGAGCGCCGTTTGCAGACAATCGTCGTGCCGGAGCCAAAGCTGAAAGACACCATCGCTATCTTAAAGGGTTTGCGCACCAACTACGAAACCCATCACGGCGTCACTGTCAGCGACGAAGTGTTGGAAGATGCCGTCTATATGGCCGATCGTTACGTCAGCGAACGATTTATGCCCGATAAGGCGATTGACGTCCTCGACGAGGCATCGGCTCATGTCCGCGTCAAGTCCGGCCGTAAACCGAGCAAGGTGCGTGATTACGTCAAACAACTGAAGAATCTCAATGAAAAAATGGAAGAGGCGGTCGCCAGCGAAGACTACGAACGAGCCGCCCTCTACAAGACCCGAGCCAGCCAAATAGCTTCTCGCCTCGAGGAGACCCGGGCCGCCTTTGAACTCAAGACGCCGATCGCGCTGACTGATGACGACGTGGCTCACGCCATTTCGACCATGACCGGTATCCCTGTCAAGCGCGTTCAAAAATCTGAGGCAAAAATGTTGCGTAATCTCGAAAAGCACCTCAGTAAATACATTATTGGCCAGACCGAGGCCGTCACTAAAGTCGCCAGTGCGATTCGACGAAGCCGCAGTGGTGTCGCCAGTAAGCAACGGCCGATTGGCTCGTTCGTGTTTATGGGGCCAACCGGCGTCGGCAAAACCGAACTGGCCAAAGTACTGGCCCGCGAAGTGTTCGGCAGTGAAGACGCCCTGATCAAGATTGATATGAGTGAATTCGGCGAGCGGCACAACACCAGTCGATTACTGGGTGCGCCAGCTGGTTATGTCGGCTACGAAGACGGCGGCCAACTGACCGATAAAATGAAACGACAGCCCTACAGCGTGGTACTTTTCGACGAGATTGAAAAAGCCCATCCTGAAGTCTTCCACCTACTGCTGCAGATTCTGGAGGACGGGACCTTGACCGACGCCAAAGGTCATCGGGTGAACTTTAGTAACGCCATCGTTATTCTGACCAGCAACCTCGGGGCTGATCGGATGATGAAAGAGTCGAGTCTTGGCTTCCACGTGGCGACGAAATCCGATGTCAAGAAACTAGACGCCGTGCACGACGATAACGCCATCGCCACCACAGAAGCGCTGGCGAAGCTGATGCGCCCCGAGTTGATTAACCGATTCGATTCAATCGTTACGTTCCGAGCGCTGACCCGAAAAGAAATCGCCAAGATATTTGACAATTTGATTGATGAATTACAAGACCGACTGGTCAGAAAAGGAGTCCACTTGGTTATCAAACCTTCCGCCAAAAAGCTGCTGATAGACAAGGGCTATAATGAAAAATATGGCGCTCGGCCGCTCCGTCGGGCAATTCAAGATTTCCTCGAGCATAAGATTGCTGATGGGGTGTTGTCGGGCGAGTACGAAAAGGGGACGGTGCTGACAGTCAACGCGCAGAAGGGTGAGATTACAATCAATGTCGAACACGAATCGTAGCCGCGTCGGCTCAACCCTGGCCATCGTTGTCAGCCTGTCTATTCTAGTCCTGTCGGGTTGGGTCGTATTGAACCGCCAAACCGTGTTCGATCAATGGAGTGTCTCGCAGTACCAGCCTACATCCGGGATTGCCTCAATCGTTGATCGCTCCGGCCTGTCTGATAAAGGAAAGTTTTATTTTTACACCAGCCATCCAGAAGTGGATTCGGCTGCCCAGTTCAATGCGAATTGCCAAAGGCAGGAAGCGCAGAGCGCCATCCTTGGCTGCTATGCCAATGGCAGGATATATATTTATGACGTCACCAATGCCCAGCTCGATGGAGTCAAAGAGGTGACTGCCGCCCACGAAACACTTCACGCCGTCTGGGATAGGTTGAGCGGCAGCGAACAGCAATCAGTCGGGGCGCTGCTGGAGGCTGAGTACGCTCAGATGAGTAGCCCCGAACTCAAAGATCGTCTGGCCTACTACGAGCGCGCCGAACCAGGCAAGCGCCAAAACGAACTCCATTCCATCATCGGCACCGAAGTTGCTAGCCTCAGCCCCGAACTGGAGGCGCACTACCGCCAATACTTCACCGACCGCGCTAAGGTCGTCGCCCTGCATAGTAGCTACCAACGGGTTTTCGACGGTATTTCGGCTCAATCGGATGCATTGCTGGTCGAGTTGAACGTCTTGGCCGGCGACATCAAGGCCAGCGTTACTCAATATAACAATGATGCCGCCGTCGTGAGTCAGGACAGCGAAAACCTGAAAAATAGCACTAATTCCGTCGATCGCACCAGCCAGTTCGAGGTCAATCAATATAACGCTCGGCGACAGGCCTTGATTAACCGAATCGATCAACTGGAGTCGTTGCGAACGGCAATTAACGCGAAATCTGAGCAGTATAAAATCAAGGTGGCAGAGTATGAAAAGCTGGCGATTCGTTCCAACGACCTCACCCAGAGCCTCGACAGCACGCTGGCGCCACCGCCAAGTTTGTAGATGATATACTAAAAGCAATGGCTAAATCTAAATCTCAGTTTGTCTGTCAAAATTGCGGGGCGACCTACGGCAAGTGGACCGGTAAATGTGAAAATTGTGGTGAATGGAATAGCCTGCTCGAGCAGGCAGCGGTCAGCTCCGGCAAGTCAGTCGTGGCGAGGGGTGCCCATTCTGGGCGTATTCTAGTTCCCCAGACCATGCAGTCGATTAGCGCCGAAGACAGCGTCAAGCGCCTCGGGACTGGCTTTAGCGATCTCGATGACGTACTCGGTGGTGGCATTTTGCCCGGTGGTGTCATCTTGATGGCCGGCCAGCCCGGTATTGGCAAAAGCACCTTGCTATTACAGGTCGCGGCTCACGTCGCCAAAGCCTCTCCGGTGCTGTATGCCAGCGGCGAGGAGTCATCCAGCCAGGTCAAACTCCGCGCCGAGCGCCTGGGGGCCGAAAAAAGCGAACAACTCAGCTTCGTGGCCACCACCAGCGCCGACGACATCGCCGCCACTATCAGATCGGGGTCGTATTCATTCGTCGTGATCGACTCGATTCAAACCCTGGCGCTCGACGAAATCACGTCGGCTCCCGGAACGGTCAGCCAGATCACCAACAGCAGCAATGTCATCATTCGGGCCGCCAAAGAAGCGGGGGCGGCAGTAGTATTGGTCGGCCACGTCACCAAAGAAGGCAGTATTGCGGGGCCAAAAGTCTTAGAGCACTTGGTTGACGTCGTGCTGCAATTTGAGGGTGACCGCTACGGTGGCTTCAAGGTCGTCCGCGCCATCAAAAATCGGTTCGGTTCAACCAGTGAGGCGGCCATCTTCGAAATGTACGAGGAAGGTCTGCGACTGGTCGTTAATCCATCGGCGGCGCTGCTGGCGGAGCGTCAAGACGCCGACGGTTCGGTCGTGCTGGCGACTCTTGAGGGCACCCGGCCACTGTTAGTCGAGATCCAAGCCCTTGTAAATCCGACCAATTTCGGCTATCCTAAACGTACAGCCTCTGGATTTGATCTCAATCGTCTGAATCTATTGATCGCGGTCCTCGAACGACGGACAAAACTGAATTTATCAGATAAAGATATTTACATCAACGTCGTTGGTGGACTTCGGCTCAGCGATCAGGCGGCCGATCTGGCGATTTGCATGGCGATTGCCAGTGCGGCCGCCGGGCGACGAATCGACGAGGGGGTTGTCGTCTTCGGTGAGGTGGGACTGGGGGGAGAAGTCCGCTCGGCTCAATCGGCCGACCGTCGCATCGCCGAGGCCAAAAAACTAGGCTTTACCAAAGCCATTGCTCCGATGGCTCACAGTAAGAATTCATTTATTAAAGGAGTAAGCGATTTGCGCACGGCGCTGATCGATTACCTCCAAAACTAAGGAAACAACACATGGAAACAATCATGATTATACTGCTGCTTATTATTGCAGCCGAAGCTACCTATCTGGTGGCCGTCAACACTAAAAAATCAGTCAGCAAAAAAGCCGGTCGGCCAATCTTTGTCGATACCTCGGTCCTGATCGACGGTCGCATCATTGCCATCGCCCAGTCGGGCTTCATCGGCAGCGATACGCTCTTTATTCCCCGTAGCGTCATCGGCGAGCTGCAGTACCTGGCGGATAACGCCGACAGCGAAAAACGCAGTCGTGCCCGCCATGGACTGGACGTCGTGACCGAGCTGCAAGCGATGCCCAATGTCAAAGTCGAAATCTTTCAAGACGGCAGTAAAGCTGAAGAAGGTGTCGACGAACGACTACTCAAACTCGCCAAGCAATACTCCGGCGTCGTTTGTACTATCGACTACAACCTCAACAAGGTTGCCCAGGTGGAGAACATCATCGTCTTGAACGTCAACGATCTGGCTATGAGCCTCCGAATGGCCTATTTGCCAGGTGAGAAAATTATGCTCGAACTGACCCAAAAGGGCCAAGACGGTCATCAAGCAGTCGGTCATTTGACGGACGGTACCATGGTTGTCGTTGAGCACGCCAATAAGTACCTCAATAAAACGGTCGAAATCGAATTTATTCGAAGTTTACAAACCGCTGCCGGAAAAATGATGTTCGCTAAGCTAGTTGAAAGCAAGCAGACTGATGATCGCCCCGTTGCCCGTAAACAGCAGCCCCGTACCTCGGGTCGAAAACAGCCACTCCAGCCAGCGCCAGCCGCCGAGCAGCCAGTTGCGACGTCCTACCATAGTGACCGCAATGACCAACGCTTAGCCGATAACAAGCCAGGTACTACCCGTCACAGCACGCAGCGGCCTCGCAACAGCCGTCAGAGTGATTCTAACGCCCCTCAGCAACAATCTAGTGCTCGTGGCAAGTCTCAGGCTAAACGGCCACGTACGTCGGCTCAGAACGAAGCATCGCTCATCGAGATGCTCAACAACCAATCCTAACGACTGGCTATGAGAAAAACACCCGTATATCTACGGGTGTTTTTTATTGGATGGAGGGCTACTCCTTCAGTTCGATGCCGGGATAGTGGTGGCCAGCGACGTTGTACTGTACAGCCCGGTGTCGGTGACGACGGCCGTGACCGACTTAGCGGCTTGTGGTCCAGCCGGACTCGTATACGTGTACGTGTAGGCGCCAGGGGCAGCGATGGTCGAGACAACCGTGCCGTCGATCAGGATTGACACGCTACCAATCGAGAAAGTGCCGGCCGTGACCGTGGCAGTGATGGTACCAGCCGCGTACATGACGGAAACGGCTGGTCTCCCGTCGGTACACTTATGGACGTTGTCGTCCGCCGTATTATCGTAGCCGTCGGGAGCGATGAAGACGTCCTTCTTGGTGATAGGGTCGACCATTTTGGTGACATCAAGTTCGATTTTGGCGCCGTCCGGTGTGCAATCGGTGGCTTTCTTTTTTGAGACTTTATCGAAGGTCATCTTGACGGTAGTCTGGCTTTGCGACTTGCTCCACCACGATGGGAACAGCTCGCTACCAATCCTTTGGATGCCGACAGGCTGAGTAAACCAATCACCAACTTTCCATTTGCCCTCAGGTGCGTAGACACTTTTGTGAGCGTATTCCATGACCTTACCGATAATCGAACCTGGTAGCGATGAGTTGCCATTCTTCAGGATGGTCGTATCTGAGTTACCAAGCCAGACACCCATGGTCAATGCCGGGCTGTAGCTGACCATCCAGATGTCCTTGGCGAAGCCGCCCTTGTCTGATGTACCCGTCTTGGTCGCAGTTTTAACTCCGGGTATGTTCATGCCTTTGGCATTGAGGCCAGATAGCGGCGCTCGGGCGTTGTTGTCGGTCAGAATGTCGCTGACGATATAGGCTGATTGTGGGTCGATGATTTTCTTGCTCTCGTCCGTCCATTTTTTGACGACTTCACCGGAACTATTCTTGACTTCGAGGACAGATGCTTGTGGCTTATAGACGCCTTGGCGAGCCAGCGAGGCGTAGGCATTGACCAAATCGACTTGCTTGATGCCGCAGCCACCGATTGCCGCTGATAAACCAGCTTGTGTCTCGGTACCTTGGGTACAGTAGCTCATACCACCCATATCGCGGATCTCGCTAATCGTTGGCTGAATTCCTGATATATACATTGCTTTGACCGCTGGAATATTTCGCGAAGTTGCCAGTGCCTGACGGATAGTGATATTGCCCTTGAATCCACGGTCGGCGTTTTGCAGTTTGGCGCCATAAATCGCATCAATCGGTTCATCTCGAAGGACCGTGCCGCTGCCGTAATTCTGCTTACCGTCTGGCTTCTTCTGGAAGAGTTGGGAGTAGACCAGGCCTTTGATTGTCGAACCAGGTTGGATTGAGGCGATGGCGGCGTTGTCTTGGCCAAAACCTTCGTAGTTGAAGTCGCGGCTGCCGAGAAGAGCGACGATTTGACCGGTCTGGGTATCTTCAACGGTGGCGGCCCCATTGGTAAAGCCGGCATAGTTTGGAATGTACGAACTAAACATGTCATTCATAGATTCCTCGAGTTTTTGCTGAATCCGGTAGTCTAAGGTCGTTGTAATCGTCAAGCCACCTTTTCCGACGGTTGCTTTCCCTAGCTCATTTTCGAGCTGACTTCGAACCATCTGGACGAAATGCGGAGCTTTGATACCGGCGTACTGGGTCGATTCCGGTTTAAGGCTATCGATAATAGGGACTTTTTTGGCAGCGTCCGCTTCGGCCTTGGTGATCATTTTCTGGTCGGCCATGTTATCGAGCACGATATGCTGGCGAGCAATCAGTCGTTCGTGGCCAGCGGTGTTGTACGGGTCGTAGGTTGAAGGGCTTTGGGGAATGGCAGCCAAGAGGGCAGCCTCTGGGAGAGTGAGGTCTTTAGCCGTTTTCCCGAAATAAGTTTGGGCAGCTGATTCCGCGCCGTTCCGGCGTCCGCCATACGGCGACTCGTTGAGGTATAGGGTTAGAATTTGATCCTTGTCATACATTCGTTCGACTTCTACCGACAGGATCAACTCTTTGATTTTACGCGGGATACCGCTCAGGCCTCTGTTCTGGGCCTCGTCAGCAAAGAACACCTGCTTGACGAGTTGCTGTGTCAGGGTTGACCCACCCTGGATGTTACCACCACCAGCGTTATTGGCGACGGCCCGAATCAAGCCTGTCAGGCTGACCCCATTATGGGTGTAGAATTCTTTGTCTTCGATAGCGACGGTTGCTTTTTTAAGGTACGGGCTGAGTTCGTCGCTTTTCACGACGAGTTTATAGTTGCCGTCGCCCTTATCTTCCCAGAGAAGTATGCCGTTACGGTCGTAGTATTTACTGACGGTCGTCTGAACCCGTTTGGCAATTTCACCCGGACGAATGGCGTCAAGATCTTTGCGGAAATAGGCGAACAGTCCACCAACCAGGAGGGCCATGAGCAGGATGGCAACCCCAGTGACCTTGAGTGCCATAATCGCGCCTTGCTTACTAAACCAGTAGGCTGCCAGACGTTTCGGCTGCATCCTATAGAGCAGTCTTTTGACGGGATGCTTCGGCAGGGTTGCTAGATATTGGGCACGTTTACGTATGCCAGCATCTTTCTTGGTCTTGAGCCGGTGCGATAGATTGGAGTACACACTTAATTTGCGTGAGTGAGATGGTTTTTTGGCCACAGTTATATATTTCCCATAAGCAGTATTATCCACCATTATAGCACCAATTTAGATGCGCAAAGCGTAATCGTTTGCTATACTACCAGATGAATATCAGATAAGGAGATCCTATGAACCTTTCCGAAGAACTTGCCTGGCGTGGTTTTGTGAACCAGACGACCATAAAAGATTTAACTGTGCTCGACAGGCAATCACTCTCCTTTTATTGGGGCGTTGATCCTAGTGCTGATAGTATGACTATCGGTAATCTTGCCGCCGCCATGATGGTGCGTCATTTTATTACCCACGGCCACACAGCATACTTACTGGTTGGTGGGGCGACCGGCATGATCGGTGATCCCGATGGCAAGGCCGACGAACGTCACCTGCAGACGCTCGATGAGATTGCCCACAATAAACAGGCGATCGCGGCTCAGTACGCCCATGTTTTTGCCGGCGAGAGCTTTACGCTGGTTGATAACTACGACTGGTTCAAGGACATCAACTATCTTGACTTTTTGCGCCTGATCGGTAAGAACGTGCCGCTGTCTCAAATGCTTGGTCGTGATTTTGTCCAATCTCGTATTGGTGAAGACGGAACCGGCATCAGCTACGCTGAGTTTAGCTACTCGCTGATTCAAGGCTATGACTTTTTGCATTTGTCACGCGAGTTCGGCGTCAGCCTGCAGGTCTGTGGCGCCGATCAATGGGGTAATTCTATCGCTGGAGTCGATTTAATCCGTCGGCTGGACGCCACCGAAGCGCACGTCTATTCAACACCGCTGATTATTGACAAGACGACCGGCGTCAAATTCGGCAAATCTGAAGCTGGTGCCATCTGGCTTGATCCGGCTAAAACCAGCGTCTACGCCTTTTATCAGTTCTGGTTGAACGTCGATGACGCCAGCGTGCCAGACCTATTAAAAGTCTATACCTTGCTTGATAAAGAGCAGATCGAGGCTTTGAGTGAGCAAATTGCCGCCAATCCCGGTGCCCGGGAAGCCCAAAAAGCCTTGGCACATGCCGTGACGGTAATCGTCCACGGTGAGGAGCGAACCGCTAGCGTCGAGCGCGTCACGAACGTCTTGTTCGGACAAGCCAACCTTACTTCTTTGCAACCCGACGACATCGATACGCTGGCCAAAGAAATCCCCGTCGTTTCACTCGGTGCGTCACTGGTCGAAGCGCTAATCGAGGCGGGATTTGCCTCCGGTCACGGCGATGCCAAGCGGCTAATTGAAAGTGGTGCCGTCTCGATTAACGCTGAAAAAGAAACTGTCGATCAAACGGTCAACACAGTTTCGCTCATCAAAAAAGGCAAAAACAGCTTCCTGCTGGTTCGCTAGCAGCTGATATACTACTTGGTATGACTAAAAAAATAATCGCATTCGACCTCGACGACACCTTGGCAATTACTAAATCGGCTATATCCGACCAGATGGGTGAGTTGTTGGTAAAACTTTTAGACACCTACGATGTTTGTATCATCTCGGGAGGAAAATTCGAACAGTTTAAACTACAGGTGGTTGATCGACTCGAGGCGACACCTCGGCAATTAGCTCGACTCCATCTAATGCCGACTTGTGGTACTCAGTACTATCGACACGATGAACTCTCCAGTACATGGGAGTTGCAATATTCTCAGACGTTGACCCGGGAGCAAAAGGAACGCATTGTGGCTGCGCTTGAAGAAGGTGCCAAGAAACTAGGCATATGGGAAGAAAAACCGTTCGGCGATATTATCGAAGATCGTGGCTCGCAAATTACATTCTCAGCTTTAGGACAAAAAGCACCAGCCGAGTTGAAGTACGCCTGGGATCCCGATGGTGTCAAAAAACATGCACTGCGTGACTACATTGAGCCACTAGTACTTGATCTTGAAGCCCGCGTCGGCGGCACTACCTCAGTCGACGTTACTATTATTGGTGTCGATAAGGCCTACGGTATGCAAAAACTGATTGAAAAAATGGCGATTGATAAAGACAACATATTGTTCATCGGCGATAAACTACAAGAAGGCGGTAATGATTACCCCGTCAAAGCCATGGGTATCGATACGATTGAAGTCACCCGCTGGGAAGACACAGCCTTGGTGTTAGAAGGTATTTTGAGCCTTTCCTGACGCCTCGCTATAACGAGCTATATTACGTATTTTAATGTATAGTTGTGGCATGATTAAGCTTAAGCATCGTCAAACTGGCTTTACTATCGTTGAACTACTCATTGTCATCGTGGTTATCGGAATCCTGGCGGCCATCACCATCGTCGCCTATAACGGGATACAAACGCGGGCCGAGAATAGTAAAACCTTGTCGGCCATGGAGGGTTACGCTAAAGGTCTTAGCTTGTATGCCCTCAACACTGGTTCGTACCCAGTCGAGCCGAGCGTACCATGCCTGGGGGCTTATCCTCAAACCACCTGCGCCGAAGTTGATACCAGTACCGGATCCACCTGTTTCGGCTTCGGTGGGGCCAATAGTCAGGTGTCGTTCGATACTAAAATGAAGACCGTCTTCGGTGGGGCCGTGCCGCAACCCAGCAGCCAGGTCATGAATTGCGGCGGCAAGCTGTTTGGCGGGGCTTGGTATTTCTCGTCTGATGGTAAAACGGCTAACCTAACCTATTTGTTACGTGGTAATCAGTCTTGTGGCGTCGGTGGGCTTATTTCGACTGGACAGTCATTCCTGAGTGATACCACGGTCTGTACTGCCAGCATGGCGACCCCATAATCTGCTAAGATAAGAGCATGAACCTAGTGTCGCCCCTCGAGAAAGTCAAAGGAGTCGGTAGCAAGACCGGCGAGCAGTTCGCGTTGGCTGGCCTCCATACGGTCGGCGACCTGATTAACTTTCTACCTCGGTCCCATGAAGACTTTTCGCACGTCACGGAAATATCGGCTATCAAACCCGGCAAAGCCACAATTAAGGCCAGCTGTGAAACAATCGCCACCCGTCCGGTCCGGCGCGGACTGCGCATCACTACCGCCACGCTGACCGACGGCAGCGGCAAGTTGCAGGCTGTCTGGTTCAATCAACCGTACCGCGAAACCCAACTAAAATCGGGCGAGGAATTCTACTTTTCGGGCGAATTCGAATTTAGCTACAACCGCTATCAATTGACCAATCCCAGCGCTGAACAGGTCAGCGACATGCCGGTTCAAACTGACAGAGTGTTACCAGTTTATCGTTCAATCAAAGGCTTAAAAACGACACTGGTTCGTAAAATCCTGGCCGAACTTCGGCCGCTCATCACGATGTTGCCCGAAACACTGCCCCCGGAGATTATTAACAGTGAAAACTTGCTGAGCCGGAGCGAGGCGCTTTTGGCCGTCCACTTTCCCAAGACAACCGACGACATCGAGAGGGGTCGAGAACGCTTAGCCTTCGAGGAACTGTTCGAGTTACTGCTGGCTAGCCAGTTTAATCGTCAAGCCAATGCTAAATTGGCAGGCTGGCACATTCCTTTTAACCAATCGGTCGTCAAGGCGTTTGTCAAGCAGTTGCCATTCGAACTGACGGGTGCCCAACGCCTGTCGGCCTGGGAAGTATTGCAAGATTTCGAAAAGAAAATACCGATGAATCGCTTGCTTCAAGGTGACGTTGGGTCCGGTAAGACGGTCGTGGCCGGCCTGGCGGCGCGACAAGCGGCCCATGAGGGGTTCCAAACAGCGCTGATGGCACCAACCGAGATTCTGGCTTCGCAGCACGCCGAGACGCTTCAAACGCTGCTATCTCCTTTCGACGTCCGAGTCGGTTTATTGACCGGCAGTGTTAAGGGCGCGGCCCGCAAGACGCTGTACGCGGCGATTGCCAGTGGAGCAGTCCAGGTGATCGTCGGCACCCATGCGCTGATTCAAGAAGCCGTCAAGTTCCACAAACTGGGCTTCGTGGTGATTGACGAGCAGCATCGTTTCGGCGTCAAGCAGCGTCAGGAACTCCTCAAAAAGGCCCAGTTCATGCCGCATCTACTGGCGATGACCGCCACACCGATTCCACGCAGCCTGGCACTGACCGTTTATGGCGAACTCGACCTCTCGATCCTGAATGAACTTCCCAAGGGTAGAAAACCCATCAAAACCAAGATTTGGTCGCCAAACAGTCGAGCCCAACTGTACGCTATGGTCGATATCGAGGTCGCTAGTGGCCGACAAGCCTACGTGATTTGTAGCCTGATCGACGATAATCCCGATAACGAGATCAAAAGCGTCCAGGCCGAGTATAGGAAGCTACAAAACTCAATTTTCAAACACCGCTGCATCGGACTGTTGCACGGCAAGTTGAAATCGGACGAAAAAGAAACCGTCATGCAGCAATTTGCCGGCGGACAGCTCGATATACTGGTCAGTACCACGGTGGTAGAGGTCGGCGTCGACGTGCCAAATGCCACCGTGATGCTGATCGAAGACGCCGATCGCTTCGGGCTGTCGCAGCTGCACCAGTTGCGAGGCCGGGTCGGGCGCAGCCTTCATCAAAGTTATTGTTATCTGATTACCAGCACCAGTGCCAAACCGACCCAACGTCTAAGGGAAGTCGAACAAAGCAACGACGGCTTCTACTTGGCCGAGGTGGACCTAACGCTGCGCGGTCCCGGGGAGATTTACGGCCGGTCGCAACACGGCGCCTTGAACTTACAAATTGCTTCGCTGGCCGACAGCAAACTCATTGCCCGGGCGCAGCGTTCGGCCAGGGCATTCGTCGATTCGGGGGCTGACCTGTTAAAATATAAAGAGTTAGAAAAACACGTCAAACAGTATCAGCGACTTACCACCTTAAATTAAGCTCATAGTATTAAAAGCATAACGCGAGAAGCCAATCCATAATGTACGCAGGAACCACCTTTCGCCGTGATTCAGGAAGAATTGTCGGTGTTCACCAAAAGATTGATCGCGTCGCTCGGCGCCATCTGAAAAAGCATCTATCGAAAACTGTTGCTTTTCCGACGATTTCCCAGATACTTCATTTCGAAGGTAAAAACGGCCCAGACGGTATCAAGCGAAAAAGCCCCGCCAAAGACGTACCGTGGCATTTCATCGATCCGACCAAACCGGATGACCGCGCCCTGATTGGTATGATAAACGATCATATCTTTAATCTTCGCGCCGCTTTGACAGCCCGAAACACCGAACGAGCCTCATTCGAAGCCGCGTGGTTGGCCCACGCTGTGGTCGATGGCCTGACCCCAGCCCACCATTATCCGCTTGACGACAAGATCGAAGAGCTCTGGGGTAAACCCCACCACGAACGGGTGACGATCGAAGAAAAAAACTTTATCCGCGGCTCTGGTCGGCGCGATACGTTTTCGAAAAACTGGGAGTATTGGGGCGCCGGCGGCGTCTTTACGGCCCATTTTATGTTCGAATGGGGTGTTGCTTCGGCGATTGCTCCCGATCAGTTTGAAACCAGCGGCCCCAGTGAGGCTGATATCGCCGAACTGAAACGCGATGGCTTTGAGGTGGTGTTTATCCGCGCCCTCCGCAAAATTGACGCTATGAAAATGTACGACGAGTTCGGCCGTCAGGGATGGACGCGCAGCCTGGCCACAAAAACCAAAAAGATATTAGTCCCAGAAATTATCAAGACGGTCTGTTTGGCGTGGTACGAAGCCGCTCGCGATGTTCAAGGAGTACCGCGGTGAAGCTACGCCTTATTTCCGGACGGTTCGGTGGTCGTAATATCCAAGCGCCCGATACGAGTGCGACCCATCCGATGAGCGAGCGGGTGCGAAACGCCCTGTTTAATATCGTCGGTGATGAAATTAAGGACGCAATTGTGCTCGATGCTTTTGCTGGCAGTGGCGCGTTGGGGTTGGAAGCACTCAGCCGCGGGGCGAAGCAGGCCACCTTTATCGAGCGCGATAGCCGCGCCGTTACCACCCTCGAAAACAATATCGCTGTGTTCGGACTGACCGATTGTACTACCGTCATTAGCCAGGACGTCAGCGCCTGGGTAGAGAGCGCTGAAACCACCTTTGACGTCATTCTCATCGATCCGCCGTATGACGATAGCCAATTTGCGACCGCTCTGAAACTGACAAAACTATTGAAACCCAACGGGCTTATGGTATTATCATATCCAGGTAGAGGTGAGTCGCCGCCCGCTAATGGAGTTGTTGTGGTGGACAATCGTAGTTACGGAACCGCGGCCCTCACGTTCTACCGCCTCGATCACGCCTAGACCTCAAGCGGTCTTTTTGTTTTATACAGGACCTGTCATAATATCTTTATGGGCAAACTTCAAGAGATTGAGCCGAACGGCTATTACGGCGCATTGAAAGCCGACGCTCAACTGAGCGTTAACCGCGGTTGGAATGATAAAATTGCTGATGCCTTGGTACGCCAGTCACGAGAGAAGGATATCGCCAGGCGTTATCCGCGAGACAGTCATAAGCGTTTTTCTGATCGGGACTCAGCTAATCACTGGTTCGAAAGCGATCCTGAGATGATATTTTACAGCCTGGCCTTGGCACGGACGGCCGTGGTGGCCGGCGCCATTTGGATTTCGCAACCCGAAGAAAAGATGATTACTGGTGTTGAATATTCGTTTACTATGCGTCTGTACGAGTCCGCCCATGGACGTAACGAACGTGGGCTAGCGATCGGTTTTGGAAAAGCGGCCCTGGCCGATTATGAATTGCTCGGAGGCGACGGCGATTTAGGGCTCAATTTGGATAGGGATGACCCCAGCCGGAGGATGTACGAAGAATTGGAGTTTGAACAAGTTGCTCGGCTGAAGTCTCACGACAGTCATATTCAAATGGTCCGGCCGGGTCTGTTGGGTCGGTTATCGAGCAGTCTTGGGCGCCACAAATAGACGGGGTATCTCGTTTAGGTAGTTGTCGCGGAAGTAGTCATCGATATACCTGGCCGCCGCCGCTTTGCCCTCAGCTGAATTATCAAAGGCGAACGCTTGTCCGTCGATTAGACCGGCTACACCTCTCGCGCTCAGCGTCAGGATCTGCTCGCTACCGCGGGCAATCTGGCTTTTGCCGTCGCCTTTTCGCCGTTCGCCTGGCAAAATCTCGTCACCCAAGCTGTCGTAAGCGTGCAGCTCTAAAACATGGTCCAAATACGGCTCTTCGAGCCCCTCTTGAATCAACCGTCGTTGGCTGGTTATTTGGGCATATAAAAATCTAGCCCCACGTTTCTGGTTCAGGTGCCCCCACGAAATCAGTTCGTACGGATCTTGGTAGCTCGATGGGGTGGTCGCAAGATTGATTACCGCGTTACGTACTAACAACTCCTTTGGTGAGAGGGCGAGGCGTTCGGTGCCAATTGGTGGTTGCAGTGACTCGTTCATTATTCCATAATACTATTTTTTGATGAGTAAGAATAGACAACAAAAAACCGACCAAAAGGTCGATTCTTTGTTTGGTACGCGAGAAAGGACTTGAACCTTCACGCCCGGAGGCACTAGCTCCTAAGGCTAGCGTGTCTACCAATTCCACCACTCGCGCAAATTTGGTACTCCACTACTATACCAAGAAATCGCTATCAGATAAACCCTTCACATCGACCTGTAGGCTATACCTCTACCGTGGTGCTTGTGCTATCATGAATGTAACCAGCTAGCAATGTCATATAGAGATGGAGAACGATGAGTAAAATTGCCCAATATTTAAATGAACATATCCTAGGCGAAGTAACCAGCTCGAAAGCTGTTCGCCAACGCTTTTCTAGGGACGCCAGCATCCTGACGATTACACCTGAACTGGTGATGTTCCCGCGCGTTACCAACGACATCCGTAAAGCTGCTCGATTTTCTTGGCAATTAGCCGAAAAAGGACACGTGCTGCCAATCACTACCCGGGGCGGCGGCTCCGACCAAACCGGCGCAGCTATCGGCCGCGGTATCATCGTCAATACCTCAGCCCATCTCAATAACGTCATCCATCTCGGCCTGAAGGATAAAGACCGCTTCGTCCACGTCCAGCCAGGCGTCACCTTCAAAAACCTCAACGACGTCCTGAATTGGCACGGCCTGCACGTCCCGGCCTATCCCGAATCGGCCGCCTACAGTACGGTCGGTGGGGCAGTCGCCAATAACGCCGGTGGTCCCTTGTCTGGCCAATACGGCCTCATCGGTAATTTCGTCACGCGACTCGAGATAGTTCTGGCCAACGGTGATCTGATTGAGACGACTCGCCTGAACAAGCGCGACTTCAACAGGAAAAAAGGCCTGCAGACGTTTGAAGGTGAGATTTATCGAAAAATCGACGGTCTGATCGAAGATAACCAGAAACTGATTAATGACAAACTAGACGACAATGAACGAGACAACACCGGCTACGGACGACTGTCGCAGGTTAGAAAGCGCGATGGTTCGTTTGATTTGACGCCACTACTTATCGGCAGCCAGGGAACACTCGGTATCATCTCTGAGATCGTTTTAAAAACCGAATACGTCAGCAAAGAACGGACCATCGTAGTAGCCGTGGTCGAAAGTTGCCAGGCGGCCCACGACGTGGCCGATGCGCTGCGTTCGCTTGAGCCAGCTATCCTTGAAACGTTCGACGGCGAACTGTTTAATACCGCCAAAGCACGTGGCAAAAAGTACCCATTCTTCAATGTGACCGACAGCGATGTCTCTGTTGGCGCCATCGTCTACATGCAACTGAGTGATTTTAGCGACAGCGCCCGCAACCGCAAGCTCAAGAAAGCCTTGAAGACTCTCGATAAATTCAACGCGTCGGTCGTAACGTCGACTGATCACGAAGCTGAGGAGTTGTCGGCCATCCGCGAAGTCATGTCGTCGACCTTTATCGCCGAGTCGAGCGTCGAGACCTATCCTCCGTTGATCGACGGCGCCCAAGTACCCGCCAATCGCTATGACGATTTCATCGTGGCCGTCGCCGAACTTGCCAAAAAACACCACGTCAAACTACCGCTTCGTACCCGTGTGCTCGATAGCACAGTCTTCGCCCGCGCCGCCTTGCAGCTCGATAAACTGTCGGACAAGCAGAAGATGCTCAAACTCATCAATGAATATAGCCAAATCGTCGACAAACACAATGGTACCTTCATCGCTGAGTCGGGTGAAGGACGTGTCAAAGCCAATGCGGCCTACGCCCTGCTCGACGATGACGTCAAGCAGCTGTACGAACAGGTCCGAGTTAGTTTCGACCCATTTGGTACCTTAAACCCCGGCGTCAAACAGCCATCCGAGCTGAAGGATATCGTTGAGGCGCTGCGTCCCACCTACGACCTGTCTGACTTTGCTGAGTACTCTCCCCACAGTTAGGGCTTGAAAACAAGCCGCGACCCGTCTATGCTAGATAAGGTATAAGCGCGAGTGGCGGAATGGTAGACGCGCTAGCTTCAGGTGCTAGTGTCCTTCGGGACGTGGAAGTTCGAGTCTTCTCTCGCGTACCACATCGGATTTATCCGTGAAAATTAATGAAAATAGCTCATTTACCCCTGGTATCTGGGCTATTTTTTGAGTTCCATCTTTTATTTGCTGGTAGGTCGGAGCTTCGTCAAATAGCACGCTAAAATAGGCAGCTTTATTGATTGGACTACAGAGGTCGATGAGCAATTCCTGGAGGTGTTCCATAAAGTATTTGACGTAGGACATAATAACCCGGATATCGACCGGTTCCTGGCTGGTCTGCTTGGTGGTGATGTTTGCTTCTAGGACACTGATTTCACTTTCTAGTTTCATGAGATCTTCCTCCATGTATTTAATTGCTGTCTCTGAACTAAGGATTTTAATCTTATCTATAATCAATCTTGTTTGTACTTTCAGGCCTTCGATTCGTTTCTGGGTTGCTTTCGTGTCATCTATGGCCGTGACTTGTCGTTTATCCCACTGGTCGATGACTGCCTCAGTCAGTTTTTCTATATGCTCAGGCTTGACGACGAGGCTGCGAACGAATGAGTTGATAGTCTCTTCGAATTCAGGTTGAGGCACCCGAAAGTAGTGTCCGTGATTACTGCAATGATAGGCGGGGTAGTATTTACCCATCTTCCCACGAGAGGCGCTTCCCAAGAGCGGTTTAGCACAGGTAGGGCAGGTGACGAATTTTTTATACGGAAATTCTTCGCCCTTAACACCCTTACGAGATAGATACTCAAGCGGGGTCCGTTTCGTAAACTCAATATCGCCATCGATTGACATCTGCAGCGCAACATTCCCCTTATTGGCTCTATTGAAGAGATCGAACGACACCAGGCCGTCAAAACGAGCCTTGATCGCTTTATTGTCAGTCCACGTCTCACGAATAACGCCGGCATAAATGGGGTTTTGGACGTAATAATTAAGTTTTTTGATCGTCAGCTTTTTGCCGCCTCTCTGACCAACCACTTTCGTACGGTCGTCTTTGTCTCTGACAAGCGTGATATGAGTCAGAAAGCCCAGCTCGTCGAGCCGAGCTACTATTTCGGTGTCACTCAGCATGCCGCGCGACTTGAGTTCAAACATCTTGATAACAAGCGGCGCTTCTTCGTCGTGTGGTTTTAAGATACATCGTTTGCCGTGTTGGGTCTCGACCTTCTCGCTTGAATAGCCATACGGTTGCTGATGCATCCAATATCCCATTTGGGTATAGCGAATCTCAGCGCCAATCATACGACTCATAATATCTCGCATCTCGTCTTTAGCTCGCTCCGCCTCTAACATGTCCGACTTTTTAGAAGGCGAGTACTCACTCCAGCGATATTTGAAGCCGAGGTGCTCAAGTGTATTGACCTTTTCGGCGCTAATAACACCGTAAATGTCTACTAGTCTCACATCTGCTTTATCGAGCTGCATTTTGAGGAAGTCATACGAATACGAGCCGCCACGCGTGAAACGATCAATCGATTTGATGATGAATTGACCAATGTTGTTTTTCGGATCTTTACAGTAGTCGATTGCTTCTTGCATCGG
>JBBRTA010000009.1:0-34608 GCA_038244885.1 Saccharimonadales bacterium (SeqCode) | reverse complement strand
GGCGAGTACCCCGGTTGTACGGCGGTGACTGGCGCCGCCTCAGTCGTTACGACGACGGTGCTGCCCGGTGTCGACGTACTGGCACTCCTGACGCCAAAAAGTGCGGTGGGCGATACTAATTCTATTAAATGTCAGGATTTGGTTGTCGGTGAACCAGACATATTCGCCTTTGTTGGCGATGGTAGTACTGCCTGTAATACAGGTCAGGCATGCCTAACCTTTACGCTAAAGTATATGGAAGAGCGAACGGGAACTATTAAGACGATTACTAGTCGCCGCATAACAGCGACTATGACGTCAATAAACGTAGTAGCTACAACAAACTCTTCGACACAAATTACCGTCAGTTGGAATAGTGCCTCGGAAGCTGTGTCCTATAACCTTGAATACTCACCAAACAATGCCTTTACGGGCTCAACCTATATCAATGGCGCTACTGGTACGAGTCGGGCAGTCACAGGGCTGGCGTCAGGTCAGCTCTACTACTTTAGAATATACATTGTTACAAACACAGCAACGGGTCAGGCTTCATCGTCCGCTAGCGCCATCACCACACTCAACGCACCAGGAGCCCCTACCGTCGCGGCCGCAACCCCAGCTAACATCACAACCTACAGCTGGCCAGCCACAGCCTGTCCAGCCGGTGCAACGGCCCGTTACCAGTATCGTTATGTCATAAATTATACTGGCGGCTACACTTCGGTTTGGTACGGGCCGATCACCGGGCTTTCGTCGACTTTGGACACGTCAGATGCGGTCTATACCTACACGAGCCAAGTGCAGGCCCAGTGCTACAACGCCAATACAACGAGTGCCTGGAGCGCGAGCGGACAGGCAAGCTACTCCCGACCTGATGGCTGGTCTAGTATTGCCAATGGCTATGGCCACACCTGCGCCATCGATTCGCTCGGTAAAGCCTACTGTTGGGGATATAACTGGTATGGTCAACTTGGTAACAACTCGACCATTGACAGCGCAATACCGGTCGCCGTGTACACCGGCGGCGTGCTGAGCGGCAAGACACTGGTGTCTATTTCGGTAGGTGATTATCACACCTGCGCTATCGCTTCCGACGGTGAAGCCTACTGTTGGGGGAATAATAGCGACTACGGTGAACTTGGCAACAACTCGATTGTCAACAGCTCAGTTCCGGTTGCCGTATACACCGGCGGCGTGCTGAGCGGCAAGACAATAGTGTCTATTTCGGCAAGTAACATTAATACCTGCGCTATCGCTTCCGACGGTAAAGCCTACTGTTGGGGGAATAACCAATTCGGCATGCTTGGCAACGGCACAACTGGCTCGTACAGTACAGTGCCGAACACCGTCAACAATACCGGTGTACTTAGCGGCAAGTCATTGGTAAAAATTGGGCTACAACAGTTTGCGGCCTGCGCCCTTGATTCCGCCGGTAAAGCCTACTGTTGGGGGGGCAACAACGCCGCTGGTGGGCTTGGCAACAACTCAACCACTAACAGTTACGTTCCGGTCGCCGTGTACACCGGCGGCGTGCTGAGCGGCAAGACACTGGTGTCGATTAGCGGTGGCGCAGGCTACAGCTGCGCCCTTGATTCCGCCGGTAAAGCCTACTGTTGGGGGACTGGTTCCTTCGGTAACTTGGGTAACAACACAACGACCGGCGTCCAAACGGTCCCGGTCGCCGTGTACACCGGCGGCGTGCTGAGCGGCAAGGTAATCGTATCAATAGCTACTATGCATTCTAGTAGTTGCGCCATTACTTCCGATAGTAAGGTTTACTGTTGGGGGGCAGGCGACAGCGGCCAGCTCGGCAACAACACGACGACCCAGCTCAACCCCGTTCCTATGGCTGTTACCACTAGCGGTGCCCTGAGTGGCAAAACGATAACAACCACGTCCGCTACAATGGGCTGGTTCAACTCCTGCGTTATTGCCTCCGTTAACCAAGCTTATTGTTGGGGGGATAATACTTATGGTCAACTGGGAAACAACTCACACACTAACAGTTTAGTTCCTGTCACTACATTGCCACCACTTTAATTCACATCGCCGTAAACATAACTTTTAACAACCACAAGGCAAAATACCATGAAAATGAATAAAAAGAAACTTATCTATATATCCATCGCAGTATTGTTAGTCATCGCTGCTTCAATTGGAACGGTTTTTGTACTAAAAGAGTTTCAAAAGAGCAATAGCGTCCAAGTTACACCTAAAAAGACAAAGGAACAGGCTGATACGCTAAAGGCTCAGGCGCTACAGGCAGCCAAAGCGAACCAGACCGCCAATGCGATACAGTTATTGCAAGAAGCACGACAAATTTACAGAGATACCAATAATCTGGACGGTGTTGCTGGAACAGATGCGCAATTATATTTGATTAACCATCCAAGATATCCAGCCAAATAACTACATAAATTGGTGTTAGTATGGTAGTTTCGATTATATTTACTACAATGAGACCATTAGGAGAAACTCAAACGGCTTTACCATCATTGAACTCTTAGTGGCTATTGTAGTAATAGGCATCTTTGCGAACATCAGCCTGATAAGTTTTAGTAGTTATCAAAGAGAGACGCGCGATTCACAGCGCTCCGCCAAAGCGACCGTTCTGGCCGAGCTTAATCCAAATAGATAAAGAAACTAGGCAATTAGCTGGTCTTAATACGTCGGTAAGCGAACTTAGTAGCCAGTCGCCAACTGCCGGTGGCGTCGCTGTCGAATTGATAGACTTCACCGTTTTTTATCTCGGAAATTTTAATCAAAGCAGGATTGTATGACGCCAGCGTCCGGTAAAAGATAATATCGGCGTCGCTAACGTGCATCCGGCCAGGAAAGACTTCGCGGAATTTGTCGCGTCCAATCTCGTCGAAATAATCAGGACGGCCTTTGGGTGGGACGTACAACTCGGCCTTCAACCCCATTCTGGAAACAATTTTTTTAATATCGCTTAGTAGCAGCTTGGACTGGCCAGTAATATAGAGATACATCTGCTTCTTGGTGGTTAAAAAAAGTGTCGCTTCGGTCGTATGGCTGACCGGCGAGTGACTTACGACTGTCTGCAGGACGTCGATATTGACGCCAAAGCGCCCGCGGATACTACGCTCCAAGGCAAGTTCATCATACATTTTATCGCTCATGTGTGTCTCTATTGTAACACCATCGCGCTCACACCCCTCGACGAGACATATCCAATCATTTACAATAAGGCGTGATGAATTATACGAAACGCTACGCTGCGCTCAATGAGGCCCAACGCCGGGCCGTCGACACGATTAATGGCCCCGTCATGGTGATCGCAGGTCCTGGTACCGGCAAGACCGAGCTTTTAAGCGTGCGGACAGCCAACATCCTCCAAAAAACGGATACTTTGCCCGAAAATATTTTGTGTCTGACATTTACCGAGAACGGCGCCGATGTCATGCGTCAGCGACTAGTCGGCATCATCGGCAAGGATGCCTATAAGGTAGCGATTCACACCTTTCACAGCTTTGGCAGCGAAATCATCAACCAATACGGTGAATACTTCTACCAGGGCGCCCACTTCCGTCCGGCCGATGAACTCAGCCGCTACGAAATCATCCGGACTATTTTTGACGGGCTCAGCCACAACAACCCCCTCCACATCAAAATGAACGGCGAATACACCTACCTGTCCGACAGCCTGACGGTCATTTCCGAACTGAAGAAAAGCGGCCTCACCAGCGACGAACTGCTCGAAATCCTCGACGCCAACGATGCCGTCATCCAAAAGACCGAACAGCTACTCAGTCCAATTTTTGCCGACAAAATCAGCAAAACCACCGCCGACCGACTTGCCGCTCACATTGAGGCCATCCGCGGAAGTGGGGTCGAGGTCAATGTGCAGACTATCGCGCTTCTCTCAAGCGTAATTGCCGACTCCTTAGCGGACGCCGTCGAGACTGCCCGGGCTGATAACTCAACCAAGCCAGTGACGTCATGGCGTAACTATTGGTTCAAAAAGGACGAACACGGCGCGTTCATCCTCAAATCCCACGAGCGCCAAGCCAAACTTCGAGCCGTCAGTTCAATCTATGAACAGTATTTAGCCCGGATGGAAGAAGCCGAGCTGTATGATTTTGACGATATGATACTGCGGGTCGTTCATGGCCTCGAAGTCTTTGACGAGCTCCGTTTTAACCTCCAGGAAAAATACCAGTACATCATGGTTGACGAGTTTCAAGATACTAATATGGCCCAAATGCGTATCATCCATAACTTGACGAATAATATTGCGCATGGTGATTCGCCGAATGTCCTAGTGGTAGGGGACGACGACCAGGCAATCTTTAGTTTCCAAGGTGCCGATGTCAGTAATATCATCAACTTCCAAATCAATTACCCCAAAGCTCGTCTGATCGCATTGACAGATAATTACCGATCAGGCGAGATGATTCTCACTCGCGCCAGAGATATTATCCTCCAAGGCAGCGAGCGACTTGAGGACCACATCGAAGAGCTCAACAAAAGCTTGCAGGCCCAAACCGCAGCGGGCCCGGGCGCAGTTGTGCTACTCGAAGCCACCACAGTCGCCGACGAGCGCCACTGGATCATTGAACATATCGAGTCAAGCATCAAAAAAGGTAAAAAGCCATCCGATATTGCGGTGCTGACACGAAAACACAAAGAAATCGAAAAACTATTACCATATTTCGTTCGCGCCGGCATTGCAGTCCAATACGAGCGCCGCGACAACGTCCTCGACCAGGCTCCAGTTGTTCTGATCGAACAACTAGCCCGCGTGCTGATTGCGCTTTACACGGCACAGTACAAGGAAGTAAACGCTCAACTGCCACAAATCCTCGCCCACCCAGCTTGGGGTATCGATCCGATATCACTCTGGAAATTAAGCCTGGCGGCCTACAAGGGGAGGACTCATTGGTTAGATGCCATGGCGACACTACCCGATTTTATACCGCTGCAAAAATGGCTGGTTACCACCTCTTTGTCGATCCCTCATTTACCACTCGAGTCGGTGCTCGATATTCTAATTGGTAAGTCTGACATCCAGATCGCTGACACGGAACACGATGATAACGACGAAATCGCTACGACGCCGGAAAGGCAATTTATCAGCCCGTTGTACGACTACTTCTTTTCGGACGAGAACCTGACACAGAACTCCGAGGAGTACGTCCGCTACCTCGAGGCGCTTCGGACTATCCGCACCAAGCTGCGTGATTATAACCCGGTTGAAACGCCCAGCCTCGAGACGTTTATTGAATTTATCGGTCTTCATCGTAGCATTGGCAGTGGCATCACCAGCGTCCGCTCCGCGTCACAAAAAGATGATGCCATCCAACTAATGACCGTCCACAAAGCTAAAGGGCTTGAGTTCGACACAGTCTACCTCGCCAACGCGATCGACACTGTCTGGGGCGAACGAGCCCGCAGCCGCAACAGACTAATCGGTTACCCAGAAAACCTTCCATTGGCGCCGGTAGGTGATAGCAGTGATGAACGCCTACGATTATTCTACGTCGCTACCACACGAGCCAAAAACGAGCTCTACATCAGTTACAGCCTGGCCGACGACAGTAACAAGGTGACTGCCCGGGCTAGCTTCTTGGTCGATACCGACCTAAAGCCGACTGCAATCAACAACAACCACAACCTCACTCAAACTCTTGAAACCGCCGAAATTCGTTGGTACGAATCTCTAACCCAAGTGAACCACGCCACGCTAAAGGAGCTGTTGGCACCCCAGCTTGAACAGTACCAGCTCAGTGTCACCCACCTGACTAACTTTCTGGACGTCACCCGTGACGGGCCGCAGAATTTCCTGTTACAGAACTTGCTACGATTTCCACAGGCGATGAGCCCGGCCTCGGCTTACGGGTCGGCGGTTCACACCACGCTGCAACGGGCCCACGCCCACCTGGCGGCCCATGGACAAAGACAAGCGGTCGAAGACATCCTCCACAACTTTGAAACGACCCTGGAAGAACAGCACCTGTCGCGGATTGATTTTGATACTTACCTCCAAAAGGGTAGTGATGACCTACAGGCTTTCCTGTCGTTTGCCTATAGTAGCTTTACTGCCTCTCAAAAAACCGAACTTAACTTTAAGTCGCAACACGTCGTCGTCGGCGACGCCCACCTATCCGGCGCCCTCGATTTGGTCGACATCGCAGTCGATCGGTCGGTTATAGTAACCGACTATAAAACAGGTAAGCCATCACGCGATTGGACCGGCAAAACTGACTACGAAAAAATTAAGCTCCACAAATACAAGCAACAATTGATGTTTTATAAATTATTGGTTGAAAATGCGCGCGATTATCGCGGCCACAGCGTGGAACGTGGCGTCATCCAGTTCGTCGAGCCAACGCGAGGCGGCGATATCATCAGCCTAACGACGGATTTCAGCGCGGCGGAGCAAGCGCAGTTCGTATTATTAATTGATGCCGTCTGGCGACACATCATTAACTTTGAGCTGCCCGACACCTCAGCCTACAGCCCAACTCTGAAAGGCATCCTGGCTTTCGAGCAGGATTTGATTGACAATACCATATAAGTATTGAAACATACACTTTTTTCTGTTACTATACATAGTGCGCAGTCTGAGATTGCGAAAAATCGACGGGAACTATCGTGTCGGTTTTTCGCAATCTCCTGTTGCACCTTGACAGAGATAGTGAAATAAGTCCCGCCCCGGGATTACGGAGTGAAGTCTGCGTCGCCCATGACGCATACCTCCGTAAATGGCGGGATAACTCTCGGCCTACTGGACGTTATGCACCCCCCAGCATGACGTTACGGTACAAGAGAGTTACGGATAGGCCCAGCTGCGCCTCCGAGCGCACGCCACGCACAACATCACCCTTGAGTGATGTTCGCGCGTGGCGGCCTGTCCGCCCAATCAGACCCAAACGGCCCCCGTCTACCCGACAAGACACAACACCCTTAGGAGGTGATCACGCGTGGGAGCAATTGACGGTGGCAGCACCAAAGGCACTACACGGTGCAAGGGATGTTGCCCGTATAGGCACTCAGGAGCATTTGGTTCGTTGACATGCAGAACTTGCAATTTGACGAATCACCTGATTACGTGTCCTGCCCGGCCGAAATAGACTGGCCGCGGAGAGACGCCTACATAGTCCATATGTAAGCCTTGGGTCAGAAAAACACTATCTCTGTCCGTCTCTCATTTCCCATAACGGTAGTTGTGGCAGATGAGAGACGCTCTTGTATGAGACAATATATATAATGACAAATTTTTGGACCGAACTGCCGAAACCTTTTTTTATCCTGGCGCCGATGGAGGCCGTCACCGACGTGGTATTCCGCCACGTCGTGGCCCGCGCCGCCCGACCGGACGTCTTTGTCACCGAGTTTACCAACGCCTCCAGCTATTGCAGCCCTAAGGGGGTTCACAGCACCCGCGGGCGACTGGCCTTTACGGACGACGAACAACCAATAGTGGTGCAAATCTGGGGTAAAAAACCTGATCAATTCGAAATTATGGCCAAAGCTATGGTCGAGCTGGGTTTTAAAGGTATCGATATCAACATGGGCTGTCCGGATAAATCAGTTGTTCACGGTGGGTCGGGGAGTGGGCTAATTCGCACACCAGAACTAGCCGGTGAACTGATTAAAGCCGCCAAAACCAGTGGTTTGCCTATCAGCGTCAAAACCCGTTTGGGTGACTTCAATGTCGAAGAATGGCGCGACTGGATAACTTTTTTACTCCGACAAGACATCGCTAATCTAACTATCCACCTCCGTACCCGCAAAGAAATGACTAAAGTTAACGCTCACTTCGAACTGATACCAGAAATTAAAAAAATACGTGACGACATCGCTCCACAAACCTTACTGACTATCAACGGTGATATCCGCGATCGCCAGCACGGCGAAGAGCTGGTTCGCCAATACGGCATTGACGGCATCATGATAGGCCGCGGCGTATTTCATAATCCTTTTGCTTTCGAGACCGAGAAACGGGAGCATACCCATGACGAGCTACTCGAACTTTTACAGTTCCAACTTGACTTGCACGACAGCTACGCCCATGAACTCGGGCCCCGCAACTTCAATCCTCTCAAACGCTTCTTCAAAATATACTTCCGTGATTTTGTCGGCGCCAGCGAACTGCGCAACCAATTGATGCAGACGAAAAGCACCGACGAAGTCCGCGAATTACTCTCTAACCTCTAATTTCGTCGCTCTACTTATGGTGGCGTCGACGTAGTCCGGCAACCTTCAAGCGAACTGAATGTCGATCAACCAGCTGGTGGGCTTGATCGAGTTCAACCTGGTCTTTGGCGGTGTCACGCAGGATAATTGCTCGTTCGAGGGCGGCCCTTGATTCAGCTTCGATGATATCATCGCTATGGATCGAGGCATCCACCAGCACCTGGACACCTTTTTGTGATATCTTAACGATTCCGCCGCTAATAGCGAAGTACTCGAGCTGGTCGTCCTTGTCCGTCTTCTTATGCCGAACGATGAGTGCACCCGGTACCGCTAATGTTACCAGAGGCTCGTGTCCAGGAAACACCGCAATCTCTCCGTCGGCGGTCGGAATAATTAACTCGTAAATAACTTGGTCAACTTTGACCCCAAGCAGGGTAGTGAGCGTCAGTCTCATCCGTCCTAGTCCTTTTTATCCGCTAAGGTACCAGTCACCATGTAGAACCAGGCCTCCGGTTTGTCGTCGTATTTACCTGCCAAGATATCGCCGAAGTCCTTGATAGTATCTTCCAGTTTGACATAAGTACCTGTGTTGCCGGTAAACTTTTCAGCCACGAAGAAAGGTTGCGACAGGTAGCGTTGAACGCGACGGGCGCGGGCGACAACCTGTTTTTGATCATCAGACAATTCTTCCATACCCAAAATGGCAATGATATCTTGGAGCTCTTTATATTGCTGTAGCACGCGTTGCACTTCGCGGGCAACTCGGTAATGCTCTTCGCCGACAATCTCTGGGTCGAGACTTGTCGAGTTACTATCGAGCACGTCGACTGCAGGGTAAATACCGATCTCGGTCAGCGCACGGTCCATCACGATAGTAGCGTCAAGGTGGGCAAACGTCGTGGCTGGTGCAGGGTCAGTCAGGTCATCGGCCGGCACGTAGACAGCTTGAACTGAGGTAATCGAGCCTTTCTTCGTACTCGTAATACGTTCCTGCAGGGCACCCATTTCCTGTTGTAGGTTTGGTTGGTAGCCGGCAGCCGAAGGCAAGCGGCCTAGCAGAGCCGACACTTCGGCCCCGGCTTGAGTGTAGCGGTAAATGTTATCGATAAACAGCAGCACGTCCTTACCGTCGTCGCGGAACGTTTCGGCCATAGCCAGCCCGGCAAAGGCGACACGTAGGCGCGCTCCGGGTGGTTCGTTCATCTGCCCAAAGACGAGGCTGGTTTTACCCAACACTCCGGCTTCTTGCATCTCGTAATATAGGTCGTTACCTTCACGGGTACGCTCACCAACACCAGCAAAGACGGAGTTACCACTGTGGAATTTGGCAATATTGTTGATGAGTTCGGTAATCAGCACCGTTTTACCGACACCGGCACCGGCAAACAATCCAGCCTTACCACCCTTGGTGATAGGGGCGATCAGGTCAACCACCTTGATACCGGTTTCCAGAATTTCGGTTTTGTTTGACTGCTCAGAAAGCGGGGGAGCAGCGCGGTGGATCGAGGCACGTTTACCGGTCAGAGCTGGTTTGCCATCAATCGGGTCGCCGACTACATTGAACATACGTCCTTGGGTTTCGTCACCGACTGGGACGCTAATTGGTGCGCCAGTATTGGTGACGCTATCGCCACGCCTTAAGCCATCAGTGCTTGAGAGAGCAATTGCCCGAACCGTTCGCTCATCAAGGTGCTGGGCGACCTCGAGCGTCAAAATTCTGTCGCTGCGCTTTATATGTAGCGCGTAGTAGATGGCGGGGAGCTTACCCGTAAACTCGACGTCGACGACTACTCCCACTACCTGTATAATTTTACCTGTCTCAATTTTACTCATCATATTCTCCCTTATGCGTTCAGCGCTTCAACGCCGCCACTTATTTCTGCTAATTCTTGGGTAATGGCACCTTGGCGTGCTTTGTTCATTTCGAGCGTCAAATCGTCTGCCAAGTCCGATGCATTATCGGTCGCATTTTTCATCGCTAGCATACGCATGCTGTGCTCGCTGGCCCGGGCATCGAGCAGGGCTTGAAAGATCTGAGCGCCAATCAGGCGATAGGCAACCCCGTCAATCACTTCCCAGCTGTTTGGCTCGTACAATGCGTCCGTCGGGGCACCGCGCTCGACCGCTGGCTCAAACCCCGCCGGTAGGACTCGTAGCACTCGTGCCTCTTGGTTAATACTACTGAGATAGTGCGTATAAATAACGTCAACCGCATCAACTTCACCAGTCGTGAACTTTTCTCGGGCACTATCAAGAATCGCCCGCAGTTCGCGTCCGTTCGGCTGATCCGGTAAATTCTCATAGACACCTAACACTTCGGTATCCTTGATCCGAGCGACAAACTGAGCGGCTTTGCGACCGATTGCAATTGTCATGTTACCAACCTTCGCCTTGTCGTCGATCCGAAGTTGTTCGATGTATGACTTGACGATATTGCTGTTGTAGGCACCGGCCAGTCCTTTGTCGGAGGCGATGACAATCAGTAGCCGTTTTTTTACGGCCCGTCGAATAAACAAGGGGTGATCGGCAACGGAAGTATGGCCTGATATGACCGTCAAGAGCTCACGGGCCGTCAGCGTGTACGGCGCTGAAGCTTTGGTCGCTTCCTGTGCCCGACGCATCTTGCTGGCCGCAACCAACTGCATAGCTTTCGTAATCTGCTTGGTATTTTTTACCGAGCGAATCCGAGTCTTTAATACTTGGGTTGAAGCCATGGGCTATTTGTCCCCGAATCCTTTACTGACTGCTTTGGCGACCGTTTCGATGATCGCGGTGTGCGCTTCGGATGGCTTACCACCCTTATTAAGCTCGCGCATGTCGTCTTTATGATCAGCCCATAGACGAGTCAACAGTGCCGCTTGTGCCTCTTTAATGCGCGTTGGTTGAACGTGGTCAAACAGCCCATTGGTAACAGAGTAAATACTGGCAACTTGTTCCCAAATACTGGCTGGTTGGTACTGGGGCTGCTTGAGTAATTCGGTCAAACGTTGACCACGGTCGATTTGAGATTTAGTGGCTTCATCGAGGTCACTACCGAACTGGGCGAAGCTGGCCAACTCGCGGAACTGCGACAGGCCAAGCTTGAGGTTGCCACTGACCGCTTTAACCGCCTTAGTCTGAGCAGCACCACCAACACGGCTGACCGATAGACCAGCCGAAATTGCCGGACGGATACCCTGGTAGAACAAATCTGTTTCGAGGAAAATCTGACCATCGGTAATTGAGATGACGTTCGTCGGAATGTAGGCGCTGATGTCGCCGGCCTGGGTCTCGACGATAGGTAGGGCAGTCAGTGAACCAGCACCAAGCGCATCGCTGAGTTTAGCCGAACGCTCCAGGAGGCGAGAGTGCAGGTAGAAAACGTCACCAGGATAGGCTTCGCGTCCTGGTGGGCGACGAAGCAACAGAGACATTTGACGGTAGGCAACGGCGTGTTTCGTGAGGTCATCGTAAATCATCAGAGCGTGCTGTTTGTTGTCACGAAAGTACTCACCCATGGCGGTAGCGGCGTACGGCGCAAGGTAGAGGAGCGATGCCGGGTCAGAAGGACTAGTGGCAACGACGATCGTCTGATCCATCACACCTTCTTGCTTCAGGCGATCGATTAACCGAGCAACCTTGGACAGTTTTTGTCCGATGGCAACGTAAACGTTGACCACACCGGTTTTTTGCTTTGCCTGGTTGATCATGGTGTCGATGGCCAAGGCCGTCTTGCCGGTTTGGCGGTCACCAATGATTAATTCACGTTGTCCGCGACCGATAGGGAACATGGCATCAATTGCCATCACACCTGTCATGAGGGGTTCGTGGACAGACTTGCGGCCCATCACACCAACCGCTTCGCGCTCAATCAGACCGAACTGCTTGGTCTTGATTGGACCACCACCATCGAGCGGACGTCCCAACGGATCGACGACGCGGCCGAGTAACTCAGGACCAATTGGCACCTGGAGTGACGTGCCTTTCAAGCGAACTGTGTTGCCAGCCGATACCTGCGCATCAGTACCGAGTAGTACCGCACCAATTTCATCTTCCATAAGGTTAAGAGCAAAGGCTTCAATGATGCCGTCATCGGTCTCGACTTGTAAGACGTCGCTGTAACCGGCACGATGCAAGCCATGAATCCAGGCCACGCCGTCGCCGACACGAACAATCACGCCAACGCTTTCAAGACCTTCTCGGGCTTCAAGTTTGGTGATTGCAGCACGGAGGTCTTTGGAAAGATCTGCTACTGAGAGTTCGGTCATATCGTTGTTCCTTATCATTTCTTAAAATTAGTTCTTAGTATTGTTAGTCTGCGGGCGACCGTTGCGTCGTACTGAAGCCCCGGCAGATCAATTTTGACTCCACCCATCACACTCGGATCGATGGACTGCTCCAAATGGACCTGCGAGGCCCCGGTTTTGTCTTTTATAAGCTTACTGACCGCTAGGCGCATCGTCTCAGTCATATCAAAGGCTGAAGTGACCTGGGCCATTACCACACCGAGCTTACTCAGTTCGTAGTCGACGTCTCGGATGATGAGCCCCAGTTCGTTTGTCCGCTTGGTATCGAGCAGGAAAGCCGCCAACTCCAATGTTAGACGGTTGGTTTTAACGCCAGCCACCAATTGTTGGGCGACGTAGCTTGCTATCTTACGACGGGACAAACGGACGGCCATCGGGTTATTTCACTGCCTTAATCGAAGCGCTGATTAGCTCCGAGTCAATCTTGCCTGTGACCACTTTTCCAAGGACTTTTTCGGTTGCCAAAGTCACCAATTCGAGTGTTTCGTTATGTAGAACTATCTTGGCAGCTGTCACTTCCTTGCGGATCTCCGACTCGGCGTCAAGCATCAGCTGTTGAGCTCGCTTTTGGGCTTTTTCCGCACTGTCACTGATAGAGGCGGCTGATTCCAGCTTGGCGGTTTCAATGATATCGGCGGCGTTCAGTTGGGCCTCTTTGAGTAAGTCGGCGACTTTCAGCTGAGCCTCATTGGCTGCAGCCTGGGCCTCGGCGGTGGCTTTGGTAACCGCCTCTATGTTATCTTGGCGTTCGTCGACGGACTTCATCAGCCACGGATAGACGAACTTACCGAGCAACCAGACCAGAATCAAAAAAGCAACCATCTGTAGAATCAACGTCTTCCAATCAATTCCCAGCGCCTCAAAAATACCACCTGTGGCGGGGGTCGTTGAGGCAAATTGCGTAAACGTATTCGTCAAGGGAATCCTAACCTAAGAACTTCGCGATGATCGCTACGATGATACCAATAATGGCCAGTGAGTCGGCGAAGACGATCGCCGTAATCATCAGCGTACGGATATCGCTCAGTTTTTCCGGATTACGACCGAACGCGTTGAGTGCGCCGGCACCAATAAAGCCGATACCCATTGCTGCGCCGAGTGCCGGGAGGGCATAGGTAAGGCCAAATGCTAATTGTTCCATGATTCTTTCTCCTTAATTTCTTGTCTTAGTTATATTCATTATATCACTCAACCTGTCTGACCGTTTTACGGCGCGGGGCAGGGGAATGGTCAACTGAAGCATCACCGTGCGAGCTGACGGCGAGGGAAGTGAAGATGAGCGTCAAAACAAAGAAGACGTAGGCCTGGATAAAACCGATGAACAATTCGAAGGCCATAAAGAATGGCAAAGTGACGCTGGCGAAGTAGTTGGTCAGAACAGCGATCACGATCAAAAGCACCTCACCAGCAAAGGCGTTGCCAAACAAACGAAGCGCCAGGGCGGTGCCGCGTGACAACTCGCCAATCAGTTCCAGAACACCTTCGAATGAGCCGATTGGATCTTTGACCGGGTTGCGGAAATAACGCCGCGCGTTGCCAATAATACCCAAATGCTTGATGGCATAAAATTGGACAGTCACGACCGTGATGATAGCCAGCCCCAAGGTGAAGTTAAGGTCGGCCGTCAAGCTTCGCAGTAGCGGCACGCCACCGATCAGAATCGAGTCGAGGCCGGGGATGACGCTGAGCCAATAGTTAATCAGTACGAAAAAGAAGATTGTCACCGCCAGCGGCATAACCTTACGAGCCAATACTCTATCCGGCACAACATCGTAGACCGACTTTAGCAGGCCTTCGAATACCCACTGGACGAGTCCGACAAATCGATTGTAACGATGGTCTCGCACGCTGTGCGCAACGTAAAATAAAATCACGAGGGTGATTACCAAACCCGCCAGCCCGGTCACCATAGCGTTGGTCACGGCAACACCACCGATCGAAAAAAGCCTTTCGGCAGCAATGCTGATATGGAGGTCGACGCTTGCGAAGCTGGCTATCATGATCGTCTCACATTTCTCAACTGAACGGCGATCAGGACCGCGCTAGTCGCGAAGCCAACAATAATCATACTTGTGGTAAAGAAGGGGGCCTTGTTCAGCCAGTTATCGAGGTAGACACCCAAAATCGTCCCGCCGATAGTCGGAACAAAGGCCCTCCACATGGTATCGAGGATTGTCAGTAGCAACAAAATCGCCGCTGGGTGCGGCTGATTCGTCGTCTTAGTTTTTAAGCTTGGCGACTGAGTCATATCGTCTTATACTTTATCAGAGAAAGAGAAATTTGTACAGCCATGCCACGACGTAATCGACAAGTCAGACACATCATCACTTCGCTACAGACAGCCTGCCTGGCGAAACGGCGTTTCAATAGTGAACAATTGGCGCTAACGGCGGCTGAAGACCACATGCTGATGAATATGTCGCTGACGCTCCGCGTCTACCAATGCGATTATTGCCACGGCTGGCACTTGACACGAAACGACAACCATAAGCATTGAGATAGTAATAATGACAGCGGTAAAACCGCGCCATGTATGATGATCAGGAAACTAGTATGTTTTATCTACTGAATCTTGCGAATACGGTTGTTGCTGTAGTCCCCGACGTAGACGTAGCCGGCCGAGTCGACCGCGACACCGGTGGGATAATTAAATTGGGCGGCGATGCCAGCCCCGTCGGCGAAGCCAGCCACGCCTGAACCGGCCAGGGTGCTGACGACACCGGCCGGGGTAATTTTACGAATGCGCTGGTTGGTATTATCCCCAACGTAGACGGTGCCGGCCGAGTCGACCGCGACACCGTAGGGGTAATAGAACCGAGCACTAGCGCTAGCCCCATCGGCGAAGCCAGCCACACCGGAACCCGCCAAGGTGCTGACGACGCCGGCCGAAGTAATTTTACGAATACGGTGGTTATACAGATCCGCGACGTAGACGTAGCCGGCCGAGTCGACCGCGACACCGGAGGGAAGATTAAACTGGGCGCTAACGCCGGTCCCGTCGGCGAAGCCAGCCACACCGGAACCCGCCAAGGTGGTGACGACGCCGGCCGAAGTAATTTTGCGAATACGATGGTTGCTTATATCCCCGACGTAGACGTTACTGGCCGAGTCGACCGCGACACCAGAGGGACCATTAAACTGGGCGCTAACGCCGGTCCCGTCGGCGAAGCCAGCCACATCGGAACCCGCCAAGGTGGTGACGACGCCGGCCGAAGTAATTTTGCGAATACGGTTGTTGCTGTAGTCCCCGACGTAGACGTTACTGGCCGAGTCGACCGCGACACCGGTGGGATAATTAAATTGGGCGCTAGTGCCGGCACCATCGGCGAAGCCAGCCACGCCGGAGCCCGCCAGGGTGCTGACGACACCAGCCGGGGTAATTTTACGAATGCGGTGGTTATACTGGTCGGCGACGTAGACGTAGCCGACCGAGTCGACCGCGACACCGGAGGGAGCATTAAACTGGGCGCTAACGCCAGTCCCGTCGGCGAAGCCAGCCACACCGGAACCCGCCAAGGTGGTGACGACGCCACCGTTAACTGGTGTGGATGGTCGGCTGCTATTTTGGGCATAACGACGCCACACAGCCTGATTTGAGGTTCTCAGTAGTTCCACGTAGCCATTAGTTGGAATTGATAACGCTTTCCCAAACGTGTCAGTTGGTGGCGAGCCAATCATAAAATTACTCCGCATATTACCGTTGCGGGTCACCGAACATAGTATATCTATATTGGCCCCGTCGCACGTCACAACGCCGGCGTTCAGAGGATTACCGGAACAATCGGTGTTCGATTTGAGCGGCAACACATCGGACCACTGAGCAACGCCGCCGTTAGCTGCGAGGCAGGCCTTGGCATACGCCGTTCCCGCTTCACCGGCGACTTGCCCCAGTTGCGCGTAGTATTGATTTTTAATAGCTGTTCGGACGGCCGTAGTGCTGCTGACAGAGACAAGCAGAACAATCAGCATAACGATAGAACTGATGAGAATCGTCGGCAGCGCGAAGCCGTGTCGGCGATGTATGGCTGGCGATGTATGGCTGGCGTGATTAGGGCGGGTCACTTTTTTACCTCTGTTGTTATGCGCTAAGTATAGCATAAGTTGTATTATCTACAAGGTTTTTTTGTCCGGCACCATGGAGGAGCGGCGCAATTTAGTGTACAATGTATAGTAACAACGAAAAAAGGAACCTGTCTATTATGATCGACTCACCAACAGCCCAAATTACTCTCTACCGCACCAGCTGGTGCGCTTTTTGCCATAGTGAGGCGCAGTGGCTTGACACGCTCGGCATTCCGTATGTCGCCAAGGATATCGAAGCCGACAAGGAGGCTTACGCGGAACTGATGAGCAAGAACGGCGGCAGCTATAGTGGTGTGCCGGTGACAGATATATCCGGCGAGCTCATCCTAGGTTTTGACCGCCCGAAATTACAAGATGCGATTAAAGCCCACGGTATCCAGCCTGTGGCCGCAAAGTAGGCTCATTCACTAAATAAAAAATTCCGCCTTGAGTGCGGAATATTTTATTTGGCGCCGATTTGTAGCACGTCGCCACCGAGTGCTTGCCGGAAGTAACCATCGTGACTGACATAAATGACCGCTCCGGCGTACTTCGCTAGGGCCGTTTCAAGTTCCTCGATACTTGGAAGGTCAAGGTGGTTCGTCGGCTCGTCCAGGATCAACAGTTGCGGGTCATTGGCCAACATAGCAATCAGCTGAAAACGAGCTTTTTGGCCACCGGACAGCCGCGACACCGGTGTTTTACCATCGCCGTCATTAAAAAGATAGTCGCTCAGCAAACTGCGCACCTTGGAAACCGAAATGCTTAGATTGCGGTCAAGGTACATCCGCTCAATGGCGGCTTCGAGCGGCAAGGCGAAATAGGTAGGAGAAACTTCTTGCTCGTAGATACCGATCCGAACGTGCGGATCGAGCGATAGCTCACCGGCAAAAAAGTTCGGAGTTGTATCACCCAGCAAAGCTTTGATAAGAGTAGTCTTACCGGCACCGTTACGACCGCGCAGTTCCAGCGCCTCGCCTTCGCGCAGGTCGATATTGGCGCCGTCAAATAGGGGAGTGTCGCCATAGCCCAGTGAAACGTTACGGCCGGTCACCAGAACGTGTTTACTGCGCGACTCGTCGTTTTTCATGCTCATACGGATATTTTTCGCCTTAAACTTGTCGTATTGAGCGGCGACTTTGTAGTTGAGGTTGGCGGCCGATTCCTTATCAATCCAGAAAGTAGGTCGTTCTTTGGCCTGCAGCTCACCGAGCTCCTTACGGGATGTCTCCTCTAGACGTTTGAACTTTTGGATCGTCCCAGGGTTACGGGATTTCTCTTTAAGGCGCTGGTAGTCGATGACTTTGGCCTTGAGGTTGACGATTCGCTTTTCAACCATTTCAAAGTCATTCATCTGACTGCCGGTGCTGACGGCATTCTGTTTGAGGTAGGCATCGTAATTACCTTTGTAGCTGACACTATCGCCGTCTTTGAGTTCGATAATACGGTCGACTTCGTTCAAGACGTCGCGGTCGTGGGTAATTACCAACATGGCTTCGCGGGCGGTTTTCATCCACTCCACGTATTGGGCTTTAGCGATGTAATCCATATGGTTAGTTGGCTCGTCGACCAAGGCTAAATGGGCATCGCTATGCATCACCTTGACGACCTCGACGAGGCGTTTCTGGCCACCGGAAAGGGTGGTAAATAAGCGGTGAGCGACGCCAGGTAACTGGAAGTTATCAAGTTCACGTTCGATCTGTTCCTCTATTTGGTAGAAACCTTTATCGTCAAAGCGCATCAGGGCTTGGGTATATTCATTAATCAATTTCATGTCGTCGCCCATGGTGAGCGGAAGAGTCTCGATAATATGGCTGAGGGCGCTATACTCGGGTAGTCCTGCCAGGACATACTGCAAGACGGTAGTATCACCCATATCGTGGTGTTCTTGGGCCGTGGCGACGACGACGGTACCGCGCTTAAAGATGATGTCTCCGGTGAAATCTTTGTCGCTGCCGGCCAGGATGCCGAACAGGGTGGATTTACCGACACCATTGCGTCCGATTACACCGACTTTCTCACTATCATCGATACTAAACCGAATCCCACTCATCAGAAGTTTGGGCCCAAAGCTCTTTTCGGTAACACTAATATCGGCGATCATCTGTACAATACTATCATTTATAGAGGTGGAAGTCCAGTCTCATCGCAGGGACCACGCTATCACTGTCGGTTCCGCCCCCTCGATTAAAGTCGATGGGTGGGTGGTATTTTCGAGCGAGTTGGCTATATACTAGCTAGATGAGTAACCACGCACTGGGCAACACGACCGCTTACTGGACGTACCACGACTCCAGCCTCCCGACCATTGTAATGATTCACGGCTTCCGAGGTACACATCATGGACTCGATTTGATTGCCAAAGCGCTACCCGATTTCCACATTATCGTGCCCGACCTGCCAGGGTTCGGCGAGAGCCAGCCGCTCACCCAAAAACATACGCTTGACACCTATACGAAGTGGCTCGAGGCTTTCATTAAAGACCTGGCTCTACCCAAAGCTCCCGTCTTGCTGGGCCATTCGTTTGGCAGTATCATTACCAGCTCCTACGCCAGCGCGCATCCTGACACTATCTCTAAGCTAATTTTAGTCAATCCAATCGGGGCGCCAGCCCTGGAAGGCCCCAAAGCCGCCTTGACCCGTCTGGCGATTGTCTATTACCTCCTGGGGCAAAAACTACCAGCCAGGCTGGCCCACGCCTGGCTGTCGACCAAACCTATCGTGATGGTAATGAGCAGCACGATGGCCAAGACAAAAGATAAGCAATTGCGGGCATTTGTCCACGGCCAACACCTTCAGCACTTCAGTACCTTCGCCAACCCCCGGGTTGTGGCCGAGGCCTTTGCCACCTCGACCCGTCATACAGTCCGCGACGTGGCCAAGACTATTGCGACGCCGACACTACTCATCGCGGGGGATCAAGACGATATCACGCCGCTACACAAACAACACGAGCTCGTCCGCCTCTTTCCAAACGCGACTTTAGAAGTAATTAAAGGAGTGGGGCACTTGACCCACTACGAGACCCCCGAACGGGTCGCCAAACTCATCAGAACCTTTATTCGTTAATCAGTTTTGTATAAATAGCTTCAAAACGGGCCAGCGTCTGTTGCAGGTCGTGCGTCTTGGCAATCGCCAAACTCTCCGCACTCATACTTGCCCGGAGTTTTTTGTCTGAAATAATTTTTAGAAGGCCAGTGGCAATCTCTTCGTCATTATCCTGCTGGCATAAATAGCCGTTGCGGCCGTCCTGGCATAATTCACCGAGCGCTCCGGCATCAACCGCCACGACCGGCTGGCCGCTAGCCATCGCTTCTAAGGTCGCGATACTCTGTAGTTCAGCGGGGGAAGGCATACAATAAACGGTACCAACTTGATGGAGGATGACCAAGTCCTCGTCGCTGACTCGACCGGTAAAGGTAATGTGATCTAACACGCCAAGTTCGACAGCGAGTAGTTTGAGATTGACCACTTCAGTCCCGTCACCGACGACGAGCAGGTGAGCCCTGGTCGTCGCCAAGACCCGGACAAAGGCTCGAATCAGCACCCACAGATGCTTTTCGGCGTCCAATCGTCCAATATAGGAAATAATCGGTCGGTCGGTCGGTATCGCGAAGCGCTCTAATAGTGCAGGGTCGGGTACACCGACTTTGAAACGGCAAAGGTCGATTCCGTTCGAGACCGGTTCCATCGGCACGCTGAGTCTGTCCGAAGCGTTAAACATGTCGATTGCCGACTGAGTCGGCAGCGTCACGTAATCAGCTTTGGAATGGAAGCGAGCACCGTATTCTTTGAGCATGTAATTAATTGGCCGGGCGATTGGCGCCAGCAATTTAAGGTTGTCCATCAAATTCTCCGGCATAGCATGGTTGGTGCTGACGATAGGGATGCCGTACTTATTGCCGTATCTCATAGCCGCCTGACCAATTGTCATCATCATTTGGATATGGATAACGTCCGGGTCGAACTCTTTGATAATTTTTTTTACTTCTCGCTGGGGAGTCAGCGAGATTCGAAAGTTCTGATAGAACGGAAAGGGGACCGAGACCGTGCGGTAAACGGCATGGTTGACGTCGACTTCCTTGTAGGGTTTACCGTTCTGGCTCGGCGCGATTACCAGCACCTCATGACCGTGAGCAGCCAGGCCTTGGGCCAAGTTGCGGCTAAACGAAGCAACGCCGTTAAGTGTCGGCCAGTGCAGGTCCGACGCAATCAATATTTTCATATGCCGTTCATTATACCATGCTAGAATTATTGGCAGGATGAAACTATTTTTTGACGCGCGCTACATCAAGACCGACTTTCACGACGGCATCAGCCGCTATAGCGCTGAACTCGGAGTAGCCCTGTCCAAGCTCGTACCCGTCACATTTTTGATTTGCGATAAGGCCCAATTAAAATTATTGCCCGAAAATGCCGTCTCTATTCTCATCCATGCCCCCACCTCGCCGATGGAGCCTTTGACGGCGCTCATTCTAAACCGCTACCATCCTGACGTAGTATTCAGTCCCATGCAAACGATGGGGTCGCTCGGCCGTCGATTCAAGTTGATTTTGACGCTACACGACATGATTTATTATCGGCACCGTACGCCGCCGCGACACCTACGTCCGCTCATCCGGGTTGGCTGGCGCGCCTACCATGCGACGTACCTACCTCAGCGGCTGACGCTCAATCGTGCCGACCTCATCGTCACCGTCAGTCAGACAAGCAAAGACGATATAGTGCGGACTAGACTTACCAATCGTCCGGTTGTCATCGTCCCTAACGCGCCACAACAACTACGCGCACTGCTTAGTCACGACGTCACCATCACCAAGCAGCCAAAAAATCTTGCCTACATGGGGTCATTCATGCCGTATAAGAACGTCGAGACGCTGATTCGCGGGATGGAGTTTTTAACTGGCTACACATTGCACCTATTGAGTCGCATCAGCCCAAAACGCAAACGACAGCTGGAGTCGTTAATACCAGCTGGGGCGAAGGTGGTTTTTCACGGCGGAGTTTCGGATAAAGTATACGCCAAACTGCTGGCCGACAATGCCCTACTGGTTAGCGCCAGTTTTGACGAGGGCTTCGGCCTTCCGCTGGCCGAAGCCCTAAAACTTGGTGTACCGGCCGTCGTCAGCGACCTGCCAATCCACCATGAAGTAGCTGGTGATGGCGTACTCTATTTTGACCCCCGGAGTGCCCGCGACTTTGCGAAAAAAATAGCGTCTATTGACGCTATGGCGGCAGCCAAGCTTGGTACGGCTGGCCAACAGTACATTAGTAAATACAATTGGCAGGCATCGGCCACAATCTTATACGAAGCAGCCTCTGAATTGACAAAAAACACACCCAAATAGCGGTCCGGGTGTCTCAATTTAAAACGTCAGGATATGAGTTGCCCCGGTCGTAAAACCGGGGCAGCAGCACCTTACTCTGATCTGAACTGAACTAGATGGGAACTCCAAGATAATCGTAGGCGTCTGCGGTGGCCTTGAGCCACACATCGTTACTCTCAAGGTAGCTACAGTGCGGCGCCTTAACGGTCAAGACGTGGAGGTTTTCCACCTTCTTGAGCCATTTCTCAACCGCCAACGGCTGGTGTACCGTGTCGTTGTATTCGCCATCACAGGCAACGTAGACAACACGGAGATTGCGGAGCGCGTCGGTAGGAAGTGTATCTCCCACTCGACACATCCACGCCACCTGGTTATACCAGCGAGAAAATGGATGTCCGGTCAGGCCCTTGATTGCTTCGGCTTTCACCCAAGCATTGAACTCAGGCTGGCTGGAGATCTGACGACCAACAAGGGCCGTCGTGTCGGACGGCATCTTGATGTTCTTATCCTTGGGCGGAACCCTCATGAGCTTCATGGCAACTCCGCCAACCGCATCGAGTTTGGTCGACGCAGACGGGAAACGGATCATGAAGCGCCGGAGCAGTTCGGGTAGACCTTTCATAGTCTGCCCGCCCATTGGCGAGTCGTCCAGACGCACCGTAATGCGCTCCTCGACCATCTGGTCGCCCAGCCGCTTGCGCAGCTTTGCGAGGACAAACAGCAGAAGGTTGGCGCCGTACGATGAACCGAACAGGGTGAGGCTGTAGCCCTGACTGATGAGGGCTGCGGCTTCATCGGTGGACTGATCAATGATCGCCTCCGAGTTCGCCGAACCGTAGTCGATACGATCGACTCTGCCGCGCAGAGTCAATGCCGGCATCAACGGTCC
Source organism: Saccharimonadales bacterium (SeqCode) (assembly GCA_038244885.1). Lineage (GTDB taxonomy): Bacteria > Patescibacteriota > Saccharimonadia > Saccharimonadales > Saccharimonadaceae > UBA1547. The sequence goes on along the minus strand of JBBRTA010000009.1, from coordinate 11,905 downwards.
GAACTGTCCGATATAGGCGAGAATGCCACAGAACGTCATGGTGACGTGTTGGCGCCGGTTGGTCTTTGAGCCAGAAATCACCGTTTCCACGGCAATCACCCATCCAATCTTGGTAGGATTTCCATGTTGTCAAGAGCGAGTAGTAGGTGCTACTTATGTATATTTATAGCATACTTTGTATATATAGTCAAGTAATTTGACGCTCCGGCATCAATCCTCCGATCTCTTAAGCTGCGTTTTCAATTAGCGTCTACCAAAGCAAGCTAAACGGGGCGATATTATGACATTTATATTCAACTTTTGTCAATGTGACTAATCTGTTACAATAGCACAATATGGCACAAAAAAAGAAAGTTATCCTCAAGCCTAAAACGATCGTCAATCGACGGGCTTCATTTGATTACGCCCTCGACGAAGACCTGGTAGTCGGTATCGCCCTGACTGGACCCGAAACACGGGCCGCCCGCGATGGACATATTCAGTTAAAGGGCTCGTTTGTGACGATTAGAGGTGGGGAGTTGTGGTTGAATAATGCCAGTTTTAGTCTTAAGTTGAACGAACGAGGTAAGGTCGGGGCCCGTTCAATCGACACCTCTCCCCGAAAACTACTTGCCAAGCGCAAGCAAATCGATGACTTAGCCGCCCGCAAACAATCCGGTATGAGCATTGTCCCTCTGAAACTACTGACCGGCGGACGATTCGTCAAAGTGGTGATTGCCCTCGGTAAGGGTAAGAAGAATTACGACAAGCGCGAAACCCTCAAACGTCGCGACCAAGAGCGTGATACGCAGCGGGTGCTCAAAAATATCTAGAGAATGTTCTATACTAAGGATATGAGACTTTATTCATGGAATGTCAACGGTATCCGCGCGGTCATAAATAAAGGCGCCTTTCAAGCCTTTATGGCAGCCGAGCAGCCAGACATTTTATGCTTGCAAGAGACAAAAGCCAAACAGGGCCAGGCCGTCATCGACTTACCTGACTACCACGAATATTGGAATAGCGCCGATAAGGCCGGCTATAGTGGCACGGCGATTTTCACCAAGGTCAAACCACTCAGGGTCATCAACGGTTTCGCCGACACCATCGCCGACAAGTACCACCTGGCGGGCGACCGCTATGGTGATCCCACGAAGGAAGGCCGCGTCCTGTCGGCCGAGTTCGAAAGCTTTTGGGTGGTGACCGTCTACACGCCCAATTCCAAGGGCGATTTGTCTCGCCTGGTGCTCCGCGAAAAGCAATGGGACCCGGCCTTTTTAGAACACATCAAACAGCTTGAAGCCACAAAACCTGTCCTAGTTTGTGGAGATTTGAACGTCGCTCACGGCGAAATCGACCTAGCTAATCCGAAAGCCAATGTCGGCAAGCACGGTTTTACTGATGAAGAACGGGCTGGCTTTGACGCCTTCGAAGCGGCCGGCTTGATTGATACCTTCCGCGCCAAACATCTCGACCAAACGGACGCCTACACCTGGTGGACGCACTGGGCCAACGCCCGCGCCCGAAACGTCGGTTGGCGGATCGATTATTGGCTGGCTAGCCAGTCGATTGCTGATAAGATCTTAGCCGCTAAAATTCACCCCGAAATCACCGGGTCTGACCACTGTCCTGTCAGTATTGAGGTGGCCTCATGACAAAAAAATTTGCCGCGTTTGACATTGACGGCACACTGTTTAGGTCCGGTTTGTACCGCGAAGTTGTCTACGAACTGCTGGTAACCGGCAAAGCACCCGCTGAGCTGGCGCAGGCCTTCTCGCAACACGAAATCGACTGGAAAACGCGCAAGCACAGCGACGCCTTCAAAGTCTACGAAAGAGTCATGGCCGAAACGTTCGATACGGTGCTGACGCGAATTAAATACAGCGATTTCGACGAGGCGGCCATGTCAGTCTTTGAGCGGTTGGGCGGCTACGTCTACACCTATACCCGAGACCTAGTAGCCGAGCTGAAACGACAAGGCTACAGCTTGATTGCGATTTCCGGCTCACAGGAAGAACTCGTCAAACTGTTTGCCGACAAGTATGGCTTTGATGTCTGGGTCGGTCAGCATTATGAACGCGGCGACAATGGCTATTTTACAGGTAACATCGTCAAAACTCACGACGGCAAAGACGCTATCTTGAGGCGTATTGTCAGCGAGCACGGGCTTGATTTCGAAGGCAGCATCGCGGTCGGGGACTCTCGTGGCGATGTCGGTATGCTATCGATTGTCGAACAACCGATTGCGTTTAACCCGGATAACGACCTGTTCGCCGCGGCCAAACAAAATAACTGGACCGTCGTCGTTGAACGTAAAAACATGATTTATCAGTTGGAGCCAAATGGACACACATTCGTACTGGCGTAAACAGACCCCAGGCACGCCACTTTTTCCAGATATCGACTGGAGCAAGCCTGAGCAACGGTCGCAATCCGGTCGTCTCGGTATTATCGGCGGCAACAAATTAGGTTTTGCGGGCGTCGGCGAAGGCTATGGCATCGCTGTCGCGGCGGGCGTCGGCGAAGTACGAGTCCTACTACCCGATGTCCTCAAAAAATCTATTCCGACATCGATTACCGATACGGTGTTCGGGGCCACCAACCCGTCTGGTAGCCTGGCGAGAGACGCCCTTGTCCAGATGCGGACGATGGGGCAGTGGGCGACGGGCGTATTGATGATTGGCGATGCCGGGCGCAACAGCGAAACAGCTATCGTCTACGAGGACTTTATTCAGACCTATAGCGGACCGCTGACGATCACCCGCGACGGCATCGACCTCATCAAACACAGTAGCCAAGTTTTAATTGAACGCCCTAATACGCTCCTAGTCATGTCGTTCGCCCAACTCCAAAAATTATTTCAACTGGTGTATTATCCTAAAGTTTTAACCTTTAGCATGCAACTGACCAGCTTAATTGAAGCCCTCCATAAATTTACGATTAGCTACCCGGTCGCGATAACCGTTCTCTTTAAAGAACAGCTCATCGTGGCCGTCGGCGGAGAAGTGACCTCGACACCGTGGGGAAACCCGATGTCTATCTGGAGAGGCGGTGTCGCTGCCAAGGCCTCGGTCTATTGGCTCTGGACGCCAAACAAAACACTGGAAAGCGTCACCTCGAGTTTATTGTAATTGAAGATGATATTGGTGGGCGAGGGGGGACTTGAACCCCCACTCCCTTACAAGAACCAGATTTTGAATCTAGCGCGTCTACCGATTCCGCCACTCGCCCGAAACCAATATCATCTGGCAAATCACTCGATTTGCGCAACGCCCGTTCCTCTCGTAATCAGCATAAGAAGAATGGCAGTTGCTACTAATGTATTGTACAATAGAACCCAATAGGAACCTATAGATATGAGACCAGACGAAGTCAATACCACCCCCGCTAGCACGCCGTCCTCTTTGCAACGGTCGCTTGGATCGAACCTAAATCAAACCGACAGCCAGCAGGCTGCCGCCGAGCTACTGCGTGGCCAAATTAATGGCCTTTATAACACTTCCAGCCTCACTGCCAAACCTCAACATCAGGCAGCTTCGTCGCAGCTAGAGGACGTCAATCCGTACGACCGGACCCATACCACTCATCCGCAACCACAGCCTGACCAATGGCAGCAGTACCACAGCGCTTGGCAAACCTACTACCAAAAGTATTACGAAGGCTATTACGCACACCATCTAAAGTACGCCAAGAAAGCGCTCCAAGCAGGCTCCACGAAACCGTCGCAGTCGGGCTATTTTGCCAATCAGCCGGACGAACCGGTAACCGCGGGACTGTCTAGGGATGAGGCACTGTATGATCTACGACAAAAATTACTAATGAAAGTCCAAGGTTCAGCCAAGAAGGTAAGGAAGAGTCGACATTTCATACCCATCGCCAGCGCCTTGATCGTCGTCCTATTATTTGTGTTTTTGCAATATAACCGCGTCATAATCGGTACCGTCGTGGCGTACGTCTCCCCGGGGAGCATCGACCCCCAAAATATCGTTCTAGATCCGACAACCGATATAAACGTCGGTCCGGACCCTCGCCTGATTATTCCAAAGATTAACGTCGACGTTCCGGTCCAGTACGACGTCGGCAATGACTACGACTCACAGATGAAAGCTATGGCCAGTGGCTTGGCGCACTTTGCAATTCCTGGGGCCAGTAGCCACCCGGGACAAATCGGCAACACGGTACTTTCCGGACACAGTAGCAACGACCTGCTCGACTCTGGTGACTATAAGTTTATTTTCGCCCAGTTAGAAAAAATGAACATAGGAGACAGCGTCTACGCAAACTACAATAACAAGCGCTACACCTACACTATTACCAAAAAAGAAGTAGTCAAGCCCACCGATGTCGGCAAGCTGGCCTACGCCACGACTAAGCCAGTTATGACGCTGATTACCTGTACTCCGGTGGGGACTTCGCTTAACCGCCTGCTCGTCACGGCCGAACAAGTCAGTCCAGACCCGAATGCCTCCGCAGCGGCCCCCGTGGTAGTGACGAGTACGGATTCACAAGCGATTCCAGGTAATTCACCGACGTTCTTTGAACGGCTATTCGGCGCGAAGCCCTAAGGAAGAATCATTCGAACGCGTTGCAGTTGGTAACCTGTATTGTTTTTGTCAATGCTATATAGATACCGACCGTTACTCGTCAAGACGACGTCTTGGCCGATGACGGCTTTATTAATCGTGTAACTGTTGGTGCCATCAAACTCACGGATGGTCACATCGCTGCCATAATCAGACCACAAGTAGTTATTATCGAGCCATTTGAGCGGTCCGACTGCGGACGTCACATCGCTAGCGACAACGGACGTTGCCACCTTATCGTGCTCGATGTCATAGCTGGCAAAGTTTGCCCCAGACTGAATCAGCACATAGTCTCCAGATGGGCTAAATGACAGTCGTTCGACGCCAGTGACAAAGTTAAAGCCGTTGACTACCGCGAGGCTGCTGTTATCTTCGCTACTCGAAGGATAATGGCCACCCAAAAGGGTGACGTTGTTACCTTCTGTAATAGCCACGTAGTCCTGATTAAAGTAACGTCCGGTGGCTATTGCCAAGGGAACATCCGCCGCGCTACTGACCGTCCGAAGGACGTGCGGGGTACTATCTCCTTCCCGATACAGTCCGACGACGCGCTTGGTAGGGTCTTTCTCGTCGGTACCGACATAGGTGATGACGTTAGTTTCAAATAAATTAAAGGTTGTCACGTGCGATACCAACGGGCGCGAAATTGTACCAGCCGATAAATCAATTTTACGAATGTCACTGCCACTTAGCCCGTACAGAATGGCTCCATTGGTACCGGAGAATTTGACAGACGAGATATCTAGGTCGAATAGTTTGGTGACGTTGAGGGTCGCGCCAACGTTGTGCGTATCAACAACCAACCATTCTTTTTTATCACCGTAAGTGTGCTGTAGTAACAGGTAGCGTCCGCTGTCGCCCCACTGATCCATCCTAAAACCGTGGATAACGCCAGGCGTCGAAGCATCAGTGTAAAGTGAGCCTGGTAGAGTCATGTCTGTCGGTTTGATGTCATCGGATTGTAAGTTTACCAGCTGGAAGGTCGGGACCGCCCCGTCTTGCTGAATAATAATATTCTGGCCGTCGGAAGTTGCCAGGCTGGCGTAGACTGACGCGTACTGTGCCACCGGAATTACCGTCTTATTTTTGGGTACAAGGCGAGTGTAGTTAAACCACGTCAACGTACCGGCCTTTATATCGAGTGTTTTTTGCCACGTCTCATAACCATCGCGCCACATAATAAACTTGTGGGTGCCAGCCAACACTGAATTTTTGGCGGGTGTCTTGGCGCCGATTGCTTTCCCATCGATTTCGATAGTGGCCCCCGAAGGAATGGTCGCAAATTGCACTAACGCGCCTTGCTCAAGGTGGCCATTATCACCGTCGAACCGGTAGCCTAAGGTGACAAGAACAAGACCGGCCACGATGGTTATAACCGAAAAAGTCATCGCAACATAGACCGCTATGCGCTTCATTAGTTCTTTCTTTTTAGAAGACCGACGATACATCTGCCTATAATTATACCAAGTTGCATACATTTTTTGATCAAAACCTTGCATAATTCAATCAACCTTTCTAATATAGAGATTATGCTTATGCATTACGCATAACGAACATAGGGCTGAAACTAAGGAAACAAACGATGGATAAAAATAAAATTGTCACCATTAACGGTCAACGTTATGACGCCCACACGGGAATGCCCCTCCAAAACACAAAGGTTGCCGTACCGGCCGCAAGAGCCCTGACCGCCGCAGGTGTCCACGGCATGCTCCAAAAATCACAAACCCTTGTCCGTCGGGCCACCAAAAAGCCGATTGTATCTCCTCTTGGGCGCCCTAACAGGCTACCGGGTCGTTCCATGGATATTGCTCGGAGCGTTAAAATTTCCAAATTCGCTCCACATCCCGTCAAAATAGCCCCGAAAGCCGCTCCCATGCCCGACATCCGACCTGCTGTCCATCCGACAATCAGTAAAATCAACCGACTTCGCGTTGCCAAACGAACCGTTGTCACGCCCAAAACACCCCAACTAGCTAAAGACATCAAACAGGAAGCTATCACGGCAGCCCTCTCCAAACCAGCGGCCAAAGCCCCAAAAAAATCCTTTTTCAAACGCAACCCGCGCTTTATGAACATTTTCACTATTAGTGCCGTGATTGTGATTCTCGGTGCCTATTTCACCTACCTGAATCTACCTAGCTGGTCAGTTCGGGTGGCCGCCGGCCAGGCGGGGATTGACGCAACCTACCCAGAATATCGCCCAGATGGTTACAGCCTCAATGGACCAGTAACTTTTGCCGATGGCCAGGTGGTAATTAATTTTATGGCTAACACCGGCACCAATAAATTTAGCCTCAAAGAGTCGAAAAGCTCGTGGGACTCGTCGGCAGTGCTCGATAACGTCCGTAAAAAGGTAGGCGAAAAATACATCACCAATCAAGAGCGCGGTCTCACTATCTACACCTACAATGGCAACGCCGCTTGGGTCAACGCCGGTATTCTCTATGTTATCGATGGCAACGCACCGCTCTCGAGCGAACAAATTCGCCGTATCGCAACCAGTCTTTAAGTTGGCTAATCTGTTATAATTCAAGATAGTTATGAAAGATAGTCAAAAGCCAATCCGTACCCGTTTCGCCCCGAGTCCAACCGGTTTCATGCACGTCGGTGGGGTGCGAACCGCCCTCTTCGCCTGGCTCATCGCCCATCAAAACAACGGTACTTTCATCCTTCGGATTGAAGACACCGATAAAATCCGCGAGGTAGTGGGGAGTATTGCTCAGATAGAAGACAGCCTGCACTGGCTTGGCATCTCATGGGACGAAGGGGTAACGGTAGGCGGCCCCCACGCGCCGTACCTTCAATCCGAACGTTTGGCGATTTATAAGGACTGGGCACAAAAATTAGTCGACGCTGGGCGAGCCTATGCCGACCCATATTCTCGGGACGAGCTCGAGGCGTTCCGCAATCAGGCCAAAGCCGCCAAGCGACCATTCCTGTACCGCGACCACTGCCCCGAATATCCACCAGTCTGGAACGGCTCGCAGCCGCTCCGATTCAAGTCGGACCCAAAAAACTACGTCTGGCATGATGCCGTTATGGGAGAACTCTCGACCGGACCAGAGGCGATTGACGATTTTATCTTGGTTAAAAGTGACGGTTTTCCCACCTACAACTTCTGCCACATCGTCGACGACTCGATCATGGGCATTACCCATGTCCTGAGGAGCCAAGAATTTATCAGTAGCACGCCAAAATTCCTCAATCTGTACGAGGCCCTCGGCGTAAAGCAGCCGATACTGGCTACCTTACCGTACGTCATGGCTATAGATGGCAAGAAGAAACTTGGCAAACGCGACGGCGCCAAAGACATTCTCGAATACGGCCGCGAGGGTTATTTGCCAGAGGCAATGATGAACTTCCTGGCGACGCTCGGTTGGAACGACGGAACTGAACAAGAAATGTTTTCAGAAGCCGAGCTCATCGAAAAGTTTTCGCTCAGCCGGGTCCAAAAAAGCCCGGCCCGTTTCGACGAGCAGCGCCTGTTGTGGCTCAACGGCCAATGGATCCGTCGCTTGGCGCTCGACGACCTGATGATGAGGGCGGCCGACTTCTGGCCCGAGACCGCCAAACAGGCGAGTGAAGGCGCCAAAAAACAGGTCTTGGCACTCGTCCAGGACCGGCTCAAGACTTTGGCTGACCTGAATATCCTGACGTCGTACTTCTTCGACGAACCGTCGCCCGACTGGACGATGGTCGACGACAATAAGCAACTGTCAAAATTAGAACGCGAAGCGCAAGTCTCTCTCCTAAGAACTACTTTGAAAGAACTTTCCTCGAGCCAGTTTGACAGCGAGTCCATCCAAGCAACGCTTAACCGCTTGCTTGAAATAACTGGGCAGAAGCCGGGTGTTCTCTTCAGTCTTATCCGCCTCAGCGTATCATGGGCACCGTTCAGTCCAGCCCTCAACGACACACTAGCGGCGCTTGGCCAACACACGACCCTCGAACGCATTCAACGCGCTATCGACGCCGCCTAGGCAATTTTTTTTGGTGAAGACGACCCGCCAGTTACAAACCACAAGCTTTTTTGCTATACTGGCAGGTAAGTCATGAAAGTAGCTCGAAATTATATAGTCTGGTCTCGCATACGTCAATGGGTACACCATCACCGTACGCTTTCATATGGTATTGGCGGTATCCTGTTGATAGCGGCAAGTGCTACAGCTGCGTTCTTTATACTGTACCAACAGCCAGTGAAACAAGCGCCAGCTGCCGTTGTCAAAAAAATTGAACCAAAAGCCGCAGTCAAATATTATTCACCCCTGACCGGTAACCTCGTCGCGAACGAGGCTGCCACCACCCAGCCCGTCACCGCGGTAATGATAGAAAACAGTCCTGACGCCCGTCCACAATCCGGTCTCAAAGACAGTGGTGTCGTATTTGAAGCTATTGCCGAGGGTGGCATCACGCGCTTCGCCGTCCTTTACCAGCAAGAAAAACCACAGCTTATCGGACCAGTCCGCAGTCTTCGGCTGTACGATGCCGAGTGGCTGGCGGCCTTTAATACCAGCGTCGCCCACGTTGGTGGCAGCGCGGCGGCTCTTGTCGAGGTGCGTAACGGCACCTACCGCGATATTGACCAGTTCTTCAACGCCGGCAGCTATTGGCGCGCCACCGACCGCTACGCACCGCATAATGTCTATACAAGCTTCGCGAAGTTAGATGCCCTCAACGCTGCCAAAGGCTACACCAGCTCAACCTTTACTGGTTTTAGCCGTGTCGACGGCAAGCCGAGCGACACACCGACCGCCACCCAGATTGACATCAAGATTAGCTCGCCGCTCTACAACACTACCTACGCCTACGACAAAGCAACAAATACCTATCTTCGCTCCCAAGCTGGTGCAGCTCATCTCGACCGCGAAGGGGGACAAATAACCCCAAGCGTCGTCGTAGCCATGAAGGTAAATGAATCGACCGTTATGGAAGACGGCAAACGGGAAACCATTGTGACAATCGGCAGCGGTGGAGCGACTATTTTCCAGAACGGCACCGTCCAAGAAGTCACCTGGAATAAAACGACTAAGACCGGTCAAATTACTTATACCGATGCCAGCGGCAAAGATGTGCCACTTGTTCGCGGGCAAACTTGGATAGCCGCCGTTCCGAACGGCGCCGGAAGTATCACGTGGCAGTAGCGGCCATGCCAAAGCTCATTCGAGATTTTTGGCCAACCTTTCGTCGCGAAGCAACGATCATTATTTTCGCATCTCAAATCACGATAGCTGGTATCCTCGCGTCAGTCCTTATCCTGACTGGCGTGTTCCCGCCTGATTCGTTCGTTTTGTGGTCGATTATTATCGGCACCTTCCTCGCCGGCACCATCGCGTCGATGTTTCTGCTCAGTTACGCCGCACGGCCATCAATCGACCTACTGTCGGCTGTCATCAATGTCGCGGGCGAACCGACCACAACAACACCTCCAAATCCGAACGACACCCGCTACGCCACAAACGGTCTCAAGCAGGCGCTGCAGACCATCTATGAACTCGCTGGAAAAGACATAGCCGCACCGACACAGGAGAGTGTTCCACTGGCGGCACGAGCGATTGCAATTGAAACCGCCCTCGATGCAGTCAGTTGTGGTTTTATTGTCCTCGGGCACGATCGGCAAGTCGTTTACGCCAACAAAAGTGCCCGTGTCAATGTCGCGCGCGACGATACTCAATCTCTGAACCTGCTGTTTAACGGTCACGATACTCTCGATGCCTGGCTCGATGAATGTGAAGAACATGCGGTTCACGCCGAACATACCTGGACCCGCATCGCGGACCGTATGCCCGAAGACGAAGACAAGCGACTCTTCGATGTAATCGCGACCTACGAAAAAGGCGCTATCAACGAAACAGTTCTGACCCTTATAGACAGAACCGCGACCTATAGCGTCAACGAGGATGAGCTTGATTTCATTGCTTTCGCAGCCCACGAACTGCGCGGACCAATTACGGTTATTCGTGGCTATCTAGAAGTACTCGAGAGCGAACTAGACGGCGTTCTTAAAGACGACCAGCACGAGCTTTTTCGTCGGCTGACCGTTTCTGCCAACCGATTGTCGGGCTACATCAACAACATCCTCAATACCTCGCGCTACGACCGTCGCCATCTAAAGGTTCACCTGGCCGAAGACTCGCTGTCGGGCATTTACGAGATGATAAGAGACGACATGAGCCTGCGAGCAACCGCCCAAAACCGCCTGTTATCGGTCAACATTCCGACAACGCTACCAACCATTGCGGCTGACCGTGCCAGCATCAGTGAAGTCATGGGGAACCTCATCGATAACGCCATCAAATACAGTAACGAAGGCGGTTCCGTTAATGTCACCGCCGAAGCCAAAGGAGATTTTGTTGAAGTTGCGGTCGCGGATAACGGCATCGGTATGCCCGCTAACGTGGTCAGTAATCTATTTCAAAAGTTCTACCGCTCGCACCGCTCACGCGAGACCGTCGCTGGGACCGGCATCGGCCTGTACATTAGCAAAGCCATCGTCGAATCGCATGGCGGCACAATCAGCGTCCGCAGCCAAGAAGGGAAAGGGTCAACGTTTATTGCTGCCCTGCCAATCTATGCAACGGTTGCGGATAAGCTAAACTCAGGCGATAATAGTAACGAAGGCCTGATTGAACACGGTGATGGCTGGATAAAAAATCATTCAATGTATAGGGGTTAAGGCTATGAAGATTCGCACAATTTTATGTATAGAAGACGACCGTTTTATCGGTGAAATGTACGTCCGCAGCCTTAAAAAGGCCGGCTACGAAGTCGACTGGGTCGTCGACGGTAACGATGGCCTGATTGCCGCCCGTAACAAGGACTACGACCTGATGCTACTCGACGTCATGTTGCCCGAACGACGGGGGACTGAAATCCTGGATGCGCTCCGCGGCGGCACTGAAGATTTGATTCCGAATACAAAGGTCATCATTTTAACCAACTTCGAACAAGACGATGCTTCGCGCAGCACCATGCAAAAACACGCCGACGCCTACCTGATCAAGGCCGAAATTACCCCCAAAAAGCTGATCGAAGTCATCGAGCAACTCGATACGGTCTAGTTGGCACCTAGACATCACCACCGTTATTTGGTACAGTATTCAAGTTGTAGTTGCATCATGTAACGGCATCGTGGTCCCATCGTCTAACGGTTAGGACACCAGGTTCTCATCCTGGCAATCCGGGTTCGATTCCCGGTGAGATCACCAAATTAGTTTACAGATACAAAAAATTTCACTTTATGTGGAACTTTTTTATTTAAGTAAACTCTATCTGTTAATTGGGTTCGATTCCCGTCTGGCGTCGCGCAAACCATGACCGTACACGGCAATCAGCGGAGTAAG
>JBBRTA010000008.1:0-40746 GCA_038244885.1 Saccharimonadales bacterium (SeqCode) | reverse complement strand
TCTTCGACGTGACCGACGGCGAAGCGGACTACCGGCTAGAGTTCGACAGCGAACGATTAAACTGGCACCTGACATTTGAGGGTGACCACGATGCGTGACGAGTACAACCCGGAAGCACCACTGCTGATGCACGTCGACCTTAACTCAGCCTTCGCCAGCATCGAACAGCAGGCCCGACCACGGCTACGCGGTCGACCGGTAGCAGTTATCAATCGTCGGACCGAACACACGGCGATTGTGACGGCTAGCTACGAGGCGAAAGATAGGGGCGTCAGGGTAGGGATGAGATTCAAGGAAGCAGCGCTGCTGGCGCCGGGACTAATCGCTGTCGAAAGTGACCCAGTCAAGTACCGCTTTGTCTATAAAAAACTACTGGCTATTCTGAGCGACTATTCACCTCAGACGGTCATGAAGAGTATCGACGAGGGGGTGATAGACTTTCATTGCCTGCTGAACAAACGGCCGATGATTGACATCGGCTACGAGATCAAGCAGCGCCTGAAAGATGAGGTGGGCTGTGCTATGCGCTGCAACGTCGGAATTGGGCCGAATCGATTCTTGGCTAAAACGGCGGCGGGGTTGCATAAGCCCGACGGCTTGGACGAAATCAACCATACCAACCTGCGCGCTACTCTTTCTAGGCTGAAGCTGACTGATTTGACAGGCATTGCCGATCATAACCAAGCGAGGCTCAACGCCGTCGGTATCTATACACCGTTGCAGTTTCTCGATAGCGACCCGGTGACGCTCCAAAAGGTCGTCTTTAAGAGTATTGTCGGTTTGCAGTGGCATCAGCGCCTGCGTGGCTTCGAGGTCGATGACCGGACGTTCGATATGAAGCGGGTCGGACGGCAGTACGTCCTGGAGCGCCGCGACCTATCGCGGCAGCAGATTGTAGCGCGACTGCACCACTTGTGCGAATCGGTCGGTTCTCGATTGCGGGCCCAACAAAAAGTTGCCCGTGGCGTCTATGTCTACGTCAGAACGGCTGACCGGCGCTATTGGCACGCCAGCCGGATGTGCCAGCTCCCGTTTTATAGCGATAGCGCCATCTACGGCTTGGCCGAACAGCTATTAAGTCGGGCGCCGGATGATATCCGCGAGATCGGTATCCATTGCTACGGATTGTCGGACGACAACGAGCCGCAGACGAGCTTGTTTGGCGACGCTTTGGCGCGTGAACATCAGCTGGTCGATGCCCTCGATGCTATCAATCGGCGTTACGGCGAGCGGACGCTCCATTCGGCCGACACGCTCAGTACGGGTGAGTACGTCAAGCAAAAGATTCCGTTTGGTAGTGTTCGATACCTTTAATTGGGCTATCGTTTAGCGTATAATTCAGACATGAACAAAACAGTCCTCCTCTTGTTTGCGAGCGTGTTCGGAATTCTGGGCGGCTACATCCCCTTTTTGTTTGGCGACCACGACCTACTCGGTGGCTGGAGTATCTTGATGGGGATGGTAGGCGGCTTGTTCGGTATTTGGGTAGGCGTATGGGTCTCAAAGCGTTTCAGCTGAGCCCGTTGCCACCCGCTGGTCGCTACGTAATTGCGGTCAGTGGCGGTGTCGATTCGGTGGTTCTGCTCGACATGTTCATCCAGTGGGCGAATGTCTCACCAGCTGGTGACTACGAACTAATCGTGGCGCATTTTGATCACGGTATTCGGAGCGATTCGGCTCAAGACGCTCAATTTGTCGCCAAGCTGGCTCGTCATCGCGGCTTGGCCTTTGAAAGTAGTCGAGAAGAACTCGGGTCGGGGGCGAGCGAAGAATTGGCGCGAACCAGGCGCTACCAGTTTTTACGAGCGGTTGCTCGCATACACTCAGCCGGCTTGGTGACGGCTCACCACGCCGATGACGCTATCGAGACGATTGCTATCAATATGACACGAGGTACCGGTTGGCGGGGCTTGGCAGTACTCGATTCGGACATTATTCGTCCGCTTTTGGACGCGTCAAAGGCAGAAATTATCGACTACGCCTCGTCGCGTCAATTAGACTGGCACGAGGACAGTACTAATGCCAGCGACGACTACCTGCGCAATCGGATTCGTCACACGCTCGACAGGCTCGATGATGATAGTAAACGCCAGTTGCTCGGGCTGCGTGCTCAGCAGATTGCACTTAAACGACAGATTGACGATGAGGCTCAGCGGCTGGTTGGTGACGGTTCTTCGCAAAGTCGCTATTTCTTTACACACCTCGATCCAGTCACAGCCGGTGAGTGTTTGCGGCGTGTCACACGTGCCCAATTGACGCGACCGCAACTGCAGCGGGCGTTACTGGCGATTAAGACGGCCCGACCGGGGGCCGTTTACCAGGCTGGAGGCAGTGTTCATTTTCGCTTCACCTCTCGTAATTTTGAGGTTGAACTGATAAAATAAGAGTAAGTAGACAATTCTGAAAATCAGAGTCTGAAAGGAATAGATAATTTTATATGGCAATCAAATCACCAACTCCTAATAAAAAACCGAACAACCTGATTCGGCTCGGTTTGTTCTGGGCGTTGCTCGTTTTCGGTATCCTGGCCGTCGTCGCCATTATGTCGCCCCGCGAGGACTTGAAACAGGTGGATATATCGGATGTTATTAGTCGTGCTAATACCGGCCAGATATCAAAGTTGGCGGTTCAAGGCAATGACATCAAAGTGACGCCAAAGGGAAGTGACGTTGCGACCGAGAAAACAACCAAAGATTCGAGCAGTAGTCTGCAAGAACAAGGACTCGACAAGAACGCGCCGGTCGCAGTCCAGATTTCGGCACCGTCAGCTACCGGAGACACCTTGTGGAACTTGGCGATCATCATCGTCCCCGTCATCTTAATCGCGGGATTCTTTATGTTTATGATGCGCCAGGCCCAGGGCCAAAACAATCAAGCCATGGGTTTTGGTAAGTCTAAGGCTAAACTGTACGGCAACGATAAAACAAAAGTGACCTTCGCTGATATCGCCGGTAACGATTCTGCCAAACAAGACCTCGAAGAAGTGGTTGATTTCCTGAAGCACCCGAAAAAGTACCAAGCGCTCGGTGCCAAGATTCCAACCGGTGTGCTGCTGGTGGGTAACCCAGGTACCGGTAAGACCCTACTGGCCCGAGCTGTCGCTGGGGAAGCCAACGTGCCTTTCTTCTCGATTTCTGGTTCTGAATTCGTTGAGATGTTCGTCGGAGTCGGTGCTAGCCGTGTCCGCGATCTGTTCATTAAAGCCAAAAAGAATGCCCCAGCCATTATCTTTATCGATGAAATCGACGCCGTTGGCCGCAAGCGTGGTAGCGGTATGGGTGGTGGTCATGACGAGCGCGAACAAACCCTCAACCAGATCCTGGTCGAAATGGATGGTTTCGAGACTGGCGCCAACGTCATCGTGCTAGCTGCAACCAACCGAGCCGATGTGCTCGACCCTGCCTTGCTCCGTCCAGGCCGTTTCGACCGCCGCACTAACATTATGTTGCCGGAGCGACGCGACCGCGAAGCCATTCTCAAAGTACACTTTAAGAACAAGCCAGTCGATAGCACGCTGAACATCGGCACACTGGCGGCCAAAACCGCCGGATCATCGGGTGCCGACCTGGCCAACATGGCCAACGAAGCAGCTATCGTGGCCGCTCGACGTAACGCCAAAAAGATTAGTAACGCCGATTTAACCGAAGCGTTCGAAAAAGTTGCGATAGGTCCTGAGCGTAAAACAAAAATTATGAACGAAAAAGAAAAGGAAATGACCGCCTACCACGAAGCCGGTCACGCTATCGTCGGGCACATCCTGCCGGACAGCGATCCAGTGCATAAGGTGACAATTATTCCGCGCGGGGGAACGGGCGGGGTGACTTGGTTCTTGCCACCAGAGGATAAGAGCTATACCAGCGTGATTGAATTCAAAGATGTGTTGGCCCGTGCCCTCGGCGGCCGGGTGGCTGAAAAGATCGTCTATGGTCCGGACCGAATTACGACCGGTGCCGGCTCCGACCTGCGCAAGGCGACCGAAATCGCCCGCGATATGATTATCGAACAAGGCATGGGCACCAAGCTGCGCGACCAAGTCTTCCATGAGGAGAGCGGTGGGGCTATGGTCTTTGATAAGATGACCCACGAGCGCCCTTACAGCGAAGACACAGCTAAGCTGATTGACGAAGAAGTTGCCAGCCTCATCCAGGAAGCCAGCCGGCGTGCCGAAGCCGTGATTACCCATAACCGGCCCAGTCTTGATAAGTTGGTTGGTGCCCTGCTCGAAGAAGAAACGCTCGAAAGTGAGCGAGTAGTGGCCATTCTGAAGGACGCAAAATTACCCAAGGAGGCCAAGCTTTACTAGGCACGGCGAAATTAACCTATGGGACGCATTCAAAGTACGGCAGCCCGAGCTAACAAAAAGCTCCCCCTCCAGCTAGCAGCAGCCCTGCTGGCTGGTTCGACGTTGCTGTCAAGTGTACTCGGTCTGATCCGTGATCGCCAGTTGAACGGTTTGTATTACGATACCTATCCGACCGGCATCGACGCCTACACGGTGGCGTTTACGGTTCCCGATTTCATGTTCTTTATTTTGGTGTCCGGTGCGCTCAGCGTGACGTTCATCCCCGTCTTTAACCAACGACTGGCGGTTGGCAATAAGAAGTCTGCCTGGGAGCTGTCCACCAGCCTGGTTAATATGATGGCGCTGGTAACGCTGGTGGCCAGCATTTTGATTATTATTTTTGCCGAACCGTTGGTCCGTTATGTAGTAGGACCGGGACTCGATGAAGCCAGTCGCGCCTTGGCGGTCAGCATGATGCGGGTGATTGCGGTTAATCCGTTTTTGTTCGCCATTGCAACGGTGGTGGCCAGTATGCAGCAAGCCATCGGCCGGTTCACTTTCTTTGCCCTGGCGCCGACCGTTTACAACGTTGGAATTATTATCGGTACCTTGTTTTTCACTAATGGCATAAATATTTTTGGCTGGCAGGTATTTGAGGGTGGTATTATGGGCGTCGCGCTCGGTGTCGTTTTGGGTTCGGTCATGCAGTTGCTGGTCAGTAGCATCGGCCTGTTCGGGATGGGATTTGACTACCGGTTCAAGATTTACTGGAAGAATAAGGGCTTTCGCAAAGTCCTCGGCTTACTCCCGGCTCGTTCGCTCGACCAGGGAATCGATTACATCAATAGTATCGTCGAGACAAACCTAGCCTCACGAATGCTAGCGGGTAGTGTTCGTGCCTACCAGCAGGCGACAACCTTGTCGTTCGTGCCGATCAATTTGATTGGCGTCGCCATCAGCACGGCCGCCTTTCCAAAGATGGCCGAGCGGATTGGTCAGGGCCGACCTGACCTCTTTAAGAGCGAACTACAAGCGGTATTACGGGTAATTGTCTGGCTGGCACTACCGGTGATGGTGATTACGTTCTTCGGTCGTGGCTATCTCGTCAACTTCATCAAAAACGGTGGTGATACCTTGATGGCCAATATCTTGGGGATTTTGGTTATCGCCATTTTGTTCCGTTCAATTTATCACATCGCCGCTCGCAGCTTTTACGCCCAGCAGGATACCAAGACACCTCTATATATCTCGCTCTTCACTATCGGCTTAAATGTTGCCTTGGCGGTCTGGTTCACCTTCGGACTTCATTTGGCTGTCTATGGGCTGGCTTGGGCAACGGCTATTACATCGATGGTCGAAGTCACCATTTTGTTCGTAGTGATGTCGGGGCGCATCAAGGGACTGTTTGATCTGGTATTCGTCCATGCCATTTTACGAATGGCCAGCGCGACGGGCCTGATGGCAGCGATTACCTATATCACCGTAGTGTTGCTGCCACTGAACGCGACCGACAAGAGTTTCCTGTCCAGTTTCCCGAAGTTCGCGTTGATTGTGGCGATTAACGGTTCGGCCTATTTCTTCTTTTGTTATCTGTTCAAGCTTCAAGAAGTCCAACCGATTTTGTTTCGACTAAAGAAAATCATGTTGTACCGGGCAAAATTATAGTATGAACCAAGACCATATTCGGAACTTCTGCATCATTGCCCATATTGACCATGGCAAGTCGACGCTGGCCGATCGTATGTTAGAGCTGACGGGCACCGTTCAGCAACGTGACATGAAATCGCAACTGCTCGATAGCATGGACTTAGAACGCGAGAAGGGCATTACTATTAAACTGGCGCCAGTCCGTATGAAGTATAAGGACTACGACCTTAATCTGATCGATACGCCCGGTCACGTTGATTTTAGCTACGAAGTCAGCCGGTCGCTCCAGGCCTGCGAGGGAGCAATTTTGGTCGTCGACGCCAGCCAGGGCATCCAGGCGCAAACACTGGCCAACGTTTACTTAGCCTTAGCGGCTGATTTGACGATTATCCCGGTCCTAAATAAAATTGACCTACCGGCCGCCGACGTGCCGCGGGTCAGCGCCGAGGTGATTAATCTGTTGGGCTGCACACCAGAGGATATCTTCATGATTAGCGCTAAGACCGGCCAGGGAGTCGAAGCCGTGTTGGACGAAGTCGTCGCTCGTATCGAACCGCCGCGCGGGAGCAGTCAAGCGCCGACCCGGGCTTTGATATTCGATAGTTATTATGATGACTACCGAGGAGTTATTTTGTATGTTCGCGTCGTCGACGGTTTTATCAAAAAAGGCGATACGATTGAAATGATGGCAACCGAGGCTCACGGACTAGCACTCGACGTGGGGTCCCTCAGCCCGACCATGAAATCGGGCGGTGACCTCAGCACGGGTGAAATTGGTTACATTGTCACCAACTTGCGTACCACACGGGACGCCAGAGTGGGTGACACCGTGACCACGAGACGGTCTCATACCGAGTCGCAACTGCCTGGCTATAAACTCGTTAAGCCGTTTGTTTACGCCGGTTTTTTTCCGGTCAGCAACGACGACTACCAGGATTTGAAAGATGCGATTGAGAAATTGAGCCTGAGTGACTCGGCCTTGCAGTTTGAGCCGGAGAACTCACCGGTGCTCGGCTTTGGCGTTCGGATTGGCTTCCTCGGCTTGTTGCATATGGATATTATCCGCGAACGGCTGGAGCGCGAGTATAACCTCGATCTGGTTGTCACGAATCCCTCGACGGATTATCAAGTCACTTTGACGACCGGCGTTGAGCTCGATATCAAAAGTGCCAGTGAGCTGCCCGATGTCAGCCGCATTAAAGAAATCCGTGAGCCGTGGATCAAGGGCGAGATTATTGTGCCACAAAATTATATCGGCGCCGTCATGCAGCTGATTGTCAACAAGCGTGGCCAACAGAATAACCTCAGTTATATTGACGAACGGGCTTTGATCAGTTTCGAGGCACCGCTGGCCAACCTTTTGACCGATTTTTACGACCAACTGAAGTCCGTCACCAGCGGCTATGGGTCGTTTAACTACGAGCTCGACACTTACCGCGTCGAGGACTTGGTACGGGTTGATTTTTATGTGGCCGGTGGCATGGTAGATGCCCTGAGCGTCATGGCCCACCGTAGCGAGTCGCAACGGCTGGGCCGTGTGGTCGTCGACAAGCTCAAAGACGTCATACCTCGCCAAAACTTCCAAGTCGCGCTACAGGCGGCGATTGGTGGCAAGTTTATCGCTCGAGCCGACTTATCAGCTTATCGCAAAGACGTGACGACCGGACTGTACGGCGGTGACGTCTCCCGAAAAAAGAAAGTCCTTGCCAAGCAGGCAAAAGGTAAAAAACGCATGAAGCGTTTTGGCAAAGTCGATATTCCATCTGAGGCTTTTACGGTTATGCTAAAGCGCGATTAGCGCCTGAACTGCGATGTATATCGGAAATCATCCGAACCTGCGAGGAAAGCTTGGCTGAATCGACCACCGGGCGTTTTCGAACTAGTGGCACCACGACTGGTGGAGGGGAAGTCCGTCGGCGGATATCGATACCGGCCCGCTGGGGTGTTCGTTTGTCGCGGAATAAGAAGGGGACAGCTGGTTGACTAGATTCCCACAAATCGTCTGGCATCGATTCAAAAGAGAGGTCGCTTTGCGACAACGCCGAGGCCTGGGTCATAGCCGTCTGACGGAGGCGCTGGGCGGCCCGAACCGCGCTGCGCGCCTTACGCCGAGTGTAGGCACCTTGCAGGGCAACCATGACGATAGACAGGTTGAATAGTACGACGATGGGGAGCGCGATGAGCAGTGTCGTTGTCAAATCGAAGGCGAACGGAACCAGCAGACTGATGACGAGGCTACCGACGATGACCCATTTCTCCATAGCCAGTAGCTGCTTTGGTGGAAGCGGGCGAATGCTATCGATGAAGGTGATGAGGAGGGGCAACTGGAACACTATAATGAATGTAATGATGACGTTGGTGACAAAATTCAGGTAGCTGTCGGCCGAAATGAGCGCGCTCAGCCCGTTCACTTGGAAGCCGGCGAAGAATTTCAGTGTGCCAGGTATGATACAGACAAAACCAAAGACCGCTCCCGTTATAGCCAGGACGGCCGAAGTCGCGGTTGTGGCGTAGACTCGTCTGAGGGAGAGCTTCTTTTCGAAAACCGGTCGGATGAACATAATCAGGTTATAGATAATAATCGGGATAGTCAGGGCCAGCGCGCCCGTAAAACAGATCTTCATCACGAAGGCGAAGCTACCAGCCGGGCTGCTGTAGTAAAGCGGCGCGTTAAGAGGTGAGCGCAGCAGCACCAATAACGGCTCGTACACGAAATAGATGGCAACACCGGCAACCACTAATGCAATTACAGACACGGTTAACCGCATCTGCAATTCACGAACATGGTCAAATAGTTTTGTCGCTGGATGTGAACGTTTTGTTAACCGTTTCATTCACTGGCCTTTTTTTAGTAATTATTTTGTTGATTTTTCGTCGGGAGCAGCAACTTTTTCTTCCGTTTTGGCAACTTTTTCGTCATCGTCACGAAAGCCCTTTTTCAGCTCTTTGGCTGACTGGCCGATACCGCGGGCAAGTTCCGGCAGCTTTTTTCCGCCAACGAACAACAACGCGATCAATAATGCAATTAATAGAACAATTTCAATTTTCCCAAGAACCATAGACTCTCTCTTTCTATAAAGTTACTATGTATAAATATAAGCAATATGGCTTGATTATACAAGACTAATCTTGTATAACCCGTCCAAAATAACTTCAGAGATAGCTTCGGGGGTCGCGCCGACCACCCATCGACGGCAGAATTTCGGTGCTTTGTTGACGGACTGGTACAATAGACCTTACATGAATTTCGGCTTGGACCATATTGAGGATTTCAAAGAGCTTCTGCGTAGCTATTCGCCTGCGGCTGAAGCGGCTGACGTTCTCAGCTCAATCGAGCTTGTCATTCTGCTCGGTGTCAGCGGCTCTGGCCGTAACGCCGTTATAGACAAATTGGTTGAGACCGGCCGCTACCATTTTATCGTGTCAGATACGACCCGGCCGCCAAAAATCCGCAACGGCAAATTGGAGCAAGATGGTGTTCAGTATCACTTTCGGAGCGAAGACGCGGTTCTGCAGGACCTGAAAGACGGTAAGTACCTTGAAGCGGAGATACTCCACAATCAGCAAGTTTCTGGTACCAGTATTCGCGAACTTGAACTGGCCCGCAGTAGCGGAAAAATCCCTATTAATGAAGTTGATATAGCGGGCACGGTCAACATTTTGAAAGCGAAGCCAGATGTAAAAATGTTTTTTATCGTCCCGCCCAGTTATGATGAATGGATCAGCCGGCTGTTTGCGCGCGAGGATATGAATCGGCAAGAGCTGTCGAACCGTATGCAGACTGCCGTCCGCGTCTTGGAGGCTGGTTTATCGAGTAAGCATTTTACGTTTATTCTCAATGGTTCGCTCAACGAGGCGGCTCAGGTCGTCGATGGGCAAGTAACAAGTGGTCTGACTGATGGAGTCCGTGATAAAGCCGCCCGAGAAATTACTCAAAAATTACTCGAAGATGTGATACGACACCACCCTGGCACTCATTGACATCGAGTGCTAAATTGCGTTACAATAGCGCTATGACAGAGCGACAAATGCAAATCCTCGCTGCTATTATCGAGCAGCACGCCGAGATTGCCGCCCCAGTTGGCAGTGTCATGCTGGCCAAGCTCTTTGGCGTGTCGAGTGCGACCGTTCGGAGCGAGATGGCGCGGCTTGAAGAAATGGGATTAATTGCCCAGCCACACACTAGCGCTGGACGCGTGCCGACCGACGCCGGCTATCGTTTTTATGTCAACACATTAACCGAAGCCCATGAAAATGAAACGACGCCGTTATTACCCGATCGCAATGCGAGAGCGATTGAAGCACGAGTAGGGTCCCAGGCCAATAGGGCTGATCGGGCAATCCGCAGTGCCGTCGATAGCTTGGTGGATCTGACGCACAACCTTGGGTTGGCCACCATTGGCGATGAACTATATTTGAGCGGAATCGGCAACCTGTTTTCGCAGCCAGAGTTCGCCCAGGGTGGTCATACCCAGGCAGTGGCGCAACTACTTGATAATCTGGAGCCATGGCTACGAGAGGCCGCTCCCAATGAACCACTCAACGTCTATATCGGGTCGGAAAATCCCATCGGCAAATCCAGTGGCGCCAGTTTAATCATCAGCCGCTTCCGTTCACCCTACAGTGATTGCAGCTATATCGGCGTCCTCGGTTCAACCCGTCAAAGCTATGCCAAAGTGATGCGCCTCGTCCGACACGCTGGTGCTATGTTAGAAGAGGTGCTGTAATGGGCGAAAAACTGAAAAAGACCAAAAAAGAACTCGAATTTATCAAAAAACTGGATGAATTGACCGAAGATCTGCAACGGACTCACGCTGATTTTGAGAATTATCGCAAACGGACCGAAGTTGAGAAAATCACCGCCCGCCAAGCCGGCAAGATGAGCGCTATCTTGAAACTCCTGCCCGTCATCGACAATATTGAGCGTGCCATTGCCTATACCCCCGCCGATCTGAAAGATAACAGTTGGGTACAAGGCGTGGCCAGCCTCGTCAAGAACTTGGAAAAATCACTTGAAAGTATGGACGTCAAGCGTATCGATGCTAAAACCGGCACGCCTTTTAACCCTGAACTACACGAAGCGATTCAATTCGACGAAGATGCCGTCGGTGAACACGAAGTCATCGCCGAAGAAATGCAGGCCGGCTATCTGTTTGGCAGCCAACCGATTCGCCACGCCATGGTAAAAGTCACCCGTCAGTAATAACCGAGCCATTCTGTCTCGATGACTGGCCGCTTGATTAAGACGTATCGTGATAAAATAAAAGCACAAGCTATATAAAAGTAAATGGTACTTTGTTACCGGAGATAAACGCATGGCAGTGGAATCGTTAGTACTCGTTGTCAACCCGGGGAGCGCCAGCCGGAAGTACGCCTTGTTCGCCGGCAGTACGCAAAAAGCCAGCGTCTCTTTTGAATTTGAAGATGACGATGTTATCGGCACGCTTGAATACGACGGTCAGAAACAAGTCGCTCAGTACGACGACACTGATCTGAAGTCGGTTTCGCGCTACGTCCTGCCGCTACTGAGGGAACACCAGGTGATCGAAGCAACCGGCTCGGTAGATATTATCGGCATTCGCATCGTTGCCCCTAGCCGCCGCTTTATGAGTGACGAGCTGGTTACTCCGGAAGTAGAAGCCGACTTGAAGGCGCTCCGACAAAAAGCACCGCTTCATATCACGACCGATTTAGAAGAAATTAGGCAGTTCGAACACTCATTTCCTGGCGTACCAGTCGTGGCTGTGTCAGACAGTTCTTTTCATGCGACGCTGCCAGTCTGGGCCTGGCATTACGGCATCGACGTCTCATTGGCCGAGAAGTTCGACATCAGACGCTACGGCTGTCACGGTATCTCGGTCGAGTCGGTTGTTCGCAATCTGCAGGGCCACGACTTGTTGGCGTCAAAAACAATCGTCTGTCACCTTGGCAGCGGCAGCAGCTTGACGGCAGTTCAAAACGGCGAGAGCGTTGATACAACGATGGGCTACTCTCCACTGGAGGGTCTGATGATGGCAACGCGTAGCGGGACTATCGACGTGGCGGCGGCCTTGGCTATTAAGCACGAACTCAAATTGACCGATGACGGCTTAGGGAAGTATCTAAATAAGCAAAGCGGATTGCTCGGTGTCAGCGGCAGCTCCAGCGATATTCGACAACTGCTGGTAGACGAAGCAGCGGGCGATGAACGGGCTAGTCTAGCTTTGAAATTATTCGTCTATCGCATTCAGTTGGCGATTGGTCAGATGTCAGCCAGTATGAGCGGGGTCGACAGTTTAGTCTTTACAGCCACAGTCGGCGAGCGCTCGAGTATCATCAGGGGCCGCGTCCTCGACGGTCTCGGTTACCTCGGGTTTCGATACGACGAGGCGACGAACAATCAAACCTTCGAACCAACCGAGCCTGTCAATATCGGGACGCCGGTGGCCAAACCGGTCTTCGTGGTATCGACGAACGAGTCGACGGAGATTGCCCGCCGGGCTGAGCTCTACATGCAAACCCTTTCGGTCTAGCGTGATAAAAATCTCAATTAGCACTCTTGACATGAGAGTGCTAATTTATTTATAATGGACATATTGGCAATCTAGCCTCTAGAGTGCTAAAATTGTAAGCATACACATGAATTTGATAACTAAATAGGAGATACAAGCACATGGGAAAAATTATTGGAATTGACCTCGGTACGACTAATAGCGCCTTCGCCTACATGGTGGCTGGCAAGCCGGAAGTAATCGCCAACGCCGAAGGTAACCGCACAACGCCGTCGGTAGTCGCCATTAATAAAAACGGCGAACGCCTAGTTGGGCAAGTTGCCCAGCGCCAGCGTGTGACCAACGCCACCAACACTGTCTATGGTGTCAAACGTTTAATCGGTCGTAAGTTTAGCGATAAAGAAGTCCAGACCGATCACGACATCATGCCGTACGAAATCACCAAAAAAGGCGACGGTGTCTCCATTAAACTTGGCGACAAACAATATTCTCCGGAAGAAGTTTCGGCCATGATTCTTTCAAAGATCAAAGCCGATGCCGAAGCCTTCCTTGGCGACAAGGTGACCGAAGCGGTCATTACAGTGCCGGCGTACTTCAATGACGCCCAGCGCCAGGCAACCAAGGATGCCGGCAAAATTGCTGGACTGGAAGTCCGCCGTATCATTAACGAGCCAACTGCAGCCGCGCTGGCCTATGGACTTGATAGTAAAAAAGACGAAAAGATTGTTGTTTTCGACCTCGGCGGTGGTACCTTCGATGTATCAGTACTCGAACTCGGCGACGGCGTTTTTGAAGTGAAGTCAACCCACGGTGATACACACCTTGGCGGTGAAGACTTCGATAACCGCATCGTCAACCATTTCCTCGAGGTATTCAAAAACAACGAAGGTATCGACCTCAAGAGCGACAAAGCCGCTATGCAACGACTAAAAGACGAAGCCGAAAAAGCCAAAAAAGAACTGTCATCAACCAACGAAACCGTTATTAATCTGCCTTTCCTGACGGCCGACGCCGAGGGTCCAAAGCACTTTGAGTACAAACTGACTCGCAGTAAGCTTGAAGAGCTGATTAAAGACCTCGTCGATCGCCTCAGCGACCCAGTTGAAAAAGCCCTCAAGGATGCCGGACTGAAGGCCAGCGATATCGATGAAATCGTGTTGGTCGGTGGTATGACTCGCATGCCAATCGTCGTCGAAAAGGTCAAGGCTCTCTTTCACAAGGACCCGCTTAAGGGTGTTAACCCTGACGAAGTCGTCGCCATCGGCGCGGCGATTCAGGGCGGTGTGCTGTCCGGCGACGTCAAAGACGTCCTGCTCCTCGACGTCACGCCACTATCACTTGGTATCGAGACGATGGGCGGCGTTGCCACCAAGGTGATCGAACGCAATACGACCGTTCCGACCAGCAAGTCTGAGACGTTCAGCACGGCCAGCGACAATCAACCGCAAGTTGAAATTCACGTCACCCAAGGTGAGCGTGAACTGGCAACCGACAATAAGTCACTCGGACGCTTTACGCTCGATGGCATCGCGCCTGCACCTCGCGGCGTGCCGCAAATCGAAGTAACCTTCAACATCGATGCCAATGGTATTCTGAATGTGACCGCCAAGGACAAGGGCACCGGTAAAGAGCAGAGCATTACGATTTCCGATAGTGGCAACCTCTCAAAAGAAGATATTGAAAAAGCCGCCAAGGATGCCGAAACTCACGCCGACGATGACAAGAAGAAACGCGAAGCAATCGATGCCCGCAACAGTCTCGAGAGCGCTATTTATCAAGCTGAGAAGATGCCTGACGAGTACAAAGATAAGATTAGCGATGATGACAAAAAGGTTATTACTGACGCTGTCGAAGAGGCTAAAAAACATAAGGATAGCGACGACACGGATGAGCTAACTGCCGCTGCAAAGGCCTTAAACGACGCCATCATGCCAATCGGCGCCAAGATGTACGAAAATGCCGCCAAAGAAGAAACTACAACCGCTGAGGGCGACGCAAAACCGAGCGATGAACCAGTTGAAGGTGAAGTCGTCGACGAGCCAAAAGACGACAAGTAGTCTTTAATTCGGACAGAAATAGAGTCGCAGACAGCGGCTCTATTTCTACAAAGCAGGTCACGTCTCACGGGGATCAGTCATCTTTTCACGCCAATATATGAATGATATAATGGAGGGACACTATAATTAAAAGGAGGTATCTTATGTGGATTATTGGATGGATAGTACTTGGTGGACTGGCAGGATGGGTTGCGTCCATGATTGCCGGAACAAACAAAGAACAGGGCCTGCTTGGTAATGTTGTGGTCGGCATCGTCGGTGGGGTCGTCGGTGGCTTTATCGTCAACCTGTTTGGGGTTGATGGCGTCACGGGCTTTAACCTGTGGAGCTTTGCTGTCGCTCTATTGGGCGCAGTGATCGCGCTATGGATCTGGAAAGCCATGACCGGACGTAAAACGGTCGTCTAGATACGATATTCTAGCATCTAAACTTTTTAGCACTCTTGCAATAAGAGTGCTAATTTTATATCATAGAGACAGATGACCAAACGTGATTATTACGAAATACTCGGGATTAGCAAGACTGCCTCCGCAGATGAAATAAAGAAAGCCTACCGCAAGGCGGCGGTCAAGTATCACCCCGACAAGGAGGGTGGCGACGAGGCGAAGTTCAAAGAAGCGGGCGAAGCCTACGATGTACTCAAAGAGAGCCAGAAACGTCAACGCTACGACCAGTTCGGTCACGCTGGTGTCGGTGGAAATGGTGGCGGAGCTGGGGGCAATCCATTCGAAGGCTTCGGCGGTCAAGGTGCTCACTTTGACTTTGGTGATGGTGGTCTGGGCGACATCTTCGGCCAGTTCTTTGGCGGTGGCAACGGCCGTCAACGCGGCCCACAGCGCGGACGAGACGTCGAAGTCAGTTTACAACTGACATTTGAGGAAGCTATTTTTGGAGTTGAAGAAAAAATCGAACTCGATATGGACGACGAGTGCTCACACTGTCACGGCACCACCGTCGAACCCGGCTTTGAACTGAAAACTTGTCCGACCTGTAAGGGTGCTGGTCAAGTCGGCCGGGTTATGAATACGATTTTCGGGCAGATTCAACAGAACGTAACCTGCGAAACCTGCGGTGGTCGCGGCAAGGTGCCAGAGAAGGTCTGTAGCGTCTGTCGCGGCAAGGGTACTGAGCGACGCAAGCGGACGATTAACCTCAAGGTGCCGGCTGGCATTGACGATGGGGCGACCATTCGTCTCAATGGTCACGGCGAAGCGATTGGCAACGGCGAAAAAGGCGACCTCTACGTCCATATCCGCGTTAAGGCCCACAAGCGCTTTACGCGCGAAGGCGACATTATCCTGTCCGAGACCCACCTGGCTATGATCGAGGCTGCACTCGGCACCGAGATCGATGTCGAGACGGTCGATGGTAAAATCCGGATGAAAGTACCCGCCGGCACCCAGTCAGGCACCGACTTCAAGCTATCTGGCCACGGTGTGCCGCACATGCGCAGTGACAAGCGTGGTCCGCACATCGTGAGCCTCGTCGTTGATACACCGACGAAACTCACCAAAAAGCAAAAAGATTTGCTTGAGCAGTTCGACGGGACTAGAAAACGAAATCTCTTTTAAGCTAGCCGCTAGTTGATGAGCCATTGAACATATTCTTGTACGACGTCGCTGGACGTACCACTAAAGGGATCGTCATGGATGTCAATACCGGGGGTCGCGTTTACTTCGATAAGGTAGTGACTATTTACCGTTCGATTCCAGATCATGTCAACGCCACATATACCCAGACCAAGTTTCTTTGAGATAGCCTCTGCGTGCTTGATCATCTCAGCCGACACCAGGTGGGTCGCTTGGTGCAGGCTGCCGCCAAGACTGACGTTTGCCGGACCAACCACCCGTGTCTTCGTCCCGCTCGCCGCGACAGCGTGTACTTCGTCGCCAAGATACCTCCTGGCCGCACTCGCGCTAATATGCATCAGCGATGACTTCGAGTCGTCGTTACGTGATGAATCGGCGTTAGTAGCGGAGATCAACTCTTCGATTGACAAAATACCATCGCCGACCACGTAGGCTGGTTGGCGGATGACAGCAGAACGAAACACCCCGCCGACTACAAGTAAACGGACATCGTCCCCGATGATGTGCTGTTGGACGACAATTGTATTGCTGTGACTTTTCGCGTAGGTATACGATCGATCAAGTTCCTCGATTGTCTTAATATTGGTACTGACACCTGCGCCGCCACTGCCAAGGACCGGTTTGACGACGATCTGCCGGTGGTTGGATAAAAATTTACGTGCCTCGCGGATATCACGACAGATAATTTGGTCGGGAGTCGGGATATTCATCCGCTGGGCAACGACGGTTGTACGCACCTTGCTGCTGGCGATGATCATACCGGTTGCCGAGGACTTGTCGCTACAAGTACTGAACAGGAAATGCTTCGTACCGCTTTTGTTGGTATATTCGAGCAGGCTCGATGAGCTGTCGAGGATATCTACGACGATGTTCTGTCTAATAAATTCGTCGTAGAGGACCCGCGTCGAGACTTTTAATTGATTCCGCGCTTCGGTGTCGCTCATTGTGTATCCTTTCTACAACCCAAATGCGTCATTTTGAGCCGAGAAGGCAAATAACCAGAATTTTTATGAGTTTTTTTTGTGATTTAGTTGGTAATCTAGTGTTTATATTATACAAAAAAAATGGGCAAATCGCAAGCGGGCAACCCAATGGTAAGCACATTGACAGATTAATTAATCTATGTTAAACTATACAGCTAATAGGTTAAATTATTATGACAGCAGAACGCCAGCAGAAGATTCAAGATTATCAAGCAACCGATAGCAGTTTTACGGACTTCACACGCTTCGAGGGCGCCAGTGCCGAACGTGCGATTCAAGCAGCTGACTATATCACCCTGCACGCTCAAGCCATCGATGTTACCATGAGGGGCACGTATAATCAGACGAGCTCTATTGAGGTTGAAAATGTAATGACGGTGTCAGCAGCAAAGCGGCATAGTATAATTGAGGATGATGATGAAACAGCATAATCTTATTGGCACCACCGAATACGTCTATCTTCCTGACGTGTCCGATGATCCGTTACCCGCCAAGGTTGATACTGGTGCCGACGGCTCGGCCGTGTGGGCTTCCTCGGTGATTGAACATGACGGCATCCTCTCCTATATTCTCTTTTCGCCGCAATCGGCGTTCTACACCGGCAATGTATTTGAGACCGATAACTATCAGGTAGTGAGCGTCAAAAATTCTTTTGGTGAAAAAGAATATCGCTATCGGGTAAAACTCCGTATAAAAATAGCCCGCAAGACCTATAAAAGTTCATTTACGCTCGCTGATAGATCGCACAGTCGGTTTCCTATTTTGCTGGGTAAACGTTTTTTGAAAGATCGTTTTCTTGTTGACGTCGCCCGCCACAACATTATGTACGATGTAAGCGGCCAAGAAGTCAGTGGCAAGATAGTCGTGCTTACGTCACGGATTGATTCGCTGACGAAAGAGTTTTTTAATACGGTCGCCGAGCTTGGTGCCTTCAGTGTTGAGGTTGCGAAGTACCGTCTGCTTGACTACCAGATCAGCGAGCAGGGTGAGCCGCGCATCTTATTGCCGGATGGCACTGACATCGCCAGCGCTCAAATCGTTTATTTTAAAGCACACACATTGTACCCAGATCATGCCGGCGCGATTGTACGATACCTCCAATATCGACACGTTAATTTTATTGACAAGAATGTCGCGAATTTCGTGTCTCACTCCAAGTTGAGCGAACTATTTGTTCTGGCAACCTCGAATATCCCCGTGCCCGCCATGAGAGTCTACTCGAGCGGACTTGAAGGCGTGACCTATGGAAACATCTCGAGTTACTTTGGTGAATCAAGATTCGTCCTCAAAGACGCCTCAGGTGATCGAGGAAAAGATAATTACCTTGTTTCGAACCAGTCTACCTTTGACGATGCGGCTGCCCGACTGGCGGGTAAGCGAACTATTATTGCCCAAAAATATATTGCAAACAATGGGTTCACGCGGGTGCTGGTGATGGGGGATGCCGTCGTTCAGGTTATCGAGCGTACTCCTACGACACACGCCGATCCTCTGAAGTCGCATCTGAATAAGCCGCACGGCTCCATCAATGCCCGCGAGCTTAAAACGACCGAACACGGAGCGGATATTACCACTCTGGCCCGAAAAGCCGCCTTGGCACTTGATCGAACGATTGTCGGAGTTGATCTTATCCAAGACAGGGAAACGAAAAAGTGGTATGTTTTAGAAGCAAACTATAATCCGGAAATGACGAGCGGCATGAGCGTGACGAAAAAGGCAAAAGCTGTCGCGAGGCTACTTGCCAAAGAGGGGAATAACAAATAATGAACATTGCAATTTTATCGAATGGTCCAGGAAATTATTCAACCAGGCGTCTCAAAGAAGAGGCTATCAGGCGTGGTCACACGGTTTCGATCATCAAATATCGTGATTGTTACGCGTCGATTGAACAGAATAATCCGACCGTCAGCTACAAGGGTGAAGACTTGGCAAAGTTCGATGCCATTATTCCCCGTATCGCTAGTAACATGACCCGTTACGGGACGGCCATCGTCCGCCAGCTTGAAATGCAGGGTATCTACAGCACCTCGAGCTCGATTTCTATTAGTCGTTCGCGTGATAAGTTGCGCAGTATGCAACTGATGGCCAAAGCGGGGATTGGTATTCCTAAGACAGTCGTCTCCCGTAACACGACCGATATCGACGATTTGCTCGATCAACTCGGAGGGATGCCAGTGATTATCAAACTTGCCCAAGGTACTCATGGCAACGGCGTCGTTTTAGCAGAGTCAAAAAAAGCCGCAAAATCCGTCCTCCAGGCATTTTACCTGACGAACGATGATGGTACGAACATCCTGTTGCAAGAATTCATCAAAGAATCGGCTGGAACTGACATTCGCGCTTTCGTAGTCGGCAGTCGGGTCGTTGCCAGTATGAAACGGCAAAGTCTTGACGACGAGTTTCGTTCGAACCTTCATAAAGGCGCCGAAGGAACGTCGATTAAGTTAACGGACGAAGAAAAGAAGGTAGCCATAAAGGCAGCTCGGGCAATGGGTTTGAATATTGCGGGTGTTGACATGATGCGTAGTAACCGCGGGCCACTTGTGCTTGAAGTCAACGCCAGCCCAGGCTTTGGTATCGAAAAAATAACCGGTCGGGACGTGGCCGGCGCCATCATCGATTATGTCGAAATCAACGCCAAACGCAACAACAAAAAAGACAAAGTCGGCGCCTAGCAAACATCCTGCTATAATGATGCTCATGGTAGACATACGGTTGTGATTTCCATGAGTCAAATCAAGGACAATAGCACTTCGTTTTTGATTGCGGCCGTGTTGCTGATTATTGCCACCGCGGCTGTTTTCTTGTTGATCTCTCAAATGCAACCAACGACGGTCCTCTCTTTTGGTAACGGTATTTTTAAAGCGCGTATCGCCAGCACTGCCGCTAGTAGAGAGAAGGGTTTGAGTGGGGTCACCGAACTAGGTCCCCAACAAGCAATGATTTTGGTCTTTCCCAGCGACGCTGCCTGGCAGATTTGGATGAAAGATATGAAGACACCGATTGATATCGTCTGGCTCGACCACGACAAAAAGGTGGTCTATTTATACGAAAACGCTTTACCGGATGGTTCGATAAATGTGACGTTCACACCAACGACCCGAGCGCGCTACGTCGTCGAGTTGCCGGTTGGATCGATTGAGAGCCAACGTATTCGAATCGGTGACACCGCCAGTTTTGAAATTAAGCTAGGAGATGTGGAATAACATGAACGTTGCACTGGTGTTTGGTGTACTGGCGGTGCTACTGTTTGTGGCGGCGTATATTACCCGTCGACGCTTCGGGCTGCTTGGCTTAGCGCTGGCCAGCGGCTCTATCTTGAGCGGTATTTGGGGGTACGACGCGGGGCTGGTCGTCAGTACCGTGGGTATTATTCCATCCGGGCCGCTGACCACGGCCACCACCCTGGCCGTCATCGTCTTGCTGCCAGCCGTACTGTTATTGTTCCACGGTTATACCTATAAGAGTACGGTCGGCCGCATCTTTGGCGCCTTATTGTTTAGCTTGCTGGCACTAGCTTTTTTGGTCGAGCCGCTTGGTCACGCGCTGATACTCGAAGGTACTGGAGCTGATATCTACAGCAAGCTCGTCGCCAATCGAGAAGTTATTATCGGTATTGGCTTGGTTCTCGCGGTGATTGATTTGTTTTTTACCAAGCCGGCCCACTTAGCGGAGAAAAAGAGCAAACATTGACAAACCACCCCTATTAGTGGTACATTTCTATAGTTATATTAACAATTCGGGACCATAGCTCAGCTGGTTAGAGCACCTGCCTTTTAAGCAGGGTGTCGTGGGTTCAAGTCCCACTGGTCCCTCCAAATAAAAAACATCCTTTGATCGCTACCGAGGGTGTTTTTTATTTGATTTTTTTGCCTAGCGTCAGGTGTCTTGATGCCACTCAAAAAACGTCGAGTAATCTGTTATAATAGGAATAAATTATGAACAGCTAGTTAAGGAGATGCCTTATGTCAGGACACAGCAAGTGGTCAACCATCAAGCGAGAAAAAGGCGCCAAAGATGCTAAGCGTGGCGCGGTCTTTACTAAAATCGGTAACCAAATTGCGATTGCGGCCCGACACGGCATCGATCCGACGATGAATTCGACCCTTGCGATGGCCATCGAAAGCGCCAAACAGGCCAATATGCCGGCAGCCAACATCCAACGGGCAATCGACCGGGTGGCCGATAAAAATGCGGCGATACTCGAAGAAATCACCTACGAAGGCATGGGGCCGGGCGGCGTTGGTATTATTATCGAAACAGCCACCGATAACAAAAATAGGACTTTTCCTGAGGTGCGTTTTGCGTTAACAAAACATGGCGGACGCGTAGCGGATGCCGGCAGCGTTATGTTCCAATTTACGCGCAAGGGTGTCATTCACGTTGTCGCCAGCGGCGAGGACGCTTTACTGACCATTCTTGATGCTGGCGCGGAAGACGCTATCGAAGAAGACGGTGTTATTATTGCCTATACCGAACAAAAGGAACTCGCTAAAGTACGCCAAGCATTACTCGATGCCGGCCTGATGGTCGAGGCGGCTGAGTTGCAGTACGTGCCGAACTCCCACGTCGTGATCGACAATCCGGAAGTTGCGACAAAGGTGCTGAAGATTCTTGATGTACTCGACGACCTTGACGACGTTGTGAACGTCCATACCAACGCCGATATAACGGCTGATATATCTTAACAATCCTCTATACTAGGAGTATGAGAATTATCGGGATTGATCCAGGGACTGGCATCTTAGGCTTTGGTGTCATTGAAGTCATCAAAGGTCAGCTACGGCTGATTGATGCTGGCGTCATTACAACGCCGGCCCATACACCGCACGACGTTCGTTTAGAGGATATCTATGACAGCCTGACGGACATCATCGCCGAGACCAAACCGGACGTCATGTCGATCGAAAAACTTTTCTTTGCCCAAAATGTCACGACGGCGATGACAGTGGCTCAAGCTCGAGGAGTGGCGATGCTGGCGGGACGCAAGGGTGGCCTGTCTATCAGTGAATATACACCGTTGCAAATCAAACAAACCGTGACTGGGTATGGCAAGGCCGATAAAAAACAGGTACAAGAAATGGTTCGCTTGCAACTCGGACTGAGCGAAGTACCAAAACCAGACGACTGCGCCGATGCCTTGGCGGCAGCGATTACGCATTCGCTAATGACCCGGGCGCTACCACTGCAAGAAAAACTATAAAAATATTTACTGTATTTTGCAAACTGCCGTCACAAACTGTGCGATAATAGGACATATGATTGCACACGTTTCTGGGGTAGTAGCCGAAAAATTTGGTTCAGCGGTGATTGTCGACGTCCACGGCATCGGCTATGAAGTTCAGGTTGCGGCGGGTGACTTTGATTTGTCGCTGCTAGGTGAAGAGGTTAAGTTTCATACCTATCATCATATTCGGGAGCAGTCCCAGGAATTATTTGGCTTCAGCTCGTTGGCCGCTAAGAAATTATTTGAACTTTTGATTACCGTTCAGGGTGTCGGTCCGAAAGCCGCCCTCGCTATCCTATCGCTGGGTGACAGTGAGCAAGTCCGCAACGCGATCGCCAACAGCGACAGTACCTACATTACCCAGGCCAGCGGTGTCGGTAAACGTATCGCCGAGCGAGTGATTGTCGATCTGGCCGATAAGGTCGGCCTGGCGGTCCAAATCACCCGTGGCGGAGCAGTCGTCAGCCCGTTGATGGACGATGAAGCACTCGAAGCGCTCATCGCCCTTGGGTATAGCTTAGCCGACGCCAGCAAGGCGCTAGAGCGCGTTCCAGGCGATCTTTCGACGGCGGCTCGAGTGACCCAAGCACTCAAGGGAGCTGCCTGATGGCCATCGAGCGGATTATCGACACCAGTCTGCATGCCGATGATGCGGCTGAAGAGACGATTGAACTCAGCCTCCGACCAACTTCTTTTGCCGATTATACTGGCCAAGAACGCCTTAAAAAGAACCTGAAACTGGCCATTGACGCCGCTAAGAAGCGCGGTGAGCCAATCGACCACGTGCTGCTCTACGGTCCACCAGGGCTGGGTAAAACGACTATGGCCAGCGTCATCGCTCACGAAATGGGCACGAATATCCGTGTCACGAGCGGGCCAGCGATTGAGCGGGCCGGTGACCTAGCTAGTATCCTGACGAATCTCAACGACGGCGACATATTGTTTATTGACGAGATCCACCGCTTGGGCCGCACGGTAGAAGAGGTATTGTATAGTGCGATGGAAGATTTCAAGCTCGATATCATGATAGGTAAGGGCCCGGCCGCCCGTAGCGTTCGACTTGACCTCCCTCGCTTTACCGTCATTGGTGCCACCACTCGGACGGGTGTACTGTCGGCACCGCTTCGAGACCGTTTTGGTTTGATACATCGCCTAGAATTTTATACGCCAGCTGAGATAACCCGTATTATTATCCGGGCAGCTGCTATTTTAAACAATACGATCCATCCCGAGGCCGCCGAGTTGCTGTCGACGCGGGCCCGCCTGACTCCCCGTATCGCCAATCGATTACTGAAACGCGTCCGCGACTACGCCGACGTTAACGGAGACGGTATTATCGACGTTCCGACGACTACCGCCGCCTTATCGATGCTCGAGATTGACGAGCTTGGGCTTGATCCAGGCGACCGCAACCTGCTCATTAGTATGATTGACAACTATGGGAGTAACCCTGTCGGTTTGAATACGATTGCCGCCCTGACAGGGGACGAAGCCACGACGATTGAAGATTTCTACGAACCGTATTTACTACAGATTGGCTTTATTGAACGAACGCCTCGCGGGCGTCGGGTGACGGCCAAAGGACACCAGCACGTCGGGCGAAACACCAGCGATCCCTCAGAAAAGTTGGTATAATAAAAGCATATGAAACCAGACCAATCCTTACCCGAAGACTATACTCACCCCGTCGCCTATGATGTGCAGGGGCAACCACTGTACGCGCATCCGCCAACAACTCCTCCGGTCGAATCAGCTGCATCGGTTGAGGCCGCTTCGCCCCAAGTCGTTCATATGTCTCGGCCGGCCGAACCAATGAGGCAAGCGGTCAGTCCCGAAGTAAAACTGAAGCACGATCGGTCGACTCTCCATTACCCGACGCTCAACCTGAGCGAGAGTGAGTTCATTATTAGCGCCGTCAAGCGTCACCCAATTGGCCTGTTCGCGCCTCTAGCGGTGGGGGTCTTATTGGTTTCTATGGCACTGTCGGTGTTGTTCAATTACGACCTACTGGTGCAACAGTTTAATCTGAGCGGAGCAGCAACCAACCCGATGATAGCTGTTGCTTTAATTCTACCTTTTGTCTTGATTATTGCATTCGGAATGTATGTCAACTATTACGTCTATACTAATAATAAGTTCTTTTTGACGAACGAAAGCGTTATCCAAGAGATCCAGATCAGTTTATTTTCGAAACGCGAGCAAACGGTCAGCCTGGTCAACATCGAGGATGCCAGCTACACCCAGCAAGGTATCATTCAGCAGCTTTTCAACTACGGTTCGATTCGCCTCAGTACCGAAGGCGATGAAACGACCTACCGCTTCACTTACGTCGCCAACCCAAAGCAACACATCGCCAGGCTCAACAATGCCGTCGAAGCTTTCAAAAATGGTCGCCCCGTCAGCGACGACTAGCTACTTGTTCTGGCTCTCTTTG
Organism: Saccharimonadales bacterium (SeqCode); assembly: GCA_038244885.1. Classification (GTDB taxonomy): domain Bacteria; phylum Patescibacteriota; class Saccharimonadia; order Saccharimonadales; family Saccharimonadaceae; genus UBA1547. The sequence goes on along the minus strand of JBBRTA010000008.1, from coordinate 16,036 downwards.
ACAAAGTCGGCTTCATTTTCAAGCGTTGCTCGCAACGTATAGCTGGTGCACTTATTGTCCGTACAATTAACTGGTTCGTATCGGTAGCTGCTGGCTGATTCTCCCAGCTTGGCGCCGGTCGGATCAGTCAATAGGGTGGGATCGACTGAGGGGAGGGTAGTCTTGTCGATGGTAGGAGGATAGTACTTGTTCGTGTTATAAAACACCTCTTCAAGGCTGTAATACATTGCATTAATCGCGGTTTTCCGTTGTTGGTCACGCGAAGCAATTTCGAGATTTCCTTTTTGTACAAAGAAGAGGATGCTGGCTGCTCCGAGAACCAGGATGATAACGAGGAGCTCTATAACTGTAAATCCGTTGGTATGTTTAGTCATTTATGTATATTATAGCAAATTGTTGACGAGACCCGTATAATAATAGCTAGATTAAAGAGAGGGAGTACATGGCTGCAAAGAAAACTACGAAAGATCCACTATCCGAAAAACCAACCGCGAGCGAAGGTAAGCTAAAAGCCTTAGGGCTGGCACAAGAACAAATTAACAAACAGTTCGGTGATGGCGCCATCCGACGTCTCGGCGACACCACGACGGTTGACGTTGAGCTTGTCAGCAGCGGCGCCTTATCGCTCGATATCGCCCTCGGCGGCGGCTATCCAAAAGGCCGTATCCTCGAGATTTACGGACCAGAATCATCTGGTAAAACAACCCTGGCGCTTCATGCGATTGCCGAAATTCAAAAACAAGGTGGTACGGCCGCGTTCATCGATGCCGAGCACGCCCTTGACCCAGCCTACGCCCGCAAACTGGGCGTCGACACCGATAACCTATTGGTTTCGCAACCGGATAACGGCGAACAGGCGCTTGAAATCGTTGAAACGTTGGTGCGCTCTAACGCTGTCGACCTGGTGGTGATTGACTCAGTCGCCGCCTTAGTACCACAGGCTGAAATTGATGGCGACATGGGGGATAGTCACATGGGGCTACAGGCCCGTCTGATGAGCCAGGCGCTTCGTAAGCTGACCGGCATTATCAATAAGAGCCACACCACGGTAATTTTCATTAACCAGATTCGCATGAAGATTGGTGTGATGTTCGGCAATCCTGAGACGACCACCGGTGGAAATGCCCTGAAGTTTTACGCCTCGGTCCGCCTCGATATTCGTCGGACAGGACAAATCAAGTCGGGTGAAGAGATCGTTGGTAACCGTACGAAAGTCAAGGTGGTTAAAAACAAGATCGCCCCACCTTTCCGCATCGCCGAGTTCGATATTATGTATAACGAAGGCATTAGTCGAACCGGAGACGTACTCGACCTAGCGGTCCTTCATGGTATCGTCGGCAAAGCCGGCGCCTGGTTTGACTATAACGAGGCCAAGATTGGTCAGGGTCGCGAGGCCAGCAAGGTCTACCTCAAGCAAAATCCAGAGGTGATGAGTGAAATTGAAGCCAAAGTACGTGCGAAGGTTGCCGAAGAAGCCGTCTAGTTCGCTATGAAAATCACTTCGGTTACGATTCAAGCGCGGGATAAAAATCGCGTCAACATATCGGTTGACGGCAAATATCGATTTAGCCTAGATTTCTTTCAACTAGCCAATTTAGGGATAAAAGTCGGTGCCGACTATGACGAGGTCGAGTTAAGTACCTTTGAGCAAGAAAGCCGCTTTGGGAAGCTCTACGGCCGGGCGCTGGAGTACTGTTTTATGCGACCACACAGTGCCAAGGAGCTACGCGACTACCTGTACCGTAAAACAAGACCGACCCGCACCAAGACCGGCGAGTTAAGGGAAGGTGTGAGTCCTGAACTGACGACTCGTGTCTTTGAGCGGTTGGCCGAGAAGGGCTACATCAATGACGAGGCATTCGCACGTCATTGGATAGAGAACAGATCGCTTAAAAAAGGGACGAGTAAACGAAAATTATCAGCCGAACTGAGTGTTAAAGGGGTCGACAGATCGATTATCGAACGGCTACTGGGCGAGACGGAACGAACCGACGCCGATGAGCTTCGCAAGGTGATTATAAAAAAACGCGGTCGATATCCCGACGAGCAAAAGTTTATTGCCTATTTGGCCCGCTTGGGCTTCTCTTATGATGATATCAAGTTGGCTCTGAGCGCCGATGAATAGCTACATCGAGCCCCCCCGGCTGGGCTGAGGTCGGGCGAAAGGGGTTGATGAAAGAGCGGCGAACATTTTCTTCGACTGCCGCTACTTTTTTGGCCGTCGTACGCACAACTATATGGCTATCGTTAATCTCGACGATTTGCGACCGATGGATAAGTAGGCTGGTGTCGGTCAGACTTTTTAAGATACCACGCTGCACATTGAGTTGCTGGATGACAAAGCTATTCGAGTCGAGGCTGTAGTCGTCGACTTTACCAAGTTTGTGATTTGTTTCATCAACCACGTTCATGCCGACAAGCGTAAAACCAAGTTCGTAGAGCTCACGAATTTTTATGACATCTTCGAGCGCGATGAACTCATCGTTGCTGTCTATAATCATGCCGATATCACTCAGCTCGCGGACGTCAGCTATTCTGATGAATGAAGGCTGCTCGGTCAAGAGTGGTCCTTCGACGGCGTAGGCTACAATCTTTAAATTGGCCGGGTCGATAAGAGGCGTTGCCGCTTGGGCAAGCTTTGTGCCGGTCTGAAGACCCATTATGGGCGTGCCAATGAGTCGCGATCCAAGAAGCAGCATAGTTATAGTATAAGCGTTTTTTGTCGTAAGTACCACCTACTCGGCGAAGGGGCTCACTCGACCAGCGGGAAGCGAGAATGGGGCGGGTGCCTCGCTGCTTGATCGCAACTGTTTGATGCGATCGATTGTGGTCTGGTCAAAGTTTGACGCATCGAGTGAAGATTTGTAGCCGTCTGTGTTGGAGGCGTGCACGACTATCTGGTTGAGCGCGAGGACGGCCGCCGAAAGGCCGACTATAACTAAAACGAAAAACAATGTGAGCTGATAACGTCCGATGGTTCGAACGATAGACTTTGGATAAGGATTTTTGTTCGTATTCTTCATGGTTTTCCTACTGGGTATACACCTCTATTGTTAACTGGTCGGTCTTGACCGAATCTTGACCGCCGTCGGCCACGCGTCCTAAGTTTATACTTGAGACTTGCATTTTTGGGATACTCCCTTCTATGGCTGACATGAATTTCATTAGTTTGGCGTAGGAGATAGGGCTGACAAGCGTTATTGTTACCGAACTAGAGCTACTAGCTGGAGTTGACGCAACGCTGGCTGGTGCGGTGGTCGCAGCGGCCGTGGCGGCTGCGGCTGGTGCAAAGCTGAAGTTTGAGATGCTGATACCCGCGTTGGACGCGTATTTGTCAAGATCCAGGATGGCTTGATCCTGATAATTCTGGCTGGAGGCGACGAGACTAGTGGCCTTAGCGATAATCTCTTGACGTGAAGCCAAGTTGGCTTGGAGCTTTTTGAAGGATTGAACGTCATTACCGCTTGCCTTGGAGTTGGCAAGAGTTTGGCTGACCGTTCCGGCAAAAGTCTGTAGCCAAACTTGGCCAAAGTAAAACCCGCCAGCTGATAGGCCAGATAAGGTCACGACGATGACGAGGAGAAACGATCGTAGTTTTGTCGAGGCTAGTCGAGGTTGTTTCATAAGTTTGGACTCCGATTGATTGTCAGGCTCAAGCTAATGGTTTTCGGATACGCACCCGTCTGGCCCGAAGGGCTATCGGTAATGGATATAAGGGTTACATTCGAGAACAAGGTTGACTTTTGGAAGTTCGTTTTAAGAGCGAGGGCGGCCTCGGTCGTTTTTGCGAACGCCTGTAGCGTCATCGGGACGCCGAGTGTCGTCGGGCTGAGGCTGAGGCTATCAAGAACAACCCCAGGTGGCATTGCCTGGGCAATGCTGGTGAGGATCCGTGTGTAGTCGACCTCCTTATCCAGGATTGATTTTGCGGATGCAAGACTGGCTGTCAGGCTGCTCGCCGCTAATTTGACAGAGTTATAAGCAGTACTCTTTGAGGCGTTCTCGTCTATAGTCGCCTGTGCACTGGCTTTCGTACTGAGCAGAACGAAGTAGGCCCCCAGAAAGACTGAGCCTAAAAATATCAAACCGATTCCCAGGATAGCGATGTATTTGACCAAAATGACGTTAGTGCGGGCTGCTCGAATCTCAGTTTTAGCGTCGTCGGGTAGGAGGTTTATCATTTCCAGATACTCCTCGGCGAAACACTGGCGAGTCCCGCAACAGTGATGTATCGAGAACGGAATTGTTTCACCGGTTCGGGTAACTTACCAAAATCTAACTTTTGCCACGGGCTTGCCACGCGGGCCGGCATCACAAGAGCATTTGTAAAGTATTCTCCGATACCGGGAAGGTTGCTACCAATCCCGACGACAAGCAGCTGATCTAGCTTTCGATCGTCACTCAGTCGTTCGTTGTAGTAGCGCATGACTTTTCGTGTTTCAGCGATAATGCGTTCGAAGCTTGGGTCGAGGGCTTTGGTGATTACTTCTTGGCGCGACCCAGCGCTCAACCCATTCAGAACCTTAAGCTGATGGGCGTTCTCGAGCGTCACGTTGAGCTTTTTGGCGATATCGAGGGTGAACGTGTTCCCCCCAATTGCGAGGCCACCCGTTACGCGGATTGAACCACCAACCAACACGGCAATATCCGTACTGGCCGGCCCGATATCGACGATAACGCTGGGCAGGTGGCCGTCTTCGGTCACTCCCAGAAGCCGCCCGACAGCGCTTATTCCCGGTTCGACGAGAACGGGAAGGAGCCCGGCATTTTCGGCTGCCAGGACGCAATTATCGATAATGACGCGCGACATAGCGCTCATCAAGACGGTCAGATCCTGACGGTTTCTCTCGATGATTTCTGAATCGATATAGAGAGTAGAGGCGGGGACAGGAATGTATTGGTCGACTTCAATATCGACTGCGTCTTTGAGTATTTTTTCATTACCGACCGGGAGGGTAAATGTCCTCGAGAAGCTTTTTGCGGTCGGCACGCCGATGACAACATGGGTACCGGATAGGACGCCAATCAGCTTTTCGTTCATAAGGGCCTTGAGACTATCCGCTAAGTACGTACTATCGCCTTCGAGCGCTTCCTTGACTTTGATAGGCTCGAGATCAATCGACCCATACCCGAGAACGAGCCAGCGTTTCGTATCAATAGACATGATTTTAATACCAGTATTACTGATATCGAGTCCAATTATTGGTCTGTCTTTGTAGAATAATTTTGTCATAATGCCCACCGGTGAATTCTATTGGTTATTATAGCATGAGCGGATTACGATGTGTACTCGTTATTTTATACTTTGAGCGAGCCCTGCGATTGGGGCCATGACACTGGCCGCGATTAGTCCCACCATGCTACCCATGATGACAATCATGGTTGGCTCGATAATCGAGCTGAGTCCTTCAATCGCCACGTCCACCTCCTCTTCGTAAAAATCGGCGACTTTGACGAGAATGGTGTCGGTCTGGCCGGTTTCCTCACCAACGGATAGCATTTGGGAGACAATGGAAGGGAAGAGAGGGTTTTCGCTGATAACGACCGAAAGAGGTTTACCATTTTTGACCTCCTTTGCGGCGTCCGTTAAGGCTTTTTCAAATACAACGTTACCGAGTGAACGCGAGGTGACGCTCAGGCACTCCAGGACAGCCACGCCGGCCCCCATCAGAGCCGAAAAAGTACGAGCGAATCGCGCGATAGCAACTTTTTTGACAATTGTTCTAACACCAGGAACTTTCAGGACAAGTTGGTGGAACTGGGTTCTTCCTCGGGTTGTTTTAATATATTTGAGAACACCGTAGATGCCGGCGCCGATCGCAGGGAATATGATGAACCAAAAGTGGGTGATTATAAAGCTAATGCCAAGCATAAAGAGGGTAATAGCTGGAAGCTTCGCGTCTGGCCCCCCAAGGTCGGTCATGATTTTGCCAATTTGAGGGATGACGAATAGCATCAGTCCAAAAAAAGCGATGACGGTGATGAAGATTAAGACGGTCGGATAGGCCATTGCGCTCTTTATTTTTTTACGAATGGTAGCACTTTTCTCTTGCTGGACCGCTAAGCGTTTTAAAATATCATCCAAGATACCGGCCGCTTCGCCGGCTCGTACCATGTTGACGTAGACGTCATTAAACGCCATCGGGTGTTTTGAAAGTGCGTCGCCGAGTCCAGCCCCACCTTCAACGTCCTTAATAATGGTTCGAAGAATCGGTTTTAGGGTTGCGCTTTCCGAATGGTCTGCCAGTGAGGTGAGGGCACGAATCAGGGGGACCCCGGCTCCCACCATTGCACTCAGCTGCCGTGTGAACATGACGAGGTGGTCGCTCTTGACCTTGTTCGTTTTAAATAGGGGGCCAAATGACAGACTGCTCGTTGAGTGAGTCGAGACCAACTTGATACTAATCGGCCGAAGGTCTTGCTTTCTGAGGGCTTGGATAACACTTGCTCGATCGGTCTGGTCGGTAGTACCAGTGACTGACTTGTGGGCAGCGTTGGTCGCAATGTATGCAAATTTTGTCATGTTATTCTTTACTCACTCGCAGTACTTCTTCGATCGTCGTTTCACCGCGGAGGGCCTTAATCAGGCCATCGGTTTGTATCGTGACCATTCCCTCGGTGATGGCTTGAGTCTGAATCTGGTTGCTGGTGGAGTTGCTCATGATAAGTTTTTGGATGTTGAGCGAATTGGCCAGCACTTCGTAGGTACCGATACGGCCTTTATAGCCATTGTGGGAAGCATTGTCGTTATCGTCGACATCGGCCCGCCACAGCGCGAGGATGCCGTGCTCGTCGGTGCTGAGTGGTGCGTCACCGCCGATACCTTCGGCGACGGCTTGTTTCTCGAGCTCGTGAATATACTTGAAATCTTGGCCGTCGTGAAGATTGAACATCCGAATCACGGCTTGTTTCTCTTCTTCGCTCGGCACGTAACTTTGGCGCGATGACTTATTGAGCCGCCTGACGAGTCGCTGTCCGACGACGGCCTTGACGGTACTGGCAATCAAGAACGGCTCGACGCCCATGTCGAGCAGTCGAGGCAGACAAGTGGCGGCGTTGTTGGTGTGGAGTGTGCTAAAAACTAAGTGTCCGGTCAGGGCGGCCTGAACACCAAGGTTGGCGGTTTCGCCGTCGCGGATCTCACCAATCATAATGATGTTCGGGTCTTGTCGTAGCAGGGCCCGTAGGCCATTGGCAAACGTCATGCCAGCTTTGTCGTTGGTTTGTGTTTGATTGACGCCAGTAATCTTGTATTCAACTGGATCTTCGATGGTGGAAATATTCACGTCGGGGGTGTTGAGGATCGACAGGATACTAAACAAGCTGGTTGACTTACCGCTCCCGGTCGGACCGGTCACTAGTACCATGCCGTTCGGTTCGGTCAGGGCCTCTTTCATAATGGCAAGGGATTTTCCCCAGTAGCCCAGCGACTCGAGGGTGATGGCCTGGTCGGACTCGTCGAGGATACGCATGGCAATCTTCTCGCCGTCGGCAACCGGCAGGGAGCTGACACGAAGAGCGTATTGTTTACCGGCCACCTTGATCTTGAATCGTCCGTCTTGAGGGACGCGTCGTTCGTCAATTTTTAAGTTACTCAAAATTTTAATACGGCTAATCAGGGCCCCTAGTACGTTTTTGGGTAATCGATTGACTTCTTTCAAGACTCCGTCGATACGGTAGCGAATTTGGACGAATTCCTCACGGGGTTCTATATGAATATCGCTGGCGTGACTTCGAATCGCGTATTCGAGTAATAGGTTAACGGTTTGAGCGATAGGAGAGTCTTCGGCGATATCTTGCTCGGCGACAGCCTGGCTATCGCCAGCATCCTCGCGCTGGATGTCGATAACTTCATTTAGCTCCTGATTAACGTCGCCACGGTAGTTTTCGAGCGTTGCTAAAATGCTTTCCCGGGGGGCGATGTATATTTGGGTATTTTCACCAATTTCTTTTTTGATAAAGCTGACAGCCTGGACGTCATCCGGGTCTTCCATCGCCAGATACTGGACGCCGTCTTCAATTTTAAATAGGACGGCGTTGTACTGACGGGCGACATGTTCCGGAATGATTTGCAAGACGCTTGACGGGATGTCGCGCGGGTCTAGTTCGATATACGGTATTTTAGCGTAGTCAGCAAAGGCTTGGGTCATGGTCTTTTCTGTCAAGACTTCCTTTTCCAGGACCAAATCTTGCAACGGTCGTCTTGAACGGACACCCTCTTCCTTGAGGGTTGAGATTTGTTCTGGAGTAGCCACACCCGTACGTGCAAGCAACTTTTCTACGATAACATCAGAAATACGCATAGTGCTTGTGCCTATTGTAATTGACGAAAGGGTAAAGCGCCAGTCGTTAAATAAATTAATTGTAGTAATTACAGCGTCTTTGTTATCTCAAACCCCACATCGGAGATAATCGCCTCTCAATCACATTGTGTGGTCAGCATGCAGCGGGCCGCAAAGCCGTAAATGGTATAATAATCAACAATGATAATCCAGGTATACGACGAAGACGAAATGAAGGCATTTGGCGCCCGGCTCGGTGCCTTGTTCTCAGGTGGCGCAGTCGTTGAACTGATTGGTGACGTCGGCGCGGGCAAGACGACCCTTGCTAAAGGAATTGCTCGGGGGCTGGCGGTCAACGAAGCCGTTCAGAGTCCGAGCTTTACGATCAGCCGAGTCTATGACGGGCGCGATGGTCTTATACTGGCCCATTACGACTTTTATCGGTTAGCCGATGCCGGCATCATGGCCGAAGAACTGCGTGAGATGATAAGCGATCCTCAAACCGTCACCCTCATCGAATGGGGAGGAGTCGTCGAAGGCGTGTTGCCGACCGACCGTCTGTCGGTTCGCATCGAATCGCCCACCGAGAATACACGCCAGCTGTCGATTGTTTCTCATGGACCAATCAGCCACAAACTTGAGCAGCAACTATGATCTTATTACTCGACACCAGCACGCCGCTATGCAGACTGACTTTAATTGACGGTGATGTGCATTTTGACGCTGAGTGGCAAGCCGACCGCACGTTGGCCAAAGGTTTACTACGGTATCTGGCTGATAGTCTGCAGGCGCACGCCAAGACCTGGTCTGACATTACTGCTCTTGGCGTCTTTGAGGGCCCTGGCAGTTTTACCGGTCTGCGTATCGGCCTGACCATCCTTAATACCATAGCTGACAGCCAGAAGATTCCCATTGTCGGGGGTCGCGGCGAGCAGTGGCAGACGGACGTGCTTGAAAAAATACGCCGAGGGCATGATGAGCGAATCGTCTTGCCGTTTTATGGCAGCGAAGCTCATATTACCCAGCCGCGAAAATAGCTTGCGCGAACGATACAAAAAAAGCTACACTATAGGTAGCCCGCAAGGACTCTGAATAACTTTTGAAAACCACCGCTGGGACCACCTGAATTGTTGATACACATACTTTCTGTAACTCTGCATCATCGCCAGAGGTCACCGCGAGGAAAGGAACACACATGATAGAAGGAATTATCGCCGCACTTATTGGGGCAGTTTTAGGCACCTCCGGCACCGTCGTATACAGCAAGCGTCGGAGCGCTATTGGCAAAAGTAGTGCCGATAAAGCAATCTCCGAGGCAAAAATCAAAGCTAGTGACGTCGTCGTTAAAGCTAAGGACGAGGCTCTCGAGCTTATCAACGATGCCAAAAACGAAGAAGCTGACCGCCGCAAGGAATGGCAACGAACCGAGAACCGTCTCGCAGAACGTGAAACGAACCTTGATCGAAAGCTGGACGAGCTCGATAAACGGACCGACGCCTTGCGAAAGTCCGAGGATGAACTTGATGAACTGAAGGATGAAATTCGCGAAATTCGCGGTCGTCAACAAGAGAGACTGGAGAAGATTGCCAAGCTGTCAAAGACGGAAGCGTCCGATAAATTGATGCAAATGACCGAACGCGATATCAAACAAGACCTAGTCGGCCTGGTCAACAAGTTACAGAATGACGCCAAAGAAGAGGCTGAAACCCAGGCTCAGACTATCCTGCTAACCGCCATGGAGCGGATGTCCTCGGAAGTCACCGCCGAACGCACCGTCACGGCGATTCGACTGACTGACGATGAAATGAAGGGTCGTATTATTGGTAAAGAAGGTCGTAACATCCAAGCCTTGCAACGTGCTACTGGTGTCGATATCTTGGTTGATGACACGCCTGGTATGGTAATTCTGAGTTCGTTCGACCCAATCCGCCGTCAGGTGGCCCGGATGACCCTCGAGCTGCTGATGAAAGACGGACGCATCCATCCTGGTCGTATCGAAGAAGTGGTCGCCAAAGCCGAGAAAGAAATCGAAAAGGAAGTCTACCGTGCTGGTGAGGACGCCGCCCGAGACGTTGGAGTGGTCGGGATTCCAAAGGAGATGCTACATTTACTGGGTGAGCTTAAGTTCCGTACCAGCTATGGTCAGAATGTGTTGATGCACAGTACCGAAATGGCCCACCTGTCTGGCCTGATCGCTGAAGAGATTGGTGCCAATGTCCGCATTACTAAGATTGCTACTTTGCTACACGACGTTGGTAAGGCTGTTACCCACAAGATGGAAGGCAAGCACCACCATATCGGCGCCGAACTGGCCCGTAAATATGGCATGAGTGAAGACATCGTCCACGCCATCGAGGCGCACCATGATGATATTGAAGCGACAACGCCCGAAGCACTGATCGTCCGGGTCTGTGATTCGCTGTCAGCCGCGCGACCGGGCGCTCGTAACATTAGTGCTGAGAACTTTGTCGAGCGCATGCGCGACCTGGAGAACATCGCCCTTAGCTTCAGCGGTATTGAAAAGGCCTACGCCATCAGTGCCGGCCGCGAAGTTCGTGTTATCGTCAGTCCAAAGAGCATCGACGATTTGAGCGCCATCAAGCTGGCCCGCGATATTGCCATTAAGATCGAAAGTACCATGCAGTATCCTGGTACGATTAAGGTGAATGTTATCCGCGAAACTCGCGCGATAGAGTTTGCCAAGTAGGGTAGCTTTGACCGGTCGTTGTAACCAGCCTCCACCTCGGGGGCTAGTTCGATTGGTATCGAAAAAATTGTTGACTTCCATTTCTTAAAAGCATAAGCTTATAACACAATAAACAAGGAAAATACATGCAAAAAACCTGGTTAAAAAATTATATCATCGCTGGTATTGCCGTCGTCGCCATCGCCGTCGCCACACCACTGATTGTGAGCGCCGAATCGGGACGCACCACCGTACGGCCAACCCGTACCACTGAAGTACAGACCGAACCTGTCAAAGAAGTCGCAACCGAACCTGCCAAAGATTCGCAGGCCACTGAGCCAGAGCGCCAAGCAGGGATTGGCGATCGCGCAGAAGCGACCAACAGGCGAGAGGCTAGCGAGACGAAACTAACCGAAGCCAAGCTTTCGGTATGTCTGAAGCACGAAGCGGTCATCGGTAACATCGTTGCCCGGATGGGTGATCGAGGCACGAAGCAGCTCGATGTATTCACCAAAATCGCCGAACGCACAGAGGCTTTCTATAAAAAGTCAGGTAAGGAGCTTGCTAACTACGACGCACTGGTCGCAGAAGTCACCGCCAAGAAAGACGCAGCTCAAGCAGCCCTGCCGACAATGCTGGTTACGTTCAAATGCGATGGCACCGACCCTAAGGGAGTCGCCAGCGGCTTCAAAACCAGTCGGACGAATCTCATTACCGCTTTAAAGGAATATAAGACGGCTGTTAAAAACCTAATTGTTGGTGTTAAGTCGGTTCAAGACATAACAACCGACACTGAGGGGAGCAAACAATAATGAGTCACTTCAATAAATCAGGTTTTTCGATAATCGAATTAGTCATCGTTGTGGCAGTGGTCGGGTTGATTGGCGCTGTCGGGTATACTTTCTATAACCAACAACAGACTGCCAAAGAGGCGGCTAACACCACCAGTCAAACCAAGCGGACCGCCGACGTACCAGCTGCACCTGAGATCAAGTCGACTACCGACCTGACGGCAGCGGCGAAAGTGCTCGACGCGACGACAGTTGGTGATGAGGGCGATAGCGCCCAACTCGACACCGAGCTAAATAATTTCTAAACGTTTTGAATTAAGACGTAAATTAAGACGTAGGTAAAGTAGCTACCCGAGGACGTATCATCCTCGGGTAGCTTGTTCTGTCGAGTGTAGTTGTAAGAGCTAAGCTTTATTTTGACGAAAGCTATTAGTCGTCGTGGCTGTTGTCGCCACCGGTATTGTCGTTCCCGTGTTTGAGAACGCTCTTATCGGAGTTGGCGCCAACGGAGACGTCGCCTTCGGTCTCAGATTCCATGCGGAGGACTGCGCCATCGCTGGCTTGGACGTCAACCCGACTATCGTCAGTGAAACGAACGCTATAGACGATCACGCCGTGTTCTTGCTCGGTCTCAACCGCTTTGATTGTTTTACCCGGGAAAACGCCAAGCGCTATTGCTTTTGCTTGGTCCAGGCTGATTGAGCTCTCCGGAGCAACTGTAGTCGAGGCGTGAGGGTTGCGATTGTCGTCATTCGAAGGGTTGCTTGGGCTGTTCGTATTGTGTAAGTCACCAGGTGTGACCATATCTCGTCTATCTTCGTGACGTACATTGAGCGGACTTTTAGTGCCAAGCACTGGACTATTGTCCGCGCCGTTATGGGCGAGTGCTAAACTTGGTACGGCTAGTAAGCCGATTACTGCTGGTATTATTAACATCTTCTTCATATTTTTCTCCTTATGTTAGACAATAGATGTAACGAATAACTTCAGATTTCGTTACATGTAATGTGAAAGCGAGTAAATGATAGGCAAGAAGCGGAGATTCGAAAAAATGTATAACACTTACGCGGATGACATCTTTCGGTATTTGTTGGTGCGTGTTCGCGATCGGCAGTTGGCCGAAGATTTAACAGCCGATAGTTTCATGAAGGCCTGGCTGCGTCTCGATAGCTTTGATTTCAAACAAACCCGCCCCTGGCTGTATAAAATTGCCAAAAACACGATGACTGATCATTGGCGGAAAAAACAGCCTCTGTTGATAGAAAAAGAAGTCGAGGTTGTGTCCGGTGCCGAAAGTTTGGAAGAACAGGTCGATAAGCAATTATCGGCAGAAAGAATTCAGACCGCGCTGGCCACCTTACCCAAAGAAATGCGCTCCGTCGTCACACTTCGTTTTATTTTAGGCCACTCCGCCAGGAAGACGGGCGAAAGCCTGGGGCTGTCAGAAGGCAATGTCCGTGTTATACAATATCGAGCCCTGAAAAAGCTCAAGGAAGTACTGTCATGAAAAATATTATACTCAAGCAACAACTACGCAAGGCGGGGGCAACCAGCCAGGAAGCGCGCAACCTGACCGCTATCACGGATGGTCTGCGAGATTCTATCCCACACCTCGAGCCTTCGGCCAAACAGCGAATTGCCCAAGAGATTGGCATTGGTCAAAGGCCGCTCTATGCAAGACCGCGTTTCGTATCGGCCGGTGCCTTTGCTACGGTCGCCCTGGTGTGTATTGTTGCCCAATTTGCGCAGCCGGGCTCACCACTGTATGCGTTAAAGCGGGCCACCGAAGAAGTGCGCGTCATCGTGCAGCCTAGTTTTAAAGCCGAGTTACAGCAACGGCGTCAGGACGAACAGAAGATAGAAGACCAGCAAAAAACTGACGAGATACGAAGTAGCGGTAGTGAAGATAACTCCAGCCCGGGCTCTTCGTCGGACGATACGGGCAGTGGCCTCAACCTCAACGAGAGCGACAGTGGCAGCGGTAGTGGTACTGTCAACGAACTCAACGTTGATTCTTCGGGTAGTGGCTCGGGAGAAATCAGACTTCCCGAAGTGAAGCCGATCGACACAAGCGGTTCGGGCAGCTCAAACGACATTAAGTCTAGCGATAGGCTAAGGGTTTTACAATCTCCAGAGACGCACTAGAGCAAATCAATCGGCAAATACGAGCGTTTGATGCAGGGTAAGAGTAACTGTACTATGGGAATATGAAAAGTTACCTCATACTCCTTGTCTCGTTTGAGTGAAATCCAACTGCCGATATGATTCTCGATGTATATCAGCGTCATTCGGCCTATAATAAACTGTATGACAAACGTTATCGTAATCAAAAATCTACAAAAGCACTTCGGTAAATTACACGCCGTCGATGGTATCAGTCTTGACGTCAAAAAAGGTGAGATTTTCGGCTTCTTGGGACCGAACGGCGCCGGTAAAAGTACCACTATTCGATGTTTGATGGGCTTCAATAGTCTGACCGGCGGCCGAATTACCGTTTTCGGACACGATATGGCGACGGATTCAACAGCCGCTAAACAGCATATCGGCTATCTGCCGGGCAACGTCAAATTATATGACAACTGGACTGGCTGGGACCATATTAAGTTCTTCGAGGGAGTGCGCGGTAAATCGACCAATCTAGATAATCTACTCAAACGGTTCGATTTTGACCCCAGCGCCAAATTTAGGCATCTCTCATCCGGCAACAAGCAAAAACTCGGCCTGATTTTAGCACTCATGAACGAACCGAAGCTCTTGGTCATGGACGAACCGACCGTTGGCCTCGATCCGTTGTTGCAACACGAAATTCGTAAAGTGTTGTTGGAAATGCGTGACCGCGGCACAACTATCTTTATTTCTTCGCACAACTTACCGGAAGTCGAAAGCCTGTGTGACCGGATTGCCATCATTAAACAAGGCAAGCTGGTGGCCGTCGAAGATATCAAGACGATTGGCGAGAAAAAGCTACACAAAATTGAGGTTCACTTTGGCGATACGTTCGATATTGCCGACTTTCGGCTGGAGGGCGTTGATAGGGTGGACGAGATAGTCGGTGGACTACTGATTACCGTCAACGGCTACCTGACGCCGATTCTGCAGGCCATCGCCCAGCATACAGTACTCGATCTGGAGGTAACACACGCTTCGCTAGAGGATGTCTTTATGAAATTTTACGAAAGGGCTAAATAATGTTAGTTTTTGCCACCAGGATGCTACGTGACAAGTTGAAGCAATTTATAATCTATAGTGTGGCGGCTATCGCCTTTTTGGAGATGTACGTCGCTCTGTTTCCTGCCATTCAGCAACAGGCCGGTTCGGTCAATCAGATGTTGAAATCATTTCCGCCGGAACTATTCAAAGCCATGAATATAGATCCCGCTACGCTGTCGTTCAGTAATTTCGAGTCGTATCTGTCGAGCGAATACATGAGTTTCATCTGGCCGATTCTGGCAATCATCTTTGCCGTTTCGCTGGCTAACTATATCGCGGTTAACGAAATCGAAAAAGGGACAATGGAAACACTGGCTTCGTTGCCGGCCAATCGGTCACGAGTTTTCATGCAGCGCTACCTAGCTGGGTTGGTGATGCTGGCCGGCTTTTCTAGCGTCAGCCTGTTCGGGGCGATTCCACTGGCGATGTTACACAGTACAGATTATGTCATCGGTCATTACGTCACCGCCGCGGTTGGCTCATTCTTCTTCATCTGGGCGGTCTATTCCCTCGCAACCGTGTTTTCGGTGTTTTTTTCGGAGAAAGGCAAGGCCAACATGGCTTCGGGCGGGGTGTTGATACTGATGTACGTTCTTTCAGTTGTCTCATCGCTAAAGGAGAGCCTGCAGAATCTACAATACGTCAGTTTCTTCCATTATTTTAGCGGTTCGAGTCTGCTAGCCAAGGGAGTCTATCCTAACTACGCATTGCTGGTACTAGGCGGCTTTGCAGTAGTGGTGACGGCGATGGCTTTATGGTGGTTCGGACGACGCGATTTGTCGGTGTAGACAAGTTCGAAATACGCCCAGTTGGGGAGTGAAAGGACATCGCTACGCCGGACCTTTCAACTATTTTTTGCTTTGCAAAAGTCGAAAGGTCTGGTTCTTAGTCACTTTCCATAGAAAAAATCCGACACGAATGCCGGATTTTTTCTATGGTCGGGGTGAAAGGACTCAAACCTTCGACCTCTCGGTCCCAAACCGAGCGCGCTATCAACTGCGCCACACCCCGATAGGCGTTACCTGAGTGATTATAGCGTAATCTGGGAGGTATTTCCAGTAGCTTAT
>JBBRTA010000007.1:0-43387 GCA_038244885.1 Saccharimonadales bacterium (SeqCode) | reverse complement strand
TACAACAACTAGTCTACAAGATTTGAGCAGGGGTGTTTTTTGAATGAGGTCCGGAGAGTGGCTAACGCCACTCTCTTTTTAGCAAGTGTTGCACTTTGGATTGGAGTCTAGGACTGGAACCGTCACCCTACCTATGGCATACTAGAGGGACAATGGTACGAACAAAACTGGTTATATTCGGCATCACGGGTGACCTATCGAGGCGGAAGCTGCTGCCTGCCTTGAAACGCCTGCAGGCAACAGGTAATTTAGACGACACCGAGATTATCGGTGTATCACGCCGACAAGTGAACGTTAGTAAGCTGCTGCGAGAAGTGTTGGGCGACTCGCCCGAGACCATGGAGATAGTCCGTAAAACACGCGTCTTCTCAATGGACCTGGCTCAGGCTGAGGAATATCGGCGACTCAAAGTTGATATTGCTGCTCAGCTGGATGACCGGGTGATTATTTACCTGTCCGTGCCACCGCGTTCCAGCGTACAGATTGCTGAGTTTCTTGGTCTGGCGGGAGTCAATACGCCAAACGTCCGGCTGTTGGTTGAAAAACCATTCGGCGTCGATTTGGTATCAGCGCTTGAGGCGATTACTCGGATTGATACTCATTACGCCGAGCTGCAGGTCTATCGAATCGATCATTATCTGGCCAAGGAAATGGCCCAAAACATCGTCGCTTTTAGGGGTGGGAATGCCTTATTCAGCGCGATCTGGGATGGTACCTCGATTGAGAAGATAGAAGTGGTGGCACTCGAGACAATCGGCATTGAAGGCAGGGTCGACTTTTATGAGCAAACCGGTGCGCTCCGAGACGTCCTCCAGGGACATTTGATGCAACTGCTGGCTCTGACCCTGATGGATATTCCGACCGATTTCAACTGGGATACCTTGCCAGCTCTGCGGCTCCAAGCCCTGCAACAGCTACAAATTGCCAGTCCAGCGCAAGCCCACCGAGCCCAATACGACAGCTACCAGACTGAGGTGCAAAAAAGCGGCAGCTTAACCGAAACGTTTGTTTCGGTCGGGCTTGTCTCGGACGCACCGCAGTGGCGCGGTGTACCAATCAGATTGACAACTGGTAAGGCCCTCGATGCCAAGACTACCGAGGTGCGGATTCACTTGCGAAAACGCCATGAAGCCCAAAGCAACTTGCTCGTCTTCCGTATCCAGCCCAACGAGGGGATTGAGATTGACGTCTTTTCTAAGAAGCCAGGCTATGATCAGGAGTTCGAAGTCCAAAAGCTGCAGTACAGTTACCCGACGGATACCCAGCTGCCCGATGCCTACGAACAGGTGATTGTTGACGCCATACGGGGCAAAAAGAATCTTTTCACAGAAGGCAAAGAAGTCATCCGATCGTGGCAAGTCTTGCAGCCGATTCTCGACCACTGGGAAATGGACGATCAACCGTTGCCGATTTATGCCGTCGGTAGCAGTCCGGACACCGTCCTCCAAAAGTAAAAGGGCTACATCTAGTGTAGGTAAATACTACAACATCCCACATATAGCGTTATTAACGGATAGCGTGCTACAATGAAATCCCATGGAGGTCTCATAACGACATGGACAAAAAACAGAAATACATATTTGTAACTGGGGGAGTGCTTTCAGGGGTAGGAAAGGGCATTACTGCCGCTAGCATAGGTGCCGTCTTGCAGGCGAAAGGTACTGTTGTTTCCGTTCAAAAATGCGACCCGTATCTCAATGTAGATGCGGGCCTTTTGAATCCAGCGGAACACGGCGAGTGTTTCGTGACGAAGGACGGCGCTGAGACCGATCTTGACTTGGGGCATTACGAGCGGTTCTTGGACATTGAATTGACACAAAAGAGTGCCACTCTGGCGGGGAAGTTGCTCAGCCAGTTGATAGCCGATGAACGAGCCGGTAAATTTGGTGGTAAGACCGTTCAGTTAGTTCCCCATCTGACGCGAGCAATCCAGGACGCTATCGAAGTGGCAAGTGTCGGGTCAGACGTGCACATCGTTGAAATTGGCGGAACGGTCGGTGACTACGAAGGTCTCAGCTTTGTCGAGGCAATTCGTGAATTTTCCGGACGGGTCGGTCGGGAAAACTGTCTGTACGTCCACGTCGTCTACGTACCATTTATTGGCACGAGCAAAGAATTTAAGACAAAACCCGCCCAGAATGCCCTCAATGATTTGCGTGGTTTCGGTATTGTACCGGACTGCGTGGTGGTGAGATCTGATGACCCGGCCCCCGAGAGCGTTGCGGCCAAAATTGCCTTGTTCGGTGGCGTCAACGAGCGGGCAGTGATTCTACTGCCGAACGCCGATACGGTCTACGAGGTACCGCTGACGATCGCCGCCAGTGGAATCAACGATTTGTTGACGAAATTTACAGGCAACGATACGACACCTGATCTATCGGCCTGGACAAAGATCGTTGCCTGCCAGTCCGCCAAACCCGCCACGAAAGTGCGCATCGGATTGGTAGCTAAGTATATGGATAACGAAGATACCTACCTTTCCGTTTTAGAGGCACTCAAAAGCGCCGCGTGGGCCGAAGAGGTCGACTTGACAATCGGATGGATCGACGCGACAAAAGCGCAAGATAAAGATTTTATGGCCTACGACGGGCTGGTGGTGCCCGGCGGTTTTGGTTCGCGCGGTACCGAAGGAAAGATTGCCGCTGCGCAGTACGCCCTGACGCATAACGTCCCGTACTTGGGGATCTGCCTCGGCCTACAAGTAGCGGTGATTGCCAGTGCTAGAATGGGTGGCCTCAAACAAGCCAATAGCACCGAGTTTGATCCGACCACGAAACAGGACGTGGTCTACATCATGGACGGCCAGGCGGGTAAAGAGTCGACCGGTGGCACCCTGCGGCTTGGTGATTATGTAGCGCATCTTAAGACGGGATCCAAGGTGGCCGCGCTGTATGGCCAAAAAATAGCGACCGAACGCCACCGCCATCGTTACGAAGTGAACCAATCATTTATTCAAGAGATTGTCGGTGGCGGGCTGGTAGTCAGTGGCACCTCACCCGACGGCAAATTGGTTGAGTACGTCGAAGCGCCTGGTAGCGATTACTTTGTGGCCACCCAGGCCCATCCCGAATTTAAGAGCCGTCCGTCGCGACCACATCCACTGTTTGTTGGACTGATCCAAGCTTCAAAATCGGCCTACCCAGCTCCCGCTCGCAAAGAGGCAGCTGCGCATTTGTAAGCAGTTTTTTGCACCTCTGTTATAATGGTCTGTAATGAATAATATTGCCCTAATTATCAAACAAGAGCTGATCGACATGTTTGCCGTCGACCACGACGTACAACTGACGCGCCCCGATGTGCAGTTCGGCGACTACGCTACCAACATTGCCCTACAAGTCGCCAAGCCGCTCGGTAAAAATCCGCGTGAAGTGGCGGAGGCGCTGGCTGACAAACTTCGACAGGCCGATGAGTTCACCGAAGTGAGCGTGGCGGGACCCGGCTTTATCAATCTGCGCGTTTCGGCCAAAAGTTTGATGAGCGAGCTTGAGGGACAGTGGAGCGACACGTTTGGTGAGAATACCGACGGTGCTGGTAAGGCTGTCGTCGTCGAGTATCCCAGCCCAAATATGGCCAAGCCCTATAGTGTCGGACACCTTCGTCCGGGCAACCAAGGCTGGGCCGTGAAGCGCTTGATGGAGGCGACCGGCTGGACGGTGATTACCGACAACCACTTGGGTGATTACGGCGCGCCATTTGGTGTATGGGTGACTGGTTTTTTGAAGCTTAGCAGCGACGGTGCCCTCCAGCAGGATGGCGTCTACGAACTCGGCCGCGTCTATATCGCAACCAAAAAGGCCTTGAAAGAAGAAAAGGAGCGCGGTGAAGCGACGCTGGCCAACGAAGTGCAGCAGTGGTTATTGAAACTTGAACAGGGTGACGAGCAGGCCAAGGCTTTTAGTGAGCGCTTCAATCAAATTTCGCTTGAGCACATTCACGGAGTGATGACTCGACTGAAGATCTCAACCGACTACGAGCTGGGCGAAGCGTTCTTTGTACCGCAGGGGAAAGCGGCCGTCGCGCGCTTACTCGAGACCGGTACCGCTGTCCAAAACGAGGACGGTTCGATTATCGTACCGCTCGATGACTACGGCTTTGATGTGCCACTTCTCGTCCAAAAGAGCAACGGCGCGGCGCTGTACGCGACCAGTGATTTGGCGACTATTTTGTACCGCGAAGAGCACTGGCATCCCGACAAGGTGATTTACTGCGTCGGCGGCGAGCAGCAGTTTTATTTCACACAACTATTTGCCATGGCAAAAAAACTAGGTATTACGACCGACCTATATCATTTGTGGTTCGGCGTCATTGACCAACGCAATGATGACGGCACGCGTGAAAAAATGAGTAGCCGTAAGGGTGTTGTTCTGATGGAGGAACTACTGGATAAGGCCGAGGCCCGAGCGCGTTCGATCGTCGAAGGGCGAGATATTTCGGAAGAAGATATTCAAAAAATTGCCTTGGGAGCGATTAAATTCAGCGACTTTAGCGCTGATCGCCGGACTAATATATTGTTCGATTGGGACAGTATCTTTGCTTTGACCGGTTTTAGCGGTCCGTATATCCAGTACGCCTCCGTCCGAGTGAACAAAATTCTTAACGACAATGTCGATACCGAGCCAGCGATTGTCGGCGACTATGACTACGAGCCCGAAAAGGCAATTTTAGCAAAAATCCTAGACTATCCCGCTGTCGTCACTCTGGCGGCCGACAGTATTGAGCCGCACAAGATCGCGACTTACTTGTTTGAGTTGGCCCGCGACATGAACCGTTATTATGAGACGACACCGGTTGCCACGGGTGATGTCAGCCCTGTTCAACAACAGGCTCGCTTGGGTGTCCTTCGAAAAGTGAGTCATATATTTACTCACGGACTGAGTTTACTCGGTATCGAAGTCCCGTCACGGATGTAGCTGAACCTCGGGATCTCGCCAGCCGTCCTTATCGGATGGCTTGAAAAATGGTATAATTTACGTATATATAAGAGGATATTTTATGCCGATTTCCAAAAAACCATCACAGCTAGATCCAAAAAAATCAATCCCGAAACCGAAGATTATTAGCGCCGCGCAGCAGGCAAAGCTCGGTTCGACTAAGCTGGCCGGCGCAGGCAGGAGCCAGATGAGAGGTTTCCTGGACTTTATCCGCACCCAAGGTGTTGTTGGGCTGGCAGTCGGGCTGGTACTTGGTGGGGCGGTCGCCGTCCTCGTCAAGTCGTTGGTCGACAATGTCGTGATGCCTCCAATCGGACTACTACTTGGTTCTGCCGAAGGCCTGAAAGGTCTGAGCTGGACAATTGGTCGGACGGCCGACGGTAAGGCGTCCGTTTTGCACTACGGCGTGTTCCTCAATGACACTATTAACTTCGTCGTTATCGCCTTGGTCATCTATCTCATTATTCATTTGCTTAAATTAGATCGGCTTGATAAGAAAAAGGAGTAGTCCGCCATGAAAGTAGACAAGTCTGACGAGCAGTGGGCCAAACAGCTGACACCGGAGCAATATTCTGTGCTCCGAAAAAAGGCTATCGAGGCGCCGTTTTCGGGCGAATACGACCAGGCGTTCGAACCGGGCACTTACCGCTGTGCGGCCTGCGGGAGCGAGCTATTCGACAGCCAGACTAAATTTGACGCCCACTGTGGCTGGCCAAGTTTTTACGATGCTATCCCGGGTACGGTTATTTTTCAAGACGACAAGAGTATGGGGCAACCGCGCACTGAAGTCACTTGCGCAACGTGTGGAGGCCATCTGGGGCACGTCTTTGAAGGAGAAAAATTCGGCACGCCAACCGATATGCGCTACTGCATCAATTCGCTGAGCTTACAGTTCAAATCGGAATAACTTTCGAAGAGCGGTCGGTAGTCGAGTATACTGAGTATATGGATAAAAAACTTGCCAACGCGCACACAAACCGAATTCTTTGGGTTGACCTGGAGATGACTGGACTCCAGGCGAACGATGATCTTATCTTAGAAGTCGCTGCGGTCGTGACCGATTGGGATTTTAAAGAGATTGCGACGTACGAGGGGATCGTTCAAAACGAGGATTTTGTGCTGAATGAACGGCTGGCTCTGAATGCCATTTTCTGGGACGCTAACCCGACGTCACGTGACGGGCTGATGGCCCAAAATCAGTACGGCAAACCGTTGCCACAAATCGAGCAGGAGCTGCTGGCCTTTCTCGATGAGCATTTTGAGGCTGGCAAGCCAGTCCTTTTGGCCGGTAACTCGATCCACATGGATCGTCGCTTTATCACGGCGCAGTGGCCGATTCTCGACGCCCGCTTGCACTATCGGATGCTCGATGTCAGCGCCTGGAAAGTCGTCTTTGAAGGCAAGTTCAAGAAAAAATTCGCCAAACCTGAGGAGCATCGGGCACTAGGTGATATCCGGGGCAGTATTATGGAACTTCAGTACTACCTTGCGAAGGTGAAAGCATGACACACAAAGAACTGCACGACTATCTGCTCAGTTTTCCGAACGCCCGGCTTGATTTTCCGTTTGGCGAGAAAACATCGGTCTACAAGCTTGGCTTTGAAGAAACGGGTGGCGGTAAAATGTTTGCCATCATTCAGGACGATAGCAAGCCGCTCAGGGTCAGCCTCAAATGCGACCCGCAGCTGGCTGAACGTCTACGAGAAGTCTACGAATCGGTGTTACCGGGCTATCATTTGAGCAAAAAACACTGGAATACTATCTTGATGACAGGACAAGTGCCAGACGACGAATTCCGCAGCCTGGTACAACTCAGCTATCGGCTGGTGAGCGGCGAAGCAGTCGTTACTACCTAATTGTTAGCGGCATTAAATTCGGAAAACTGCTTTTGGGTTGGGGTAAGGTTTGTTATAGCTTCGTCCAGATACTGTCTGAATGATTTGCTTGTCGTCGAATCGTAGACTTGACGCATCGATCCCATAATTTTTTCTAGTTGGGTGGAAATTTCAAGCGCATATATACGATCGTATTTGGCGTTAAGCCGAGCATCCTCTAGCCGGTTGGTTATGTCTATACCAGCCTCACTGGCTAGGAGTTTCTTATCAAGCTTTGTAACAGCCACACCTTCCCGTAAGAGGGGAGCCGCGATGTCGCTATTGATGGTCGAAAGGTAGCTTGCGAGGCTGCCATTGAGCGTGCGAAGAGGGGTACTCTTTAGTTTTGGTTGCGCATCTTCGACGATTTTTTGGGTACCTTGTAATCGGGCAGCCAGTTGTTTAGCCGGATCGGTGCTGCCGCCAGACGACGTTCCGATAATGATGATGAAGGTCAGTAGCACAAGGGCACTGACGATGCCTATGATGATAAATTGTGTACGACTTAGCATGCTTTTCTTGGGCGCCTGTGGCGCGATTTGGCTCAGGTAGTCGATTGGATAATTGGCTTCGTCTTGATTCATAACTGACCCTATTTAAGCACAAACAGTAACAGGGGTAAAGAGTGGTATAATAATTGGATGCAGGACGCCAAAGAAGAAGTACGGGCACGTCTTAATATTGAAGACGTTATTGGCGAGTACGTGCAGCTAAAACGGGCTGGCCGAAACTTTAAAGGACTGAGTCCGTTTAGCGGTGAGAAAACGCCAAGTTTTTACGTCAGTCCCGATAAGCACATTTGGCATGACTTCTCATCGAACAAGGGTGGTGACGTCTTTACTTTTGTCATGGAGGTTGAGGGTGTTGACTTTCGTGAGTCGCTAGAGCTCTTGGCCCGCAAGGCCGGTGTCGATTTGTCGGTCTACGATACAAAAGGCAGCCAAGAAATAGCCAAACGAAAAAAACGACTACTCTTGGCACACGATTTAGCAGCCAACTATTACCAGCAAAGCTTGATAAAAAATCCTCACGCTATTGATTACGTCTTCAAACAGCGCGGGTTGAGCAAACAAATTGTGCAGGATTTTCGCATCGGCTACGCCCCGACCAGCGGTGACGCATTGGTGCAATTTTTGACCAAAAAAGGCTTTTCATCGGAAGAATTGTCCCAGGCTGGTCTGGTCAATCGATTTGGTGGTGACATGTTCCGTGGCCGAATGACCGTGCCGTTGATGGACGGAGTCGGCCAGGTAATCGGCTTCACGGCACGTATCCTTGTTGATGATCCGAAGGCGCCGAAGTACCTGAACACTCCCCAGACACTTCTGTATGATAAAGGTCGGCACGTCTTCGGGCTATCTCAAGCCAAGGAGGCGATTCGGGCTAATGATTACGCCGTCATCGTCGAAGGCAATCTTGACGTGGTCAGCAGCCACCAAGCGGGCATTACCCAGGTCGTGGCGACGGCCGGGACCGCCATGACCGAGCATCATTTACGGGCGCTAGTGCGCCTCAGTGGTCACGCCCGGCTGGCCTTTGACGCCGACAAGGCAGGGCTGGCAGCGACCGAGCGGTCCATCCCGATTGCCCAGGCGGTAGGAATCGACCTGACGATTATTTCGTTGCCTCGTGGCGTCAAGGATCCCGACGACCTGATTCGACAAGACCCAGCGCTGTGGCAAGGAGCGATCGAGGCGACTTTGCCGGTGATCGACTGGGTGCTGCGCCAATACTCCGAGCGCGAAGACCTGACTACGGCGGTTGGCAAGCGGGTCTTTACTACCGCTGCCCTAGGTGTCGTCCGGACCCTCTCGGACGCCGTCGAGCAGGAACATTATCTGCTAAAAATCACCGCCTATACCGGCTCTTCAATTGACGCCCTCAAAAGCAAACTGGCGACGCTTGAGAAACCGGCTAGCTTCATACTGCGCCCCGTCGTGGCCCAGACTAAGACCGAGCTTGATAGCTCGGGGTATCAGGATAATCTCTTGGCAGCAGCCCTTATCGACGGCGCGACCCACGATCTTTTCCGCGGGGTTGACCTGGAAACCTTTATCGGCGAGGAGCGTCAAGCGGTAGCGAAATATTTGTCCGAACACGGTGGTAAAGCGCTCAAAGATACGCCCGATGGCTTGCAAAAGCACGACACGTATGTCAAAATACTACTATTAAGGGCCGACGCTCGCTATGCCGATTGGAACGACCAAGATCGTTACTTTGAAACGGCTCGATTGCTCCGCCAAGTTGCCACCGCATACAAGAAAAAACAAAAAGAATTACTGACCGACCAGCTCCGAGACGCGGAGACGGCAGGGGATGATACCAAAGCGAGCGAGATACGCAGCAAAATCAACAATCTTATTAAGGAGATACAAAATGGCTAAAGATAAGACAATCATAACACCGGCTGATGACGAAGTAGCTAAAGATGACATTATGACCAATGGTAGCATCGGCGCCCTGAGCGACGTTGAAGAGCCAGCCGCGAGCGAACTGAAGGATGAAGAAGAGGAAGAAGATGACGAAGACGTCCTCAATCAAGGGCAGTACTTTGACGACGCCAGCGACGACAGCGTCCGCCTGTATCTGCGCGAGATCGGCAAGATTCCGCTGCTTAATTCCGAAGAAGAACTAGCCCTGGCCCAACGCGTCGTAGCCGGTGACAAGAAAGCCAAGGATAAAATGGCCGAAGCCAACATGCGTCTGGTGGTATCGATCGCCAAACGTTACAGCGGTCGCGGGCTTGATTTTCTTGATCTAATTCAAGAAGGTAACACCGGGCTGCTCCGTGCCGTCGAAAAATTTGATCCTGACAAGGGTTTTAAGTTTAGTACCTACGCTACCTGGTGGATTCGTCAGGCGATTACCCGTGCTATTGCCGACCAAGCGCGGACCATTCGTATTCCGGTGCATATGGTAGAGACTATCAACAAACTACTCCGTACCCAGCGTCGCATGACCCAAGAACTAAACCGCGAACCAACCATCGAAGAGCTGGCCAAAGAGCTCGAGATGGAACCGGACAAAGTTGAGTACGTCATTAAAATCAAACAGGATATTACTTCGCTTGACGCCGGTGTCGGTCGTGACGGTGAAGACGAAGATTCAGTCCTTGGTGACTTCATCGAAGATGAAGACGGCGCCACACCGGAAGAATCAGCCACTTCACAGCTCTTGAAAGAGCAGGTCCAGGCTATTCTCTCGACCTTGTCCGATCGCGAACAAAAGATTGTTAAAATGCGCTTCGGCCTTGAAAACGGCAAAAGCCACACTCTCGAGGAAGTTGGCCAGGAATTCGCTGTTACTCGTGAGCGTATCCGCCAGATCGAAGCCAAGGCACTCGCCAAGCTCCGTAAGCATAAAGATGCCAAAAAGCTGCACGAATACCTTAATTAATGAGTCAGCATAAAAAAATATCCTTAACAATAGCTCCCCATTTCAGGGAGTTATTGTTAAGTTAGAGTCCAGCCGTCGGAGCCAGGCATGGCTATTACCAAACGATTCTCCAGAAGTCTTTCTGCTGTATAATGCAGTATGTAATGAGACAGACATTTCATCCAAGCCATAAAATTAAAGTCAATGACAAGATTGACGCCCTGGCACTCGTCGTTGGCATTATCCAGCCTTTGACTACTTTGCCTCAGATATATCTGGTGTATTCATCGCACGATGCCTCGCAAGTGTCTTTGTTTACCTGGACCGGCTATAACATTGCCAGTGTCATCCTATTGATATACGGACTCAAACATAACCTCCCTCCGGTCATATGGGCGCAGATTCTGTGGCTGGTGGTCCAGACTCCAATGATGTTGGCTGTGTTTATCCTTCGGTAGCAAATTTAATTACTTATTCATTCCACCATTGAGAGCCATCTAAAAGCTGATATCTTCCAGCACCTGATTGATCTGGAGGTCGAGGTTTTCCCGGTTGCCGGCGTTGCTGACGAAGTGATCGGCGATGGCAATCGGGCCGCCTTTTTCGAGGTTCTCGATTTCTGCCCAGTCGCGCTGGTTGGCTTCGGTCTCGGTCAGCGGACGAATAGGCCGGATACTGAGGCGGTGGTGGCGTATGTGTTTGGGTGCGACGACTGCCACGACTGTTAGCTCGCCGGGGAAGGCTCGCTTGATGGTCTTATACTCGGTCCAGCTATAGATGCCGTCGGCCACGATCCGGCGCTGACCAGCCGCTATCAAATCGTTTATTTGTTTGATGATGCGGTTGACGACAAAGTCTTTACCCTCACGGACGCGTAGCTCCTCGCGAAACGACTGCTCGTTGGCTTCGGTATGATCCAGGCCGGCTGCTGTCATAGCATCGAGCACGACGCCACCGAAGTAGACTTTCGGGTGACCCTTTTTGACCACATAGTCGACGGCGGCGCTTTTGCCGGAACCCGTCAGGCCGACGAAGGCGATAATCTTTACATTGTCATCATGACTCATACAGCTAAGTGTAGCAGGTTATCTCAATCAGGCGCGCATCTTGGACGTAATCAGAGCCCGACAGCAAGAGGATAGTACGGTATACTTATAGTATGACAAAACGCCTGGCTATCATCGACGGAAAATCTGTATTCTACCGCGGCTACTATGCCATGCCGAACCTGGCGATGGGGGACGGTACGCCGACCGGCGGTGTTTTCGGGTTTGCCTCCCTGGCGATTGAACTGATCAAAAAACTCGAACCGGATTACGTCGCGGTGGCCTGGGATAAGAAAGATACCAATATCCGTAAACGACGCGAGATGTATCCGCCGTATAAAGCCGGACGTAAAAAGGCGCCAGATGATTTTTACGCCCAAATGCCCATCCTGTTCGAGCTGCTCGACGCTTTCGGCTGGCCACTGTACGAGCTCGATGATTATGAAGCCGATGATATCCTGGGTGCTTTTGCCAAGGAAGCGACCGAAAAGGGGATTGAAACCTGCTTGCTGACCAGCGACCTGGACGCCTTGCAGCTCATTGGACCGCTGACTAAAGTCTACGCCTTGAAGAATGGATTATCGAACCTTGAAGAGTTCGATGTGGCCTATTTCGAACAGAAATACGGCCTCAAGGTCGAGCAGTTCCTCGACCTCAAGTCGCTCAAGGGCGATTCGTCCGATAATTTACCTGGTGTGCCGGGTATCGGCGAGAAGACGGCTATCACGCTGTTACAAAGCTATCAGACGCTGGATAATATCTACGCCCACCTCGACGAGATCAAACCGACGATAACAAAAAAACTGATTGCTGGTAAAGACCTGGCCTACATCAGCAAGGAAGTCGGGCGGATTTGGGTCGATGCGCCGATCAAGCTCGACTGGGACGTGGCTGACATTAACGACATCGATCTTGATCGGGTCGCCGAAATATTGAAGCGTCTGGAGTTTTCTTCGCTCGTCAGGCGTTTACCGAAGCATATGCAAGCTGTACCCGATCAGGCGCCACTCTCACAGACCACCGTTATTCCCCTGGTTGAAGTTACCTGGCCGGAGACGGTCAATATCGACGGACCAGTCGTCCTTCATGTGGCTGAGGACACGGTATGGTTATCGACGGATCGAAAGACTATTTCTAGTGCACTAATTAGTGAGCTCGACCGCAGCGTGTGGCGCGTCTTTGAACTTGCCACGGTTATCAGCTATGACAGCAAACTGCTGTATCACCAACTGGCTGCCCAGGACGTGTTCGTGCGGTTCGGCGAGCTACATGACATCCATCAGGCGGCATTTTTAATTAATCCCTTACAGCGGGATCGCTCGTTGTCGTCGCTTGCTGGTAGCGAAGTCGGTGAGGTACCCCAAATGGTTGCCGCCGCAATCTGGCAGGTATATGAGCAGCAGGGAGTAGCCTTCGAGGCTGAGCCGAAGTTTGCTCGTATCGCCCGCGAGTATGATTTTCCGCTGACCTACATTTTGTTTTTGATGGAACACAAAGGCATTAAGATTGATCCCGAAATCCTCGAATCAATGAGTGCACAGCTCGGCGAAGAGTATGTCAAGCTTGAACAAGAAATGTACTCACTGGTTGGGTATGAATTTAATATCGCTAGTCCGGCCCAACTGTCAGAAGTCCTATTTACCAAGCTGCAACTCCCTACGACGGGCATAAAAAAAGGAAAAACCGGACACAGTACCGGCCAAAAGGAATTGGATAAACTACGCGGCCAGCATCCAATTATCGAACTTATCGAACGCACTCGAGAACTGGCTAAGCTCAAAAATACTTACGTCGATGCGCTGCCGAAATTAGCCGATGAGCAGCAGCGCATTCACACTACCTTTAACCAGGACGTTGCCAGTACGGGTCGTCTCAGTAGCACCAATCCAAACCTCCAGAATATTCCCGTCCGGACCGATTTGGGGCGAAAAATTCGCAGCGCCTTTATTCCTGATGGCGACAAAGTCTTCGTCAGCGCTGATTATTCGCAGTTCGAACTTCGTTTGGCGGCCGTTCTGGCTGGTGACCACGAGATGATCAACGACTTTAATGGCAACGTCGACATTCACACCAAGACGGCCAGTGAAGTGTATGGCATTCCGATGGATGACGTCACGAAAAGCCAGCGCCGCGACGCCAAGGTGATTAACTTCGGCATTCTTTATGGTATGAGTCCACACGGGCTGAGCGCGGCAACCGGTATGGGCTTTATCGAAGCCAAGAAATTCATCGATCGCTATTTCGAACTTCGCTCACCAATTCGTAAGTATATCGACGATACGCTGAACAAAGCCCGGGCAGAAGGCTACGTCGAGACACATTTCGGTCGTCGTCGTCCGACCCCAGACATCTATAGTAGTAATTTCATGGTTCGGCAGGGCGCCGAACGGGCGGCGGCTAACATGCCAATCCAGGGCACCGAAGCTGATCTGATGAAGCTGGCTATGATCGAGGTCGATCGTCGGCTCGACGGCATGGGCGAGCAGATTCTGCAGATCCACGACAGTATCCTAATCGAAGCGCCGATTGAGAACGCCGACAAAATCGCTGAACTACTAAAGTCGACGATGGAGAATATCGCTCCGCAGTTGGGCGTTAAACTCAAGGTCGACGTCAGTATCGGTAAAAATTGGGGAGAACTCTAACGTGTCGGCTAGATTGGCCGTCAAAGTCACGAAACTAAGAAAGTCGGCGATTCTCCCCGCTTATCAAACCGAACAGGCCGCTGGCATGGATCTGCACGCCTGCCTCGATTATCCCATGACTTTGAAGCCGTTAGAACGGGCCGTGGTGCCGACTGGTCTTGCCCTCGAGCTACCCGTTGGGTACGAAGCGCAAATCCGGGCGCGGAGTGGTCTGAGCATCAAGCATGGCATTACTATGGCCAATGGGGTCGGGACAATCGACAGCGATTACAGGGGAGAAGTCGGTGTATTGATAGTCAATCTTGGTGGCGAGCCATTTACAATTGAGCCAGACATGCGGGTGGCCCAGCTGGTGGTTGCTCGTTATGAACGCATCGTCTGGGATGAAGCGGGTTCGCTGACCGAAACAGCGCGTGGTATTGGTGGCTACGGCAGCACAGGCGCAACGATTGACAGAATAGGATAAATGTACTAAGGTTATTGTATGTCCAGATATAGAAAAACCCGTGTCGCCCCGATCGCTCTCATGCTTATTATCGTTGTGGTCGTGATTGTGGCTCTAGTTTCTCTGACCCGAGCTATATTTTTTTCCGGTCAGACAACAACCACATCCCAAGGTGACGTCAGTCAAACTGCACTGCTCAGCACAGCGGCCGACCGGTCGGTTCGCATGACAGTTCGTGGCAAGATTACCGCCGATGAGAATTTTCGATCGTATCAGATCACGGCAACTCCTTCGAGCCGCAGGTTAGTTTCCTATACCGGTTATATGGGCTCTGGGGTTTCACAAGCGGCGCTGGGCAACAATATTCCGGCTTATGAGCAATTCGTCTACGCCTTAAACCGTGCGGATTTGGCCAAAGGCAGTGAACTGACCGGTGATAAGAATGATACGCGCGGCGTGTGCGCGACAGGCCTGCTGTATAGTTTCGAAATTTTGAATGCCAATAAATCAGTCAAGACGCTCTGGACGTCGACCTGCAAAGGTTCGCCAGGGTCTTTAGACGCTAGCGTGACGCAATTGAGCGCCCTCTTCACGGCCCAAATACCAGGTTCACGTTCAATGATTAGTAAGGTAGATTTGCAAACGAGTGGTTTTTAAGGGGTCGGCCTTGTGGCAATACGAGCAATAATTTTCGATTTTTTCGGCGTCCTGGTGCTTTCGGGCAGGGGATTACTCTACCATGACTTCCCGGCTTTGAAGAATCAAATCCATGACCTCGAGCGCCAGTCGGACTACGGTATTATTTCTCGTTCGGAATTTAATGAGGCCATCGGCCAATTAACGCACCTCTCGCCCGAAACTATTGAGGATCGCTATTGGGCGACCAGCGTCCGGAATGAATCGGCCATTGATTGGGTGAAAGAACTAAAGCTGTCTGGCATGTACAAAATCGGTCTGCTGAGCAACGTTGGTCGAGGCTGGCTTGATGATTTTATGACGGTTGATCAACGCCTGGGACTGTTTGATATGGAAGTATTATCAAGTGACGTCGGAATGGTTAAGCCAGCGCTCGAGATGTTCGAATTGGCCGCTCGGCGCCTCGGCGTCGAGCCGTTTGATTGCGTCATGATCGACGATCTTCTCACCAATATTGACGGAGCCGAGCGGGTCGGGATGAAAGGTGTACTCTTCGGTACCACGACCCAAGCGCAAACCGAGCTCGATATTCAAATAAAGTTACAAGATGCCTGAACTACCGGAAGTCGAAACGGTTCGACGCGGCCTCCACGAGCTGATTGTCGGTCGTGTTGTCGCTTCAGCGCAGTCCGACACTACGAAGAGTTTTCCTAACGCTCCGAGGCAGGTTTAGTCGTTTCTTATCGGGGCAACCGTCAGCGGTATTCGACGACGCGCCAAGCTACTGATGATTGATTTATCAACTCACTACACCCTCGTCGTCCATCTCAAAATGACGGGACAACTCGTCTATCGCGGTGAGACTTCATTCGGGGCGGGACACCCGACCGATAGCCTGATTGGCGTATTACCCGATCGAAGCACTCGAGTGACACTTGAATTTACCGACGCCTCGAAGCTATTTTTTAACGACCAGCGCAAGTTCGGTTGGATGAGGCTTATACCGACCGACGAAATCTTCCAGCTTCCATTTATGCAAAAGGTTGGCCCAGAACCACTGTTGGCTGACTTTACGGCCGAGCAATTTGCGGCGCGGTTTGCGCGACGGGCCAAGACCAGCCTTAAAGCGGCACTACTGGATCAGACGGTCGTGGCGGGCGTCGGTAATATTTACGCCGATGAGAGCCTGTGGGGTGCCAAGCTGCACCCTCAAAGACTGGTCGGCGGCCTTACGACGGCGGAATTCGAAGCGCTGTACATCGCGCTGCGCTTGGTGATGAACTTGGCGATTACCAAAGGTGGTAGCACCGATAAAAATTACGTCAACGCCGAGGGCAAAAGGGGGAGTTATATGGATTTCGCCCGCGTTTTCCGCCGCGAAGGCCTAGAATGCCCCCGCTGCGGTAATGAAGTTATCAAATTACGCGTGGCTGGGCGGGGGACACACATCTGCCCGCATTGCCAACGGCTGTAGGGTATACTAAAAGACAGATGATAACACTGATGACAGGCGACAATACATTCGAAACCGAACGGGCGGTTCGGGTGATTGTGGCGCGATTTGCTGGTGACGCCGAGCGGATTGACGGTAGTGTGTTAGAGCTCAAGCAACTACCAGATCTTTTGATGGGTGTTACTTTGTTTGCTGATAAGCGGTTGGTTATCATTAAGAATTTATCAGACAACAAAGACGTCTGGGCGAACTTTGGTGATTGGCTGCCTCGGATATCGGACGATATCGAAGTCGTTCTGGTTGATTCCAAGCCAGACAAGCGAACAGTGACGTATAAAGAACTGAAAAAGCAGGCGAAAATCATCGAAGCTGCGGCTTGGACTGATCGTGACATTGCGAAGGCGGAGAAGTGGCTGATGGGTGAGGCGACGCAACAAAGTGTTGTGCTCGACATCAAACACGCCCGGCTTATTGTCCGCCGCGTCGGTCCTGATCAGTGGCAACTATTCCACGCCCTTGAGAAACTAGCGTTAGCCGAAAAGGTAACGGCCGAAACTATAGAGATGCTCATCGATGCCACTCCGGCTGAGAACGTCTTTAATCTGTTCGATGCGGCTCTGCGCGGCAATCGGGAGAAGGTCACCGAGATGGTTCGTTCCTTGGAGCTGACCGAAGATCCGTATCGTTTGTTCGCTTTGTTGGC
Organism: Saccharimonadales bacterium (SeqCode); assembly: GCA_038244885.1. Taxonomy (GTDB): domain Bacteria; phylum Patescibacteriota; class Saccharimonadia; order Saccharimonadales; family Saccharimonadaceae; genus UBA1547. Next base: position 26,279 of record JBBRTA010000007.1, on the reverse strand, counting down.
CGGCCAGGCTTTTCAGTTGGCCGCCGTCGTAGCCGCGGGGCCGGGCGACAACGTCGCTAAGGACTTCGGGATCCATCCGTATGCCGTCTCTAAACTAGTCCCTGCCGCCAAGGAGCTCGGACGAGGTGGCGCAAAAAAAATAATTGCCGCCTTTGCCAAGGCTGACGACGACATGAAGCTTTCACGTGCTGAGCCGTGGCTCCTGATTGAACGGGCGCTGATGAAAGTAGCTAGTCTCTAATCCAAAAAAATACGCCAATCTAGTGGCGTATTTTTATAGGTTCGGAGACGAATCTATTTGGTAGTTTTTTTGGCAGCAGGTTTTTTGGCAACGGGAGTTTTGGCAGCAGGTTTCTTGGCAGCAACTGGCTTTTTTGTAGCACTAGCTTTGGCAGCAACGGGTTTTTTCTTGGCGGCAGGTTTGATGGTCGCTTTTGGGGCAACCTTTTTGGCTGGAGAAGCCTTGGCAACAACTGGCTGAGCAGCAGGGGCTTTAGTGGCTGTTTTTTTACCGGTCGAAAGTTTGACACCAGCGTCTTTAGCGGCTTTTGACAGCTGAGCCTTACGACGAGCGGCGGTGTTCTTTTTGAGAAGTTTTTTCTTGACGGCGGTATCGATTTCGCTGTGGGCGGCACTGAGTCCAGTAGCGGTTGGCTTGGCGAGAAATGCTTTAGTCGCTTCTTTGATATCACGCTTGATACCGACGTTGCGCTCGCGGCGTTTGATGGTTTGTTTCGCTCGTTTGATAGCTGATTTGATAATTGGCATACTGCTTACTTAACTCCTTAAAATGATAAATACAATCAAAGCGTGATTATAGAGGAAAAGGGGCAAATTGTAAAGAGGGCACACCGCTGTTGACGTAAAGAAAATACTTATGGTATAGTAAAATCAAACTCAAAGTAATCTAGAACACCAAGAAAAAAACACAGGAAAAACTATGAACGACCTAAAGACTAAGCAACAAATTGTCGAGAAAATCAAAAGCTCGAGCAACATTTTGGTCACTGTCAGCAATGACCCTTCGGTCGATGCCTTGTCTGCTGCAATCGGGCTGACCGTGATGCTGAACAAAATGGGCAAACATGCCACGGCTGTTTTTAGCGGCGCGATTCCACCGGCCATTACGTTTCTGGAGCCCGATAAGACGTTTGAAGCGACAACCGACAGTCTGCGCGACTTTATCATTGCGCTCGATAAAGAAAAAGCCGACCATTTGCGCTATAAAGTCGATGGCGAGGTCGTGAAGATTTTTATTACGCCATACCGAACGACCATTACCAGCGATGATTTGGAATTCAGCCAGGGTGACTATAACGTCGAACTCGTCTTGGCGCTGGGTGTCGACAACCAGGACCATCTCGACGATGCCCTCGAAGCCCACGGCAGGATACTGCACGATGCCACCGTGGCGACGATTAGTGCCGGCGAGCAGACCAGCCAGCTTGGTGGTATTGACTGGCACGACGACCAGTCGAGTAGTCTGAGCGAAATGCTCGTGAGCCTTGGAGAAGCACTCAAATCGGACAAGCCCCTGCTTGACCAACAAATCGCAACTGCTCTCCTGACTGGTATCGTGGCAGAGACGGATCGTTTCAGCAATACGCGGACGTCATCGAAGGCGATGACCGTTGCGGCGCAGCTGATGGCGGCCGGTGCGGATCAGCAGCTAATCGCCGCAAGGCTTCAAGAATCGCATGAGATTGGTGGATTGACGTCGGTTCCGTCCGACGACGGCACGGTCTTGTCCGAGGATGTCTCGACAAAAATTGATAAGACAGTGGACTCGCCAGCTGAGACTCATGACGGTGAATTGGCAATTAAGCACGAACCGATAAAAACACTCGATGATATTGCTAATGAGGTCAAGGTGCAGAATCAAGAAGACGCTACCGATGTGGCTGAGCAGGTCTTGGCCGAACAGCTCGAGGAAGTACTACCGGCACCCGCGCAGGTAGTTGTTCCCACGGAGCTCGAGGCGCCGGCTGGACCAATGGTCGGTGCGGTCGACTGGGCGCCGCCAGCCTCGACTGAACCTTCGCTGGGAGGCACGCTCAATGCCACAACCGAGCAGGCCGAAGAGGATACACGCCGCCAACAGGAAGACGATCAAAACAAAACCATTCTGACACATTCATATTTGAGCGAATCACCGACCTATGACGCGCCAATTAACGGTGCTACCCAGCCGAACGAGGCTGCTGACGTTGATATTTTTGGCGGCAGTCCGAATCTGACACCAGTTAGTGGGGTCGTACCCGAACAGTCACCCGTGGAAGAGAAGATTATTTTACCGCTTGATTCGGGTAGTCCCGTACCGGAGGGTCAAACGTTGGCCGATCTGGATGCGCAGAACCGCGAAAACGCCCCAGGCGACGATGCTCTGGCCGCGGTTCATGCTACGTTCGACGACCAACAGCCGAGCGTGTTAGAACCAGGTATTGTCTTGCCGCAACCGCCACCACTGCCAGACTTTTCGACGTTGCCACCGCCATCGATCGGGTCGGCTTATGCGCCGGATTCGCCGTCAACTGCCCCCGAGCTGTTGGGTGATATCTTTGCGCCAGAATCACCACCTCCAAGCTCTGAACAGCCGCCGTCTGTCGACGACCCGGGCCAGTTTAAAATTCCCGGCCAACAATAGAAAGAATACCAGTCGCATAATGGCTGGTATTTTTTCTATTCCATGATAGTAAAGTAGTTCAGTCCAAGCTCATCGCCGCGACGCTCGATATGGCTTTCGCCGTCACCGCGTTGGCTGTGGTGAGTCCGCATGATGGCAATAATCTCATCGTGCAGGTGGCGGGCGTCAACGATTTCGCCAATTTCCTGCTTTGTTCGCCCTGGTTCCATGTAGAGCCAGTGGGTATTAGCAGTCGGTAGCATCTCTCTTGGCAGGCAGGTCAGCCGGATGCGCGTCAAGCGGTTGTCTTTGGTCTTGAGACGATAAAATGCCCAACAAGCAGCCCTGGCGGCGACGATGTGATCAACATGGCCCGAAATACCGTTAAGATCGCTGGTCATGAATTCAATGGTGTCAGGCTTGTCGGCCGACGCGATAATAGTCGTGGCCAGTTCAACAATTTTTTGTCCAGCTTCGATCATCGTCTGGTTGTTGAGCTGACCGTCACCGTAACCCAAGAAGTGTTGGCTTGATGCGCCCATTAGCGTCCCGGCCATTTGCCACTCTTCTAGGCGAACTTCTCCGAGGTCTGGATGGTTGTCAGGATTAGTGCCGGCATCACCGATCGTCAGGGTAATCAGGTGGAGTTCGGTGCCGGCCTTCGTCTCCATCAACAGAGTACCGCTGGGGCCGAAGGCTTCGTCGTCTGGGTGGGCAAAAATACCAAAAATTATTTTCTTCATCTATCTCTAGTATAATCGATTGGTATGATCGATGGAATTCTTTTAATTGATAAACCCGCCAATATGACGAGCTTTGGTGTCGTCGCTCGGGTGCGTCGCGTCCTGAGTCAGCAGCAAAACAAGAAAGTGAAGGTCGGGCACACCGGCACGCTTGATCCGTTTGCGACCGGATTGATGATTATTGTCGTCGGTAAAGAATGTAAGCAGGCTGGAATGTATAGCAAACTCGACAAAGTTTACGAGGCGACCATTCGTTTGGGCCAGACCAGCACGACTGGTGATCCCGAAGGCGAGATAACCGACGTTTCAGAGAAGGTACCAACAAAAGAACAGGTTGAGGCTGTTTTGGGGCAGTTCCGCGGGGAGATCACCCAACAGCCGCCAATTTATAGCGCGATTAAAGTCGACGGCCAACGGGCGTACAAACTGGCCCGCAAGGGAGTGGAAGTAGTCATGCCAACCAGGCAGGTCATGGTTCATAGCCTTGAGCTGACCGGGTATAGCTATCCGGACATCACCATTCGAGCGCACGTTGGTAGTGGAACCTATATTCGCACCCTAGCTCAGGACATCGGTAGCGCGCTCGGCGTCGGGGCATATTGCGTGCAACTACGACGCACGACAATCAGCGATTGGCAAATTGCCAATGCGCAAACACTGAGCGATTTTGGCGTGAATTCCTAGAGTATGTTAGAAAGTTCGGCGAAGGCGTCGCGGGAGGCCTCGGTCGTCGAACCGTACATTTCTGATTTTTTATCAAGTATGACGGCAATCGTCTCTTTGAGCTTGGCAAGTTTAAGGTTAAGGTCCGCCGTTCGTGGTTGACTTATAATAGCATTCTTCATATCACTAATCGCTTCAGCGTCGTTCTTAGCCCATCTCTCTGGTTGGATCTTGCCTTTCATGATGAAAGTATCGACAATCTCCTTTTGCATACTTGCTAAATCGACGATGTCACCACGCACAACTTTATCAATAAATACGCCACCCATCCAAGCGGCTTTGTCAGGCACGCCCTTAGTGCTGATGTTCCCGGAGATGGTGTTGTTGAAGGCCTTGAGTGAGCCACCGGAGTTTTGGATTATTTCTTTGATGTTATTATACGATCCGGCCGTGAACTGGTAATCAATTGCCGCATCTTGGGCATAGGCGTCGTCTGGCGAAAAGTCATAGGTGTACGTCTGGCCATCGAGCACATATTTGCCTTGCACGGGAATAAGGTTGCCTAGATTGTCGAGTTTTCTCATCGCCAGATTTTGACGTTGGTCACCGTTGAGCTTGAACTGTTTAATGAGTTGGACACGCTCGTTGACCAGTTTAACGTCGGCCTCATATTTTTGGGTGACGGCGAAGGCCAAGGCGGAGTCAGCGCCATTTTTGAAATCGACACCACCGGCATAGTCACGTAGGAGCTGACCGTCGATCTGCTCATTATTACGCAAGAGTGAACCGCTTACGATGCTCTGTTGGATTCGTTTCGAGTTTTGGCTCGCGATGGCGCTGAGCGCCAAATCGCGGGTTGCCGCTTCGGATTGTTTGGTAAGCTCGGTTAGTACTCCACCGACCGGCACTCCACCAATCCCTCTGATACTGGTTGGGTCGACACCGGCGCGCATACCCTCATGGATACGATCAAGCTTGCCTTTTTCAGTGGCGGCCTCATCGCTGACGATACGCATAGCCATCTCCTTCTTGAGCATCTCCGGCGTCACCTTAACCTTAATGCTTAGGTCTCTAGATAGGCGCTCCTCGATGGTCTTCTTGGCTGTTTCTGCTTCATGTTGCGCCTCGTGAAGTCGCTGGTTGGCAGCCGAGCCGGCAAAGCGGTTGTCAGCGATACTTTCGTGATATTTTTGATAACCTTCGCGCACGCGGCGGTTATGGTCTAGCCGTTGGGCGTTGCGCTGGGCTGCACCTTTAAAGCCTGGCCGAGCGCCCGTACCGAGTCGCCGGGCTTTGATGTTGTCGGAACGTTCTTTGCTCCAATTCCTAGTCCGGTCGATAATGCCTTTGTTTGGATTGTTGATCGTACTGGCAATTTTACCGAGTAACGAACCGCTCAGCTTGATCAGCAGCGGCGTGACGAATAGTGGTGCAACCTGAACCAACATACCAAGGATAATGAGATTGATGGAGTCGGCGTTTTGAATAATTGCCGCCGCTGCCAGCTGGGATCCGCCGAAGACGACCGAGAAGGCCGGGAATAGGATCAGCATGGTCATAAAAGTGCTTCGCCATTTATCAAACCACTTTTCGGTGTTCGGCAGTAGGTAAGCCACAAACGCTAGAGGCGCGATGATAATCAGGATGGTAATAATTGCCTGACGGGTGGCCATAATGATCAGGGCGACGAGGACAGCCATCAGACCAGCAACCAGAGCCGGTAGCAAGAGGAAAATCGAACCAGCCAGGCCGTAGGTTGAAAGGGTTGTGATCAGCCCAATAGTACCTGCCGCCGCGAGCGTTCCGCCAGATAGGATGAAGCCCGTGATACTGTCCCAGCTGACAACATTCCACGAATTACCTTCGGTACCGACCAGGCTGTTGCGAAGTTGGATAAACACGCTTTGTATCGAATAACCGAGGATATTGGACAGGTCGACAGCGACGGCGCATATGTAGTACGACAGGTTGACGAGCAACGCTGCAATAATCAGGCGCGGTAGTAATTTTTTAATACTGTAATTGGTGATCCCTAGGTTGGTCAGCTGCGAATAAATAATAATGAGAAAGGCGATGACAAAGGCGACGTTCGCAAAATTCCGCATGTAGGTCCACGCGCGGTAAAGTGAGGTATCTTGGCTGGTTGCGACCGGACGTACCGCCAAGAATCCGCTGAGTATATTAAAAATCCAATCCATTCCTTTAGCGAGAAAGGTAGTGATAGGGCATACTATCCATCCGATGCCGCTGACATCACACGAGGTTGTGCCGGGATTTGCTGCCGTCGACTGTTTGGCAAGCGTCACATCAGTAGGGGCGGTGGGGTTGGTGAAGTTACTGGGCCCCTGATAGACGTAGGTTTTATACTTAGCACTGGTTGCGACACTGCTGTCGGCGCCGGGTGCAAAATAGATAACGTGTATGTTGCGCTGGGGTGGGGGGGCGCTGCCGACGCTGGTTGGTGCCGGTTCGATGTAGGTGTAGGCTTTTGTGCCATTTAACAAACCGAGGTCCGTGATTGTTTTGGCCGAGGCTGGGCCGTTGTAATCGTTGCCATTGTATTTGATGACGGCCCCGCTCCAGGTGGCGTCAGCGGCGTGGGTGGCAGGTGCGGACACAATTACCCAAAAAAAGGCCGCAAAAAGTGCAGCAAGGGCATAGGTAAGGATTCTTCGCACTGATAATTCTCTGTGTGAAGGGAGGCTTGAAATTTCCCACATAACAGGTATGATAATAGCATTTAACGGATAAAAAGTCAATGTTTAAATTCAGAAAAGACAGCGCTCACGTTCGGGGTGGCCGTGTAGGCCATCCCGAACGTGATTAGCAATGGTTGTAGCTGCAATAGGTCGCTGTTGCTACCCAAAACCACGGGGCAAGCAGCGACAGAGCGACCAGAGTGACTAACCAAGGGATAGCTGTCGGTTTGGACAGTAGCCGGTGGTTGACCATCGCGTAAGCGATGACTGCGCCAATCAGCAGCAGATACGGTAGTAGACCCGACAGCTTGTACAGGTTGTAGCTTATAAGGCTGTAGGCGGCAATGCGTGCCATAAACCACGATCCAAATCCGAACGCAATTGCGACAAGCACGGCTTTGCCGGCCTGGTCGGACTGATGTTCAAACCACAGCCATATTGCGACGGATAGTGGCCCAAGGGCCATTGTGATACCCAAGGGCCAACCGAGACGCAAATAGTTCGAAGTTCCGAGTGACACCATCATCGACACGCCCACGGACAGGACGATTGAACTGACGATGGCGAACGTCAACCGGGGACTCATTTTGTTAGCCTTGTCCATTGACTGGTCAGGCATGTTTAGGTCTGGTCCTGGTGACGATGACATAGCAGTTCCTATTCATTGAGGGGTACGCCTGTCTTTTCTGAAGGTACGTCTCGAACGCTGTCGTCTCTTCGGAAAAACAAACGTGAAACTAGAAGTATTTATAGCATATTTATACTAAAAAGTAAATATCTACCATTTACACCCTTGAAGCCTGTGTAAAAATCTGGTACAATACACAACTAATGATTACAGCAGAAAACAAAGCCAAAGCATTTGCTTTGACACAGACACACAAGACAGACGTTGGCTCGCCTCAGGCGCAGGCGTCAGTTCTGACGACTCGTATCAAAGAGATTACTGAACACCTCGCCACCAACAAGCACGACCACATGGCTCGTCGCGGGTTGATCCAGATGGTCGGTCGCCGTAAACGGCTCCTCAAATACCTTGAAGCCAAAAACTTCGACGCCTATAAGGCGACAGTCGCAGCACTCGGACTCCGCAAGTAATTGCGGAGTTTTTTGTTGGCTTCCCAGTCCTGCCTGTGCACTATATACTATAGGTATCATGAAAAATGTCGCTATCCTTACCGTCCATAATCTGACCAAAATATATAAATCGATTCCCGCTATCGATGATGTTAGCTTCACGATCAACAAAGGTGAAGTTGTCGGCTTTGTTGGCCTCAATGGGGCCGGCAAATCAACAACCATAAACATCATTCTTGGCTTTTTGCGGGCGACAACCGGCTCGGTCAGTCTGTTCGGTCAGACGATTGTGCCGCAGAATGCTCATCGTTCGCATCAGCGCATCGGCTTTGCTAGTGGCGACATGAGCCTGTTCGCCAACCTGACCGGACAGCAATACTTAGCGTTCATCCTGCGTCGCTACGGCGTGAAGGACAAGACCAGACTACGTGAATTGGGCAAACGGTTCAATCCAGAGTTGAATAAAAAGATTAACGACTTGTCGCGCGGCAATAAGCAGAAAATAGCTTTGATTGCGGCCTTCATGGCCAGTCCCAACCTGGTAATCTTGGACGAACCAAGTAGCGGGCTTGATCCATTGATGCAGCAATTATTTATCGAGTTAATTCAGGAAGAAATGATCCGTGGTACGACGATTTTTATGTCGTCGCACTATCTCAGTGAAGTTATGGATGTTTGTAGCCGTGTTCTGTTAATACGCGACGGTAAACTCATCAAAGACATACCCACTAGTCAACTACTGACAAAAGGTGGCAAAATGGTTCGAATTGTGACGCGCTATGCCGTCAAGCCGCCATATATCGCCGAAATGATAGTTCAGAAGCGGCTATCTGATGGCTTCGAGCTGTCCTTCGTCTACAAAGCCGAGTCCGCTAAACTCCAAATGTGGCTCGGCGGCATTCCGCACCTCGTGGATATTAGCATCGATGACCATTCGTCTGAACATGCATTTGAGAGCTTGTATGCCCTCGAGACCACAGAGGAGCAACATGTTTAATCTTTTTTCCAAAACTGTATATGACAAACGAGCGTTTATTATTGGGTGGAGTTTAGGGCTGGCATTTATTGGCTATTTGATGGCTATCTTCTATCCGGCTTTTCATCAAGACAATGGACTCGGCCAATTGATAAATAGTCTACCGCCCGCTTTTAAAGGCCTGGTGGGTAATCTTGATAACCTCAAGACACTACCAACCTATTTAGGAAGTCAATTGTTCGATATTAGGGTGCCTATTTTTATTAGTATTTTGACAATAATTCTGTCGGTCGGACTGAGTGTTGGTGAGGAAGAGAAGGGGCAGCTACGCACTTTGATGGCATTACCACTGAGTCGGACACGCATCCTGTTGGCAAAATGGGCCGTGATTGTCTTGATTTATGGAGCTGTTAGCTTGGCCACGCTGATCGGTATCAAGTTCGGCGTAAGAGTAATAAATGAGAGCGTCGACTGGCTGGTTTTGGCGCGACTTGGCGGCATGATGTGGCTGCTGGCAGTGGCCATTGCCACGATGGTGTTTGGTATTGGCCTCGCTACGGGACACAAAGGAGCGACAATGGGCATCGGCGTCCTCGTGACGGTGGGGAGTTTTTTGTTGACAACTTTCGCTGCATCGGTCGACTGGCTACAGCCGTACGAAAACGCCTCAATTCTGCACTATTTTCATGCTCCCGACATCGCCAAAGGTACTATTGAGTTGGGTGACGTCGCCGTGTACGGGACGATGATTATCGTATTCTTGTTGATCGCTATTGCTTCGTTTCGCCGCCGAGACGTTCGCTAAATTATTCACATCCCGCCCCAGTAAGGTATAATAAGTAGGTAATAACGTCCACGGGTTTTAGGTGACGGATACAGGAAATCTTCACATGAAGAATCTCTGCACCCCTTACTTATTGAACCGAGTGGACATAAAAAGGAGGCCTCAATGGCAACTATCAACCCGTACGGCAAAGACATTATTAAAGTAGAGACACAACTGGCTGGCAAGACCTTGACCTTAGAGGTCAACCGCGTCGGCTTCCGCACCAGTGCCAGTGTACTGGTGACCTACGGCGAGACTATCGTCTTAGGTACAGCTATGGTCAGTAAGAAATCAATCAGCGGCATGGACTATTTTCCGTTGTCGATTGACTACGAAGAGAAATTTTATGCCAGTGGCAAAATTAGTGGTAGTCGCTTTATAAAGCGAGAAGGCCGTCCCAGCGACGAAGCGATTTTGATTGGTCGTCTGATTGATCGTCCAATTCGTCCGCTGTTTCCAAAAGGATACCGTCAAGAAGTCCAAACCGTGGCCACCGTTCTCTCGATGGACCCAGCCTTTCGTCCTGACATGGTTGCCATGATTGCCGCCTCGGCCGCATTGAGCCTGACCGGTGCGCCGTTTGACGGACCAGTGGCTGGTCTACGCATCGCGATTGTCGATGGCGAATTCAAGGCTTTCGCCAATGCACAGGAGCGTGAAGCCAGTGACCTCGATTTGGTAGTGGCCGGCATCGGCAGCGGCATCACTATGGTTGAAGCCGGTGCGAACGAAATCTCGGAAGACGTCGTGGCCGATGCGCTCGCCTGGGCCTACGACGCCTACCAGCCAGCGATTACTGCCCAACTCGAACTTGTGAAAAAGGTCGGCGTCGAGCCACTGACCTACGAGCTAATTCTACCAAATGAGGAAATTCAAACTTCCGTCAACGACTGGGTCGAGGGTAAAATGGGCGAAGATCTTCGCTTGCCATACCCAGAGCGTAATGAACTTGTCGCCACCCTACGTGACCAGTTCCACACCGCTCTGTCCGAAAAAATCGGCAAAGATGAATATAAGGAACTCCACGCCGATTACGACGAAGCCTTTACGAGCGCGCTCCACAAGGATGTCCGCAAAGGGATTGTCGAACACAAACTCCGTCCAGACGGTCGCCAGCTCGATGAAATCCGTCCGCTGTCCAGCGAAGTCGGGGTCTTACCTCGGACGCACGGTTCGTCAATCTTTACCCGTGGTATTACCCAAGGCCTGAATATCGTCACCTTGGCGCCGCTGAGCTACTCCCAGATGGTTGATAGCATGGAGCAAAACGACTACCTACGCCGCTACATGCACCATTTTAACGCCCCAGGCTACACCGTCGGTGAAGTTCGCCGTTTGAGCGGCCCTGGCCGTCGCGAAATCGGCCACGGCTACCTGGCGGAGCGAGCAATCATCCCCGTGCTTCCGACTGAAGAAGAATTTCCTTACGCTATTCGTAGTGTCACTGAGATTATGAGTCAGAATGGTTCGACTTCGATGGCCGCGACTTGTAGTAGCGTCCTGGCGTTGATGGATGCCGGCGTGCCACTCCGGGCTCCCGTTTCCGGTATTGCTATGGGTCTGATGCTCGACGGTGACACGCCGTATGTTCTGTCTGACATCGCCGACGCTGAAGATTTTGCCGGCGACATGGACTTCAAGGTGACCGGTACCGCCAAGGGCATTACCGCCATTCAAATGGATATGAAAGTTCACGGTTTGCCGCTCGATATCCTGCGCCAAGCTCTGACCGAATCAAAACCTGGTCGCGCTTTCATTCTGAAGCATATGCTCGAAACACTGGCTGAGCCACGAGCCAAACTGTCTCAGTACGCGCCACGAATTGAAAAAATCAAGATCAACCCGGACAAAATTGGGGCAGTCATTGGTAAGGGTGGTGAAACAATTAACCGCATTACGAGCGAAACTGGTGCCCAGATCGATATCAAAGAAGACGGTCTGATTACAGTCGCTGCCGTCGATACGGCTGCCATTGAGAAGGCGCTGAACTGGATTCGCGGCCTGACCGAAGAGCCCGAAGTCGGTACGATCTACGAAGGCAAAGTCGTCAGCATCAAGGACTTTGGGGCGTTTATCAATATCATGCCTGGTGTTGATGGCATGGTCCACATTAGCGAGCTATCGCGTGACCGTGTCGAGCGGGTCAGTGATGTGTTGACCGAAGGCCAAATCGTCAAGGCTCGCCTGATCGGTATCGACGACCGCGGTCGCCTGAGCCTGACTCTCAAAGACGTCTAGTCTTGCGAATATGAAGCTGTTCGTGTATAATCATAATTACTAAACGAGTCTTGTAATAAGGGTAAAGTGATTACGAAACAGACACTTCTTGAACAAATTAGGGCAGATATTCTCATTAAAGATATCTGCCCAGATTTGGCCAAGACGGCCACGAACCTCGTCATGGGTGACGGCAATGCCGACGCCGACATCGTTTTTATCGGAGAAGCGCCTGGCAAGAAGGAAGACGAACTTGGTCTGCCGTTTATCGGTGCCGCTGGAAAAGTTCTCGACGAAATGTTAGCCCAGGCCGGCATGCGACGGAGCGATGTGTATATTACAAATATCGTTAAATATCGCCCGCCCAATAACCGCGACCCATTACCGGAGGAAAAAAAGGCTTTTTGGCCCTTCCTGGTGAGCCAGCTCAACGTCATTCAACCTCGTGTTGTAGTGACACTTGGCAGGCACAGCATGGAATATTTTCTGCCCGATAAAAAAATTAGTCTGGTTCACGGTCAACTCGCACGAGTTGCATTTGAACACACTGAACTAGTGGTACTACCGCTCTATCATCCAGCGGCAGCGCTCTACAACGGCAGTCTGCGGGCCACCCTGATCGACGACTTTATACAGCTACCAAACATAATTAACATTCTTGAAAAAGAAAAGGAGACATAAATATGGGTTCACAACGAATCTCAACCCCACAAAGCGACAACCAATCAAGGCGGCCGCAACAACACCCGCGCCCAAAATCGAGCAATACTGTGTTGGCTAACACCCAAACCCGCAAGGGTGAAGTGTTCCGTGCCCAACGCCGGACTAGCGAAGGAGTTAACCTCCAAGCCTCACAACACATCATCAACGTGCCGGTCAACAAGTCTATCTATAACGGCTACCAAGGCCGTCAATTCAGCCCAGCCGACCAAAAACGCCAGCCGAGAACGAATGCCCCTACACTAAAGGTCATCCCAATCGGTGGCTTGGGTGAAATGGGCATCGGCAAGAACATGATGGCGATTGAATACGAGAACGACATTATTGTCATCGACGCCGGGTTCCTCTTCCCAGGTGCTGATTATCCTGGAATCAATTACATTACCCCCGACATTACCTACCTGGAAGAGAACAAGCATAAAATTCGCGGTCACGTCTTTACACACGGACACCTCGATCATATTGGTGCATACCGACATATGGCTCACCTCATTCCAGCTCCGGTCTACGCCAGTAAGTTTACTATTGGTATGATTCAACGCACGATGGAAGAGGCGGTCAGTGGCTTTGAGCCAGAGTACAATGAGCTCGACCCAGAATCACATGAAACCGTTCAGTTGGGCGATAACTTCTCGATTGAACTTGTTCGGGTTAACCACTCGATTCCCGATGCGACGGCAGTGGTTATTAGGACGCCACTAGGTGTACTAGTTAACACCGGTGACTGGCGATTTGAAGAGAATCCGGTTGACGGCAAAAAGTTCGACTTACCGCGACTAACTGAAATTGCTACCAAAGAAGGCATTTTGATGTTGATGAGCGACTCGACCAACTGTGAATCCGAGGGTGGTCACAAACACGGTGAATTCGACATCCAGGAGAGTATGGGCCAGGTGATGATCAAATACCCTAGTAGCCGTTTGATTCTGAGCTGTTTTAGTAGCCAGATCCATCGTATTCAAGTAATCCTAGACGAAGCCGCTAAACATGAACGCAAGGTTGCTTTTGCCGGTTACAGTATGATTCAAAACCTCGAAGTTGCCCTCAGGACTGGCGTCATCAAGGTGCCAAAAGACGTCGTCGTGAAGATGGAAGACATCGTCAAGCTACCGGACAACAAGGTCACTATCGTCTGTACTGGATCCCAAGGTGAGTTCAATGCCGTCTTGAACCGTATGGCGTCTGGTTCTCACAAGTTCATCAAGATCAAAAACAGCGATATTATCGTCTTTAGCTCCAACCCGATTCCAGGTAACGAGAAGTACGTGGTGCGTACCATCGACGGCTTAATGCGTGAGGGTAGTGAAGTCATTCAAAACGGTAAGACCCACTTAACCGACATTGGCCCATTACACCTTTCTGGCCACGGCTACTACGACGATCACGTTCGTCTGATTAATGCCCTGAACCCAACTTACTACCTGCCAATTCACGGCGAGTTCCATATGTTGGTCCACAGCGCTGAGTTGGCTGAAAAAGAGAGCCAGCTGACCCGCGCCAACATTTTTGTCTGTGACAGCGGTGATATCATCGAGATTACCCCGGAAGGTGCCAAGAAGAATGGTCGAGTCCAGGTCGGTGGAAATATGTACGACGATTCCGGCTCGCTGGTGTCAGAAGTTGTCCTGAAGGACCGCATTCACATGGCCACCGAAGGTATCTTCGTGGTAGTGCTGACAGTCTCCCGCGGTAGCGGACGACTGATGACCAGCCCGGACATCATTAGTCGCGGCTTCATCTACCTACGCGATAGCGAAGAACTGATGGGAACAATTCGTCAGTACTTGAAACAGAAGGTGGCGAGGTCGTTTAGTAATAAGCACGTCGACTTGGATGTGATTAAAAAAGAGCTCAAGGACGAGATTACTCATATTCTGTATGATCAGACTCGACGCACGCCAATCGTAATTCCCGTCATCAATGAAGTCGGTGGGAGTGGGAACAGTAGCGGTGGTGGTGGCCAGCACCGCGAGCGCGATACTCAAGCACCGCGTCCCGCCAAAGAGGCTTCAACCAATTCATACCGAATCGACCAACAGCCGGTTATCGAGACTCTCGAGACGAAAACGTTTCAGGCACCTCAGATGCCTGATACAGATGCGGTCGATCCACGCGTTCGATTGGATAGCCGCGGCTACTAAAAACGCACAACTTAAAGAGCCTGCAACCGCCCGTTTTACTACGGGCGTTTGTTAAAACCGTAAGCCTATTGCAAAATGTAGTAAATTTTGCTATAATATGCCTATCAAACGGCGACGAAAACGCTTATAATAGAAAAGATTATGGCAAAAAAGAGAAAAACCTCCCGCAAAAAAACACCGGTAAAATCAGCTCCAGAGCATAGTTTACCGTCGGGTTTCTGGGCGCAAGTCGGCGCCGTCTTTCTAGTGGCCATCTCGCTGCTATTCGTGGTTGCCTGGTTTAACGCCGGCGGGCCGGTCCTTAATTGGTTATACCAGGCGACGCTTGATACTATCGGCTATGCCGTCTACGTCGTTCCGATTCTGTTTATCTATGTCGCAGTCGAAATATTTCGGGCCGAGGATAATCGCTTACCCTTCGTGATGAAGCTAGCCACAGTTACTTCTATCGTGTGGTTCGCTGCTCTGTTCGGACTACTGAAAAATTCTGCCGGTCAGACTACTGGCGGTTCGGTAGGCGACCTGGTGAACAGAGCCGTATTAACACTCGTCAACGGTGGCGTTGCGGCCTTTATCTACGTCCTACTTATACTGATCACTATCCTGTTTATTGTTCGGGTCTCTCCCTTTACAGTCATCCAGAAATTATGGGAACTTGCCCGCCGCGACGCGACCGAGCAAGAAGCTAATGTAAAGGTGATGCGCAACGCTGCCGCCGTCGATGGACCAAATTCAAAGATAATCGGCGATTTCAAGCTGAATGCCAACGTGCCAACTTTTGACCCGACGGCAGACGGTACGGGTGATAAAAAGCAGTCACGTCTGTCCAGCCTCAAAAATAGCATCGAACGCGACAAGATTGCCGAAGATAAAGCGGCTCTGGTGACGATAAGTGACCCAAATTGGGAAGCGCCCAGCATTGATCTGCTTGAGAAAAAGCAATCACCAGCTGATGCTGGAGACGTGCAGCAGAATGCACGGATTATCAAAGAAACACTCAGCGAGTTTGATATCGATGTTGAAATGGAAGGCGCTAACATCGGACCAAAGGTCACACAGTATACACTTCGGCCACCAGCTGGGGTGAAATTGACGCGTATCACGGCACTCGAGCCAAACATGGCGCTGAACTTGGCTGCCCAGAGCTTGCGCATCGAAGCGCCAATCCCTGGTCAAAAAGCCGTTGGTATTGAAGTGCCTAACCGTAAAGCGGCTGACGTTCGTCTGCACGCCATTTTGACCAGCCGACAATGGGGCGACAGCAGCGAGCCGTTGGCCTTCGCGATTGGTAAGGATATTTCGGGTGAAGCAGTTATCGGTGAACTCAACAAGATGCCACATCTTCTGATTGCTGGACAAACCAACTCAGGTAAGTCAGTTATGATTAATACACTCCTGACAAGTCTACTATATCGCAATAGTCCGAGTGAGATGAAACTGATTCTGGTTGATCCAAAGCAAGTTGAAATGGCGCCGTACCAAGACATCCCACATTTGCTCACCCCCGTGATTACCGAACCGGATAAGACGATTAGCGCCTTGAAGTGGTCGGTAAATGAGATGGAGCGCCGCTACAAATTGTTAGCCGAGCATCGCGTCAAAGATATTAAATCGTATAACAAAAAAATCCAAACTGCGGGTACGAAGATTATGGTGGAAGATGAAGATGGTTACGAACAAGCCCATGAAAACGGCGCTATGCCGTACATCGTGATTGTCATCGATGAGTTGTCTGACCTGATGATGGTAGCGTCGCGCGACGTTGAGGCCTTGATTGTCCGCTTAGCCCAGAAAGCGCGAGCGGTCGGTATTCATCTGGTACTCGCAACGCAGAGTCCGAGAGCCGATATCATAACAGGATTGATTAAGGCGAATATTCCAGCTCGGATTGCTTTCACGGTAGCCGGTCAACTGGAGAGTAGGATTATCCTTGATCAGGTTGGTGCTGAAAAACTCCTTGGCCAAGGAGATATGCTGCTGCTGACGCCTAGCATGAGTAAGCCAAAACGTATCCAGGGTGCCTGGGTAACTGAGGAAGAAGTGCTAAAAATTACCACTCACCTCCATCTGCAGTCGCCGCCACAGTACAACGATGAGGTTGTCGCTCAGCCGGTTCAGTTGAATGGCAAGGGCGGAGTGGTGATGGACTTTGATAGTGGCAGTGACGATACAATGTACAATGACGCCCTACGCGTCGTGGTAGATAGCAAAAAAGCCAGTGCCAGCCTTCTGCAACGCCGATTACGGGTTGGCTATGCCCGCGCTGCTCGTTTGATTGAGACTATGGAAGACCAAGGCATTATTGGCCCCGCCGATGGCGCCAGGCCACGTGAAGTACTCATTTCGAGCCTCGATGAACTTGATCCAAACGGCTCGCTCTAGCTTTATCCACAGTTTATTGCTATAATCAAAGGGTTATCAACTCGGCTTACGCTATGACGTAAGCATCCATAACGGATTCCAGAGGAGGAAATCTACTATGAAAGAATATGAACTCACCGTTCTGATTCACCCCGACCTAGAGGCCGACATCGAAATACCACTCGCCAAAGTGCGCAGTATCGTGACGGTGGCTGGCGGAAAAATTATCAGTGAAGATAACTGGGGCAAGAAAAAATTAGCCTACCGCATCAATAAAGAGGACTTTGCCGTCTATGTCTACATGGAAGTTTCATTGCCACCAGACGCACCACTCAAAATCAGCAACACGCTGAACATTACCGATGAAGTCCTGCGCTACCTGCTTGCTACCGTCGACGAAAAAGGCCGCAAAGCTCTCGCCGAGCAAGAACTAGCTGCAAAATCTCGCACATCCGACAACGATAACAGAGACGAAAGGTAGGTTCATATGGCAAAAGGTATTAACCAAGTTATTTTGATGGGACGCCTGACCCGCGACCCCGAGCAACGTACCACCAGCACGGGCAAAACAATCGCTAGCTTTAGTATCGCCGTCGACCGTGCCGGACAAGACGATAGCGCCGATTTTTTTGATGTCACCGCTTGGGAAAAACTCGGCGAGTTGGTCGTTCAATACCTAGGCAAGGGCCGTCGTGTCCTAGTCCAGGGCAGGATGCGCCAGGATACCTGGGACGACAAAGAGACTGGTAAAAAACGCTCGAAAGTCGAAGTCGTCGCCACCGATGTCACCTTCCTCGATGGACCAAGCGATGGCGCCGGCCAAAGCCAGCCTCGTAGCGCAAGCAGTACGCCTCAGAAAAATGACGATGTCGTTATCGAAGATATCGACGACAAACCTATTGACTTAAGTGAGATTCCATTCTAGGAGAATAATTATGGCTATTAAACGATTTAAAAAAGATACCCCCGCATACTTTGACTATACCGATGTCAAAACGCTGCAACGATTTATCAATATGTATGGTCAAATTGAGCCAATCGGCAAAACAGGCCTCAGTAGCAAACAGCAACGACAACTAGCCACCGCTATCAAGCGCGCCCGCCACCTTGCCCTGCTACCATTCGTTACGCAAGGATAATCCAGTGGCATATTCGCCAACTGACCTCAAAAAAGGTGTTGTCGTCCAAATCGACGGCAAGCCTTTTCGCGTCACCGACTATAACCAAAAGGTACTGGGCCGCGGCGGCAGTATAGTCAACGTCAAACTCAAAAATTTGATTGACGGCAGTGTGATTCCTAAGACCTTCAAAGGTCAGGAAAAAATTGACTCAGCCGAAGTCCGGAGCCGAGCCGTACAATATCTGTATTCAGACGGCGCTACCTTTCACTTCATGGATCCTGATTCATTTGAGCAGTTCGAGCTGTCCAGTGATGTCATCGGCGAGGCCGCCGGCTACCTCAAAGAAGGCGAAAGCCTCAGTCTGCAATCGTTTGATAGCACGATTATAAACATCGAGCTGCCAAAGAATGTCTACCTCGAAGTGACCTACTGCGAGAGTATTACCAAGGGCGATACGACCAGTAGCGTCCTGAAAGATGCCACCCTCGAAACTGGGCTGGTGGCAAAAGTGCCCTCGTTCATCAAAACCGGCGATATTATCTCGGTTGATACCACGACGGGCGAGTACCGCGAACGAAAGCGGGACTAACACTAGTTATGACCAAACAGCGGCTGGATATCGAGCTGACCAAGCGCGGCCTGACGCCGACTCGGTCACAGGCCGAGAGCTGGATCAAACTGGGCAAGGTGACGGTCGATAGTCGAGTGGTCACCAAACCGGGTCAGTTTGTCCGCTCTGACTCGGTTATCGATCTGACGGCTGAAAACCAGTACGTCAGTCGGGCCGGGCTCAAGCTGGCCTCAGTTGCCGAAGTATTAAAACTTGATTTTCGTGGCAAGATCATGCTGGATGTCGGCAGTAGTACTGGTGGCTTTACTGACTACGCGCTTCGACGCGGCGCTTCCAAAGTTTACGCCGTCGACGTCGGTACCGATCAATTGCATCTCAGTCTACGGAATCATCCGAAGATTGAACTACACGAAAAAACGGACATCCGCGATTTTTATCTCAAGGACAAGCCTGACATTATCGTCATCGACGTTTCGTTCATTAGTCTGCGCGAGATTCTGCCGCACCTCCATGAATACTTAAGTGGTCCGCAGACCGACATTGTTGCTATGGTCAAGCCACAGTTTGAAGCTGGTAAGGACCAGACCAATAAGGGAATAATAAAAAATGATTCAATCCGACGCCAAATCCTAAAGGATTTTGAGACGTGGTCAAAAAAGTTGTTCATCATAGTCGACAAGCGCGACAGCGACGTGGCGGGGGCCAAAGGCAACCAAGAACGATTCTATAAGCTAAACCGACTGTAGTTCTGCGGAAGGCTTTGGCGAGCTATTCAACAGAGTTATTTACATTTTATCAATAATGTTCTATAATTAATACGATTCGCGCCGATGCTCTTTTTTGACCAGGAGCACGGATAGAATGCACGTTCGGGTTGACACATTGAATGTGTCCCCGAGTGGCACATTTAACAATTCGATTCATTTCAAGACAACAACCATGGAAATGGAAGTCTCATGAAAACACGTAGTCTTACGGTACTAAAGAGGTTCGTGATGGTGCTGACGACGTTGCTTGCTCTTTCGGCAGGTTTGAGTACATCATCGGCCTCCGCGGACACGGTGAATCCGACTCCCGCAGCAATGGTGACGATCGTATCGTCGCCCTGCGCAGCGAACGTCGTGTTCAACGTCGTCAACCAAACCCCCACAACGGGTACGGTCGGCTCCGATTTCATCGGCGTCAAGCTTGCTTCGAGCAGGGGAACCGAGTACACAACAGTTGATTCAATTGCGCGACTTGCCAGTGCGACTCTCACCAGCCAACCGCTGGCGATTGGTCAAACCGTGAGTTTCGTGATTTCTGCATTCCTGGATTCACCAATCGGTGAAACACCGTGGGTTGTCATCGGCAATTTCGATGTGACCCGACAGGACAACTGCGTGGTGCCAACAACGACCATTACCGCTATCTGGTTGATGCCAGTGGGCGGTAGTCCGACCCACATCACGTGGCCTCAGGCCTTGACCCCTGGTGGCGTCCCCGCCTGTGGGACGGGCCAGTACCAAACCGACAAATATCCATATGGGACTGCCGAGCAGAAGGCGAAGACGGACAAGATCATGTCTGATGGTATCCTCACCAAAGGTGAGGACTACGGCTGGGTTATCAGCTGGTCATTTGACACGCCAAAGAACGGCACAGAATGCAACACCCCGACCCCGACGCCGACCCCCGTGGTAACGCCGACCCCCGTGGTAACGCCGACCCCCGTGGTAACGCCGACCCCCGTGGTAACGCCGACCCCCGTGGTAACGCCGACCCCAAGGGTGACGCCGCCTAGCAAGGTTGTCGTGGCGGCCCACACGGTGCCACCGGCAAAGACCGATTGGGCGGACCACCACCAGGCGCCAGGCAGTAATCTGTCTTGGATCCTGGCTGGTTTTTTCCTGATTGGTGGCATAGGCTTCAGTGTTCGTACGCTGCGTTCGCAGCGTGCGCACCACTGACAGACGACGTCTCGTTGCCGTTGCGGTGAGTGCCGTAGTCGCATTGTGCTTTGGATTGGCAGCCTGCCAGACCAAGCCAGTGCGAGGCACTCCGCTTCAGTCGTCACCAACCTCGACGACGACGTCGCCTTTTTGGGCGCGGCCGTCGGGGCCACCGGCGACTGCAATGCCGACATCACAGTTAGTGAGCGTGCCGATGGCGGCACCCATTCGTCTGTCCGCCCCGCGGATTGGCCTGGATGCTGCCATCGAAAAGTACACCGATGCTATGGTCAAGCGCGAAGGGGGAGTTGATCCCCCCAAGCTCGACGCCATCTCATGGTGGACTGGTGGTGGGACGCCCGGTAGCAATGCTGGTAACACAGTATATCTATACGGTCACACCTGGAAAGAGCCCGCGGTGTTTAATCGCATCAAGGAGCTGAGACCAGGCGACTATATATTCGTGACGACCAGCAATGGTCGGCTACGCTACAGAGTCGAAGGAAGCTACCGGGTCGCAAAACCCGAACTTCCGACCGATCCACGTGTCACCGAAGCTAAGCCGGGCCGGCTACTATTGCTGGCTTGCTGGCGCGCTACAGGAAAGGAGCTGACGACGACGAGAAACATCGTCGTCCAAGCTCAGCTTTCATTGAAATGAATCGGTTCACGATCTTCACTCCTCATTACGAGTTGAGTGAACCTCTGCCCCGGCAGGACACCTCGCATCCAGCGACGGTGTCCTCCGGGGTATTTCATATCAAAAAATAATGTTACACGTTGAAGCGGAACTCTACCACGTCACCTGGCCGCATAATATATTCTTTGCCTTCGGTACGCACCTTTCCGGCACTTTTGGCATTAGCTTCCGAACCGGCCGCAATCAGCTCGTTATAGTCGACGATTTGGGCGGCGATAAAACCGCGTTCGAAGTCACCGTGGATGACGCCGGCGGCTTGCGGCGCCGTGGCGCCTTTTTTGATAGTCCAGGCGCGGATCTCTTTCGGCCCGGCGGTCAGGTAGCTCTGCAAGCCGAGGATGTCATAGGCGGCATGGACCAATTGTAGTAATCCAGTTTCCTTGACGCCGTAGCTTTCCAGTAGTTCAGTGGCATCTTGCGGTGCTAGGCCTTTGAGCTCGTCTTCCAGTTTGGCGCATACAAAAATTGTTCGGGCGGGGGAGACAAGTGTCATCAGTTCGGTTTTCTTGGCATCATCAACAAGTGCCGCCTCGTCTACGTTGAACACATATATGACTGACTTGGCTGTCAGCAGGTGAAGGTCATTAATGTACTCAAACTTTATATCATCCATAGCAGACAGGGGAGTGCCTGATTTTAATTGGGCTAATAGGCCTTGTAGATACTCGGACGTTGCTTTCATGACTGGCTGAGTTTTTGCTTCCTTGGCAATTTTCGGCAGGCGCGTCTCGATGGTTTGGATGTCGGCCAAGATGAGCTCGGTATTAATAATCTCGATATCATTGAGCGGGTTGACTTGGTCGGAGACATGGATGACATTGTCGTCATGGAAGGTGCGGACGATGTGGACAATGGCTTCACATTGGCGGATATTGGCTAAGAATTTGTTGCCGAGACCTTCGCCCTTACTGGCACCGGCCACTAGGCCAGCAATGTCAACGAACGTCACCGTGGCCGGCAACAGCTTGTTCGAGCCGTAGAGCGTCGCTAATTTCGCCAGCCGCTCGTCAGGCACCGCCACGATACCGGTATTCGGTTCAATCGTCGCGAACGGGTAGTTGGCAGCCAGGATATTATTGTTTGTCAGGGCATTAAACAGCGTTGATTTACCAACGTTAGGCAGCCCGACGATACCGATTTCTAAACTCATGGACCAACTATACCATATAACAGGGGTAGAAAAGCATTTTCTTTACAGCAGGCGGAATTACTCGTCAAGAAAATATGAGCATCAACTGCCGTTCTAGACAAGATGACTTTGAGTGCTCGTTTAGAAAAATTTTATACTGATGTGCTCGATATGCAACAATAAGGCGTAGAGACAGAAGGTGAGTACAAACACCGAAATGGTAGTATACAACTTCTTTTTATTGAGGTGAGCGTGCTTGGCGTTCTTTTTGGTACGGGCAGCATCAAATATACTATCATCGAAGACGACCGATGCAAAGGTGCCTATCGCCGATAGAACAATAATAAGTCCAAGCGGCCATGGTGTCGCAATTATTGCATAGAAAAGTCTCAATAACTCAGTGTTTTGATAGGTGTTGGGGCTCAGTAAAAAGAACGTCAGATTTAAAAGTGCGGCAACCATCCATACGACAACCTCTGAGTGAACCATTCTAAAGCCAGTAACCAGTCTGATTGGGAAATCCAGCAAAAAACCCGCGTCGGCGATTGGTGTGCAGAAAACGAAGAAGGACCACGTTAATGCCGTTACGGATAAGCCTTGAGCGATACCGTAACTATATACGGCGAATGCGCAATAGGCGACCAGCACCGATGCCACCAGCAGGAATTTCTTCAAATCGGACGATATGTGTTTTTTTACGGTCACGTCTATAGTCTACCATCCTTCTTCGACGGTGATTTCAAACGATGGATCTACGTTCTGATCTTGCCGAGATAGATTAACCTAATCGTATATATTAACGAGAATCATGAAAAAAACTTGAAATTAATTCTTGTAAGGGTCTATATTCATCTCCTAAGCGATTGTGCGAAGCATAAGAGCCATGCTATTATGTGACGGAGACGAATCCCAGTATATATGATACATATTAATAAAAAAGCAGACAACAAAAGGTTCAATAGGCTACAGCTTGGTATCATTATTAGCGCGCTGACTATTATCTTGGTCGCGACATACTTGTTTTTTAGACTTCCGCTTCATCAAAAAACGTTATCACCAACGGCTAGTACAGCCAAACAATTACAGCAAGTCTATATCAATGCTGACAGCGCGGCGTCAAACGGCGACTATGCAAAGGGTCAGGCTATTCTAGACGAGGCTTTAAAAAGCAAGGTGAGTGATAGCGACCTAAGTCGGATATACATCCAAAAAGCCGTCCTTGCCTCAAATAATTCGCGGCCGGGTGATGCAGTGGCGTTCGCGACCAAGGCCGAAGCGTTGGATCCAACCCGTGTCAGTGCGATGACGCTGGCCTTGATGGCTGAACATGCTAAAGACACAACTCTCGCCCTGAAGTACTATAGGCTGACGGCCGAGCGTACGACGGAACGTGATAAGCAACTGTCGCCGGGCGATTTTGAAGATTTGCAGGCCAAAATAAAAGTGTTATCTGAATCATGAAAAAAGTAACACAGCTTTGGCTGGCAACTGGGGTATCGGTCGTTTTGGCGATTGGAATTATGACGATTGCGCAGGCTTATTCCACTGGGCGGGCCCAGTGTTATGGCTATTTTTATAATAATAATTCGGGATGTAATAATCTCGACAGGGTTTTGACGAACGGGCTCGGCTCCATAGCTGATAAAGAGGAGTTTATTACTTTGATCGATAACTATCGAGCAGGGGGCGGTGCCAATGGGATTGGCGCTGATTTTATTATCCAGACAATGCGCGGCGGTACCAACCATAATCTTCCTAGTAACGCTGATGTTGCCGACTGGAAAGCGAGGGTGCGTAATTCAACTGTTACTATGACGATTGAAGATCAATACTACACTTCGAATACGGCCTATGCAATTTCCGAGGGGGACGAAGTCGCCTATGACGATAGCGCTACGGCGTCGTCGGCTGTTTTTAGGGTTAACGGAACGATTGTTTATATTCTCAAGCATTTATGCGGTAATCCGTTGAACGATTTGCCGGGGCTTCAGCCATCAACGACGACATCAACGACATCAACGAGCGGTGGAACTACCGGCAGTGGTAGTGGCGCCGGTTGTGCGCCGATGAATGTCACGGTCAGACCGGGGACCGATTACAACGGCGATCCTGTGGCAATGGGAGTGACTATAACAGGTCCTCCCGTCGGGACGAGCTTTATTGGATCCTATAATATCGCCCAAGATATTGACGTGGCGTCTAGCCGGACGACCGGAGATCAGTATACGGTAGTATTTCAAGAGACAGGCTCCTATATATCGGGCTATAAGACTGTAACGGTAACGGATGACGCCACCGGCACAGTAATCAGCTCAACCACGACGCCTATCATGTCGCCCGGACGTTCTGGAGGAAGTGCGATAATTGGCCCCTGCTACGACTATAGCCTAGCACCTAAGTTAACTACCGACATTAGGAGCGGTGGTGCTGGTGGTGTTATCGAAGTTATTGAACCGGACGCGCCAATAAATACCAGCTACTCAGTCACGAACGGGCCGGGCGACACTGGGCATAGTACCAAGAGTATGAATACGGTCTGGCAGGTCACCAAGATGATTTATCAACCCGGCGTCGCAATCCCGCACCTAGCTGGCGGATTTACGCCTAACCAGCCAGCGTGCGGGGGATACTTCAAGGCTGCCGCTGGCAGTGATTGTGTGACTATCAAAAGCGGATCACGCGTCTTTGCTGGAAGTTTAAAGACTGACATCGGAAGCACAGGTGCAGTCGCCGAGGACCTTACGATTGGTTCCCATGTTTGTTTCGCCCTCTCAGTTCAACCTTATCGGCCGTATACCGATACTGCCCATTCTGTTATCTCGACCGAATGGAGACATTCGGAGCCCGTCTGCCTAATTATAGGCAAGAAGCCAAAAGTTCAGATCTGGGGTGGCGACCTTTCGGTCGGTAAAGTATTTAGTGGCCCAGCCACAAGCGTAGCTAATATTCAAACTGGTATCTCTATGAAAACTGGATCCAAGATGTTCGGGAGCTGGGTTGAATACGGTATCTTTGCCAGGGGAGCCATCATTGGCGCTGGTTCCGGCTCGGCTTTCTCGGGTCCTGGTAGGACTGGTACTCTGCTGGACGTCTGCGGTTACAGTAGGTTGAGCTTTACGAATTACAGCAACGACGCATCTTGCAGCCTCGTCGGCAAGTATACCTCCGCAAAAACGATTCCGAATGTCGCGGCCAGTTTCCCCGGCAGTTCGTCCCTTCCGGTTGGTTTTTCTGGAAGACCAAGTGACCTGCCGAGCGGTACGTATGCCAGCACCGGCCCTCTTACCCTCCAGACGAGCACGCTTGCACCAGGCAAGTCGGTGATTCTAAAGGTCACCGGTACGGTGACGATCAATGGTGACCAGAAGTATCAGTCGGACATGGGCGGGGGCGTTAAATACACGGTAGCGGGCCAGCTACCTCAACTGGTGATCGTCGCTGATACCATCATTATCAATGACGGTGTTAAAGCTATTGATGCCTGGTTGGTCTCCAAGGGAGATCTTACGACATGTTCATCGGTCCCGCCACTCACTTCGATTACATGTCAGGACCAACTGACCGTTAACGGCCCCGTTATGGCAAAACGGCTCCTGTTGCGCCGGACGGCTGGTTCCGGCCCGGGTCCGGAGAGCGGCATACCAGCTGAAATATTCAATCTTCGGGCTGACACGTACTTGTGGGCGACGTCGCGAGCGGTTGGGAACGGCCGCATCCAGACGGTCGATACAACCGAACTTCCACCAAGACTGTAATCTCTAATTTGGCGCTTGCTTTTAAC
>JBBRTA010000006.1:0-43406 GCA_038244885.1 Saccharimonadales bacterium (SeqCode) | reverse complement strand
TTCATTTTGCAGGTGACGGCAATGATCCCGAAGGAAAAGATTCAAACTATACCGCTATTACCGCCCGTGCCGATGCGTTCTTCATAGTGACTCCAGAATATAATCACAGCTTCCCGGGCAGCCTGAAGCGAATGCTCGACAGCGAACTTCAAAACTATATCCACAAGCCAGTTGCATTCGCCGGTGCTTCTTCTGGCCAATGGGGCGGCGTCAGAGCAATAGAACAACTTGTTGGAACGGTCCGAGCAATGGGGCTGGTCTCAACCTTTACTGACATGCAGTTTCCAAAAGTTCAGGAACTCTTTAACGAGCAAGGTGACCTACAGAACGAAGCCTATCGTGAATACGTTAAAAAAGCTTGGATAGAGCTTATTTGGATGGCGAAGACTCTAAAGTGGGGTCGTGAAAACCTCGCCAATAAGCATCACCAATAATTTGATTGATAATGGGTGTAAGCTAAAGCGAAGGGGCTCTAGAGATCAGCTAGGAGAAGCGCTTGGTTCGAGTCTAGTCATCAGAGCCAGACCAAGCAGAGAAAAACAGACTCAGTTACTGGACCTGTGATCAAAACTTATTATTGACATAATGTATTACTTTTATTACTATTATTACATTATGAATATACATCCAAAGCCCAAACTATTAGCAATCGCCTATTTAAATGAAAAGAGTCAGGTGGTTATCCCCAAAGAAGCCCGCGATGCAATAGGTATCGGCCCTGGTGATCGTGTCGTAGTGGCACTCGCACCTTTTGGTAAAGCGCTCGTTGTCACTAAACCTGAAATTCTTGAAGAGCAGCTCGATAAAATAGTGACTATGCAAAAAAGTGCAAAAGATGAAATACTAAGCGACCTCACAAAACTTAAAAATATTGAACAGGAGTGATATATGAGTGCAGTAGTAAGAGCTGAGATGCTCTCTCGCACGTTTGGGAGCGGCAAGACAGAGTTCAAGGCCCTCAGAGATGTCACCTTTGAAATTAATGAGGGTGAATCTGTAGCAATTATAGGTAAAAGCGGATCTGGCAAAAGCACGCTCATGCACCAACTTGCTCTTCTTGACTCCCCTACTAGTGGCAAACTATATATAAGTAACAAGCTATCTACCGGCATGAAAGCTCATGAATTAGAACACTTGCGCAACCAAGAATTTGGCTTTGTTTTTCAGCAATTCTTTCTAAATGGAAATGATACGGTGCTTAACAATGTAGTCTTACCGCTCAAAGTCGCAGGCTTACAGCGCGGTAAAAGGAATCGCATCGCAATGGAATCATTAAAATCGGTAGAGCTTGAAGACAAAGCAAGTGTTCGCGCCGCCGACTTAAGTGGCGGACAAAAACAACGGACATGTATCGCAAGAGCGCTCGTCAACAACCCAAGTATAATATTTGCTGATGAACCAACCGGTAACTTAGACAGCGTTACTGGAGATAAAGTAATAGAGTTATTGTTTAAATTAAATAAAGAAAAGGGTATCACCCTCATCATAGTGACGCATGATCCAGACTTAGCGAAAATGTGCGACAGACAACTCATGCTGAAGGACGGAAAATTAGTAGGAGAAGATAAATAATGCGCACAATCGACATCATTCAAACGGCTGCAAATAATTTAAAGCGCAACAAAACAAGGAGCACATTAACAATTATCGCTGTGTTTGTGGGGGCAACAACCATAACACTTACAAATGGGATAGGTGACGGTATTAAAGGATATCTTACAAACCAAATCGGCAGCCTCGGTGCAGATAATGTACTGATAATTTCACAGAAGTCTACCGACTCAAGCGCGGCTGATGGACCACAAAAGTATGATCCTAGCAAAATCAAGGCCCAGTCAACAGGCCAACATCTGCCGGTTGGTGGTGAGGGCGAACCAGGCTCGTCACCATTTTTAATGACCGAGAAAGATCTAGCAACGGTGAAGTCTACACCAAATATTACTTCTGTGACGCCATTTCAGAATCTGACCGCGAATTATATTACATCTGGCGGTGAAAAGTACATGGTCAATACTGTTCCACTGCGAACAAAGTCTCTTACGTATGATATTACGGCCGGAAAGACTATCGATAACCAAACGGCAAATTACGAAGTATTGCTACCGAGCACGTATGTTAAACCACTTGGCTACAGCTCAAATGAAGACGCAATCGGTAAAACAATATCATTAGCAATAAGTGACCAAAGCAAAAACAATAAACAATTTAGTGCAACAGTGACAGGAGTGGTTAACAAAACTATCTTTGCGGCCGATGGCCTCATTATGAACCGTGCCTTTTCAACTGCGACGCTAGATTACCAAGATGTCGGCAAAAACATCGCACAAAAATCTGTTTACTCGGCCTTTTTCGCTGAGTTTAATGTCGGACTAGACGAAGCGCAAGTTACGTCCTTAAAAGATACGCTAGACCAAAAAGGCCTCAAAGCTGTGACTATCAAAGATCAGCAAAAAACTATCTTTGCAACCGTTGATGCGGTAGTAGTAATACTAAACATATTTGGCGTCGTTGCTCTAATCGCAGCAAGTTTTGGAATAATAAATACTCTCTTCATGTCCGTGCAAGAACGCACGAAAGAGATTGGACTCATGAAGGCCGTTGGCATGAGCAAGGGTAAGATATTTGCACTGTTTAGTATAGAGGCGACCTTACTGGGTTTACTGGGTAGCTTGCTTGGCATAGGCGCTGCAAACTTACTTGGAATGCTCATAAACAACGTTGCCTCACAAGGATTCTTGAAAGATTTTGAGGGGCTAACGCTGCTCTCTTTTAAATGGGAATCAGTTGTAGTAATCGTAATAATCATCACAACTATCGCATTTCTATCTGGTACTCTCCCCGCCAAAAAGGCAAGTAAACTCGATCCGATAGAAGCACTAAGATACGAATAAACTTAATAATTAACAGAGGTAATCGAAGGTAAAGCGAGCCTAAAATTAAGCGGTAGAGGCTTTTGTTTCGAGTCTGGCCTCCCGAGTCAGAGTAGGTAGTCAAATCAGGTGACCTGTTCCCAAAACCGGTTCTTGATTGGCTCCTTACCCATCGAGAAGAATTTTCGTTAATAATGAAGTACAGAATGTTGGAACTGTCCGAAAGAGCGGTTCTTTCTTTTTCACTTCTGTTATTCAGTTTGAACCTAGCTGCTTCCTCTTGAGCGAGCAAAAAAAAGTATACCTGTTCTTATAAACAGGCATAGGGAACGAAAGATTTATTCGAACTTACTGTAATTGAATATCCGACCGCAAGTAAAATGGATTCGACTCTTTCCGGCCTAAAGACGATCAGTCAAAAGGCTGATCAGTTTACCATTGATTTTAATCAACCCTTTTCGTTGAAGCCCCATCAAGCTACGGCTCAGTGTTTCAGGGCGCATGCCGATTTGGCTAGCGATATCCTTTTTCGGGGGATTAAGATTAAATGTCATTTTGCCATTACTATAGTTAAATAGGGCTTGGAGTAATCTATCCTCAGCTTTCTTGAGCATAAGCGATTCAATCTGAATTTCAGTTTGCTTAAGCCTAAGACTTAGATCAGTAATAATTTTTATACTTAACTCCGGATATTTACGCAACAGCTTGTGAAGGTCATCCGAGCTAAGCACACAAAACAAAGAGTCTGCCGTTGCTATAGCGTCGTTATCGGCTGGAGCATTGCCAAAAACTGCCACATCACCAATGTAGTCACCGGGTGACAAGTTCCTAATTAGCAGATCGTTACCTTCGCTCGAGGTACGCGTCACCTTGACGCCACCGCGATTAAGAATCAGTAAATGCGGGCTATACTCACCGGCGAGTTGAACGTATTCACCCTTCTTGTAAGCTTTAGAGTATACAAATTCGTGAATGTGATCCTGCTCGGCTTTTGATAGATGTTGAAAGATAGGTACTTTTAAAAGACAGCTATGCATTATGTCTACCTCCGAATTGTATTAATCTCGAAGCATTCATAATTACTAGAATAACACTGACGACATGAATTAGCATGCCGAGCGACATGATGACATTCTCGGTTAGGACTCCAATAAGTAGCAGCGTAACTAAGCCCACTGCAAAATATATATTAGTTTTCATGTTCCGAACAACAGCTTGACTGAGCGAAAGAAAATAATCTAGTTTTACGATATTACCCGACAACAAAACTACGTCTGCTGTGTCCATGGCGATATCTTTACCCACGCCTTCGATTGCTATACCTAAGTCTGCTGCAGCCAGAGCTGGAGCATCGTTAACACCGTCGCCAACCATTATGACTTTGCCGTATTGCTGTTGAAGCTCGGTAATACGCGTAAGCTTGTCGGCTGGAAGTAGTTCGCTATAGAATTGCTTGATGCCAGCTTGACAGGCAATTGAGCTGGCTACGGCCATGCTATCGCCTGTCAGCATGACTACCAGCATATTTGAGTTTTTGCTAATTCTAGCGATAAGCTGTTTAACACCAGGACGCAAATGATCAGTCACTGAAATGACGCCAATAACCTTGCTATCGCTGGCCACTAACACAGTTGTTTGGCCTAGGTTTTGCTGACGATCAAGATAACTTTGGGCAGTGCCACTTATTGGTACTTTGTAAGATGCAAGCAGTCTGGGGCTACCAACGAGTACTCTGACTCCGTTAATTTTCGCCATGACGCCGTAACCGGTTATAACCTTCGTTTTACTAGACTGCACAATCATGCTAGTAGTCTCTCCTGTGGTGTAATCGACAATGGCCTTGCCAAGCGGATGCTCCGAGTAATATTCAGCGCTGGCCGCCAGCCCCAATAGGGTTCGTCTGGGCGTCCCAAAAGTTTTTACAGAACTGACCCGAGGTTCACCCTCAGTTAATGTTCCGGTTTTATCAAAAGCAATCACCGTGGCGGCCTTAGCGTTCTCTATTGCTTCGCCGCCCTTAACTAATATGCCTCTCCTGGCTGCGTTGCCAATACCGGCAACCATCGATACTGGTGCCGCAATGACCAAAGCGCCTGGGCAGGCTACAACGAGAAGCGTAAGTGACATATAAACATCTCGACTGATAAAATATATCACTAGCGACAACAAGATAATGGCAGGCGTATAGTAGGCCGAAAACCTCTCTACGAAGGCCTGGGTAGGTGCTTTGGCATCTTGAGCCTCCTCAATCAGCTCGATAATACCCGATAGAAGCGTATTATCGCCGACTCTATCGGACGCGACTCGTATAAATCCGGCAGATAGTATGCTACCAGAATAAACATAATCACCAATTGATACATCGACCGGCATCGATTCACCAGTAATTGTGGCCTGGTTTATTGAAGCATCCCCCTCGACCACTCGTCCATCTACCGGAATCTTCTGGCCAGACTTCACTACAACAATCTCTCCTGACCTGATTTCGTCAGACTTAACAGTGGTTTGCTGGCCAGCTCTTTCAACTGTAGCAACATCCGGTATTTCGTTGACTAAAGACTCGAGAGCGTTGCGGGTCTTGTGCAAGGCTTTAGCTTCTAGGTAGTGACCTAAAGTGAATAAGATCGAAACAGCAGCAGCCTCCCAGTACTCCCCGATAATAATTGCGCCGATGATTGCAATAGCAACAAGCAAATCGATACCAATTATTTTATAGCGAAGCGAACTAAGAGCGTTCTTGGCGATAGGGAGGCCAGCGGTGATGCTGGCAGCTATTAGCAGAATATCACTAACAGAGTAACCAAGATAACTTTGACTAGAGTATTGCAAATAAGACAGCAGCCCTAAAGCTGAAAGAGTTGTAGCCGCTATCAGGCGGCCAGATTGATTTGGGTGACGGTTACTTTTCGCTAATGACTTCATATCCCAGGCTCTCAATTGTCTGTCTCGTAACGTCTGTATCGGCGTTTTCGGCATGAATGACCTTTACCTTGCTAGCACTAAATAGAACTTTCACATCTTCGACTTCCGGCTGCGTCCCAAGGGCTTTTTCAATGCGCTTTATGCAGCTAGGACAGGTCAAGGTTTGTAGTTGATAGGTTTTAATTGCCATTTAAGCTCCTTTGCTTGTGGTTGATAAATCCAACTATAGCGATGTCGGCAGAAAAATTCCTTGACCTATGTCAATAAAGTGTGTATTTCTAGCTATGACAGCCGTAATTGCTGACAACTATTCACGTTACGTATCAACATACTCCAGCTATTAGGCGCATAGGGTGAGCGCGCCACTGAGGTGTGATATATCATACAGACAAATCTCCCCAATGATATAACAATGGACTAACAGGATGCGCACAGCGTGTCCTGTATCTATATAAGATAGGAGGTATAAATTATGAGCGAACAATTACCATCACTAAACACTGATAAAGACGGGAACCCGGAGCCAGCATTTTGGGCGGGACAGCGCGACAAGGTTGAAGGTAAACTCAAGGATGAATCAGAAACTATTCAAGATACGACAGATGAGCGCTTATCGCCTAACCGCCAGGAGCTAGCCCGCCTCGCCCTCGAAATTAAAGTCCCATCCGCTGCCAAACTACCGCCGGTAGAGGGATCTGACACCTACTTGGGCTAGTCGTGCGGCGTGCTCCTAAAAACCCATCACGATCGAAAGGCCAAAGAACATATGAACCAGGGCGATTGCAAACGAAACACTTACCATAACGGGATGCCACTTAAACGGTAAGTGGTGCTTGATATTTTTGTAGTTGGTAAAGCTGATATAGGCCACGAATGCAAAAGACAGGAAAGTCAGCATACCTAGGTAGGCCACAAGCGGGAAGTTGAACAGGGTCGTCAGAGCGATTTGACGGATCATTTGACGACGACGATACCCTTCATGAAGCTGTGAATAGTGCAGTGGTAGGTGAAGGTGCCAGCCGTGTTAAAAGTGAACTTGACCTTTGCGCCGCTGGCTTGGTCGCCGAGGTCGAAGCTGCCGTCATCGGCGGCGACGCGGTGCGAGACTGAATCGTTATTCTGCCAAGTCACCGTCTCTCCCCTATTGATCGTGATTGTGGTGGGGCTAAAGGCATTGCCTTCGATGTTGACCGTGCCAGCTGCCGGTGTTGGGCTTTGCGTGCTACTGCCGCCGCTATTCGTACTGTCATTCCCGCTGCTCGGTGCGCTGGTCCGATTATTGTTAAAGAAAAGGTATCCACCGACTGCCAACAGCAGAATAACTATAAAGCCAATGATTAGGTACATGAGTCTCTTGTTCATCATAACCTCCTTGTTGTAGTTATTATTATATACCTACCGTTGGGGAAAATCGCCTACCATATTCCAATAACACTTAATAACCGACGTTGTATGTTGAAGAGGTATCACGCATGCCGATAGTGGTACAATTCTAGGTAGCTATGACAACGCATTCCATCAGGCAGCCACTCAAAAAGACCATCATTGTTTACCTTGTGCTGGTGCTGCTATTCGTCTTGTTCGTTTTGATTGTAGGAAATCGCTAAGCCGTGTCGGTGAGGTTAAAAAAGACTACCAGGCCCAATACTCTCTTTATTTTTAAGGAGCTCACGCTGGGCGCGCTGTCGGTTCTGAGTGTCGGCCTGGTGCTATTCGAGTTCCTTGGTCATCCTAGCGAGCGACAGGTTAGTGATTTGGCACGCGTCGATCTTGCTATCGCCTGTCTGTTTCTGCTAGATTTTATCATCGGTCTGGGTACCGCCACAAACCGAAAAGAGTACTGGCATTACAATTGGTATTTTTTATTAGCGGCCATTCCACTCAGCGATACGCTAACTGAATCACTCCGTGGTCTCCGGGTACTGGCGCTGTTTCGTTTAGTGCGAGCTGGTGGCCACCTAGGGTTTGGCGTTCGTGAGAGTCGACGACGGGGGAGAGCGCGCCGTTCCGAGACATAAAGCTTACGTCCGTGCGCTATAATAGTAGATAATGAGCACGACTAGGACTGGATTTATTGAGACGCTGCCGATTTTTGATTTTTACACGGAAATTACCGACGCGATTGATAACAATCAAGTGACGATTGTGACGGCCGAAACCGGAGCCGGCAAGAGTACGCAGGTACCGCAGTATTTGGTTGAACACGGCTACGCCAAGGTCGTCGTGACGCAGCCACGAATCTTGGCGGCCCGTAACCTGTCACGCCGAGTCCGCGAAGAATGGTCGATGCGCACTGGCAAAGACAGCGACGAGATCATCGGCTACCGGACGGCGCACGAGCGTGACGATAGTCCGACGACCCAGATTCTATACTGTACCGACGGGCTGCAACTGGTTCGAGAAATAACCGGGGCTGGCGTGGCTGCCAGGCAGGTACTAGTGCTCGACGAAGTCCATGAGTGGAACGAGAACATGGAAGTGTTGATTGCCTGGGCCAAGAAACGCTGCCAAGAAGACCCGCGCTTTAAGGTCGTTATTATGAGCGCTACGATTGAGACCGCCAGTCTGGCGACGTACTTTGGAACGACCGCCGTGGTCAATGTACCGGGCCGCAGCCACGAGGTGACGAAACGCCGAGGGACGGACGTCGTCACTGAAATACTAACCTACATAGCTACCACCAAAAGTAACATGCTGGTCTTTTTGCCCGGCAAATCAGAAATTCAGGCCGTGATGGAAGCCATCCAGCTGAAGGCAACGAGCGCCGGCGTGTCGGTCATACCTCTACACAGTCAGCTGGAGCTGACGGCTCAACAACAAGCCTTTATGAGCTACCCCAATGGCAAGGTCGTTTTATCGACCAACATTGCCCAAACCAGCGTCACGATTGATGATATTGATGTCGTCATCGATAGTGGCCTGGAGCGCCGTAGTGAAGTCAGAAGCGGGGTTGAGGGCCTATTTATCGCCCAGATATCACAGGCCGATTGTTTGCAGCGGGCTGGTCGAGCGGGACGAACCAAAGCCGGTCAGTACGTCTTGGCGCCATTCGAGGCGATGCAGTGTCTGGACTTTGATGATCGCCCCGCTTACGGCACCCCGGAAATTCTGAGAAAGCACATCGACCGCTTGACGCTTCGCCTGGCCAACGTCGGCATTGATATTGAACTGCTCGATTTTTATCACGACCCTAGCCATAAAGCCATCGCCCGAGCTAAACGAACCCTGATTGCGCTCGGCGCTTTGACCAAAACGGGCGAGGTGACACCGGTAGGCCGGCAGATGGAACAGTTTCCGGTCGAATCGAGTTACGGCCGGATGCTGGTCGAGGCCCAGCAGTTTTCAAAAGTGGTTCAGGCCAAGTTGGCGGCCATCATCGCCATCCAAGAGGTGGGCGGTATCGTCAAGGGCGGGCCGCGCTACAGTGGTTGGCGCCACTACACCCAGCAGACGCAGTCCGACCTACTGGCGCACTACGACGTTTACCTGGCCTTGCCACGTATCGCGGCCGATGAGTACGACGACATGGGCATTTTAAGCAAGAACGTCGCCAAGGCGCAGGAGGTAATGGAGCGACTCGACCATGACCTGGGCCTTGATCACGAGCTACTCACCGCCATGACTCCTGAAGAGCAAACTCAGCTGATGCGCTGCATCGTGGCCGGCCAAATCGACCAGCTGTGGGTGGTTGATAACTACGGTGCGGCGGTTCATATCATGACCAAGCAGCGTCGGGAAGTATCAACCGGAACGGTAGTGCGGGATCCGAAGCTGATTGCCGGTACGCCCTTCGATCTGCAGGTACCAACCCAGAGTGGCGGACTTGAGACCTTGAGCCTCGTTCAGGACGTCACGGCGGTCAATACCGACTGGTTGCTGGAACTTGCCCCGCAGCTGTTTCTGTCACGACGTAGCAAAATGTACTTTGATCCGCGGGCCGGCAGCCTAGCCTTGCATCAAATGGTGCGCTTCGAAGGCCAAATCCTCGAAGGCAGCACCACGCCGGTGCTCGATGATACACCGGCGAACCGTCGACTGTTTAGCGCGGCCTTTGCGGACTGGGCCTACGCCCAATTGGAGCGCGAGCGACGCCAGCTCGGTAGCCACCGTACGAAACGGATACCGGTCATTCCGCTCGGCCAACTACAGCAGCAGGTCAAAGCCCTAGCCGGCGGCATCATTTCGCTGAACGTCCTTACTTTGAAGCAACGCACCGAGCTGCTAAATCTAGCTAAGCTACAGACGCACTTGGGGGCCGACTTTATGGCTCGGCTCAATCAAATCTCCCGTCAAGATCCGCACCACGAAAAGCGCCATCATGGCTGGAAACCACCGCACAAGCGCACATACGATCGCCCGTAAGTGTCGGTATTTTTTTCGAAAAGATAATCGTACATTAGTAATATTTATTACAGTTTTTGCCAGAGTATATTCTCTATGATAGAGGAGTAATAACAAAGGAGAACTATATGATATTAGAGATTGCAATGTGGGTATTATTCGGTGCACTTGCGGGATGGATTGCCTCAATGATTATGAAGACAGACGCCCAGATGGGTATGTACGCAAATATCGCAGTCGGAATTGTCGGTGCCTTCGTCGGTGGACTGACTGTTCGATTCCTGACGGGTGACTCGGTTGACACGTTTAGTATTACGGGCCTGGTAGTTGCTATTGTCGGCTCGATGATACTACTGGCTATCGTGAAAGCAGCAACTGGCGGAAGTCGAGCAAAGCGCGTCTAATGAAGTGAGTCATCGCATCAAGGAAATAGAGGTCGAAAGATCTCTATTTCCTTGATGCTTCAGCGCGTCGGAATGAGCGTATATTTACTTGATGACAATTATAAAATCTGAATTATAATAAAAGGCACCTATGAACAAGAATAAACTGGCTCATATCGACTATTCAAACTTTTTTCAAACACTCAATATCCCCTACCTTGTTTTTGCGGCCGATGATCCAACGTTTACGATTATTGAGGAGAATATCGCTTATACGACTCTACGCATGGTCAAGCGCGAAAGGGCTATCGGACAACCATTACTAAAGGCATTCCCGGATAAAACTGAGGAATATAAAGACACTGGCGTCAGTCCGGTGATTGAGTCAATTCGTCGAGTCATAGCGACGGGTGAGTCAGATTCCATAGCTCGGCTGAGCTATAAAGTGAAGGACAAAACGGGCTGCTTCACTAATAAGTATCGGAGCCTTACTCACTTCCCGTTACTTGAAGACGGAAAAGTCACTGCTATCTATCGAATGACGAAAGATATTACCAATGAAATCACCGCTGAGCGACAGCATGTCCGTACAGAACAGCAGCTTAACCAGGCATTGTTCAGTGGTTTGATTGGAACGTGGAACTGGGACCTTGCCCAAGGATTGGTGGTGACCGATAAAAATCTGGCGACAATGTTCGGGCTTGATGCATGCAGTGCTGCAATCGGATTACCACTGAGCGAGTTTATACTTTCTATTCATCCGGAGGATCAAAAACGGGTTGGAGACGGAATATCAGACGCCCTAAGGGACAAAAGCGTGTACGAAAGTGAATACCGGACGATTTGTCAGGAAGGCAGCGTCCGCTGGGTAATTGCTCGCGGTAACGTTGAAGTTGACGAGGCGTCGCGCCCGATATCGTTTTCTGGCGTTGTCATCGACATTACTGAACGTAAAAAGGCCGAGAATAACCTCAAATTATTGACCGAAGCTAGCACCCAATTCTCCGGTTCGCTGGACTACAAGACGACGTTGAACAATATTGCCACCATGGTCGTACCAGCCATTGCAGACTGGTGCACGGTCGAGCTACTCGATGATTCCGGCCAGGTGGAACAAGTCACTGTCGCACACAAAGATCCCGAAAAAGTTAAATGGGCAAAAAATCTACAGGTTAAGCAGCGCAGCGTCAGCTTCTCGCCAACTTCGAGTGTGGCGAGGGTTCTTCGGACAGGCCAATCCGAACTGTATTCGGAAGTCACCGACGACACGCTCGCCTCGCTGTCACAAAGCGAAGAGGAACTGGCGCTCGTCCGTGGCCTCGGGATTACCTCTATTATTGTCGTTCCCTTAGTGCTCGACGGTAAGCCAATCGGAGCTATCACTTTCGTTTCGGCTGAATCGCGGCTCCATTATGAGCCAGCTGATCTTGAAGTTGCCAAAAATCTGGCCAACAGGGCCGCCGCCGCCATGTATAATGCCAAGCTGTACAATGCCGCGCAGGATGAAAATAAAAAGCGCAAGAACCTTCAAGAAGAGTTGCAAGCGCTCAATAGCGCGCTTGGAGTACGCGTCAAGGAGCGTACTCGGGAACTTGAAGCTACCAACAAGGGCCTTAAGGCGGAGATTGGTAAACGCCATCAGGTAGAAAATGATCTCAAGCAATACACGAAAAAACTCGCAATCAGCAACCAGGAGTTGCAAGATTTTGCCTACGTCGCCTCGCATGACCTCCAGGAGCCGCTACGTAAGATCCAGGCCTTCGGCGATATACTCGAGAACGAGTTCAGCCAAGAACTCGGCGAAGGCATGGAGTACCTCGGTCGTATGAGAAACGCCGCCTCACGAATGAGCACCCTTATCAATGATTTGTTGGCATTCTCGCGGGTTAGTACCAAATCTGACTTGCCAGCCGCCGTGAATCTCGATACTATTGCCCGCGAGGTAGTCGGTGATCTCGAAACCAGGATCAAAGAGACGGGGGGAATCGTCGAGATTGGTTCTCTTCCGGTGGTGTGGGCCGAGCCGACACACATGCGCCAATTACTGCAAAATCTGATAGGCAACGCCTTAAAATTCAATCGAAAAGACCTGGCCCCAGTAGTGAAGGTCTATGCGGCCCCTATTGACCATCTGGATAAATACTATACAATCTACATCATAGACAATGGTATCGGCTTTGAAGAAAAGCATTTGGATCGTATATTCTCAGTCTTCCAGCGTCTGCACAGTAAGGATGTCTACGAAGGAACCGGTATTGGCCTGGCGATTTGTCGTAAAATTGCAGAGCGCTACGGCGGTACAATCACCGCAACCAGTCAGAAAGGAATCGGTTCAACCTTTATATTTAAGATCCCTATCCTAAAAGTAAGGAATTAAGTAATGACGATAACTAGAAGAGGCTCACCTGTCATCCTGATGGCGGACGATGATGACGACGACTACCTGCTGACGCAGAGGGCCCTCCGAGCGAGTGGGCTTCCCAGTCCTCTCATTCGAGTATTGGATGGGGAGGAGCTGCTCGACTATCTGCATGCTCGCAAACAATACAAAGATACTGCGGTTCGGCCAGGAATTATCCTGCTTGATCTTAATATGCCCCGCATGGACGGCTCTGAGGCTCTGATGGAGATTAAATCAAGCCCCAAACTTCGAGACATTCCCGTCATTATTTTTACGACTTCAAAAGACAAGGAAGACATCTATCGTTCATACCAGATGGGGGGCAACTCGTTTATCGCTAAACCAATTACGTTCGAGGGTCTGACCGCGGTTATGAAAACAATCGGTACGTATTGGTTCGAAACAGTAGAGCTCCCCACATCACATGAGCATTCTAAAAAATAACCAAGTTCTCGTCCTGTTGATTGACGATGACGAGGAAGACTTCCTCATCATTAAACGGGTCTTTGCCAAAATTCCGAACTCGCCCTACGCTCTCAGTTGGTGTTCGTCTTTCGAGGAGGCTAAAACGCTTATTCTGAGCCAAGCCTACGATGTCTATCTTATCGATTATCACTTAGGGGAGCATACCGGCCTCGAGCTTTTGGAGTTTGCCGAGCCCAAGAAGCGTTCGGAACCATTCATCATACTGACCGGTGCCAGTAACACTCAGATTGAAAAGAAATCAATGAAATTAGGGGCGGTCGACTATCTCGTTAAGGGAACGTTTCAAGTCGAACTCCTGTCGAGAACGCTCGACTACGCGCTCGGGCGGAAGGAGATTGAGGGGCAACGCTTACGGCAGCTAATCGAGATCAATCGGACAAAGGACGAATTTATCTCGTTGGCCTCGCACCAGCTGCGTACGCCGGCGACCGCCGTCAAGCAGTACGTCGGCATGGTACTAGAGGGCTTTGTCGGTGATATCTCAGGTAGCCAAAGGGACATACTAGCCAAAGCCTATGAAAGCAACGAGCGGCAGCTGAATATCGTGTCAGAGCTGCTGAAGGTAGCTCGAGTGGATGCCGGTAAAGTAAAGCTACAGTCGACTAATGTTAATCTGGTGCAGCTTCTGGCGGACACGATTAAGGACCATCAACAAACGTATTTTGGGCGTGACCAGAGGGTCGAATTCGTTCATCAGTCGCCGGTTGTGACTGCGATGATCGATAAAGATAAAATGAGAATGGTCTTTGAAAACTTGTTGGATAATGCCAGCAAATACTCCGAGATAGGTAAGACGGTTCGGGTCGAAGTTATCGACGGGGCGCGCGAAGTCTTGGTTAGGATAGCCGACCAGGGCGTCGGTATCAAGCTAGAGGATCAAGTCAAGTTATTTGAAAAATTTTCACGGATTCATAACACATTGTCTGATCACGTCGACGGAACGGGCCTGGGGCTCTATTGGGTCAAAAAGATTATTAATCTTCACCAGGGGCGTATCAGCTTCGTTTCG
This sequence comes from Saccharimonadales bacterium (SeqCode), assembly GCA_038244885.1. Classification (GTDB taxonomy): domain Bacteria; phylum Patescibacteriota; class Saccharimonadia; order Saccharimonadales; family Saccharimonadaceae; genus UBA1547. The sequence continues at coordinate 28,994 of JBBRTA010000006.1, read as the reverse complement.
CAGTATGAGGTGGGTACGACATTCAATGTCTACTTGCCTAAGAAACGGTTGGCAGTTATTCTAGGATGAGAGGCCCGATAGATTTAAATGGTAAATATGAAAGGTGTGCAACTATGGCAAAAGGACAACCCGCAATTTTAGTCGTCGAAGATGACCCCGCGTTGAATGACGCCTATAAGACAATTCTATCTACCGCCGGATATACTACCCAAACGGCCTTTAACGGCGAGGAAGCCCTGGCAATCACCGAACACTATGCGCCCGATATTATTTTTCTTGATTTACGTATGCCGGTCATGGACGGTATTGGTTTTCTTAAAAAATACCAGCCGAAGACCAAACACAAACACGTTAAAATTATTATCTTCTCCAACTACGACATGCAAAGAGAAGTCGACGAAGCCTTTCGCCTGGGCGCTGAGCGGTACGTGCTAAAGGCCTGGGCTTCACCTTCGGAGTTGATCAAAATCGTTCAAGATCTCAGCTGAGTTTGAGATTCTTAAAACTGTCTTCGCTGACGAATCGTTCCAAGTTTTGTTTATTGACGACGTAACTGAAGTTACTATAGGTCAGCACTTTCTTTTTTTTGAGTAGTTTGAGGTTCACGGCGGCGCTTTCTCTGGTCAGTCCGACCAGACTGGCAATCATCGACTGGGTCATTTTTATATCGATCGTATACAACCCCGGCTTTTTTTGGATGCCGTACTTGATCAGTAAATAATAGAGCGTCAGGGCTATCTTTTCGGCAGCGCTCGATTGCTCAAGTGCGGTGACTCGCAGCAGCATCGCGGTGTATGAATTGACGGTAAATTTGAGCGCAACGAGCATCAGGGCAGGTGTCGTCATGACCGTTTTGAGCAACTCTTTTTTTGGAATGCACAACAACTCAGTATCGGTGACGGCTTCAAAGTAGAACAGCGTATTAGGTGTTTCTCCGTAAACCCACGAGAGGGGAAACATATCATTTTTCGCGTGGAGCGAGATGGTACGCTCTTCTCCAGAAGAGGTGATGGTATAGGCTCGAATCAGGCCCTTCTTGACAATGAAGGCAGATCTGGGAATTTCGCTTTGGTACAACACAATACCCCGCTTCCTGATGAGGCGAGTAGTGGTAAAAGGTTGAGCCGCGCGAATTAATTCTTCCACTTTAAATCCGATACCTTCAATTACTATTAAATCATACAACAAGAAGTGCAAGTTGTAAAAATTCTCACAGGTTATATGTAATATTGTTTATATTTTGCAGTAGCTGGAACAACTATAGTTGAGGTATCGCTATGAAAAAACGTAGTGGAGGACGTGCGAGTAAGATACCAATACCTGCTATTGGAGGGAGGAGTAGGATGAAGCGTTACAGCGAAGATCAACTCAACGAGAAGATTGCGAGCTTCTTGTCTAAGAAGTACCGTAAGTACCCCGAAATCGTGCCGCCGCGCACGGTCGCTTTGTGGACTGAAGTTCCGCATATATCACTCAGATTGTCGCAGTATTTCACACGGGCAAAATCTCGAATAATTAACTATTAAGGGAAGGGCAAACGGGACTTACAATATGTCGCGAACTATACGCCGTCACAATAAATTCAATGAGCAACCACGATCAGATAACCCGTACAAGCGCAAGCAACGCGCTTCGTGGCTAAGAGAACTCCAGATAATCACATAGTCCATTTCAGCTACATCTCAACCGAGTCGTAGTACAGTATTACTATGAGATCCTCGAACCAATTAACACCAAGAATTCTTGGCGAGCTGGCGTTTGCTGTCATTGTGGGCGCGGGCGGTTATTTGTATTTGACCAGTAGCCCACCAGTTGCCACCACTAAGTCCACCAAGTCTTTGACAAGTTCCTCACCGCGACAAACGACCACTCCTATTATGGCCACCCATCAGATGATGTTGGTCTACAAAAACGGAACCTACAGTGCGACGGCTACCTACTCGGTTCCGAGCGGAGCCCAAAATGATATCAAGGTTACTCTCACGATTCAAGGTGATACGATAATTGCCGTAACAACTAACAATAACATCAGTGAATCTCAATCTCAGTACTACGTCGACAGTTTTAACTCAAATATCAATTCGGCCGTCGTCGGGTCAGCTTTGACCGATGCCTACGCCGGCCGTGTCGGGGGCGCATCGTTAACGTCGAATGCCTTTGATGATGCGCTTCGGACAATTGTGAACGATGCCAAAGCCTAGTATTGAATTTGACGCCCTCGGGACGCACTGGTGGATTGAGCTACTTGGCGGCGAAGAGTCAGGTGACATCGAGGCCAAGATAAATGCCCGCGTCGCTACGTTTAATGATTATTATTCGCGGTTTTTACCGACCTCTTTTATTGGAAGACTGAACGCCCATAAAAAACTGCTTAACCCTCCACGGGAACTACTTCGGATGCTCGAGTTCGCCCAAGAAATGTACGAAATAAGCGACGGAATCTTTAATATTTCCGTGGGAGGGACATTGGTTCAGCTTGGTTATGGCAAAGGTAAGTCGGGAGCAAGACTGAGCGTCTCGTTGTGGGATAAGATGACAATAAACAAGAATATACTCATCATTCCGGCTGACGTCGAGCTAGATTTCGGTGGGTTTGGCAAGGGCTGGTTAATAGACGAACTGGGCAAACTGTTAAAGACAGAAGGGCACGAACATTTTGTCGTCAACGGCGGCGGCGATATTTTGGTGAGCTCGTCGGTCCCAATCGAACTGGCCCTTGAGCATCCGATTGATAGCACGCTGATGATTGGCACAACCCGTATTCAGCAGGGGGCCTTGGCAGTCAGCTCAGCGCAGAAGCGCGCCTGGAAAAAAGCCGGCACAGCGCATCACCATATTATCGATCCACGTCGCGGGACGTCGAGCCAATCGTCTGTTGTCGCCAGCTATATTAAGGCAGAGTCGGCGCTGATTGCCGACACGATGGCCACAATCTTATTCATCGCACCGAACTTGGAGGAAAAACTTCGTACGCAGTATCACCTCGAAGTGATTCTGCTTGACGACGCGACGCTGGCTAAAAGCTAAAGTTCTCGCTATAAATCTGCTGCGGCGCGACGCCGAGGCCTATGAGTGATTCCTTGGTGATATCCATCATGCGCGGTGGTCCGCAGATGAAATAGGTGTAGTCTGCTGGGCGTATGAGGTACTTTTGGAAGAGTCCGGGACTGACGTAGCCGCGTTCATCATTGGCGTTTTCGACGGCGCTTGTCTCGGCACTCAAGATAGACACACAGTGTTCGCCAAGTTTTGCCTTGAGGGGTGCGCTAAAGACGGCTGATTCCTTGGTCTGGTTGGCGTAAAAAAGCCACTGCTCGTCCGATGAACTTCTGAGGATGTGGTCGACAAAAGGCGTGATGCCGATGCCGCCGGCCACGAAGACGACGGGCTTATCGAGCGATGTTTGGATTTGCTCGGTGAAGGTACCGTACGGCCCGTCAACGTACAATTTCGTACCTGGCTGGAGCCGACTGAGTTTATTGGTGAAGGAGCCAAAAGTCTTATAGGCAACGGTTAGGTCACCAGTAGTCTCGTCGTACTGGAGGATCGAAAACGGGTGTTCTTCGCCTAGGAGGCGCATCTGCAAATAGAGATACTGACCCTTATTAGCGCTAATACCTTTGTTATTCGTGGACGTCAGGTGGAGTAGCATGACGTCCCGTGACGCTCTTGAGTGAGACTGGATAATGTACGGTGCTTTGCCTAGCGAAAAGAGCTGGCGGATTCTAAACAGGCTAAAGAGTCCGAACAGCCCGAGGACGGACAGATAATAAAATTGCGCACCGAGTTGCGTCCGATACGAGATACCGATGTCTGGAATGTGCAGTAGCGCCAGCGGGAGTGCCAGGTAGGTAAGGTAGTGGATGTATTTCCACGGTCGAAAGGCAATCTTGCCGCGCATTATCGCCGAGGTCAGCCAGATAATCAGTAGTACGAATATCGCCAACCGTCCGTAGGTGACGTGTTTTTCGAATTCTGTCGAAATGTTCGGTACCAGCGAATACAGCAGCAGGTTCTGGCCATACGAAAGTGTGGCCGCGATGGGGTGCGCGAATATTAGCAAGAGGCCGTATTTTCCAAAGTTTGAATGCAACTGGTTGATTTTAGCCATATCGTGGAAATAGAGTCCGATGATCGATTTGGTTCCCAGGATATACATCCAGAGCAGCAGCACGATACCGATATAGCCAAGCAGGGAGGCGATGTAGAGCAGTGTCGCCGACGGGTTGGTGAAGGTTGATTGACTGACGGTCACGATAAGTGGGATAGGGACAACGCTCGCCACTATTAGTCCTCGAAGTAGGCTATATTTTTCTTTTTCTGACATAGTCCTATCATACCCTACGCTAACTGATAAAAACCTTACAGGTGTATGAAGTGGTGCTACCTCAATCAACTCTCAATCTAATTTTCGACACGAGCGAGTAATTGATTTATCTCATAATCTAGCTTATGATTAATACAGTAGAGTGGTTAACTCTAGTTATTTGTAGGTATGACGGGGAAGAGCGATGGATAAAAATATTATTCAAAAGATAAGCGACCAGGAGATGGATCGAAAAGACTTCTTGAAATATAGCGGCCTGGTTCTGCTTGGCGTGGTCGGCTTAAAAACCGTCGCTTCGCTACTGTTCAAAGTCGGCGACCAAAAGGTGATTACTCAGACTGACAAAAATAATACTCGCGGCTTCGGTAGCGGAAAGTACGGTGCCTAGCAGATGACCGTTCAACGACTCCCGGCAGTGAACGGCGATGACGGCCTGTGGGGTGACATCCTTAACCAATATCTTGCCAAAGAACACTACAATACCGGCCTAGACAACGTCGCCAACGGTGGTCACATGAATATTACCGTTCGTCCCGGTACAGCGGCTGCCGGTACGGCGCCGTTAAAGTTGACGTCGGGTTCCCTGATGACGGTCCCCGAAGCGGGTGCGGTCGAGTTCTTGGCCGACAAGCTATATATGACCCAGACGACCGGCACGACTCGTAAAGTGGTGGCGGTCTACAATGATAGCGCCGGCGCGACAGGCGATATGTACTATCGTGATGCCAGCGGTAACTTTATTCGACTGGCCCTAGGGTCAAATACAAATGTGCTGACGGTAACTGGCGGTGTGCCCTCGTGGGCAGCAGCTGGTAGCGGCAGCGGGCTCTCTCAACAACAAGTTATGGCAATTAGCTCAATGAGAATGTAAACTAGGGGAATACAATGATTTTACTTAAAGCAACCACCGAAACACTTGCGATTACGACTAGCTCGATAGCCGATATTGATTACTCGATCTCGTACGCAGATATTACGACAACGACATTCTTACCATCTACAAATGAGGGCAAGATTGTGATCACGGCTACCACAACTGTCCTAACTGCTCCAGCGGCTTCGACACAACGACAAATAAAACTGATATCGATTACAAATCGCCACGCCTCAACAACCAATGTGATTCAGATCATGAAGGTTATATCAGGGACCCAATATTATCTAACACCAGCTGCAACTCTTTTGGCTGGTGAAACTATGCAATATATTGATGGTCAAGGTTGGTTATATTATACGTCGAAAGGCTCTCTTAAGGTGGATGGTACAATCGCCGCAGGTTCTACCACCCAAGTTCAGTTTAACGACAGTGGTCTTATGGCGGGCGATGCCGGCCTCACTTATGATAAAACGAATGATATTCTGAGGTTGAACACTGTCAATTCGGCAATACAACTCGCCGGAGACTTTAGTGCGCCAACTATACCGCCAGCGGGCACACTTGCTATATTTGCGAGACAAATTGCAAATAGAATGATGATTGGACAGGTTGGTCCGTCCGGTCTAGACTCTGCTCTTCAACCACTATTAGCTAGGAATAAGGTCGGTTATTGGAACCCATCGGGTAACGCCACGACTGTTCCGGGTGTATTCGGTATTACTGCGTTGACCGGAAATGGTACAGCAACTACTCGAACTGTAGCGACGACCAGCCTGGCGACTCGTATGCGAAGAATTGGCTACCCTTCGTCGGCTACTGCGGGTACGTTCGCTGGTGCACGTTTGCCGGTTGCTCAATTTTCGTGTGGTTCTGGTTCGCCCGATGGCTCTGGCTTTATGCTGATTGAACGATGGGTTGAATCTGACTCGGCCGTTGTTAGTGGTAGGCGGGCATATCATGGTATGACGGCTACGGCAGGAGCCTTTACGAATGTTGAGGTGAATACTCTCTTGAATAACGTTGGTATATGCCAGCTATCGACAGATGCCACTCAATGGTATTGGCAAAACGCAGGTTCGGCTGCCCAAGGGGGAGTGGCCATTGGAACATCAGTCGGCGCCCCTGGAGGTAACTCAACGACAGCTTGGGAGTTAGCCATCTTCGCACCGAACAGTGTGGCGAATACTTATTATTTGCAATTAACAAATATCACCACTGGGGCAACGGCTACAAATATAGTGACTGGCGCTGCAGCCGTTTGTCCTCAATCAACGATGCTTCTTGCGTGGAATGCCTGGGCTACCAATAACGCTACGGCCGCGGCAGCTGGTATCGACCTATGTTCTCTGTATATTGAAACCGACACCTAAGGTTAGTGTGAATAGTCTACTTTGTTTTGATCGGAGAATAAGTAACAGCAGGACTGCGATATTTCTCGCTATCTTCCTCGTTTTAAGTGTAAGTTTAATTTTTTGTGTAAAATCTTCGTCCGCTCTGTCGCAAAACGGTAAGGGGCTAACCGTTTCGCCGCTTCGAAACGAACTTGAGATTGCGCCCGGTACATCGCTTGACGGTAGCTTGACAGCCGCCAACTCAACCGATAAACCGATGAAGATTAGTCTGAATGCCGAAGAATTCAGTGTCATCAACCAGCAGTATGATTACGCCTTTACAAAGGAATCGGATGTGGCAAGATGGGTGACGTTTGCGACTAATGAAGTGAGCTTGACAGCAGGCGAGAGCCAAAAGGTGCCATTTAGCGTTGGCGTTCCTCTGTCCGCTGAGCCCGGTGGCCGCTATATCAGTTTGTTTGCCACCACCGATAGTCAGTCGCAAAGTGAGGGAATACACTCACGTCAGCGTATCGCGTCACTCTTGTATATTACAGTGAGTGGTGACGTGTCGCGGGTCGGCCACTTGGTGTCACTGGCCTCCCCGTGGGCAATCGGTGGTAACGGTAGCTGGAGCGTTGTACTTAGAAATAGCGGTACGACCCATTATCGTAGTCGCTATAATGCGCAGGTGCAGAACTTGTTGAGCCATAGTATTGATGCCAGTATGCCGGGAGACACGCTCGTTTTACCGGGCACAGTACGAGCAGTAACTGCGACGTTACCCGCGCCGAAGCTGCCGGGCCTCTATAAAGTTATCTATACGATTGGACTGGGGGATACGCCGGCCCAAACTGAAACACGGCTAGTACTGTACGTACCTCCAGCATTTGGAGTTGTGGTCACGCTGTTGATTACTTTAGCCGCAGCAGTATCAATACGTAGGTTTTTACGCAGACGCTAGTTTGTTTGCGGCACCGCCGTATAAATGACAGTCGCCAAGTAGTTTCCAGCCGGTTTTGAAAGATCAAGCTTGATGCCGTATGTCACAGCCGTCGGGTCGCCGGCAGAAACGGGGCCGGTGACTGAACGAATCAGGGTATCGGTCAGTGTCATGCCGGCAAAATTGCTCGAGGCATCGGTGTTGTACCCCCAGGTATTAATCGCTAGAGCAGCTGGTGCGCCGTTGGCGGAAGCCGGCAGTAACGCGCCGAGGTTATTCATATTGGTACTAGTCAGAGCCCGGATGTATAGCTTATATCCTGTGACATCGGTTGACGTAACAGTAACGGTGCTCGTACCAGTTGCCAGAACGCCGCCGGACGTCGGCGTGATAGCAATGCTAACGTTACCGCTCGTCGAAATTGACAACGCAGTTTGGCTGCCGTAAGGCACGTTGGCACCATAGACACCCTTGCCGTACGGCGACGCATAGCTAGTAGTCGGCAGGGCACTTATAATAAGTGTAAATGTTAGTATCAAAAGTAGTATTGTTTTTGTCACGCTTATGGTATTATAACACCCAGACAGCATAACCGTAGCACCAACAGGATAAAAAAATACATGTTATTAAAAACAAAAAACGTACTACTAACTCTAACAAAACAAATCACCTACGGCTTGATGGTTGTCGCCCTTTTGGCGGTCTATTATCCAAACGTCGCTTCGGCCGCCCAAATCACCGCTCGAAAAGTAGTGATTGGTAGTTCTGTGGCCAGTGCCAGTACGACCTATGGATTCACCTTTACCGTGCCTCAAACCACCGTTATTAAGTCTGTCGGTTTCGCTGCCTGTACGACAGCCAGTGGTGCTTGTACACCAGCGCCTGGCTTTACGTCTGCTTCGTCGACACTAACTTCTCAGCCGACTAACTTAGGTGATGCGTCCGGCTGGATCGTGAGCGTGGCCACTCCTGGTGAATTACGCCTCAGTAAAACTGCGAACGTTGCGGCGCCAACCGGTGCACAAACGGTCGGATTCTCTAGCGTCACGAATCCAAGTGCGACCAACTCGACCTTCTTCGTGCGAATGACAACTTATTCAGATGCATTGTGGTCGACCCCAATTGATACTGGTACCGTGGCGACATCGACCGCTGGCCAGATTACCGTTACAGCTGCCGTTGACGAAACGTTAACCTTCACCTTAGCATCTGCGACTGTCGCTCTTGGCATACTTTCAACGGGCGCAACCGGCACCGGTACTTCATCGATGACGGTCGCGACCAACGCCTCGACTGGTTACTCGATTGGCTACAGTGGCAGTACCCTAACCTCGGGTAGCAACACAATTACCGCTTTAGCAGCAGCCACAGGCTCAACCACCAATTCCAAACAGTTCGGCATCAACCTGATGAACAATACGACACCAGCGATTGGAACCAACGTGACAGGTACTGGTACGGGTACTGCCTCAGTCGGTTATAGTACGACCAACCAATTCAAGTTTAACGTCGCTGGTGATATCGTTGCCTCGGCTTCACTCCCAACCAACAGCAATGTCTTCACTACCAGCTATATCGCCAACATCGACGGCGCAACCGCAGCTGGCGCCTATTCAACCGCTTTAACGTACACGGCAACGGCAAATTTCTAGGAGTAATTTATGAAAAAAACTATACACCTCAGCCAAATAAAGTTCAAAATCATTCGAACGGTGATGCTATCTGTCGTCGTCGGTGCCATGCCCATGATATATGCAGTGTCAGCTAACGCAGCGCCTATAACTGGACGATCAGTCGTCGTGTCTAACTCGGCAGGGGACGCTACTGGAGTAAGCTATGCACTCACGACGGCCGCACTGCCAACGACCGGTACACCGGTAAAATCAGCTGAAATTAAATTCTGTACGTCATTGACTGGTGGGTGTGTCACGCCGACTGGTTTTTCAGCGTCGAGCTCAACCTTGGCGTCACAGCCAACTGGACTTGGTGCCGCTGCGGGTTGGACAGTCAGTGCCGCGACACCTGGTTCGCTCCGAATTCTCAACGCCGCTAACGCGACTAACCCTTCCGGAGCAGTCACTATCACTTGGAACAGTGTTCATAACCCGACTACGGTCAATACGACATTCTACGGTGTAGTCACAACTTATTCTGACAGTGCCTGGACGACAGCGCTTGATACAGGATCGGTTGCTTTGAGCACCTCGACCCAGATCCAAGTCGCACTGGCTGTTAACGAGACGCTGACCTTCTGTACCGGTACGAGTATTACAGGTCAAAACTGTGGTACAGCCGCCGGGAGCGTGGTTAACCTCGGGGCAGGTTCGACCTCTGCCACGGCAACTGGGACGTCTATATTAGCCGCCGCCACTAACGGCAACTCAGGCTATACTATCACGGTCAACGGCACGACGTTAACGTCCGGTGCGAACACTATTACCGCCCTGACGGCCGGTGGAGCTTCGGCTGTAGGATCAAAACAGTTCGGCCTGAACCTAGCAGGATCCAATACGACTCCAGTGATTGGTGCGGCAAAAACCGGTACCGGCACTGCCAGCGCGGTGACGAACTATGGCACCAATGACAATTTCAGATTTATGACTGGTGATACCATCGCCTCAGTGGTTGGTCCAACCAACGCCAATACCTTCACGGTGGGCTACATCGCCAACATCGACGGACTGACCCCAGCCGGATCATACAATACGGTCCTGACCTATACCGCTACGGCTAACTTTTAATGCGACTGCCCAAAAACGTCCTCGGACTGGCGATTGTCGCAGCCTCTTTACTGGGCGTAGTGGCGACTGTGCCAGTTGGTGCCCAGGCCTCGAACGCCAACGCTGCTCAAGGCTTGCAGATCAGCCCGACGCGGGTCGAGTTAAACGCTGCTCGTGGTAAAACCTACACCATTAAGTTGAATGTTATGAATGTGACGGCGTCTGACCTGGTTTATACTTCATCGGTCAAAGATTTTACCGCTAAAGACGAGACTGGTTCTCCTTTTATCGTCCAAGTCAGCACATTGCCAGCCACAGCTTCGATTATTACATGGGTAGACGCCGTCCCAAAATTCACCCTCCATTCTCGTCAGTCGAGGGAAATTATAGCGCAAATCGTAATTCCTAATAACGCTGAGCCGGGCGGTCACTACGGTGTGCTGAGTTTTTCTGGCAGCGCACCAGAGCTAGACACTACCGGCGTTGGGTTATCGGCTAGTACCGGGTTGGTTATCTTGATACGGGTTGATGGAGCCATCACCGAAAAGGCTAGTCTAGCTTCCTTTTATAGCGCTCACAATGATAAACAGGCTAGTTTCTTTGAAAATGGTCCGATTACGTTCGTAACACGCATCAAAAATCAAGGCAATATCCACATAAAACCCTCTGGTAGTATTGAGTTGCGTGATATGTTCGGAGGCACCATGGCCAGCCTGCCAGTCAATAAGGATAAATCGAACGTTCTGCCGAGTAGTATTCGCCGGTTCGAGGCGGACTACGACAAATCGTGGATGTTTGGGATGTATACGGCTAATCTGACGCTCGGCTACGGGACAAACGGTCAAGCCATTACTAATACCATTACGTTCTGGGTCATACCGTACAAGATTATTCTCGTCGGCTTGTTTATGCTAATAACGTTTATCTATATTCTCACACGAATGATGAAGGTATATAATAGACGCATAATCGCGAAGTCAAAAAATGAAAATTCAAACAAAACCAAAAACCACACTAACAAGAAAGACTAGCAGGCGGCTCTCATCGACAGCGCGGGCAGTGGGTTTGCCGCTCGCCAAGCGCCCGGGGCTGCGTCACTTCAGGCTGGTTGAGCATAAACATACCGGCAAGCTGATTCATCATAGGCATACCTCACACCTCTCTTTAGCGTTTATGCTACTACTCGTCGGTGTATTTATGTACGTTAGCGCGGGTTTTGCTCTCGTCCGAGCCCAGCAGACCGCCGGATCGGTGTCGGTCGGCGTTGTCGTACCTGGGCCTGCACCGGTAGTCGGTGCGACCATCATCGGACCAAAAGACGGCACGACCTTGACCAATCAAACGACGCTTGAGGTCACTGGAACCTGTGCCCCAGGCACGTTCGTTGTCGTGTTGAGTAACGACCAACTTGTCGGTTCAGGTGTCTGTACAGCCGCTGGCATATTTATCATCCAGGTCCAGCTGCAGACGGGTGACAATGTACTAAGGGCGCTTAATTACGACAACCTCAATCAAGCCGGCCCGAATACGCCGTTCGTCGGAGTTACCGTCACAGGAATAATCGAGCAAGGGCACTCGACCACGCCGCAGCTACCCATACAATTAGCCATTAATCCCTCGATTGTGCCGGGCCTCACACTAGAGCAGCCGAGTTGTGGTAACGAAAAAACCCAAGATCTTCCGGTAGGGGGTGCGCTTCGAATCGCCGTGACGTGTGTCCCTCGATTTGTTCAGGTGAATACGCAGTACGCGCTCGGCTTGATTGCGTGGGGTGGAGTGCCACCGTACGCGCTCGATATTAGTTGGGGACACAATCAGGACGAGACGTTATTGAGCCTGGCGACGCCTGGGGCGAGGACTGTTCGATTCAGTCATAGCAACGCGGGAGCGTATACTATTACGCTACACCTCAAGGACAAAGACGGGAAGTCGGCGGTCGTGCAGACAGCCGTCCAGGTAATCGGTAGTACTACATCGCCAATTGCTTCCTTGGCGAACGACGTCCTCTATACTTCATGGCTAAAGACGCCCGTACCTCTGTACCTCGTGTCGGTAGCGCTGACATTGGGCTTCTGGGGCGGTGACATCTTCGACCGTAACTTTGGTGCTCACGCATATCGACGATCACCTAAAAAAGCAATCTAATAGAGCTCTAGCTATTCATACTTGACATACTTTTCATACCTGAGCTATACTAAATACTTGGTTATATAAATATAAGGAACTCACCCGATGCATGAAAAAAAGCTCTACGGTACCGCGACAGTCGGCACAAAAGGTCAGATTGTGATCCCTTGTGAGGCCAGGGAAGAGTTGAACATTCAGGCGGGGGACAGGCTCTACGTCGTCGGTTCACCACACAAAAACTTCATCGGACTGCTGAAGGAAGAAGCTCTTGAGCATTTTATCGAGCAAACTAATCTTCAATTAGAAAACTTTAAAGCATTTAAAAACACCAAGGAAAAAAACTAACAGCTATGCAACATCACCTGACGCTACGCAGCAAATTAATCATCATGTTATCGGTTATGGCCAGTCTGTTTTTGGTGGCGCTCGACCAGACGATTATTGCCACCGCGCTGGGTAAGATCGTCGAGGAGTTTAAGGCGTACGACCAGCTGAGCTGGGTGTTTACGGCCTATCTTGTGACGACAACGATTACCGTGCCGATTGCCGGAAAGCTGTCAGACCAATTCGGCCGTCGCATTATGCTGCTGATTGGTGTCGCTGTCTTTACGATTGGCTCATTATCAAGCGGACTCAGCGGCAATATCACCGAATTGATTTTATGGCGCGCCTTGCAGGGTATCGGTGGCGGTATCATCACGGCCAATGCCTTTACAATTGTCGGTGACTTGTTCGCTGCTCGTGAGCGTGGCAAATGGCAAGGCCTAATCGGGGCCGTCTTCGGCTTCAGCTCCGTCATTGGACCGCTGCTTGGTGGCTGGTTGACCGATGGTCAGCATATCTTTAGTCTGACGACTGATTGGCGCTGGACGTTCTTTATAAACGTTCCGGTTGGTATTGTTGCTTTCTTCTTGATTTGGATGTTTTCGCCAGCCTTTCGGCATGCCGCTAAGCCATCGATTGACTACTTGGGCGCAGCCGTGCTGGCCTTGGGTCTGGGCACGTTGATATTCGCTGTCGATAACACTGAAACAATCTTTGCTAGTCTGCTCAGCTCAACGGGTATGACGGTAGGGGTGCTAAAGACGATAATGTTTGGTATCGTGGCGGTCTTGGTGGCAGTCTTCGTGATGGTTGAACGAAAAGCAAAACAGCCGATTGTTCCGCTCCACTTCTTTAAGAATCGCAACTTTGTCTTGCTGATGGGTATAGCCGCGCTGTTCGGGTCTGCTTTCATGGGATCAATCCTGTATCTGACCCAGTTTAACCAACAGGTCTTCGGGGCAACGCCGACGCAGTCTGGCTTGATGTTACTGCCAATGATTGGCGGCATTATGGTCTCGAGTATTGGCGCCGGCCAACTTATTTCCCGGATTGGTAGGTACAAGATCTTTATGCAGGTCGGCTTTGTCTTGGCCACGATTGCCATGTTCTTCCTATCGACCTTGACGCCCGAGAGCGGTTACGGCTACGAGGCGATGATTATGGTGGCGCTCGGCCTCGGCATGGGCGTCGCCATGCCGGTGATCAACCTTGCAGTTCAGAACGAGTTTGAGCAAAGCGAACTAGGAGCGGCTACCAGTTCCAGTCAGTTGTTTCGCAGCCTGGGCTCGACAATCGGCGTGGCTGTCTTCGGCGCCATGCTGACGGCCGGCATTATTGCTCACCTTGGCGACGTTCAGCAGAGTCCATACTTACAGACACTGAAAAAAAGCCCAGCGGCTTCAAAAATAGGTAATTTCAATGATGCCAATACGATCCTCAGCCTCAATATGCCAGATCTGAAAAACCTGATTACTACATCGGCCCAAAAAAGTTTTGCGACCATCCCAGAACCGACTCGCAGTATCGTGGCAAAAAACTTTACCACCCAGCAAGGCCAATTTGCCAGTACGGTCACGCACGCCTTTAGCGAGAGCCTGCAACGTATTTTTCTGGTGTCAGCCGGACTGATGGTCGCATCGACTGCCTTGGTCTTTACTCTCAAGGAACGACGGCTGAGAAGTGCGAAACCAGACGAAACTCCCGGCCTCGACTAATTATTCTGAAGCGCAAAAGGGGAGGTAAGACAGTTCGTTGTGGATTCGTCATATCCACTTGCGCAACTGCCTTAAGTGTTCTATGATTAAACCAATAGCGTTATGGACATAGCGCATTCTTGACGTGTCGGTATTGATTTGGTATTATAAATGATGTGCCTTGCGCCAGCACTATATTATAAAGGTCGAAGTGCGTGAGGTTGTACATAGTACAAGGAGAATAAATCACATGCCAATAGCCGTCGAATTTGTGTCTTCACGACGCAAAATGATAGCCGTGGATGTGGTGCCTGCCGAATGGCAACTGTATATCGCACAGTAGAGTCGTTTGACTCAAATCCAAGTTTCATTGAGAGACTTACAAAAAAAAGAAAACACCCCAAGGCACCGGGGTGTTTTCGCTTATCAACGGTTGTCTATTTGGCGGTTGAGGCGGGTGTGACACCAGCTTTTTTCAGCTCGGCATCGATAAGGGCGCGAAGTTTGTCGCCATTGCCATTCTGGACGTCGCTGACAGTGTCGCCATCCAGTTTGACGCCATTGAGGTAGAGTGTCGGAGTAGAATTGACGCCAATCTTGTCACCTATTGCTTTGTCGTAGGCAATTTTCTGGGTAATGGCAGAGTCGGATAGGTCCGCCTTAAACTTTGTCTCGTCGAGTCCAAGGCGCTTGGCGTAGCTGACGAACATGTCAGTTCTAGCTGAACCGGTCAGGTTCGACCATTGCTGCTGGTTTTCGTAGATTAGGTCGTACATTTCCCAGTACTTGTCTTGCAGGCCAGCGCTTTCAACGGTGGCGGCTGCCGCTAGGGCGTTCGGATGGGTACTGGCGGGGAGGGGGAAATTACGGAAGACATAAGTAATCGTGCTCTTGTTCTCTTGTGTAATAGTCTTAATACCAGGATACGATTTTCCGCAAGCCGGACATTGGAAGTCTCCATACTCGGTTAAGACGACTTTACTGTCGGCCTTACCGAAGACATGTTCGGCGATATTACCGTTAGCGGCCGACGCTTTTTGTATGCTACTGGTGTTAACCGAGCTGAGGTCGATCTTCGGGCGGGAATTACGCGATGATAAGACGAGTGCGGTCATCAGACCCACGACGACGACGATAAATATAATCCATGTTCTTTTGCTCACTGAATACTCCCAATTATTACTGTAGTAATTATAGCAAACAAATGTACGTGCTTACAGGGTGACTAATGTACAATGGACCTATAATGTTTAGCTTACTCGTCGTTATCACCGTCATTGTTTTAGTACTACTGCTAATCGTATCAGGGATGAGGCCGGCGAGTGCCACGCTTAGTCTTTTCGAACTCGAGCGCCGTAGCCAGGCGATGGACAGCCAGGCGATCACGACACTGCGGCGCGAACGGTTGCTGCCAGACGTTCTGTCACTACTGCGCGTGGCCAGTGCGCTCCTGCTGGTCGTCGGGGTCTTATTGAGCGTTACCACCTTTGGCTGGCTGTTCGGTGTGCTAGCAGCCCTTGTGGTGGCGTTAGAATATGGAGCAGTTGCCCGCACGCCGATTATACAGCGACAATCCCAGAAACTGTACCTTCGGAGCGAGTCCGCCTTGTTGGGATTTATCGAGAAGCATCCCCATATTTCTCGGTTGCTTCGTACTGTCCCCAGCGTAGCACCGGGCGTCTACCGAGGAATCGATTCACGGGAAGAGTTGCAGCAGCTGGTTTCTGGCTCTGGTGCCGTTTTGTCGCCAGACGAAAAGAAAATGATTACTCATAGCCTGTCCTTTAGCGAACAATTGGTCAGTAGCATTATGACACCTCGTAGCGTGATTGATAGTATTAAAAAATCAGAGTTTCTGGGTCCGCTGACGCTTGATGAGCTGCATAGAATAGGCCACAGCCGGTTGCCGGTTGTCAATGGCGACATCGACCACGTCGTTGGTATACTCCATCTCCAAAGCCTACTGGCGCTCGATATCAAGCGGTCGGTGACCGCTGAAAAAGCCATGGAGCCCCGCGTCTTTTATATCCACGCCGATCAAACCTTGCAGCATGCCTTGGCGGCATTTTTGCGTACCCATCACCATCTATTTATCGTCGTCAACGAGTTCCGTGAAACAGTCGGACTGCTGTCGCTCGAAGACGTTATCGAAGCGTTACTCGGCCGTAAGATTGTCGATGAATTTGACGCTCACGAAGATTTGCGAACGGTCGCCTTGCGCAATCCGCGTGGCAACAACCACCCCGAAAAGCGCGAAGACGTCTAGCCTTAAAGGGGTGGCGGTGGTACACTAAACAGTATTATGACAAGAACACTAGCCCGAGAAGTAGCAAAAAAAATTGGCGAAACAGTCACCGTTCGTGGATGGCTCCACAAAAAACGATTACTAGGCGGCCTCAACTTTATTACCATTCGAGACCGTAGCGGCCTCGTCCAGACCTTGGTTGATAACAAGGATGAACTTGAAAAGCTGCGCGGTTTGCAGATAGGAACGGTCCTATCGCTGAGAGGTACGGTCGTGGCAGACGAGCGCGCTATGGGTGGCGCCGAACTCCACGACGTCAAAGTCGAGGTTGAGGTACCGGTGACCGAAGAGCCGCCCATTGAGATCGACAAGCCGATTTCGCATAAATCAGAGCACCTCGACACCCTATTTGAACATCGGGTGCTTAATATTCGTAATCTACAAGAACAAAAAATCTTCAAGATTCGGGCTGACCTGACCAGGTATATCCGGGCCTTCCTCAATGACAACGAATTTATCGAGATCGACACACCAAAGCTGCTGGCCGAGCCAACCGAAGGCGGTGCTGAAGTCTTTAAGCTCGACTATTTTGGAAAAACGGCCACGCTGGCCCAAAGTCCGCAATTTTATAAACAGATTATGGTTGGCGCGTTCGAGCGCGTCTACGAAATTGGACATTCCTACCGAGCTGAGCCAAGTGCCACGACACGTCACCTGACGGAACTCACTATGCTCGATATCGAGATGGGCTTCGTGGCCGATCACGACGAGGTACTCGATATGGTCGCCGATATGACACAGTACACGCTGCGACGTGTTTACGACGAACATGCCGATGATCTGCGGACTTTGAACGCCCCAGAGCTGAAGCTAGCCGAAGATAACAAGGTACCGCGCTTTACAATCGCCGAGATTCACGACATGTATACCAAGGCGACTAAGACCGACACGACGCAGGAAAAAGATCTGATACCGGACGAGGAACGTTGGATTAGTGACTACGCCCGTAAGCAGCTAGGTACCGACCTGGTCTATGCCGTTCGTTTCCCAATTGAAGCCGGCAAATTCTACCACAAGCTTGACGTCGAAGACGGTACCGTTTTGTGGGGCGACCTCCTGTTCCGCGGTCTCGAGATCTCAACTGTCCCGCTGCGTGAAAATAACTATGAAAAAATGGTTCAGCAAATGAAAGACGCCGGGCTTGACATCGAGCATGAAGGTTTCAAATACTACCTTCAGGCCTTCAAATACGGATTGCCTCAGCACGGCGGTTGTGGCTTTGGCATTGACCGGTTAGTCCAAAAGACAATTGGCCTGGCCAACGTCAAAGAAGCTACCCTCTTTCCTCGTGATATCAATCGTTTAACTCCGTAGGACACGACATACAGTATGGAAGATGCCAACATTGCCATTACCACACCGCCGCCCCCAGTAGTTGTGGCTGTCAATGAACAGCGTCATTTTTTGGCGGTCTTCTTTTTTAGTTTTATGTGGGGAATATTTGGTGTCGACCGTTTTTACCTCGGAAAAATTGGTACGGGAATTTTGAAGCTCATCACATTCGGGGGTTTTGGGGTTTGGGTAATTGTTGATCTCTCTCTCGTTATGTCTGGTGCCATGAAAGACAAACAGGGTCGTGAGATGCGTGAATTTGCTCGTTATAAAAAGTTTGCAGCCAAGACAGTATTGTTCTTTGCTCTCGTAGTCGGCGCTGTGACGCTCGTCAGCGGCGGAATATTGATAGTTGCAATCTACCAAGTAGTGACCCAGTACCTACCCGGCGGGGTAGACGGCTTAAACAACCTCCTTCCTCCAGGTTTAGTTCCACCCGACATGACGACCCTTCAGTAGCACATACTGTATACTTAACAGAGTGAAACACTATATTATCTATATTCCAGGCCTGGGCGATGACAACGATGGTAGACGACGTTTTTTTCTTCGATTTTGGCGACTATACGGTGTACGAACACAGCTGGTGCCGATGCAATGGTACGACGGGGAATCCTATCAAGCAAAATACAACCAAATTATAGCTGCGATTAGTGCAGCCAAGCAACAAGGTTACACCGTATCATTAGTTGGGGAAAGCGCGGGAGCTAGTATCGCCATGAATGTATTTTCGCGCGACGGTACACTGTACCGATTTGTGAGTTTGTGTGGAGTGAATAGCTGGCATGCGTCGATTTCACCGCGTATTCTTGCAAAAAGTCCGGCGTTTAAAGAATCACTCTCGTATCTAGCAGCATCGCAACGGAAGGCGGTCGGTAGGCGACCAAAAAACATTATATCGATCGCCGCACTTTCAGATTCAGTCGTATCGTTCTCTAAAAATAGAATAGAGGGCGTCAAGAATAAACGGGTTTTTAGCGTCGGCCATCTGACGACGATTTTGTTATGCCTGTCTGTCTTTAGCTTTGTCGTCGTTGGCCAGATTAAAAGGGATTAGTTACAAAACCGGCGTACTATCAATTGACTGCCAAATATACCAACTCGCAACCGATTCATAGGGAGACCAGTTGTTGTCCGTGGCGATCTTTTCTATGTCGGTCGCATTTGGCATATGGTTGAGGCTGTACAGCCGCTGGATACCGTTCCGAATACCCCGGTCTCCAACCGGTAAGACGTTGAGCCGTCCCATGCAGAACATCAAGAACATATGGACAGTCCATAGTCCGACGCCTTTTATTTGGGTCAGCTCGGTGGCCACAGCCTCATTTGACAGCGTGTCTAAATGGTCGAATCGAACGCTCCCATCGATGACTTTGACGGCTATATCCTGGATATAGCCCGCTTTTTGACGCGACAAGCCGGCGCGACGCAGTTCGTCGATGTCTTTTTCGAGAATGTGGGTTGGCGAGGGAAAACCATCGCCTGCGAACAATGCAACGAACCGTTTGAGGATGGTGGCGGCGGCCTTGACGCTCAGTTGCTGGGAGATGATACTTTCTACCAGCTCTTGGTAATAGTTCTTATGGGGTGTAATCGTGGCGATACCAGACTGTTTGATAATCGGTGCCAGGACGGGGTCATTGGCCGACAGGTGCTTGCCGGCGCGGATAAGGGTTGTGGCAGTGGCGATTTCAAACATAGGTTTGGCTAAACCGTAATTGGCATACTATCGATGCGTTTATATTCGGCACTGATATTTTTAGCAGTTGCCGATAGTAAGTGGTCCACCAGTGCTTTTCCGGCGTCCGACAGGACGGCGTCGTGGGTCGGAAAGGCCAGTAGTGGCCTAATGGCTGTCAAGAATTCCATAGATTCGTTCATCTTGAGCCACGGCGCCCCGACGGGAAGAGCCAGGACGTCGACGGGGACATTCGGCAAGCTGAACGAGTCACCTGGGTAGTAGACTGTATCGTTAATCAAGACACCGAGGTTATCGATTAATGGCAAAGAGGCATCGATAAGGGCGTGTTTACCGCCAAAGAATCTGAGAGTGAAGGGGCCGACTTCGACTGTATCTCCTGGTCGAACGGCGATTGATTGGTGAGCAGGCGTGACGTCAATAATACTTGGTAAAGACACCAAGACGGCGTTTGGATTTTTTTCAAAGATTGCCGCTAGTATCTCCGCGTCGAAATGGTCGGAGTGCTCGTGCGTCACGACAATTGCCGCAATCTTGTCGCTGATGGTAAAGTCTTTGGTGTAGTTACCAGGGTCGATCACCAGCAGTTCGCCAGCTGCCTCAAGCGTGAAACAGGCATGCTCATATTTCGTTAATTTCATGTGTTTACCTCCTTAAACCACTGGGTGTAGCTGGCTCGTGCCTTGATTATCTTTGGCGATATGACGATCGAGCAGTAACCGCTATCTGGATTCTTATTGAAATAATCTTGGTGTTCATTCTCGGCCGGATAAAATACCTCAAGTGGCACAAGCTCTGTCACGATTTCGCTACTCCAATGATTTTTCGCGCGTAAAGTGGCAGCCGTAAAGTCCGCTTGTTGGTCTTGGTCGCTATAAAACATTGCAGATCGGTACTGTGTTCCCTCGTCGGCACCTTGTCGATTCAAGGTCGTCGGATCGTGTATGACAAAGAAAATATCAAGGATGACTGCTTGAGGGATGATCGTCTCGTCGAAACTCACCCGTACCGACTCGGCATGCCCAGTCGTGCCCGAAACAACTTGATAATAGGTTGGGTCGTCGACGTCACCGCCCGAATAGCCCGAGATAACTTCTGACACGCCTTTCAGGCGCCGGTAGACGGCATCCAGACACCAGAAACACCCTCCTGCTAGTACGTATGTTGTCATAATTCTATTATACGCCGTTATACTAAGGAGGTGAACACACGCGACTTTCAAGAATTAGTGTGGCAACAGGGACGTGACCTGTACCGCGATATGCCCTGGCGGACCATCACCAGCCCCTATTTCGTATTGGTCAGTGAACTGATGTTGCAGCAGACCCAAGTCGAGCGGGTTATCCCTAAATTCAACGCCTTTGTCGAACGCTTTCCCGATGTCTCAGCCCTTGCCTCGGCCTCGCTAGCGGACGTACTGACTGCGTGGAGCGGCCTTGGCTATAATCGCCGTGCCAAGTACCTACACCAAGCGGCCAAAAGAATTATGGCTGACTTTGGGGGAGTCATCCCCTCGGCGCGTGAGGAGTTGATGAGCCTACCCGGAGTCGGCCCGAGTACGAGTGCGGCAATCCTCGCGTATAGTTTTAACCAGCCAGTCGTTTTTATCGAG
The DNA here is from genome assembly GCA_038244885.1 of Saccharimonadales bacterium (SeqCode). GTDB lineage: Bacteria > Patescibacteriota > Saccharimonadia > Saccharimonadales > Saccharimonadaceae > UBA1547. The sequence goes on along the minus strand of JBBRTA010000006.1, from coordinate 7,703 downwards.
ACTAATATTCGGACCGTTTATTTCCATCACTTTTTTGCTGACGTTCGGAGCGTGCACGATAAGGAACTGCTCGATGTTGTCCGCCAGACGCTCGATACCGAGCGTCCAAGGCAGTGGTACTGGGCATTAATGGATTACGGCAGCTGCTTGAAACGCGCTGGGGTGGGGCGCATCGATAAAAGTGCGCATTACCAGAAACAGCCACCGCTGGAGGGGAGTCTGCGCCAGGTTCGAGGCCAAATCATCCGTGCGCTGACCGGAGGTGATCTGAGCCGGCAGGAGCTCCGGCTTGAGTTGGCGGGCGACGAACGGTTCGAGCGCGCTCTGGAAGACCTTACCAAAGAGGGTTTGGTGTCGGTCGATAATCGACGACTACATTTGACCAAATAGCCCTCTTCGTTAGATAATGGAGTGACATGAACACAACTACTAAATTTATGGCGCTGTGCCTCATCGTGGCCGCTTTGGTGTCGAGCGTGCTGTTTGGCGTCGCCTCCGCCCAAACGACGCCGATGACCGATGAGCAAATTGGGCGCATTCGCGTCAGCTGTCTGAGTACCAAAAGCACCTTGAATCGACTCCATGCCAACGATGCGTTATTACGTGTCAACAGGGGCCAAATTTACGAATCGATGTCGACAAAGCTGATGACTCAATTTAACAACCGAGCGACCAATAACCACTTTGACACCAAAAGTTTGTCAGCCGTTACCCAAAGTTACGGAACCGCCCTGGCGGAATTTCGCATCGATTACATGAGCTATGAAGTACAGCTAGCCAATGCGATAAACATCGATTGTACCAAAGAACCGGTTTCTTTTTACGACGCGGTGGCCCTCGCCAAAACTAACCGTGCCCAAGTACACGCCGACGTGGTCAAGCTTCATCAGTACATCGATGAGTACAACGCCGCCTTTGACGTGTTCACGGCTGCTTTTAGCAAGAACAACGGAGCAAACCAATAATGGAAGATAATAACCAAGTACCTATCGGGGAGTTATCGTTTTGGGATAGACACAGATTCCCGCTGCTGCTCGCTATCACTATCGGTATCGCCCTGTTTTTGGTTGGTACCAGCATGGCGCTTTACGCCAGTAGTGGTGCCGCTCAGCTTGATTTGAGCCGTCCCGGCTATCGTGCCGTCAGCAGCCAGGCCCTCAAAAGCGACAATGATTTTGAAGGCTACTCGGCCACCGGAAAAATGGACCAATCGGCGATTGATACTTTTCGCGCGCTCTATACTAAACAAGCGTCGAAAGCGAAAGCCGTCGATGCTTTTAGCGGTGATCCGTTGAATCCAGATGTTCTCGAAATCAGTCCGCAACCAACCGTTCAATAAAGCGTGGTCCGATAGTCACAAGAGAGAACGGCTACGTTAGAGGGCTAGTTTTTGTCGGAGCCAGCTATCAATCGTGCCGGCACCCATCCCGAGGACAAGTTTCCCGTCGTCACGGGCCTGTTGGATAACCGCCCACAGTTCGTCGTTCAAATCGGCCACATGGACGTGTTCTTTGTTGGTAATCCGCTGGATTAATTCTTCTGGTTTGAGGACCGCTAGTATCGGATCTTCGCGCGATAGGTAGGTCGGCAGCCAGTAGACTGCTTCGGCTAATTCAAACTGGTCGGTATAATCATCGCGGATTTCGTGTTGCCTGATATTTTGATGTGGTTGATAGACCAAGACGACATGGGCTGAGCTTTCATGTGCCAGTTGGAGTGTAGCGGCGATTTCAACTGGATGGTGGCCGTAGTCGCTGTACAAATTGTCTGCCAGTTTTTCAAATCGCCGGTCCGTGCCGGGAAAGTGTGACAGGATGCTGTCGGTGTCTTGGCTTAAACCGAGGTGCTTGATGGCCGTTTGTACCAACGTGGCATTACGGCGGTTGTGGAGCCCACTGACGCTGATGTTTTGGTTGATTTGTGAGGGATCCAACAGGCTTACCTGCGAGAGCCGTTGGAATGCTTCGGGGTGTTGGTCGTTCCAAGTAATCACGAATTGACTTTGAGACGCAAACTGGGTGAAAGCCGCCAGGTAGTCGGGCTCGGTCGGATAGGTATCGGGATGGTCATAATCGAGCGAGGCCACGATCGACAGATACGGCGAAAAATGCAAAAAGTTACGGTCAAACTCATCGCACTCATACACGAAAAACTCACTGTTTGGGTCAAAATGACCGCTTGGCCCAAAACCGATAGTCGTTCCGATTGAGTAGCTGACGGGAACGCCGAGCTGCTGCAATGTCCAGATAAACATGCCTGTAGCAGTTGTTTTACCGTGCGTCCCACTTATGGCGATAAGCTTCAGTTGTTTCTCTTGAATGATGTAGGCGAGCAGCTCGTCGCGTTTGGAGGTGCGAATGCCGAGCTGCTTAGCTAGTACCAGTTCGGGGTGGGTAGGCGGGAGTGCCGACGTGTAAACAAACCAGTCGATTGGTTGGGTAGTGTGGGTCGCCTGTAAGAAGCTGCCGTCTTGGCCGATATTAACGCGGATGCCACGGGCTTGTAGCTTGTCTATCATCAGTCCTGTTTCACGGTCGGATCCGACGACGCGGTAGCCAGCATCGTAGGCGATTTCAGCCAGTGGGCCCAAGCCAACACCGCCAATACCAGAAAAGTAAATATTCATATGACCAGTATAACACTTGCTAACCAGAGGCGGTCTGTGGTCTAATAGAGAAAAGTAGAAACATAAACATCATGCTGCAAAATTTCATTTATCGGGTATTGGAACGGCGCCATTTCTGGCGATACTCTTCGTTTAGCGAAGTAGCTGAACTATATACCGCGCGGACTCTTCGGGTGATTGCCATCTATATTGCCTCGGGGTTTGCTTCGGTCTACTTGTATCAAGAAGGCTACAGCTTGACGTTTATTATGACGGCCTGGGCCGCCTATTATTGCTTGAAAGTCCCGTTGTCGTTCTTTTCGGCCTATGTCGCGGCCAAATTCGGTCCGAAACACGGTATCCTCGCCAGTAATATTTTTCATATTCCGGCGATGGTAGCGCTCGGCTTTGTGCCGAACATCGGCTTTTTTGGAGTCATTATATGGGGAGTATTCATGGCGATATCGGCCTCACTATATCAAATCTGCTTTTCGATAGACTTTTCGAAAGTGAAGAATGTTGAGCACGCTGGGAAAGAAATCGGCTTTATGAACATACTCGAAAAAATAGCGGTCGGAATCAGCCCAATCTTCGGTGGTTTGATTGCGCTGTGGTTCGGACCACAGGTCGTCATGTGGGTGGCAGCGGTATTTTTTATCTTCGCCGCCCTGCCACTGCTGCGAACCGCCGAGCAAACCCATACCCACCAACAAATCAAATTTCGTGGCTTTCCTTGGCGCATGGCTTGGCGGAGTATGGTGTCAGAAATCGGTATCGGTTTCGATATTATCGCCACGGCAACCGTCTGGGGCCTATTCCTAGCTGTCGTCATATTTCCTGGAGCTGGTGATGAGCTCTATGTAAAGCTAGGTACGCTCTCATCGGTCACGATTCTGGCGGCAGTCGCCACCTCGTACACCTATGGAAAAATAATTGACCGAAGCCAGGGTGGTACCTTACTCAAGGTGAGCGTTATCGTCAATGCACTGGTCCATATTTCGCGGCCATTCGTCACCACTCCGGCCTCCGTCGTTGGCACCAACATAACCAATGAAGTCGCTACAACCGGCATCACGATGGCCTATACGCGCGGCATATTCGATACGGCCGACTTATCGGGGCATCGAATCGTCTACCTAGCCGTCACCGATGTCTTTGCCAACCTCGGGGCGCTCTTGGCCTGTGCTATCATCCTGACCTGTATTGCTCTGTTTGGGGATAGTGAGGGTATGAGAGTATTCTATTTTATCACGGCCGGTTTTGTGCTTTTGGCCGGTACGGCCAAGTTCCATCTTTATCGTAAATAACCCCTCGTGCTATACTGAGCATAATACTTATGGTGGGGTTCTCAGTGGCTGATAAACGTCGAATAAAACGAGATATAAAAGAGATACAGAGAGTCAAGACATGGCAGCTGGTCATTTTATTGATACTGGCTGTCTTTGTGGCGTTAACCTTCTTGCGGCTCAATAACATCGGAATGGTGCAGCGACGTAACGCCGTACTGGCCGCTGACGAGGCGAATAATAGCGGAATAACTGTGAATAGATTGTATGATTTACAACGCTTCGTATCGGCTCACATGAACACCGATATGGGGAAGGGGCTGTACCTCGAGCCAAGTTATAAACGCGACGTCCAGACCGCCTACGACCGAGCGTCTCGGGACAGTAATCCAAACGGTAATATTTACAAAAAAGCCCAAGAGGTTTGTGCGCCACAGTTCACCCGGTATTCGTCCGCCTATCTCCAATGTACCACTGGTGAACTGGCTAAATACCCAGCAGCTAGCGATCTAGTGAACTCGGTCCAGTTGCCACGGGCTGGCAGCTATTTACACGTCTTTGTTTCACCTCTTTGGTCACCCGATTTTGCTGGTTGGTCGGTGGTTATTTGTCTGGTGATTGGGTTGATGATTGTTGTTCGCTTGGTGAGCCTCGGTATCCTCAGGGTTATTCTTCGTCAGCACTATAAGTCAACATAAATATTGACACCACGCTTTCTACGCTGTACGCTAACTTCGTAATATCAGTAATAGGAGGTATAAGATTATGGCTTACAGCCACACAAACTCAAAGGGCGTTACATACTACTTGCACAGCACCGAAGTGACGCTTCGTGGCGGCAAACCACAAACAATTTTCTTTTTTGCAAAAGTAGAAAAGAACGCAAAGGGTCACCCTGTCGATCTTCCTGCAGACCGTGAAGTCAAAGAAAACCCACGTAACGGTTTCTTGACTGTTTCAAAGAAAAAATAGTCGATTTTAGACTTGCACCATAAGCGCGTTTGGTAGTATAGTTATAACCAAACAAACAGGTGTCAAAAATGCCCCCTCCCCGGGGGCTTTTTTTGTAGCTGTTTCAGGGGTAATATAGTAAAATAGAATCATATGGGAAATATGGTAGAAGTCACACACCTCAAGAAACATTACGGCGATAAGCAGGCTGTCGATGACGTGAGCTTTTTTGTGAAAGAGGGTGAGATTTTTGGCATCTTGGGTCCGAATGGAGCTGGCAAGACGACTACCCTTGAGATGATGGAGACGCTTCGGCCGATCGACGGCGGTACGGTGATGATTGATGGCATTGATGTTGCCGATCAGCCTCAAAAAATAAAGTATTTGATTGGTGTGCAACCGCAATCGCCCGCTTTCCAGGACAAAACGAAATTAACCGAAGTAATCGAGATGTTCGCCGCCGCCTACGGCGAAAAGGTTGACCCGATGGCTTTTTTGAACGACGTCGATTTGCAGGACAAGGCGAACAGTTACGTCGAGGATCTGTCGGGCGGACAGAGGCAACGGCTGAGCATTACGACCGCGTTGGTCCACGGACCAAAAGTGTTCTTTTTAGACGAACCGACTACCGGTCTCGACCCGCAGGCCCGCCGTCATCTCTGGGAGCTGATCAAACAAGTCCAGGCCAAAGGTATCAGTGTCATCATGACGACACATTACATGGACGAAGCCGAGGTCCTGTGCGATCGCATCGCCGTCATGGATAATGGCAAGATTGTCGCCATCGACACGCCAAAGAACTTAATCAAACAGCTATTGGCACGTGGTTTTAGTAAGTCGCAACACGTCGAACAGGCAAACCTCGAAGACGTGTTTATCGATCTGACAGGCAAAGCGTTAAAGGAGAGCGAATAGTATGAACCGGTCACTCTTCACGGTTGCTACTTTTGTGCGCATCAACACCAAGCGTTTCTTTCGCGACCGATTGGCGCTATTTTTTACGATTGGCTTTCCGCTCATTTTCTTGTTTGTCTTCGGCAGTCTGAACAGCGGTAGTGGCAGTGTCTCGTTCAACGTGGCAGTCATTAACCAGTCGAACACCGATTTTTCAAAAAACTTTACCGAGCAGTTGTCTGGTAGCAAAATTCTCAAAGTCAATAAAGAGGTGACGTCGCTCGACGTCGCCAAGGAAAAGATGAGCCGATCCGAACTGGACGCGGCCATTATCCTGCCCAGTGGCTTCGGTGACGTCGCACGGGGCACTCAGTACCCTTCGGGCGAGGCGAAGGTGCTTTATACCCAAAACAACCAACAATCGGCTGTAGCGCTCACCTCCATCCTCGACACACAGTTTAAGGCCGTCAATGCCAAATTTGTTAAAAACGTGACACCTTTAACGGTGACGAGCGAACAAATTAATGAACGCAGCCTCTCACCGTTCGATTATACATTTGCCGGCCTGTTGGGCTTTGCGATTATCGGTATGGGCATCTTTGGTCCGGTCAACGTCTTTCCCGAGCTGAAAAAGATGGGCATTTTGCGCCGTCTCAGCACGACGCCACTCAAAGTCTGGCAGTATTTCCTGGCGACTATGGTGGGGCAGGCCTTCATCGGCCTGATTAGCCTGGCCATCATGTTTGTGGTGGCCATCTCCGTCTTTCATCTTCAAGTCGTTGGCAACTGGTTCGAGTTGATTGCCTTCTTGGTACTTGGTATTATCACGATTCTTGGAATCGGCCTCGCCCTTGGTGGCTGGGCTAAGAATGAACGCCAAGTGGCGCCACTATCCAACATCATCGTGTTTCCGATGATGTTTCTATCGGGTACCTTTTTCCCTCGTTTTCTGATGCCGGAGTGGTTGCAGGGCTTATCGGCCTTTTTACCGTTGACACCGATTATTGACGGTATTCGACTGATTGCTACTGAAGGTAAGCATCTGGTGGATATTCTGCCGCAAATTGGCCTGACTGGTCTGTGGATGGTGATTATCTACGCCATCGCTTTCAGAGTCTTCCGCTGGGAGTAGATTGACTACAGTTACTTCTTATGCTATAATACTAGTAATGAACGAAAAAGACCCCTCAACCCCCAAACAACCACACTATCTCATTACCGAGAGACAGCTCGAAGACTATGTCGATAAGGGATTTTCATACGATGACGCATTTAGGCATTTTGGGGCTAGCCCAGAGGAAGTTGAACCGAATGAAGAAGCAACACCTCTCGCTGACGCACCATTGGAACGTAGTACTACTGGGCACGATGCGCTGAAGAGTATTGAAGCTGGCCCTTCGTTGAGTCTTTTGGGTCGCGCTAAAGCACTCGATGTCATCATGAGTATGTTTAATCAACACAGCAAGGCTATTGGGGCAGGTCTTTCGCGCGACTATAATGATATGGGAAATCGCTACGGTGATCGCACGGATGAGGTAATAGATAACATGTACGAGAAGACTCATAGACTCGGCAAACAGGCCGTACAGGCGCTGCAAGTCCTTTCCAGTGGAGATTCTGGTATTGCCATGCCACCGGAAGTAGATTACAGACACACAATCAAGTTTGGTCTAGGCAGGGAACTCGGTCCTGGTCAAGCTCGCGTGTCCGACAGAGAGAAGTTTATGACAAAGGCGTTTAGAGCCGCTGGTACGACAAAATCAAAAGCCAGACGGTCACGCCACTAAACCGCATGTTTGTTTAGGCACTGTTTGTCGTGGGGAATAGACGTATAGAACTCACGACCTTTGCAACATTTCAGCAGGCGTTCGCATCTGTATTCCTAAGTGTACACGCTTTGTGTTGTAGTAGTCTAGATAGTCGTCAATCTTCTTTTGTTGGCGTGGGAGCGGAACGCTCCGGCGCCA
>JBBRTA010000005.1:0-44574 GCA_038244885.1 Saccharimonadales bacterium (SeqCode) | reverse complement strand
CGAGCCAGTCACCTGCCTACGCCATTGGTGGTCCTCCCTATATCTACGGATTTCACTCCTACACAGGGAATTCCAGTGACCTCTCTCGTTCTCGAGTTTCCCAGTTTGAATAATAGCCTGTACGGTTGAGCCGCCAGATTTCACTATTCACTTAACAAACCACCTACGCAACTCTTTACGCCCAGTCACTCCGGATAATGCTTGCACCCTACGTATGACCGCGGCTGCTGGCACGTAGTTAGCCGGTGCTTATTCATAAGTTACCGTCATATTCTTCACTTATAAAAGCAGTTTACAACCCGAAGGCCTTCATCCTGCACGCGGCGTCGCTCCATCAGGCTTTCGCCCATTGTGGAAGATTCCTCACTGCTGCCTCCCGTAGGAGTCTGGACCGTGTCTCAGTTCCAGTCTGACTGGTCATCCTCTCAGACCAGTTATCGATCGTGGGCTTGGTGAGCCTTTACCTCACCAACTACCTAATCGAACGCGGGCCACTCCCAAAGCGGATAAATCCTTTAATCCTAAGATCATATGCGGCATTAGCTACCCTTTCGGGCAGTTATTCCTCACTTTAGGGCATGTTCCCACGCGTTACTCAGCCGTCCGCCGCTCGTCAGCAGGTAATAAATTACCCCTGTTACCGCTCGACTTGCATGTGTTAGGCGCGCCGCCAGCATTCATCCTGAGCCAGGATCAAACTCTCCATAAAAAGACGTACCGATAAATCGGTACTAATCTATACTCAATATAAACTGACGATGATTTGCACAACTAAATTGTCAAAGATCTGTTATCTGTTCAACTCCACGTTTGTTGCTCATTTCTTTTGCAACCAGACTTAAACAATCATACTCCAGCTATCACCTATGCGTCAAGGGTATTTTTGGTTAACTTGTCGCCAAAAAGACAACAAAGCCAACAATCGCACCCACCAAAGCTCCCGCCACGACTTCCAGCGGCGTGTGGCCCTTGGCGACGCGCGGTATAGCCAAGCCGCTCTTGCTCTCCAAAAGCATTGCCCGAATCGTTTGGCCTTGTTCACCAGAAGAGCGTCGCACCATCACGGCGTCGTACATCACGACGGCCGCGAACAGCGCCGAGAGACCAAAGATAGCGGTATCAACGCCGTTCCGATAGCCAATCACTACCAAAAGGGCCGTCACCGTGGCACTGTGGGCGCTCGGCATACTCCCCGACAAGTACAACTGCCTGAGGTTACGGAAGCTATGTTCCTTAATCCCCAGATGAAGGTACTTGAGCCCCTGGGCAATGACCCAGGCGCAAGCGGCGGCCAGTAGGTATGGTGAAAGTATCGCCATAAAACCTACTCTTCGTCCTCGTCATCTTCGACCTGGACTTGTTCCGGCATGAGGCCGAGTGATGACACTTTATCGCCTTCGCTCATGCGCATGATACGGACACCTTGGGTCGTTCGACCAAGCGTTGGGATGTCTTTGAGACCGACTCTGATAGCTTGACCTTTATTGGAGATTAGCAAAACTTCGCTAGCATCTTGTTCGAGTGTCCGAACAGCAATAATTGGTCCAGTCTTGGCCGTCACGACCGCTGCCTTGATACCGACACCGCCTCGCTTGTGCGCTGGGAAGTTGGCAACTTTAGTCGCCTTGCCGTAGCCGTTTTCGCTGATCACCAGCAGGCTGCGCTTATCGTCGGCGACGATGTCCATACCAACGACTTGGTCGTGTGGTCGCAAGCGGACACCGCGGACACCGCGGGCCGAGCGCCCCATCGGACGGGCATCTTTTTCGCTGAAGCGTATGGCCTGTCCGGCGGAGGTTGAGACGATGACGTCGTTCTCACCGGTCGTCTTTTGAATCCAGCGCAGTTCATCGCCTTCGTCGAGCTTGATAGCAATCAAGCCGTTGGTGCGAATGTTGGCATAGTCCTTGAGCGGAGTCTTCTTGATCGTTCCCTTGATAGTCGCCATGAACAGGTAGCCGTCGTCGCTAGCGTCTTTTTCGTGGCGAATAATCGACGTAATTCTCTCCTCTGGTTGTAACTGCAACAAGTTGACCGCTGCCACTCCCTTGGCGGCTAGACTGGCGGCGGGTACTTCGTAGGCCTTGAGGCGGAAGATGCGACCCTTATTGGTAAAGAACAGTAAATAGTCGTGGGTACTGGCCGGTATGAGTTGGTCGATGACGTCGAGCTCTTTGGTGGTCATGCCACGCTTGCCCTTGCCACCGCGATGCTGACGGCGGTACTCACTGACGAGCGTTCGCTTGATGTAGTTCTCAGTTGTCAGCAGGATGACTGAATCCTCTTCTGGAATGAGCTCCTCGTCGCTAAATTTACCCAGTTCGTTGTTAATCATCAATGAGCGGCGCTCATCACCGTATTTTTCTTTCATTTCAAGCAGTTCGGTCTTGACGATACGCAAGATCTCCGCCTCGTCGGCCAAAATCGCCTCGAGTTTCGCAATCAAAGCCAACAGTTCAGCCAGTTCAGTCTCAATCTTGTCGCGTTCCAGTCCGGTGAGGCGACGAAGTTGCATGGCCAGGATAGCCTGGGCTTGGATTTCGGATAATTTAAATACATCCATCAAGCCGGCTTGGGCTTCTTCGCTCGTCTTGCTGGCTCGGATCAGTTTGATGACCTCATCGATGTGATCGAGGGCGATCTTATAGCCCTCTAAGATGTGGGCTCGGGCTTGAGCAGCCTTTAGTTCGAACATCGTGCGGCGACGCACCACGACCTGACGGTGCTTGATGAATTCACTCAAAATCTCTTGCAAACCAAGGATGCGCGGTTGAATACCATCGATCAGAGCCAGCATATTGTAATGGAAGCTTGTCTGAAGCGCCGTCATCTTGAACAACTGGTTGAGAATCTTCTTCGGGTAGGAATCCTTGCGAAGTTCAATCACCACCCGAACTTTACCACGAGCACTTTCGTCGCGTAAATCGCTAATAATGATCTTTTTGTCCTTATGTAGTTCGGCAATCTTCTCTATAAGTGTTGCTTTATTTACACCAAAAGGCATTTCAGTCACAATAATTTGGCTACGGCCCTTCTTCGTTTCTTCGATGTTGGTAACTGCCCGGATCGTCACGCTGCCGCGACCGGTTTGGTAAGCGAGTTTCATCGGCGCACCACCGTAGACAATCGCCCCAGTTGGGAAATCGGGACCCTTGACGTGAACAAGTAGGTCATCGACCGTGGCATCCGAATTATCAATCAGGTGAATGGTGGCGTCGACCAACTCACCGAGGTTGTGTGGCGGAATACTAGTGGCCATACCGACCGCAATACCAATCTGGCCATTGAGGAGGATGTTTGGTAGCTTGGCGGGGAGAACCGTTGGCTCCCTCTCAGACCCGTCGTAGTTATCACGAAAATCAACCGTATCTTTGTCGAGATCCGTCAGTAGCTCATTACCGGCTCGGCCAAGCCTGGCTTCGGTGTATCGTGAGGCAGCCGCCGGGTCACCGTCCATCGAACCGAAGTTACCTTGTCCATCGACAAGCTTGTAGCGCATCACCCAATCCTGGGCCAAACGAACCATCGAGTCATAGATAGACGAGTCACCGTGGGGGTGATACTTACCCATGACGTCACCGACAATACGGGCGCTTTTTGAGAACTTACTACCGGGACGAAGATTTTGCTCGCCCATTGAATACAAGATACGGCGGTGAACCGGCTTGAGGCCGTCACGGACGTCTGGTAACGCGCGATCGATGATGACACTCATCGAATAACGGAGGAAGCTGTCTTCCATGACATCTTCGACGGTACGCTTTTCAACGACGCGGGAGTGTTCAATTATTACTTCTGGTACCTCATCCATAAGGTCACCTTCTACTGCTGTATTTTTATCATCATCCATAATTAAATATCCAATTCTTCAACTTTAACAAATTTAGCACGACTCTGAATAAAGGCTTTTCGAAGGTCGACTTGATCACCCATCAGTTTCGTAAAAATGGCATCGGCCTTTTCGGCGTCTTCCACTCTTACCTGAATCAGAACACGGTTTTCTGGATTCATTGTCGTTTCCCAGAGCTGTTCGGCGTCCATTTCTCCGAGTCCCTTGTAGCGTTGCAACATCGTAATGCCGGCCTGCTTAGTGCGATCAGCTGATTCGTCGATAATCGTACCCTTGGCGCGACGGTCGACAATCAGCTTGTCGATAATGGCGTCACGCTCTTCGTCGCTATAGGCATAATGTTTTTTCGTACCGACGCGCATCAAAAACAGCGGCGGCTTAGCCAGATAGACATAGCCACCATCGACTACTTCTTTCATATACCTAAACAAGAAAGTCAGTAACAAGGTTGAGATATGGCTACCGTCAACGTCAGCATCGGTCATGATAACGATGCGGTGATAACGGAGGCCGCTGACGTCGAATTGGTCGCTAATGCCAACGCCGAGCGCTTTTATCAAACTGACGATTTCATTATTACCAAGCATTCGGTCGAGACGAGCTCGTTCGACGTTGAGAACCTTGCCTCTCAGTGGCAAAATAGCCTGCGTCCGACTGTCACGCCCTGATTTGGCCGAACCGCCAGCCGAGTCACCCTCGACAATATATATTTCTGATTCCGAAGGATCTTTACTAGAACAGTCAGACAACTTACCAGGCAAACTCATGCCATCGAGCGCACCTTTACGGATGACATTGTCCCGGGCGGCTCGGGCTGCCTTACGAGCGCGAGCCGCTAAAAGCGCCTTGCCAACAATTTTTTTTGCGACATTAGGATTTTCGTCGAGATAGTAGGAAAAGTACTCGTTCATGACTTGTTCAACATAACGACGAACTTCAGGGTTACCCAGTTTGTTCTTGGTTTGACCTTCGAACTGGGGATCGGGCAATTTGACCAGGATGATTGCCGTCAGACCTTCGCGAATATCGTCGCCACTCAGGTTCTCTTCTTTTTCCTTTAGTAATCCACTCTTGCGCGCAGAGTCGTTGACGACGCGGGTCAGTGCCGAGCGGAACCCAACCAGGTGCGTCCCGCCGTCGATTGTCAGGACGTTATTGGCAAACGGTTTCACAATCTCAACAAATGTCTCATTATATTGAACGGCGACTTCAACCATCGAGTCCTCTATTTGACGCTCGACGTAAAAAATATCATCGTCGACGACATCTTTGCCGACGTTAAGGTGTTTGACGTAACTTTGAATGCCGCCTTCGAAATAAAATGCCTGGCGTTCTTTAGTTCGTTCGTCACGAACGTCGACATAGATACCTTTTGTGAGGTAGGCTTGATGTCGTAAATAATTCACTACCCACTTGTAATCAAAGTCGATCGTCTCTTTAAAAATAGTCTCATCCGGGTAAAAGGTAATCGTGGTGCCTGTTCTGGTCGACTTACCGACGACGGCAACTTCTGCCAAAGGAATACCTCTGGCATACTCTTGGCGATACAGCTTGTGGTCTTTGCTGACCTCGGCTATCAATCTGTTCGACAGGGCGTTGACGACACTCGAACCGACGCCGTGGAGACCGGAAGACACTTTATAACCGCCATTGCCGAACTTACCACCGGCGTGCAAGACGGTCAGGACCGTTTCAAGTGCGCTTTTGCCTGTCTTGGCGATTTTATCGACTGGAATACCTCTTCCATCATCGTATACGCTGACGCCGCCGTCTTCACGCAGGATGACTTCGATTTTTGTGGCGTAGCCCGCGATTGCTTCGTCGATCGAGTTGTCGGCAATCTCTTTAATAAGGTGGTGCAAGCCTTCATAGCCGGTGCTACCGATATACATGCCCGGTCGTTTGCGTACCGGATCGAGACCCTCCAGGACCTGGATTTGAGACCCATCATAAGAACTATCAATTTTTTGTTTAACCACTTCGAGGCTCCCTCACTTGTTTCAGACTAATATAGCTATTTACAATAGTACCATTATAACGAACAAATTGTGTTCACTCAAGCTATTGCTTTGAACATATTTATTATGCTAAAGTGGAGCATAAGAGGTAATAAAAAATAAAAAATCATTATGTTTAAACAAATAATATCAAATCTCTCTTTCAGCCCAGCTCTCGTCGGTCAACTCGGGTTTTACGCAAAAAGACTGCGTAAGGAAGAGACAACCCGCCGCTTAGGTCTTATATTCGTTGCGCTCGCCCTCGTGGTGCAGGGTCTGGCAGTCTTCCAGCCACCCGAGTCCGCCAATGCCTCCAACCAAAATGACTTCGTCCAGGGAGGGCTCGGTTACGGCTCAAACGCTTCTCTTAACCACTTTTTGAAGCCGTATGACGCCAACAGCAATAACCTGCGCGACGTCATGAACTATACGGGCATTACCAGGGCAGAAATTGCTTCGGCCAAGTATAGCTCGTGGAAACGAACCAGCACAACCTTATCGTGGGGCTTTCAGCCGCACTTTAGTGCCGCCCAAGGTGAACATGTCATCAAAATCACGGGTCCAGCCGGTGGTAAAGTTATCACGACAGTGTACGCCCGTCCTATGTCACTATGGCAAGGACCAATTACAGTGTACGGCTGGGTCGGCCATTCCCAAAAAATGGGTTGGTTCGCTGTCATGCAAGAATGTGGCAACCTCGTCACGATAAAAATTCCACCAGTACCAGTAGCTCCCGTGCCCGTACCAACGCCGAAGCCGACTCCGATACCGACTCCAAAGCCGACTCCAGTGCCGACTCCAAAGCCGACTCCGATACCGACTCCAAAGCCAACTCCAGTGCCGACTCCAGTCGCAGTTATCAAGAATATTATCGAATCGAAGACCGCTGTCAACCTCTCCCAAGGATCAGTCAACGCCACAACCGTGGCGGCCCAAGCGGGCGATCGAATTAACTACACGATAACTGCTAAGAATGACGGCAACGCTGAAGCAACTGTCACACTTCAGGACCCCCTCGCCGATGTGCTTGAATACGCAACGTTGACCGACAACGGTGGCGGCGTGCTTGATGCCACTACCAAGACGCTTGCCTGGCCTGACGCCAAGCTGGCTCCCGGAGCATCGGCAATCCGAACCTTTGCCATCCAAATCCTTGACCCTATCCCAGCAACTGCTCAAGGCCTGAGCAACCCTACTTCGTTCGACTGCATTATCACCAACGTTTTCGGCAACGATGTTACTATTAACGTCAACTGTTCGACGCCAAAGGTAGTCGAACAAGTCGTCACCCAGCTTCCAAAGACCGGTCCGACCGAAAACCTGATATTTGCCGGCATCGTGCTATCAATCGCTACCTACTTCTACGCTCGTACCCGTCAGGTCAAGAAGGAAGTTCGCTTAATCCGTCGCAGCCTCAACACAGGAACGATATAAACAACAATAAGGTGGAACTATGACAAATAATCCAGAACAACTACCCAACGGAACCGAAACCGGTCCTGAGACCCAAAAGGCAGCGGCCGAACAACTCGAAAGGTTGGCGAGCTCCCAGGAGCACGGCGTCGAACGTGGCCTCGAAAGCGCGGAGACGCAAGCCGAGAAAGCGCGGACCGAGGCGCTTGAAAGTGCCGTCAGTGTCGAGGCGGGTGGTAAAGAAAAAGCTGCTCGGCCTCAAGACCACTCGCCCGCCGTGCGTCGTGGCGTTATCAGTAAAACTGAAAAAAACGCCAGCTACAAACGGACAATGAAACACGTTCAGGCCGAGCTGTCACCAGGCTCCCGCGCCTTCAGCAAAGTTATTCACGCTAAGGTCATTGAGACCACCAGTGAAGTGGTCGGATCGACCATTGCCCGCCCTAACGCGGTCTTAGCTGGCGCAGTCAGCGCCTTCATTCTCACGCTGGGCGTCTACGTTTTAGCTAAGAATATTGGCTACCAACTGTCTGGCTTTGAGACAATTGGCGCCTTTATCGTCGGCTGGGTGATTGGCATCACCTACGACTATCTACGTCTGATGATAACTGGCAAAAAAACCTAGACTATCGTCGACATCTCATCACCCCCGTACAACAATGTGCGGGGGTGATTTTATATCAAAGCGTTATATCAATTGTTAGCGCAGCTTGATTGAGACTTCTTCGTGGCCCTGGCTGTGTTCGCCCCTTAAGTGGAATTTATCGTCCGGTGGAGTGACCGTTCCTGATGGTTGGGTAGACTGTGCTGGCTGGGTGGCGGCAGGCTCAGGCTGCATCACACTGTTCGCGGGCAACGAAGTGCCGCTGACGCTGTCTGAAGGCGCTAGAGGTGTCGTCCCCAAAGAAGCTGTTGGTGGTAGGTTTGTTGCCGAAACGGGCGGAGACGCGCTCTGCGGCGACGCAGCAGCAATTTGCTGTCGCTTAGCTAACCAATCATCAAGAAATGAAGACCCGCCGCTTGTTGTACCCGGACCGCTCATAGCCTGATTGTTTGGCCTTTGGGAGTTAACCCGCTCCTGTTGAGCCCGTCGCATCGCCTCAAGCTTTTCCTTTTTGGCAGCATCGCCCGCGCCCAATCGGGCAAAAATCTCTTTTTCTACCTGGGCACGTGGACGACCATACTTGGCTGCAGATAATTTTTTCAAAGCATCACGTAACTGGGGGCTGGGGGTTCCCATTGGGGGTAGTAGCGCCATACTAAAAGCTGCTGACGGAACGTTATTAATCATGACTGAGGCAATGGTCTGGAAATTCGGCAGTTTTGTCAAATCCTCAGCGTCAAAGGTTGGCGCAAATTTCTTTTGTAGGATTTCGGCATCAGTAATACCGATTCGCCCACTAATGACCGTGCCGATATTACCAATAATCGCTTCTCGTATCTTGTCCGTCAGCTGGGTCATAAATTGATTGGCCAAGACGAGGTTCAAGCGGTACTTTCGGGCTTCAGACAGAATCGATTCAAAGCTATCGGTAGCGAAATTCTGGAACTCGTCAACGTACAGGGCAAAGTCTTTACGTTGGTCCTCCGGCGTGTCGGCCCGTCCCATGGCGGCAGCTTGAAACTTCATCACGAATATCATGCCAAGAAGTTGCGAGTTGAGCTCACCGGTACGGCCCTTCGCCAGGTTGACTAGCAAGATCTTGTTATTATCCATCACGTCACGTAGATTGAAGCCGCTTTTTGTTTGGCCGATTACGTTGCGCATCATCTCGTTGGACAAAAAAGCACCGAACTTACTAACGAACCAGCCGAGCACCTCCGATTTATTGGCGTCACTCGTCTGAGCCATTTCCTTGTTCCAAAAATCAAGTACCGTCCGGTCAGTCACGTGCTTCAACTTCTCATCGGTAAATGACTGGTCGTTGAAGACTTGTGGCACGTCAATAAATGTCGAACCCGCTGGGTCGCTCATGATCGTCAAGGCGGCATTGCGAAACCAGTGCTCGTAGCGTGGACCGATAATACCAGTATGCCCAGGATCGTAGAGGCGGTAGAGCATAGCGATCGATTCCTGGATTAAGAAATCGCGTTGGTCTTGGTTCTCGAACTCGAACAGATTGAGTCCAATCGGACTCTCCATGTCGGATGGACAAAAGTAGATAACGTCCTCGACTCGTTCTTTCGGTACCATGCCAAGTATCTCGTCGACGGAATCCCCATGCGGATCAATGAAAGCAAAGCCTTTGCCGTCCATCATGTCTTGAAAAGCCAGGTTTTCAAGTAGCTTTGATTTTCCGGTACCCGTCTGTCCAATCATATAGGTATGGCGACGGCGATCATTGGTGCTGAGGCGAATCTGTTTTTTGGTACCGCGGAACTCGTTATATCCAAGCAAGAACCCCTCATCCATCACCTGGGTAGGACCATCAACCTGCTTTGCCATTTGTCTTTGCACTTGGGAAGTCGGGATGCTGTTTTGATCGGGCAGATGGAACAATGTGGCGAGTTCAACACTATTGAGAATGTTCTGCTTTACCGTCTGGGGGAAGAATCTAAAGATATAGGCAGTCACCAGTTCCTCGATATCTTTTGCGACAGTAAATCGAAAGCCGTTATTCGTCGTCGAATCAAACAGAGAAAAGGCCGCCACGACATTTTTTAGCAAGGCCTGTGATTGGGCTGCGGTGTTCGATGACACGACAACTCGAATAAGGACTTCGTAGCCCGGATGCCTCGTTTTTTCCTCAATTGCTTCTACCAGTGACTGCTCGAGCGACGTCAGCTGCTTGTCTTCGGGTTTTGTTTCGCCACTTTCGGGTGGCTTCCATAGCGCCTCCATCAGATCCTTGGCCACAATCATGCCACCGAATCCAGACTTCTTTTGTCCCTTGTCTTTCTTTATCTTGTTAGCTGCCTCGACCGAGTTCCTCGCCCACCCGTCGCTGGCTGGTCGTAGTAGTAATTGAATCGCGATGCCGTCTTCACGCTTCGCAGCGGAGAGGGCGTTCAAAAGTGCTCGGGACGCGTCTCGCTTCGACTCCTGATAGGTGGCTATGGGATAGACATAGTTCTTCTTCAGAGTGAACTCGCCCCCAATCGTACCACTGAGCTTGCCGGCCTGGTTAAAAATATTTCTTTCTTCCACCTCCTCCAGCCGGGCCGAAGGATATGCCGCTGAAATCGCCTGACTGACGACCTCAATTAAAACCGTTGGAACAACTGCGTAGTAGTGCACGAGTCCGCCGTGCGCAACAATTTCCAATGACAAATGGCGTTGACCATAGATTTTGCTTTTGAAACCCTTCGTTGCCGTACTGGCTATAATGTTATACATGACCTGTGCTTGGGAGAGGATTTCTTCGGTAATATCCCGCTCGTCGCGACTATTGCGCTCCAAGTCATCACTTGACGGTGGAATATGTATATACATCGACACCATCTTGAGGCCTCGCTCGTAGTTCTTGGCCTCTCGCAAGGTCTTCTTGTATTGAGAGAAAATAAACGCCCCTGCAACACCGACAAAAATCGCGATAAGTAGTGGGGTGATAACAAAAGCTATGAAAAAATTTGGCATATGTATCTTGCAGCTGGGATGAGCCTACGAGGCTGCACCCATCTCTCTCCCGTAGCGTTTCATTAGATAATCTCTCTGCAGCTGATTGACTGCTTGTTCTCTCAAGTAGGGGTCTTCGCGAGTGTCCGCTACAATTTTTTTTGCTCTCTCTACCCATTCCTTCTCAATAAGGTCATCGTCGTTGGCTGCAAGTGGCGCATTACCGACTGCCACTTGAGTAGCGGTCACTGGCTCATCGCCTGGGACAGGGGTCGGCAACATCGTTGGCAAAGCGACAACACTTGGCTCAATCACCGGCTCAAGCGCCCGCTCTCTGCTTTCTACTCCGGTCTCAATCCCCCGCTCAGGCGTCGGCAACACGGGGGCACGCTCGATGCCTGGACCATATTGAACAGGGGCCTGCTCGGGTCCACGCTGAGGGGTCGAAGTCTCTGGTTCCATATCTGTAATTATAGCATATTGACAACGAGCTTATGCAAGTGAATTCAATTGATTCTTTTGGTGACGTAAATACACCCGATGACACTAAAAAGTAAAACGAGTATGAATTCATAGATACCGATGGCTCCGACAGATTGAAGACCGATCAGCAGGATTGGTGCAGCCGCCAAGACCGTCGAATAATAGTAGGCTCTCTTAAAAGGCATAGCTCTAAGCGGTTTTTTCACCGTGAAGGCTGATGCCAGGTGCGCTACGATGCGAGTCGTTCCATATAACAGATACGTCATAGTACCCAACGAGACCAGGTAGGCAAAAATAAAGATAGCTAAAATGCCAAAAGGCCCAGCCGACGACGGAGTTGTCGTGTCAAGGAGGACTGCGAGCAAACAGAGGCTCACGATGCTCATAAGTGCGATTATTTTTTCTAACATTCTTATGGTAACTATACCACTGCAAATCAAGAAATTAAAACAAGCCCGAGCGGCAAATGTATATGCCCAGGATATAACAGTCACTCCTAATTAAAAAATTTGAGTCGTTAACCTGAACCAGATGCCACTCCGGGCTGTTGTACTGACCGCTCCCGAAGGAGCATATGATCTGTACACATACTATTCCTCGACGTATCCGACTTTCTCGCTATCGCGAGATAGATAGAAGGTCAGTACATTGGTACTAAGTATGTCGCTACACGCCATTTGGCGGAGCATCGGCAACGCCATCATCCAGTAATTAAAGGTGCTTGGCTTACAGGTGCAAGTCATTATATTCGTACTGCGTGTCGTTACCGACTGTCCGTCAAAAACAGTAAGTCGATTGCGGAATTGAATTGTTAAGGTGTTTTTTGCTTTATGTTTGTGTGTGTAAAAGCTTGCTTTGATAGTAGCATAAGCACCGTCAACGGTCAATACGACTTTGTCATCTTATTGCTGTATTCATTACGTTTTGTAATCAATAAAGACAATATAACACCTTTATATTGTCTTTATTGTATTTGTTACTACAGTGTATTTATTACTACAAAAACCCATATACCTTCCTCGTCATTCGCTATAGGTCACTGTCACGACGCTCCCAAAGCTGATTAATCATCAAAATGGGTAATAATCCCATAACAAACAAATAAGTGACGGATATTCACGACGATGGCTAGCCTTTGCTGCGGACCACAACGCACGCTACGGACTGTCCGGCTGATGAAAGGCTTTTACAACAGCCTGTCGCAAAGTGCTCACATAAAAGTGCTGCGACGATTTGGTAAATTTTTTGACCCGTCGTTAGTTCGCGACGTCAACAATATAGGGCCACCAACACAATATCGCTACTACCAAGTCTCAGTCGGCATAACCCAGCAGATAGTCCACCCAACGACGACTGACCGCACAGTCCAGTATTGAGCAACGAAGCTCGATATATCCAAAAGATCTCTAATTCGGCAAGCTCCATTCCAGCGACGCAGTGACTACCTACTATCATTTCACAACGAGACCATGTTATGGCAATAGCGCGCCTTAACAGATAGCATTATACGAGCTAAAAGCACGTAGTATATTTTACTTAACTATTTTCATTATTATCATTGACACAAGCGCGTTGACGTCATATTATAGGGGTAGCTTCTGAATAAAAAACTTATACAGAAGCCAAAAATAAACAGCTATCCAAAAAACTCCACTTAAAACAACCGTTCCTCGCAGGCGGTTGTTTTTATGTTGAAATGATTTAGCTATATCTAGTGTACGCAACAAAAAAGTTCGCTATATATAGCGAACTTTGGAGTATATCGTCTTGGTGGAGCTGCGGGGAATCGCACCCCGGTCCGAAAGGTAACTGATTATTTATCTACAAGTTTAGTTTGTCTTAGGTATTAACGATAATCAATGGCTAAAAGCCAAACGCAAAATGCCATGATCCTCGCGCAATAAAATTTTCCAATGCAGCGCTGCTGCCCCCTGCACTGGTAAGTAACATATTTATAACGCCACATCGCTCTATGTTACCTGAACGAAATGACGGCGATAGGTTTTAAACTAAAGCTGGCGCAAAAGAAACTGGTTTGAAGGCGTTAGCCATCGTACCGAAGAATTCTTTTACTGATGCAAGTTTGTTTGCAATTAAATTGTGTAGGTTACGCCTACGGTCGACTTGCAAAATAATCTGTTAAAATCCTTCCGTCGAAAGCTATAGTCAGCCCCAACGTAACAGATTGAGTATAGCATAAATTAAGTAGGATTGCTAGGGTTATGACGATTCTATCATGGAGGTCGAGGATAATGCAGCCAGCAGTCCCCCTCTCTATGGGCTGTCAGACTTCAACAAAGCGATAGACGAAACTGAACGAGGAGCTGGCGAATGCGACGCGACCATCGCCCGTAGAGTTGACTCCCAGGGAGGTAGCCCCAGGCCCCATACCGTGCACTGTGACCATCACAGGGACCGCCAGAAGCAACGTTGGTACAGACATTATCCCCAACCTCTGATAATACCGCTCAAGCAAGCCTTGTAGACGGCACAGCGGTTGAGCGTCATAACGTTAGGCCGATAGGTTCGCCTGGTTGCAGGCAGAAGTATGCTCATGCTCGGGTATACATACTCCGACACACAAGCACGGCTCTTTTGTCCGCTACTCGGCTGTATCCGGTCCGATCGTCCACGTATCGCGTCCACAATAGAGCTGTATTGAGTCCAAATCGTTAGTTAATTTACAACATAAATTGTCGGTTTATATCGTGAATAGAGCGGTTTTAACGTAGCCTAAAGATACAGAAGTAGTATCAAATACAACGTTTTGATTGTCGGTACTAGATATACTCCGCTTGGCGGCGGCGTCAAAAGACTTCCGATAAAAACCATCGAACGCCTGTCTTTGAGTGCACTCAACTACTTCAAGGTCGCTAAACTAGCTCGGCCAATTACCAATTCTTGCCGGCAAAAAAGATATCTCCGTAGCCCACATTAGCGAAGCATTCTAGTACCGAAGCTAATGGGGTTGAAGTATAAACCTATATCTGGTAGAATAGCTACCGAGTAAACCCTCAAATATTGCATATCGGCAAAGGAGATCGACGATCAGTAAATCAATTCGTATCAACGAAGCAATTAGAGCAGAGCAGTTACGTGTTATCGGACCCGAAGGAGACCAACTCGGAATCCTCAGTCGTAGCGAAGCACTCAAAATAGCTGAGGATGCGGGAGTTGACCTAGTTGAGATCTCACCAAACGCCGATCCACCTGTAGTAAAAGTTGTCGACTGGGGTAAGTATCAATACCAGAAGATGAAGGAACTACAAAAGAGTCGCAAAAACGCCAAGACGGTAGAGTTGAAGCAAATGCGCATGGGCCTAAAAATCGGCGCCCACGACCTCGAAATCAAGCTTCGCAAGATTCGTGAATTCCTGGCCGCCGGACACAAGGTGAAGATTCTTATTTTCTTCCGTGGCCGTGAAATGGCCCACCAAGAACTGGGATACGTAATGATTGAACGGATTGCCGCTCAACTTGAAGAAGAAGTAGTACTTGAGCAAAAGCCTCAGATGGCCGGTCGCAATCTGAGCATAGTAGTAAGGAGTAAATAATGCCAAAGATGAAGACCCACAAAGGAACAGCCAAGCGTATCAAAGTTACCAGCACCGGTAAACTGACACGCCGCCGTGCATTTGGCGGCCACATGCTCGCCAAAAAGAGTAAGAGCCGCAAACGAAATATTAACACCACTGCATTTGTCACAGGTGCAATGGCTAAAAACGTCAAACGAGCGTTAGGAATTTAATCATGCGAGTAAAAAGAGGCGTCACAGCACGAGCCAAGCACAAAAAGATTCTAAAACTAGCCAAAGGTATGCAGCACAACCGAACAAGGTCATACCGTCTTGCTAAACAAGCCGTCATTCGCGCGTTGCAATACGCCTACCGCGACCGTCGCAACCGCAAACGAGACCTTCGCGGTCTATGGATTACCAGAATTAACGCTGCTTCCCGCGAACTTGGGACAACCTACGGTAAGTTCATCGCCGGGCTTAAAGCCTCAAACGTCGAGCTCGATCGCAAAGTATTGTCAGAACTGGCCGTCAGTGAACCAAAAGCGTTCGCCGACATCGTCAAATCAACAAAAATATAGACTTCTCGTTCCGTATTTACACCTTAGACTAAAAATAATCGCTTTCTGCAAAGAGAGCGATTATTTTAGTAGGCAGTACATCGATAAGCCGGGTTCTGTCGAGAATGATCATCTATCTAGCCATACAGTTGCCCATACGGTCAAGCGGATATCGACCTGCGGACGGGACGCCCTTATATGCAGATCTCCTTGCAGCAAGCAGGGTTTACCTTCACGCCATGTCACCATGAAATGCTGTGAGCTCTTACCTCACTCGTTTCACCTTTGCCCGATAAATCGGGTAGTTTCGTTTCTGTGGCACTTTCCCTAGAGTCACCTCCGGTCGCCGTTAGCGACTGCCATACCCTATGCTGCCCGGACTTTCCTCTTGTACACGAGGTACAAGCGATCACCTAATGAACTGCCTCCCTACAGTATATCAAACTAGTGCTCTATCGGTTTGATGTTCGTCGAGTAGCTTGTTCACTAATAAATCGGCCAGCTGATTCGACTCGCGTGGCACGTGAGTAAAGGTGACCTTTTCAAACTCACCTATCAATGTACGGATTCGCTCATTGATTGGCCACAGCTCCCGATTCTTAATTTTATAGAGACCTTTCATCTGATTGACCACCAGCATACTGTCAATTCGGAGCTCAATGACTCGGAGGCCCAGCTCGGAAGCACGCTCAAGCCCCAACTGAACACCGTGATACTCGGCCTGATTGTTAGTTGTGATTCCTAAATAGCTCCCTCCCTGATCTAAAACGTGCTGTTGCCTATCCATAATCACGAATGCTGCCGCGGATTGACCGGGGTTTCCCCTCGACCCTCCGTCAGAATAGATAATCGCCGAGCGCGAATTAGTTAGGTTATCAATACCGTCATGACCGTCATTCGAAACTGGTTCGGATACTACTTTATCTGTATCATACATTCCGAGCAGTAGTTGGGCGCTATCCCGCAATTCATCTCGTTGTATATCTGATAATTGTTTCCATTCGTAACCGTCGTAACTACGGCCAAGGGCGATAAAGTCGGCCCCCGATAAACCGCTGACGGTGTATGACACCAAGACGTGCTGCACATCGCCTTCTTCGCGATTTACCATCGACACAACATCCGCCAGTTGCATCGTCTGAGCTATAAGTCCAGTGGCACTCTGTATGTGTCGCCTCAGGGCATCGTCGGGTTGTTCCTCGTTGTCCAAGGTACCGCCTGGGAGCTCGTATTTACCAACAATCGACGGACGACCCTGGCAACGATGCAATAGCAACACCTTATCGTCATTTCTGATAACGGCTTGAACGACAACTCTTTGTTTCATTGGTAACGATACTTCCTCTGTCTGAATTATTTCTATATAGAGTTTACCACCGCCGTAACGCTTTTGCGATTCATTCGATGAGGAAGTGACGGATACTACGTAAAAGTCCCGAGGTGCTACCGTCAACGCTAGATATTCCCGCCGTAAAGCAAGGGTGGAACTCGCAAAACATCCCCGAGGGAATGAATCATTAAAGCTCCTATCTATATGATATTCAGGAAAATCATTCGCGCCTAGGCTCACCCCGGGACACTCTTATTATACCATTTCAGCCGAGGAAGATGTGGCCGAACACGGTCAAAAAGAAGTTTATGACGGCACCTATAAATACTCCCAGCGAAGGCCCCACAAATAATATGATGGCAAAGATAACCACTATACCGTAGCGTTCGATTGCCTCCATACCCCGTCGAACGAACTCTGGAGCTAGTGCATACACTACCCGTGATCCGTCCAGAGGCGGCAAAGGAATCATGTTAAAGATAAAGAAACCAAGGTTCACAAGAACAGTTATAGTCAGTACACCCTGCCAAATGTCACCGTCGGGCGCTCCGATAATCCTTTGGATACCGAACGCAATAAATGCAATCACCAAGTTCGTCAGCGGCCCGGCCAGAGCCACCAGAGCCGCGCCCCATTCACCCCAGCGCACATTTTGGGGATTGAAAGGGACGGGTTTGGCACCACCAAAAATTGGCGCTCCCACCACAGCCAGCATGACTGGTAAAATAATAGTTAGGAATGGATCGATATGCTTCAGTGGGTTGAGCGTCAGCCTCCCTAGGGCTTTCGCCGTATCATCACCGAGCCAGTAGCTCATAAAAGCGTGCATCGCCTCATGTAGTGTCATCGACAGCAGGATAACCACTATCACGATTGCTATGTATAATATATCGACGCTCATTACATCCTATTATACCAGCCTCGTCATGATTCTAGGTCATCCCCGTTCACCGCCTTGACGCAGGCGTCAAAAAACGCTATACTGGCAAAGATTGTTAAAAATAACTGGAAAAAAATATTATGGCAGCACGCTGTGAACTAACTGGAAAAGGCAAACAATTCGGCCACAATGTGAGCTTCTCTTTGCGTCGCACAAACCGCGTTTTTAAGCCTAATCTTCAAAAGAAGACTTTTATGCTCGATGGACAGAAGATTACGATGGTCCTTTGCACTCAAGCCATTCGTACGCTTAAGAAAAAAGGCATTATCGCCTAGATTACTTCCTCCGGCACAATAAAATAACCTCCATCTACAGGAGGTTATTTTATTGTCTGGGCCAACGCCTTAGGTGCGTGTCACCTCGACAAGCGTTAAAGCGTCTGGCAGGGTTGAACGCCCCTTCACTCTATACTTTGAGGTTGACTCGACTGGTACACCCAGTTCCTTCACAAAGAGATCAAGACCGTCTTGCTGGACTTCATAGGCGAGGGCGCTATCAGCATAGTGAACGGGGATGACCACTTTCGGACTTATTTTCCTAACAAGGCTCACTGCACCGGTTGCGTCAAGCGTATAGCCATTACCACCAACGGGGATAATCAGGATGTCTACGACACCCAATTCTTCCAATGTCTCGTCGTTTAATTTTTCGTAAATATTACCGAGCAGACCGATACGGACTTCGCCAAACTCGATACGATAAATTGTACCGAGGAATCCTTGCTCCTCCGTATCAAGGTGACGCTGAGCAGCAATCCCGCGGATATCGAAACTAGCAACGCCGTACTCGCCTGGCCCTTCGATCAACAGACGTGCGTCCTGTCCATTGGTTGCGAAGCGCGCCTCAGTGGCGACTTCGACCGCGCCTTTGATGGCGATATCACTCAGTCCGGCGATTGATAATTTTGGATCGGTCACTAACGTTGCCTGTTTAGTAGCTATCACTACCGTGTTGGCGCCTTTATATTCAATATCAAACATGTCTTTTTGCCTCCTCTAGCTCTGACTCAGGACATTGTCTCTGTCGATAACAATGCTATGCTTACTGTTCAGAATTTCAGTAATAAACCTATCTCGAACACTTAATCGATAATAGAACTCATCATATGATAACACGCTGTAGTTAATATCACGACCTTCTAGCCGCTCGATGATTGTGATTGCCGCCTTAACCTTAGCTGGTGGGAGGTTGCCTACCAGCAGAACATCGACGGCGCTGGTCGAACCACGAATCAATACGCCGGACAGAATCGCGAGGCTCAGGCCGGGAATTGTTCGGATTGTCGTACTCAGCTCGTTTGATAGTGCGTCGGACAAAGCCGGAACGATATTCGTCTGGCTTAAATTGTCACCGAATATCGCACGGAGAGGTACGTAGTATTCATACCGTTGATTCACTTGATAATAGAGCTTGTTATCGGCACTATCGCTGGTGATAATACCTACCTCTAACATATTGGACAACTCGCGCCTGACTGAGTTAATTTGTTCGTCAATTTTTCGAGTAATTTCTCGGACATAAAAAGATTGGCCAGGATTGTTCAGGAAAAGACGGAGTAGTTTTACTCGTGTTTTTGAACCAAATAGTGCGTCAATCATGCTTCGTCCCTCTGATAACTTTTGTGTTCTCATAATATCACGGTTAACGGTAGATAGCGAGTTGGTCAGCCAGGTACTTTTTGGCGTCATCGAGCGGTAACCAGTGAATAAAAGTATTACGGCGCAACCAGGTCATCTGCCGCTTCGCCAGTCGCCAGTCGAGCGTGATAAATTTACTTTTTACATCACTTAAGGGCATGCTCTCTTCCAAATAAAGATGGATCAAAGGGTAGATATTTGACTTCATCGCCTCACTCCCCCAACCATACTTTTCGCCCAACATTTTTGCCTCGTTGACCACACTATCCTCAAATAATTGTTCAGTTCTGAGCTCAATCCTCGTCCGCAAAACAGTTTTATCTGTTGCAATTCCTACAATTATAGTCTGTTCCAGCGGGGTGTCTCTTTTTTGTGGTCGATTGCCGTGGCTCTCTATGGCACGTACAACATAGCGCTTATTCTTATAATTCTCAGGGAGCGTTACGTCGTTTTCGGCACAATACGCGTATAATTGCCCTAACGTCTGTCGTTGTAATTTTTGCCTCAAGTCAGTATCAACGCGTTCACCAAATTGATAGTCGAACACAACCGCGTCAATGTACAGTCCAGTGCCTCCGGTGAGAAATGGGACGTGACCGCGGGCGCGTATCTCGTCAATTTTTTGAACGGCATAGACTTTGAAGTCTGCGGCTGAAAAATAGTCTCCTGGATCGACCAAGTCGAGTCCCCAGTGCGGTACCCTCGCCTGCTCTGCCTTGCTCGGCTTGGCGGTGCCGACGTCCATATTTCGGTAAATCGTCCGTGAATCGGCGCAGATAATTTCTCCGTTATATTCAGCCGCCAGCTCAATTGCGAGACTGGTTTTACCACTGGCGGTCGGACCGACTATCACCACCAACGGCAGTTTTAAAGTTTTGGTCGCCATCGCAACTCCTCGAAATTATTGATGATGAAGTCGTCAGTTACACTCACCCCCTCCGCCTCAAGGGCACGCTTATGCCCTCTTTTGCCGCCATAGTAGCCACTAGCCATCGAACCTTTGCGGTTGACCACTCGGTGCCAAGGTAACTCGGTCGGGCCAAAATGAGCGAGGCCACCGACGATTCGGGCAGCGTGCGCCACCCCACATAAGCCAGCAATGTCCCCGTAGGTCATGACACGGCCGGACGGAATTTGGACTACCAGTTCGTATACCATACTACGAAAGTCGGGGTGATCGCCACTCGTCATAAATATACCTCTCAGTTTGGGTCCAATCCTTACAATGCCTGACCGCCGATGCCGGCAGCGTATCCATGACCGTCCAAACCTTTTCGCCAAATAAAATTCCGTCAATCCCAGACTGCGTGGCTGACAATATATTGTTAGGATGATCGTCGATCAACAAGACGGCACCGAGTTCTTTGCATATCTCGCCCTTGCTACGGTGGGGTCGACCGTCGTGGGCGTTACCGGCAAAAATCACCTCGTCAAACAACCCCGAGAAGTGGTGCTGCAGCCACCGACGCGTCTCAGGCTCTGAAATACCGTTGCGGGCCGTCACCAAGACGACGGTAAAGTCTTGCTTGAGTGCCGACAGAGCCTTTTGGGCACCCTCGATTGGCTCGAGTGCTAGACTATCACTAGCAAGAAAGCTATCGACCACCTGGCTTGCGCCCTCGAGGGTACACCCCCATATTTCGTGCAGCTTGAAGCTGATAAAATCCTCGGGAGTCAAGGCTGTTCCCTTCATTTTATTATGATGTTCGGCTACACCGACGATAAATGGAAACAAGACTTCATCGATATCGATTGCGATTGTGGCCCTTGCGTGACTCGACGGCATAGTCTACAACCCCAACAAGTAACCGCTGAGTTGGTCAAGGGCAACCTTTTCTTCACCGGACTGAGTGCGGACACTGACTTCGCGACCGTCTTTATCTTTCTGGCCAACGATGAGCTGGACAGGAATCTTCCAACTGGTTGCCTCGCGGATTTTCTTACCGAGTGATTCGTTGCGATTATCGAGTGTGTAGCGAATTTCATTGTACTTGACGGGTTTCATAAGCACCAAGCTATCAAGAATCACTTTTATCTCATCGACATACTCCAGTAGCGTGTCATTGATAGTCAAAATGCGAATTTGTTCTGGTGCCGCCCAGAAGGGGAACCAGCCCGCCGTATGCTCGATCAGTACGCTCAAAAAACGTTCGATCGAACCAAGCAATGCACAGTGAATCATCACGGGAGTTTGGGTATTACCTTCGTTATCTGTATATTCGAGTCCGAACCGACCTGGCTGGACAAAATCCAACTGCACGGTCGCCACCTGATGTTCGCGTCCAATCGCGTCGGTCGCCATAAAGTCGATCTTTGGACCATAAAAGGCCGCTTCGCCGTCCTGCTCAAAGTAATCGAGATTATTGGCAAGAACAGCAGCCTTCAATTGCGCTTGAGCTGACTCCCACAAAGGCAACTCGCCCAAGTAAGCATCAGAATCGTCTCGGTACGATAATCGCACCCGTAGCGGCATATTAATCGATCCATACAGTTCGCGAGCACTGGACAGCAAGTTATTGATTTCTGTCTCTATTTGATCACTCCGGCAAAAAACATGGCTATCATCCTGGGTGAGCGAACGGACTCGACTTAGGCCACCGAGCTCGCCCGTCTTTTCGTCGCGGTAGTCGGTGGTCGTTTCAAGGAAACGGACCGGAAGGTCACGGTAGCTACGGGGTCGGCTGGCATAGATCTGAGTATGGTGAGGGCAATTCATCGGCTTCAGAGCCATTTTGTCGTCGGTTTCCTGACTCGTCACCAAGAAGAGTTCATCACCGAACTTTGCCCAGTGTCCCGATTTCTCGTACAAATCCTGCTTTGTGATGTGTGGCGTCCAGACTTTTTCAAAACCGAATGCCTGGCGCAGTTGATTCGAATACTGCGCAAAGATGTCGCGCAGGACCGTTCCCCTTGGGGTAAACAGCGGCAACCCGGCCCCGACGAGTTGTGACGTCGTGTAGAGATCAAGCTCCTTACCAAGTTTTCGGTGGTCTCGTAGCTTAGCTTGTTCGAGCATCTCCAGATGCTGGTCAAGCTCTTCTTGGGTCGCAAAGGCCACCCCGTATAGGCGCTGCATCTGGGGGTTGGTCTCTTTACCGCGCCAATAAGCACCGGCAACACGTAACAGTTTAAACACCCCAACGTCTTTGGTGTTGTTCACATGTGGACCGCGGCACAAATCGACAAAGTTACCATTTTTATAAAACGAGACGCTTTCAATGGCGGCTGCACCATCGGTCGCGAGCCCTAACTCACTGACATCGAGGTCTTTGGCGACGGTGGTACCGGACCGCTTAAGGTCATTGAGTAGTTCTTCTTTGTAGGGCTGGTGGTTGGCCTGGGCCCAGGTGATTGCTTGGTCGATAGGCATGTCTGACCTGATGAAGTCATCACCGTACTCAATCAATCCCCGCATCGCCTTCTCTATCTTTGGAAAGTTCGCTTCCGATATTTTTGTCTCACCAAGGTCAATATCATAATAAAAGCCGTTGTCGACCACTGGACCGACCCCGAATTTTGCCTCTGGCCACAGTCGCTGAACTGCGGCGGCCGTGATGTGTGCCAAGCTATGGCGCATTGCATGTAGTTGTTCTTCGTTCATTGCGGGGCTCCTTTTGCTGCTTCGAGGCTAGCTTTTATTTCGTCGATTAGTACAATCATTCATATCACGTAATGGTCGCGAGCTATCTATCGAGTCCACCCTCGACGGCGAGCAGACCAAGCTTCCGTTTGAAATCCTCAACTGTACGTTCGGCTAACTCTAGTTTTAACCAATCACTCGCCCTTTCAGAAGTCGGCTCGGCTCCAGGGGTAGGAAAATAAATGATAGTAGCATTGTGTTCCACTCTTTCTTCTACCGCTTCGCTTAAAGTAACCTCTGTGGAGGCGGGTAAATAACTGACGGTCGCGATTCTTTCTGCCGGTATGGTCGTTGTTTCGGGTTGACTTTCTCTATTCATGGCGAGGCTCCTTATTGTAATAAACAAAAAAACATGCAAGACTCAGATTTAAATGTACTATTAAATCTATGTATCGCATGTCTCGGACCCTTTTTAGCAGGGTGGTTCCACCGGACTTTCCACCATATGGCGGACACTTATGAGACGACGTTTCGTACATCATCACTCCCACGGAACTCGGTAATTGGTTAGGCTACGTCATCGTTCATTTATTATGATAGCATATTGTTGCACCGTCACCCCTATTTTGGTATTCTTATAGGGCTTGGGTCCTTAGCTCATTTGGCTAGAGCGCCTCATTGACGTTGAGGAGGTGAGAGGTTCGAATCCTCTAGGACCCACCATATTAGATTTTAAACTTACCACCTCAACGGTGGTAAGTTTTTTATGCTCACTTGCCCACAGGCAGTGATAGTTTTCCACTGGGGTATTTGAGCGTGATCACAATGTCTATATCACATGTAGTATATCAGGTGGTTAGCTGTACCATTGACATATTATAATGTTTATGCTAACATTATGGTATGGATAAAAGACAACAGATACAGACCTTCCCTACAACTTCGAAACTAGAGCGTTTCACCTTGTCTTTTGAGTTCGATAAGACGCTTCAGGAAGTAAAGCGTGATGTCCGTGTTCGTACCCTCGAAAGCTTATAACTGCTAATCTACCGCTATAGTTACATCTAATTATTAAATACCCCGCTCATAGTGAACGGGGTATTTAATAGCGTAATGCAACTTTAACTCTTACGAGCCTCTTTCAGTGCTTTTGAACGCTGTCTCGCCTCTTGAGCGGACGAATGGGTCGCTTTGTCGGTCACATCAAATTTATCGAGGTAGCGTCCGAGGAAAAGCCGTCCCTGAGAGTACAAGGCAGATGTCGCGCTGTAACCTATCGCCGTCAAGGGCATCAGAGCCCACTGGGCCACCATAAAAATGCTACGGTGCTTCTTGTAGCGCAGAGGCCGAGGTGGTAGCATCTTGAAAGCCAAAAATACCGTAATAAACAGACCAACCATTGCAATCTGCTGCACAATACTAATCACATCCGGCAATTGATGGGCAACGGGGTCACGAAAGGCCTGCTGATTTACCAATAACGGCACCCACCCACCAAATGCTACCAACAACGACACACTTGCCAGGGTAACGTGCCCGTCTACGAGCCGTAGGAGCCTCGCAATGCCGCCGACGAGCGATACGTTACGGTCGCGCGAAAAAATACGAACGGCGACGTACGGGATGTCTGAGGCGCCGTAGGCCCACCTGCGTAGCTGGACAAACTGGGCTTTGAGAGTCTTGACGTAGGTATCCGATAGGACCGCGTCCTGATAGATCGGTACATAGATCGGCAACACCGAATAATTACCGGCAAAATAGAAGTAACTACGCCAATACTGATGACCGTCCTCGACGATCGTCCGCGTACTCCAAAAATCCATCTCGACCAAGGCATCCATCGGCTGGGAGTGCGAGGCGAAGTTGCGCAGCGTGTGCGGCCGCATCGAGCTAATAATGTTCCAAAACGAGTTGCCGGTGGCAACGACGCGCATCGGCGCCGGTGCGTCCCAGATATTGTTGAAAAACAGTGAAATTGGCTGATAAGCCAAATGTTTTCGATCTTCATGGACGATATATTCGTACGTGACATAGTCAAAATATGTCTTGTGTGGGCGATTGTCACTATCGAGCGTCGTAATCATCACGTCTTTGTATTCAATCCCTTGGCTTGGCAACCAGTCCCGTAGAAAGCGGCCGGCGTGCGTAATATTACCGCCCTTACCGACCACCTCGTTTGGCATATCCTGGGGATGTTCGACGACGTGAAAGGCGTAAAACTTCGAACCAAACTTCTCTTTCAGCCTGACGACAGTCTGCTTGATACCCGCCCCACCCCGTTGTTCATAGGCGATGACGATAATCAGCTGCTTGTTGTCGTAGGTGGTGTCGAAGACCGACTGGATCGTTGGTTCGATCACTTCGTACGATTCATTATAGGCCGCGATAATCACCGCGTTATAGAGACGGGATGGTCTCGGAAACAGCCGCGAATCGGCCGAGATAAGACGGAGGTTCTCGGTGTGGGCAATCGCCCCGAATGCCTTGTCTCCATTATCTTTCAGCTTGTCATACGAGGCTTCCGGATTCTCGAGGTCGGCCAGACGCGCCTTCCAGTCGACTGTTTGCGCCTTCTCGAGCCGATTGCGACCCCCTATCGTGTGGTAAGCGATACCAACCGCTTTGACGAGTAACGTAATGATGATCAGCATCAGATAGACTGCGGCTATGAGCGGGCTCACAACCGACAGCAAGACGAGCATAATAATAGCACCGTAGCTGAGGATGGCTGGTACCATCTCGAAGAATCGGTAGTTGGTGGTCCTTTTGCCAAGTGGTATTTCAAGATCTATCATTGTGTTACGACGGTGACCAGACGTTCAACACCGCGAAGGCTGTCGCCCACGCTAGAAGCATGATGATAATCCCCAACCACGCGAAGGCGACGGCCAGCGAATTGCCTTTTATGATAAACAGTTTGACCGTCAGAACGACGTGCAAAACGACCGTGAACAAGCCGAAGACGCCGAAATTCAAGAGGTAGAACCACTGGTCGCGGTAGAGGTGTGTGCTACCGAAAGCCGAGTAATGCGATACGAGCTGCAAGTCGCTGGGGCGTACTTTAAACCCAATGTAGACGATAAAGCTCAGTCCAAGCAGTACTAATGAACTGCAAAGTACCAAAAGATACCTGTTGTCGAGAAGGAGCGAAAATGATTCTTGGATAGTTTTTTTCATAAGTTCTTATGGAGCCGCTGTCCGGATTTGAACCGGAGACCTACGCTTTACGAAAGCGCCGCTCTACCAGCTGAGCTACAGCGGCACTCAGTTAATCACCTGGACGATTATAGCACTTCCAGCCAAGGAAATAAACGTCACCCCCTCTGTTGCGTCGGAAGTCAAAAACTGCTATCATACGGTAAGTTCAATACACGTGGGCTCGTAGTGAAGTGGTTATCACGCCTCCCTGTCACGGAGGAGATCACCGGTTCAAATCCGGCCGAGCCCGCCAGAAAAAATAGTGCACCGTTTGGTGGACTATTTTTTATGGTGTGGCACTACGCCGGGTCGCGTCACGACTGAACCGACTAGCCCGCTGGCTGGCGATAATCCGGTCGAGCTCATATCTGTTGACAATATACCTGATTGTATGTCATAATAACAACAATGTCAGACCTCCCCTCGCTTGAAATATCCAGCTTATACTTAGATATTGACGGATCCTTTATCGCCGATGAATCACCCTTTGAAACAGTCGAGCTATTTCCTGGAGCAAAGATTAACGAACGATACTCCCCCGAGGTAGCAAGGCGCTTGGGTGCGACTGGCATGCGCATCTTTATTCTCAGCACCTGGTCAAAATATGAATTGTCGCCAATATTAGAGATCGAAGGTCTTCGTGGGGCGTCGGTACTAGAACTAGCCCCGACCGACGAACATATCACAACTATCACCAAAAAAAGGCGAGCCTTTCTTGCCAACCAAAAACTTTTAGGCGGTCCTTTTGTTCGAGTAGATGATCAGCTCGCCATACACGAAGACAAAATTACCAAAAGCTATGCCATGGAAGAGAAAATTGTCTTAGGACCAGCGTTATTCATACGTCCGGACCGAGTAACTGGTATAGCTAATCATGACCTGCTGCTCATAGAAGCCTGCGCGCAGGCCCGCACGGCGCGACAATGGCAAGAGTTCATCGAAGCGGCTCGTGTAGGAACTGCACGAAGCTAACTTCCTCACCGAGCTCAATATAGTTCTGCGTCGGAGTCGAGTTTTTCGTCGAGCTGTGTGGCTTTGCGTAGCCTTCGGGCGCGTTGCTTTTTTTGCTTAGCCGACAACGAAGCCGCCACGAAGGCATTGGCTTGCAACTCGTTTTTAAGCTTGTGGTAGCTCTCCAATCGGGCTTCGGGAAGCTCTCCCTGTCCAATCGCCCGCAGGACCGCACAATTAGACTCTTTGGTATGGCTGCAATTGCGGAACTCGCAACGGCCGGCCAGTTCCTCGACGTCTTTGAAGCTGCTAGACAAGTACTCTTCTTCGCCCCACAATTGAAGCTCGCGGATACCCGGGGTGTCGATAATCAGTCCGCCACCTGGCAGGACGAAAATTTCACGGTGGCTGGTCGTATGGCGGCCCATCGAGTCCGACTCTCGGACAGCAGCGGTCTTTTGGCGTTCATCACCCAATAAGGCGTTTGTCAGGGTCGATTTGCCGACGCCAGACGAGCCCAAGAAGACAGCTGTTTTACTCTTTGCCATGGCAGCCTGTATGTGCTCGATCCCCTCACCCAAGGTAGCGGTCGTAATAATAAAAGGTACGTTCAGGGTCTGGACGAGAGCCAGCTTAGCCGGCAAATCAGACGCCTTGTCGGCCTTGTTGAAAATAAAGATTGGCTCGATATGGCTCTGCCTCAATTGATAGGTGTAGCGTTCAAGCCGCGAAGGGTTAAAATCAAAATCAAGCGCCTGCACCACAAAGGCGGTATCGACGTTGGTCGCCAAAACCTGCCTGCCGTTGCCAGTCCCGGCGGCCTTTCGGTTAATCTCGCTCATTCGGGGAAGGACCGCCCGAACAATTGCCCGGTTGTGGTCACTCAGCTGAAGCACGACCCAATCGCCCACTTTCGGCAACTGGTACGGCTCGCTGGCGTGAAGGAGCGCGCCGGCAATTTCAGCGATAGTCTCCTGAGGAATGGCTACTTTTAGATAGCTGCCGTGATCAGCAATAACGCGTCCCGGAACACAATCAGGTAGCCCCAACTCGTTAAAAGCGGTGGCGAAAGTATCATTCCAGCCATAAGTTTCTAGGTTCATTACTGTACTAGTGTAGCCCATTCACCAAATATTGCGATTCTATCTTTACAAATGACGACGTGAAGCAACAGAATCCCAGTCGACGACGTTCCACCAGGCCTGGACGTAATCGTCGCGTTTATTCTTGTAGTCAAGGTAATAGGCATGCTCCCAAACATCAAGGGTCAGGATTGGAGCCGGTAGCCCTTGCCCAATTGGCGTGTCCTGGTTGGCGGTCGTGATAATATCCAAGTTTGGCTGTAGCCAGACCCACCCGCTGCCAAAGACGCCAAGTGATTTTGTTGTAAATTCGTCTACGAAAGCTTGAAAACTGCCGTATTTTTCGATCAGTGACTTGCCTAGCTCTCCGGTCGGTTCACCACCTCCATCAGGTGACATTACTTGCCAAAACAGACTGTGATTATAATGGCCGCCGCCGTGGTTTCGAATCGCCTGACGGCTTTTCTCGGGCAATGCCTCTAGGTTGCCAAGCAAGCTCTCCAGCGAACGGTTTTTTAATTCCGGTGCGCCGTCGAGAGCAGCGTTGAGTTTATCAACGTACGTCTGATGGTGTTTGCTATGGTGCAGTACCATAATATCTTTGCTAATATAGCGACCGAGCGCATCATATCCGTATGGTAATTCTGGTAATGTAAACATGCCAGTCCCCTTTCATTATTATATTATGGCGTTTTGGTCGTTTTTGGTGTTGGGACCGAGATATACAGGATGGTTTTGCCGTCCTTTTGAAGGCTGGCGAGCTGTTTGACGAATTCGGTCAACGGAACTTGTATATACTCGTAGCTGACTTGGGTGTCATTACTGTCGAGTAACCTGATGAAATAATAGCCGTCACCCGTTGTGGATTTTACAGCTCCAGACGTTTCATCCCGCTTGAGCGTACTGGCGACACGGGCCAGGCCTCCGTCTTGGTTGAATCGCTTCACCCAGCCTGATACACCGTAAGCCACCTTGTTGGCGCCGGCGGTGTTGGTCGCCTGCGCGACGGCTTGAAGGCTGTTGCCCGCTACCCTGAGCTGGGGCTCAATTGACTTCATCACTTTCAAGGCGTTATTGTCAACCGCATAGGCAACTTTTTGACGCAGCAGGGTAGTTTTGAGGACATGATGATATTCATCCGGACTCCAGCCATAAATGCCGAGGGCAGTCGCATCTTGGGTCTGTTGGGAGACCTCGCCATCACTCGATTGTCGCAAGAGCTTCAAGGTTGTCGCGAGTTCGGTATCACTGATCGATAGCTTGAGTTTGTTGGCCAGCTTTGCGGCGTAGGCATCGGCAATCGCTGATTGCATCGCCTGTTGTTTGATGTCTTGCACTCGCCGCTTACCATCCTCACTCTTGAGGTTAATCTGCTCTTTTTGCTCGAGATAGAATGTTTCACTACGATATCTCATCAGATAATCACTATAAGGTACTGGCTGGCCGTCGACGCTCGCCACAGGGAGGGGCAGTACTTTAGTCACGTGATAGACGAATGCACTGGTATTTTGGGCTGGGTAAAGTTGCCACCAACCAACAACAACGATAAGGATTGCAGCGGCGACGCTGATAATAATTGCGTTAAACACCAGCCGGTGCCGTGCATACTGAACAGGATACTTAAATCGCCTGCCGCCCGCCAAAATCCTTTCGCGGTGTTCGGCGACGGTATCATTAGTGATTCTTGATGATGTATCGACTTCCTTCTTACGGAACCTAGTTCGTAACTTCTTCATACTCTTCCTGGTGCCTTTCGGCATTATTAACCGCATCTTGTAGCTTGTTATACGTTTTTTCTGGATGCTCCACCTGATGGATGACGAGATCGCCGACAAACGTCTGAATGACGATGGTGCCGTACTTAAAAACTTCACCACTAAACCCTGGTATATTATAACTTATGTTTTGAATCTTTGACAGGCGTAGCTCTATGACATCCTTCCCAAAGAAGCCCTTCTGGGTCACCTGCCGAATACGCTGGTCGGTGACAATATAGACCGTGAAATACCAGAGAATAAAGTGGTACGAGAACAACAGGAGCCCAAGGAGGAGTCCGCCAATCGGCAACCAGAACAGCTCGAGATTATTTTGCCAAATAAGTGGCGGGATGGCCGAAATTGCAAACGGGATCAGCAGCAAATAAAAGCCTTTGCGCATCGAGATCATATGCCTGCGAAATACGAACAGTAGTTGCTCGTCACCACGCTGCCCTTCAAATTCGAGCGGCGCGTCTTGATCGTTGGGTATATCTTTAGTCATAATTTTCTTTGGTACCCCGGGCAGGAATCGAACCTGCAACCTTATCCTTAGGACGGATCTACTCTATCCAATTGAGCTACCGAGGCGTATGGCCCATTATAACTGCTCGGCGTCAGTTTATGCTATTTTTTTTCAGGCACACGGCCACGGATGACCGGACCCTGAGCCGTATCGTAATCAGCGTAGACCTCGTCGTCGCTGAACCAAAGACTAACTTCCTGAACCGCCTCTTCGGGATTACCCGAAGCGTGCAAGATATTTGGTAGCGTTGAGCCAAGTGGATTAGCGTAAGCTCGTGTAATATGAGTATAGTCACCTCTTATAGTACCTGGGGCAGATTCTTGCGGGTCAGTCTTGCCAACCAGTTTACGGACATAAGAGACCGCCTCAATCCCCTCTAGCACAAAAACAATTACGGGCGTCTCGGTCATTTGACTAAGCGTCACGTTATATATATCTTCGCCCCATCGACTAATTAAATTACTGATGCCTTCATAATGTTTATGAAAATGCAGTTCATCCGGTGCGACCATTTTCATAGCAATAATTTTGAGGCCCGCTCGCTCAAAGCGAGATATAATTTCACCAACCAAACCTCGTTGAATTGTATCCGGTTTTAATATAATAAGTGTTCGTTCAAGTCCGCTCATATGGCCTCTTTCTTCGTTATTCTTAATTTCAGTGTAGCAGAAGAACAATGGTCAAGATAGCCGACACTCCGATTCGGTACCAACCAAAAATAGCCAAGCTATGACCGGCCAGGTACTTCATCAAGAAACCGACAGCTAATATGCCGGCAATAAAGGCGACCGCATTACCAATCAAGAGCGGGCCAAAGTTCGCCAACAGATAACTTCGGTCACCTATGACCGTCTTTAATGTGACTCCGAGCATAATCGGCAATGACGCCAGAAAGCTGTATTCCGCAGCTGCAGCCGCGCTCAGGCCGGCCAGTCGCCCCGCGATAATCGTCGAGCCCGAGCGAGAAACACCCGGGATAAGTGCCAGAACCTGGACCAGACCGATAATAAGCGCCCGCTTCCAACTGAGCGCCGCACCGTCTTGTACGGCCGATGCTTTCGGGAAACGCTCCAACAGTACCATCACTATCCCCATGAGACCGAGCGTCGCTGCAACGACGGTCAGGCTGCCAAAAAAGGCAGACGAACCGATAAATTTCGCCATCATAAAGCCAATCAAGCCGGCTGGAATAGCGGTCAGAAGTATATTGAAGGCCAGTTTATACTTTTTGTTATAAACAATGTCGCGTCCAATCCCGACAATTTTTACACGGAAATAGACCAGCAAGGCCAGAAAGGTACCGATATTAATGAACTCCAAGTAAAGATGGTCCGATCCGGCCGAGAAGAGGTGCTGAGCAATCACCAAATGGCCCGAACTACTGACGGGAATAAACTCGGTCAGCCCTTGGATGAGACCAAGGAAGATGATTTCAAACAGATGCATCGTTTCATTGTACCGACTTCGCGGCTTTTAGGCTATGCTAATAGTATGTATATGTCAGAACTGCTGCTTGATTATATCGAACACCTTGAAGTTGAGGGTGGCCGATCAGCCCGGACGGCCGAAAATTACACCCTGTACTTGGAACGCTTCGTCAATTTCACCAATGATATAACCGTTGATAAAATTACATCAGAAGTTGTCCGTAAATACCGTTTGTGGCTCAACCGTTACAAAAATGACAACGATGACGAACTCGCAACGATTACCCAAAGCTACCACCTAATCGCCCTCCGGGGCTTCCTCGGCTACCTGTCAAAGCGTGACATAGCCAGCCTGTCTCCTGAAAAGATAGAGCTACCCAAAACGGCTCGTAAACAAGTCACCTTTCTGCACTACGACGAGATCGAACGCCTAGTCGATCAAATCGACCTGTCGAGTGAAGTCGGGCTGCGCGATCGAGCCTTGGTCGAGCTGCTCTTTTCTAGTGGACTGCGCGTCTCGGAACTGGTCAACCTCAACCGGGACCACATCAATACGACACGTCGGGAGTTTATGGTCCGTGGCAAGGGCCAAAAGGACCGCCCGATATTTATTAGCGAAAGTGCCGCCCATCACGTCGATAACTACCTTCATGCTCGAATCGATAATCTCCCTCCCCTGTTTTTAAGCTACAGCCGAAACAACGTGGTTAGTACAAGTGGCGACTACCGCCGCCTAACGGCTCGCAGCATCCAGCGGATTGTCACCCGCTGCGCCCGTCTGGCCGGTATCACCAAGCACGTCAGCCCGCACACCATGCGACATAGCTTTGCAACCGACCTACTGATGAACGGCGCCGACATTCGCAGCGTCCAGTCGATGTTGGGACACAGCAGTATCAGTACCACCCAAGTCTACACCCACGTGACGGACCAACACTTGCGTGAGATTTACGAGAAATTCCACAGCGAAACTACTGAGTAGTTAACTGATTAGGTTACGGTGTCACACAACTATTACTATAGTCAGAAGCTCTGTCGGTAATCAGGAAGTTCTTGCAGAACGTGTTGGTCGTATCAACGGCCGCGTCCGGATATGGGAAATTCGTATCAACCACTTCGACACGGCTCTGAACGCGCCTGAATAAGTCGTTTGCTCGGCCAGTTGAGTCAATCGAAGGCTCGACCCCGTCGAATTTGACATCGGTTATCCCGTTGAGCAGCTTTACCTTATAATGCGCCACCTTATAGAGCGAAGTTAAGCGCAAATAGGCAGTTCGATCGCCACCACCGATTGGAGTGGGTAATCTTAATGTTGCTTTACAGGCGTAGCCGCCGGAAGCAAGCGATCCCTCACAATGGATATTGACAGGTCCTGGACTCGCGACCTTACGAGCGTTTTCAGTAAAATTATTTGTTATACCAGGAAGGATACTTGATGGATACAGAAACAGGGTATTAGCGTTACTTTGACCACTGCTGTTGACGTCCTCAAAGTCAGCCAGTGTGAAGCCCGTACCGAATTGCATCAGCTGCGAACGCATGATTGAAGGACGGTTTGGCATGGCCGCTGAGGTCCAGTTTGACTGGCTAAGGAGCGACGGGCTGGCTAAGCTCAGGCCATCTATTGTTGTTGACGATCCAGAAAGATCCTTCGCATTAAACCATTCAAGCTGCACGGTGTCGAAAGCCGAAACTCCAACTAACGGTACAAGTTTACTGCCATCTTTGCTTAACGTTCCAATGTAATCATCTGTTAAAAGATTAATTTTGACACAGGTATAGGCCTGCTGGAGCACGTTATTGTCGGCTAGATTCTTTTTGACCATCACTTCTTGATTGGCCACATACCCGCCGGGAATAAGTTTACTTAGTGCTTTATTACACTCGGTCGAGTCCATCAACGCTTTTGCCGTGGCACACTCGGCTTGACCCTTGGCACACTCGGCTTGATAGTCAAGCAAGGCACGCTTGCCGTCCTCAACGCCCGCTTGGGCCGAGTCGTAGGCGCTTTGAGAGAGATCTGAGGCTGTCGCTTGGCGCTGATCGCTCAGCATAATGCGAATAAAAGCAACCGTAATAATCGAGATTAGCAGCGTCGTGAATATCACGATGAATAACGATACGGCACCGTTTTGTTTGTTGTTCATGGTCATGGCTCTCACTTTCATCATTTATTGTACCGCCTTGCCAGCGCGGGCTACTATATCAAATTGATTCACCGAACAATAGTTCAGATCGGCCGCCAAGTTAGACGGCGGCAGACACGTCGACTGATCTGAGTTAAGCGCTGCCTGCTCGTTGGTGCCGATGACGAATGATATAAAATACAGACTTTGATGCGTCCTGGAGTCGCTAGCGGAATCCACAGTACTAATTGCGAAGTTATGGACGGCGAGGTCTAAGTCGCCAACGTCGAGCAACTCGACCGCCCCCGCCGGGTCAACGTCCGGAAGCGGAGCTGGAGCGACGGTCGTGCAATAAAACCCGGTACCATCGGGAACACGAACGAATCGGATCTTAGTGCTCGATGCGGACGTGTATTTATTACTCAAAGGGAGGGAGCCAGTCAGCGATTTTCCGTAATTCCAGATATAGCTGTACTGTCCTAGACAGAGACGTCCGCCAGAGCCATCAGGTAAGATAATGTATTTCGTACCTAGTCCAGAGACCAGGAACGGCGCACTAGCTGCTACACCATGCGTCAGCTCGCTGGACAGCGACCGACCAGCCTGGTTCACTTCCTTGAGTGTCAAGCCACGACTGTACATGTTGCTTATCTGAATCACCGTCATGGCAATTGCCATCAATAAGATGGCGATAAATGACATGGCGAACATCAGCTCGACTAGCGTAAATCCTTTATTATTTTGGTTCATACAGCCTCACAATCGTGCCCAGGGTCATCTTATTAGCCTGCCCGGAACTCGCCCAACAGGCTCGGATATGGAAATCTATAAAATTTGATGTTGTCCCTATTCCCTGCACTGCCTCAATCCAAATTCCCTCAGACTGTACCAAGTTCACGGGAACGACCGTGTCATAGCGTAGTTGGGCAAAGGTAGGCACGGTGAACGAAATTTTCGTGCCTGGGGTTTCTAACTTGGCGGTTTTGGTATTCAAAATAAACGGCTTCGCCCCCAGGTCAGTCAACCCAGCTACCGATTCCGGACAGGTTCCAAACGGCGTTGCTGCCGGAACGGCGTTGTCGACAATTTTATTATTATTGAGAGGATTCGGATCGTCCCATTCCAGCGCAGCATCGCCCGCTGTCATGGAATCTGGATAAGCCGCAATGTACGAGTCATGAATAAACCGCAACGTCTCTGCTTGAGCGTCTATTTGTTGCCTGACTAAGGTAATCTCGAGCGAGCGCTGAGCGGTGGCTGTTCCCTGATTCATAATTGACAGACTTCCCACCGCCACGAGGCTAAAGACCGTCACCGCGAACAACACCTCGATTAGGGTG
The DNA here is from genome assembly GCA_038244885.1 of Saccharimonadales bacterium (SeqCode). GTDB lineage: Bacteria > Patescibacteriota > Saccharimonadia > Saccharimonadales > Saccharimonadaceae > UBA1547. Next base: position 9,310 of record JBBRTA010000005.1, on the reverse strand, counting down.
TCGCCCGTTTGAAAGCTACGTATCGCCTTTAGCATTTCGAGCCATCCCCCATCTCGTTAGACCGTACCTGTAGAGAGCTGGCGCTGGAGGCGTAAGCGCCAACCACGACCGCTAGGCCGCCACCGAAGCCACCGTTTGAGTCGACGCAGATTCTTTGCTGTGATTGTCCGCGCAGCACTGGGTCGGCTGTGATGCCGGCAATGACCATATCGGATAAAGTAACCGTAAGGTCATTTGTAGAGAACGTATAGGTCAACCCGCTAGTCGGAGATCGCAGTATCAACAAACCAATTTGTCGTGGTGTCGTCGGATTTTTAAAACCCGTACCACTCACCGGCCAAGCAATCCGAGCCCCCCACTCGAGAGATGACTGTACAGAGCTCGTTATAGTATCCGTCTGCAATAGTGATAATTTGTAGAGCTTTAATTTAGCGATGTCGGATCCCACCGGCGATGGGACGGGCTCTCGCCCTACGACGGTGGTTGTTGTCGCAATGTTATCGTCAATCGTCAGGTATCTGCCAAGCTGCACGCAGTCGGACTGACCTCTCGAAAGACTGCCCCCAGAAGAGACGGTTGCATCCGTATCACAAGATATGGCGGTGGCCCGCTCCCCGTTACTAACACTCGTGTTATCGGCATACTGTTGCTCAATCAGCGACTTCAGCGAGGAAACACTATCACGATACCTTTGGATATTTATAGAAGTCCCCGTTCCGGCCAGAATGCCAACAACCAACACGCCCGTGACGGCCAAAAACAGCATTGTCTCGATGATAGTAAATCCAGATGTGTTCATGGCGCTCATTTGAGCATAATTATAGCATAAGCGGGTCGCCCCGATAAGCCTAACCCATAGCTAGGAGATAAGTCTCGATCAGGTAGCTGCCGGCTAACTGGGCGACGACACACCCCAGAATGAGCAACGGTCCGAACGGCACGCGCGAATTGCGCTTCAGTCTCCCTAATGCCATGGCCGGAATCACAATCAGGCAGCCGATCAGGTTAGCGGCGAACAGCGCCACGAAGGCTAGTCTCCAGTCGGCCAGCAGAAGCGCTAAGCCAAGCCCGAGCTTGATATCGCCAAAACCGACCCACTCCCCCCGCGAGATAAGATACAGGGCGAAATAGAGGCCGCTCAGTATCATTATCGAGCCAGCAATGCCAAGAAGGGTGCTGACAGTGTTGGCCGACTGCAACACGACCACTAATGCGCTAACAAGGCCTAGACCAATGACTGTAAAACTCACCCTGTCGGGCAACAAAAACCACCTGGTATCATAGGCAAACAAAATAGCCAAACCGACTCCTGCCACTAGCCATACAATAAACCGAGTAATCTCAAGGCTCGATTCAAGCGGGTAAGGCCAAAAAGTGAATGACAGCACGAACAATAAGCTAACGCCTAGTTCAATCAGCGGCTCGAGATAGCCAATTGGGTTGTGGCAGCGACGGCACTTCCCTCGCAAAGATACCCAGCTGATCAGAGGAATCAAGTCATACCAGCGAAGTGCGTACGAACAGTGCAGGCAACGAGAACGGTCGTTCATTAAACCGCCAGTCGTTAGTTTTTCAAGTCGTCGCTGCTCGCCTTTGTCGTAGTCCTCGTGATTGGCCTTATCTTCGGCCAGTTGGCGGGCGCGCAAGCGCCAGACCGAAGCCCCGGCAAAACTTCCCAAGCACAGCCCGGTCAGGGTGAGCGCCAAATAAATAACTACGTTTTCCATAAGCACCATCATAACAGGTCAATTACAAATTACATAAAAGAAGAGGCTAGTGAGCCTCTTCTTTTGAAAATGCGTATACAGACTCTAGCTGTTTTGACAGAAGTAAGCGCCGCCGCCCGACTCAAGTTTCATCACGACCGTGAACTGGCGTGATGCGCCATTGTTGAGAGTGGAACCCGTTATGCTATTCGTTCCACACTCAGTTCCAGGTGTCACCCAAATTATCCCATCTGCTGGATCGGCATTGCCTGGAAAGCTAGCTGGGACAGATCGCATAACTATAGCGGTAAAGCCCGAGTTATCTAACACATTGTCGGATACGTCCTTTACATAACTCGCCAAAAGAGCCGACGTTGGAAATACACCTCGGTTGTTTCCCGTGTATGCGACTACGCCCGACGCAACAGACGCAACGTCACTCTTACGAGCCGTGTCTCGCTGATTACGCTGCAGAGCAGGTAGGGCAATAAAGACCATCAAAAAGATGAGTCCGGCGATGGCTAGAACTAGCACCACCTCGATAATCGTAAATCCTTTTTCTTTTCTTTGGAGGTTCATAGAAACTTTTCCACCTTTCTTATGAACTAATTATGATATTTTGCGCTAATACGCTTGTGCTAATATTACCCTATGTGATTACCAATGTCTAGACATTGATGCCGTTGACCAGGCTGTAAATCGGTAGCAAGATCGCTCCAACCATCCCTCCGGCCACGACAGCCAGCACCACCATCAAAATTGGCTCGATGGCGGTCGAAATGGTGCGGATTTGCTCATCGAGCTCGTCTTCATAGACCTGAGCAACCTTACCCATCATTTCGTCGATTCGGCCGGACTGCTCACCGATACTGATCATTTGCGGCACGAGAGACAAAATATAGTCTTCGTTCTCAATAGCCGTCGACAACGCCTTACCGCCTTTTACTTTTTCAGCAGCTCTCATGATACTTTTTTCGATAATAACATTGTTCATGGCGGTACCGGTAATTCGAAGCATATCGAGCATACTGACACCAGTCGCCAACAAAGTTTGGCCGGTGCGAGAGAAACGGGCCATATAAAGCTTCTTGAACATAGGGCCAAATATCGGCATGTTCAACTTAAGTGTGTCTTTAAGTTTGATTCCCGAATCAGTTTTCAGATATTGAGACAGGAAATAACCACCGGCGCCGACCACGACTACCACCACCCACCAAAAATGGACTAAAAAGGCGGCCGCGTCGACCATCACCTGCGTCAAAAACGGTAATGGTTTCTTTAAATCATGGTACAGCTTCTCGACCTGAGGGACGACGGTAAAGAGCATAAACAACAAGACGCCCAGGATAACGAACAGCACGATAATTGGATACGTCAGAGCTCCTTTTATCTTGCTCATAGTGGCGGCGTCTTTTTCCTGCTGGTCAGCGACTCGTTTGAGCGAATCGTCGAGCGTGCCAGACAGTTCACCAGCCGTGACAAGCGAGATAAAGACCGCGTCGAACACGTTAGTGTGCTTTGAAAATGAATCAGCCAGTGTCTTGCCACCTTCGACGGAAGTAATGATGTCTTGGACGACGGATTGCAGCTGTTTGTTCTGGGTCTGATCAAGTATCGTGTGAAGGCTCTGCGCCAAAGGCAGTCCCGCCCCGATCAATGTGGACAGTTGGCGACTAAAGACAATCTTGTCTTTAGTCGTAATGCGGTTGGCGAGTTGGGCGACGAAGTTGCCGTCAGCCGAGAGCTCCTGTATATCGAGTGGCGTAAAGCCTTGCTCGATCAGAAGGTGGGCGGCCGCATTCTCCGATTCAGCCTGCACCGTCGCTTTGGTGATCTTATTCGAGGCCTGGTCGCGGGCTTCATAGGAAAACTTTTTCATAGACTAGCCTCTCATCAATCTTTCGAATTCAGTTAAGTCGACTGCGTAATCGCGAGCATTATCATAGGTGACGGTTCCGCTCTGAACGAGTCCGGCTAGCGTTCGATCCATGGTCTGCATCCCTTGATCGGCACCGGTTTGGATGACGGCGTCGAGCTGGTGCGATTTACCTTCGCGGATAATATTACGGACCGCTGAGTTGGCTACCAACACTTCGGCCGCTACGACTCGCCCGCCACCGATGGCTGGCACAAGCCGCTGTGAACAAATCGCCATTAGAATATTGGACAGCTGAGCGCGGATCTGAGACTGTTGGTGTGGCGGAAAGACGTCTATCATGCGGTCAATCGACTGCGCCGCGCTGTTGGTGTGCAGCGTCGCAAATACCAAGTGCCCCGTCTCGGCAATGGTAATGGCAGCACTAATCGTTTCTAGGTCGCGCATCTCACCAATCAAGACAACGTCAGGGTCTTGGCGCAGGCTCGAGCGAAGCGCCGCGCTAAAGCTATAGGTATCGTAGTGAACTTCTCGTTGTACAATCACCGATTTTTTTGACTTATGAGTAAATTCGATTGGGTCCTCGATTGTAATAATGTGCTGGGCCCGCTCGCTGTTGATTTTGTCGACCAGTGCCGCCAGCGTGGTCGACTTGCCGCTCCCGGTTGGACCAGTCACCAGCACGAGTCCACGGGGGTAATCGGCAAATCCGATGACCACAGGGGGCATGCCAAGTTCGGTCAGAGATTTGATGTCGTTAGGGATCAGTCGGAGCGCCGCTGCCAGGTTACCGCGCTCGTGATAGGCGTTGACACGGAAACGACCCAAGGTACCAAAGGCGAAGCTAAAGTCGAATTCTTTGTCTTTGAGCAAGATTTGTCTTTGATCCTGGTCCAAAATAGCAAAGATCAAAGCCTCGACCGCCGGCTCGTCCAGCGGGTTAAAGCCTGAAATTGGCAGGAGTGACCCGTCGACGCGCAGCATTGGCGGTAGCCCAACCTGAAGGTGAAGGTCAGAGGCTCGTTTTCGAACAACCTCTTCCAGTAGCACTTCGATTCTTAATTCCTGGTTATTCATAATGTTCTCACCCTTTCTCTAGGCTATGTCTGCCGCTACGCGATTTACTTCTTCAATGGTCGTAATACCCTGCAATGCTTTGAGGTAGCCGTCCTGCCTCATCGTTATCATCCCCTGCGAAACTGCCAAGCGTTGGATCTCTGAACTTGTCGCCCTGGCTACAATTAGATTCTGGATGTCAGTATTGACGTCCATCGCCTCGTAGAGGCCGGCGCGCCCGCTGTATCCGCGCGGCGACTGGGGGGTATCTTTGCCCTTGACTAAAGTATAAGCGCTTTGGCCCGCGAGGGGCAAGTCTTTATAGCCTAAATCCTGAGAAACCGCCGCAACATCGGCTAACGTCTTCGGTAGCAGGTGCCCGATAGTCGTCAAGATGTTCTGAGTCTCAATCGGATTCGACTGATAGACATCACGTTTGGTGGCAACGCGACGGACAAGGCGTTGTCCAATGATAGTATTAACCGTGCTGGCAATCAAGAACGGCTCGACGCCCATATCGAGCAGTCGGGGCAAGACGCCGGCGGCACTGTTGGTGTGAAGGGTGCTAAAAACAAGGTGTCCGGTCAGGGCTGCTTGGACGGCCAAGCTCGCGGTTTCGCTGTCACGAATCTCCCCCACCATCACCACGTCCGGGTCCTGGCGCAAGATAGACCGGAGGCCGGTGGCAAAAGTTAAGCCGACATCACTGTTGACCTGTATTTGGTTGACGCCGTTCATCTTGTATTCAACCGGGTCTTCGAGTGTCACAATATTAACGGTGTCATCCTTAATTTCCTTGATAAGAGCGTAGAGGCTGGTAGACTTACCGCTCCCCGTTGGGCCGGATGTCAGCACCATGCCGTTCGGACGACGGATGCCTTTTTCAATCGCCCGAAGGGCCCGGCCGGCGTACCCCATCTCCGCCAGGTCAAAACTATTACCTGACTTATCTAGCAAACGAATAACCACTTGCTCTCCCCATACTACAGGGCTGATAGCAATACGAAGGTCGACTTCCTTGTTGGCAGCCCTGACGGTGAATTGGCCGTCTTGTGGCACGCGGTGTTCGTCGATTTTGAGATTTGACAAAATTTTTATTCGGCTTACTAAAGCCGGTTCGATGCTTTTTGGCAGCTGCATGATCTCGCGAAGGACGCCGTCGACACGACAGCGTATTTTGAGGGCCGTTTCTAGTGGTTCGATGTGGACATCGCTCGCTCGGGACTTGACTGCGTATTCCAAGATTGTGCTCAGCGCTTTACTAATTGGCGAATCTTGGACAATTGTCTTGACGTCCTTGGCAGAGTCGAGATTGGCTTCGGCCTGGCTGGCCTCGGCAGCTTCGTCGACGCTCGAAAGGTCGGTACGATATTGGTCGAGGACGTGGCGAACGCCTGACTCCGAAGCCATAAAAACTTTTAATGGACGTTGAATACGATTTGCCAAGTAGTCAACCGCCTGGACGTTGTTGGCATCGATCATGGCGACAGCTAAGCGATTCTGGACTTCGGCAAGTGGTACTGCCATAAAACGCTCGGCAATATCTTCTGGTAGCAGCGCCAGAATATTTTGATCGATAAAGCTATTACTGAGATTGACGTACGGCACACCCGAAACCTGGGCGATGGCGTGTGCCAACAGCTCGTCGTCGACGATATGATCTTCCGTGAGTAGTGCCAACAACGGCTTTACCTGTGCTGCGGAGGCCGTTTCGGCCGCTCGGAGGATGTCCTGGGTTACCAGTCCCTCATCAATCAATAGATTGATGAGTTTTTCTTGAATATCACCGGTTAAGAGCGCCATCGAAGCATCCTCCTATTTGGCACCGTTAATCTGAACTTCAACAGCTGGATTAATGGCATTTTTATTGAAGATTGCGGGGTCTGGCACGACTATCTTGGAGTCGATTGGATCGATCGTCTTGACTTTCACACTCTCTTTTGTCACATTTCCAAAAATACTATTAGCGGTAAAGTATGCGACCAGAATGCTGATTGAAGCGATTAATATGATCATGGCTATATCTGTTTTTTTCATGGTTTGACCGGTTTATCCTTTAGTTCAACTATACGAGCTGGTTCGTAAAATGCCCGAGCCTGCACCGTCAGTACTCGCTTAGCTCCCTGATTTTCGATTCGGAGCGATAGAATATCAATGGCGCGGATTGAACGTTCCAGCTGAACCAGCACTTGTTTGAGCGTACTTTCGTTCCCACTGACGGCGAATCGAAAAGTTATTTCCGACTGGCCGGAAGACGCAGTTCCCGATACATTTTGAGCAGCTGGGTCGGACGAGAGAGACTCTACCCCAACAACGGAGTCGACTTGCAGGGAGTCAATCGATAATCCGTCTATATTTGCCAGTAGCTTGTTTTGGAGTGATGCCCCGAGCGCGAGTGAGTTCACCTCTGATGGCAAAGCATCAAGGATAACTTGAACCGCTTGGTCTTCCGGTTTCGACTTTGAGTCAATCAGCGCCTGGTTGTTATCAAGAATTCGAACCTGGGCTTCTAGTTCGCTGATATTCTTGTTGTTCGTCTTCAGTGTCGATACCGTTTGATTCTTTACGGTTAAAATCTTCTCATTAAAAACCGCTTTTTGAATTAAAAATACTGATATGACCAACGCAAAACCAACGAGTGCGGAGACGGCGGCGACCCACAGAAACATTGTCCGATTCGCTTTTGTAATCTGAGTTCGTTTACGGATTGTGACGTCTTTCGGTTGCATATTACTGTGCTCCCTTTAGATCAGTGGCTCGATCAACAAAAATACTCTTTGGCACGCCTAAGTACGAATCAGTAGCGTTACCTTTGGTCGCGATTTCAATGGTCACATTCTTTGACAATGGCGAGAATAGCTCTTTGGCATAGGTAAAGCTCAGGGTGAATCTCAGTACTTTCGCATTGGTAGCGTCTTCGCCGTAGCTCGTTTCGCCAGTACTGACGTTAGACGCCAAAGAAACTTCATTCATACCGGCGTCATTGGTATATTTCACCTTGGCACCCTCTATAGTTTTTCGGAACACTTCGGTCGCCGCATAACTGTTGGCAGCCTGACCTTGCATCGTGATAATACCATTGGACGAGTCAATCGCCAGATCAGATATTTGAACGTCGTTTGGTGCTGGCGGAATAATCGCCAATAAGACATCAAAGATACGTGAATCGATTTTTTTGTTGGCATGCATCGTTGAAATCAATGTCAACTGATTCTGTAATGTCAGTGTCTTCGACAAGTCCTTGACGTCCGACAGCTGTTTGGCACCCGTTTTAATTGCTTCGTCGGCTATGTTAACCCGCACCGTCTGTACGGCAAAGACGTAAAATAACAGCAACGTCACAATCACGGCCGCGCCAATTCCGACTAAAATTGAAACGGATATTACCATTGCACGTATCCGCTGAACCTTTATGAGCTCCTGTTTGACGGCGGGAATTAGATTGATTTCAATCATGACTTATTCCTTCGTTGCGCCAGTCCGATAGCCGTTGCAAACTCGGCAGCGATACTAGCAAGCTGTTGTTGGTCAGACTGTACAACGCGCACTTTTTGCCACGGATTTGCCACGCTAGAGGGAACGCTGGTTTTGGCAGTCACATAGTCACCAAACTGCGGGACGATGGCGGCGAAGCCAGACAGCAAAATACCACCAACCGGAGTATTGGGGTAGCGCGTTTGAAAAAACTTGATTGATTTAACGAGTTCAGCCGCAAAATTGTCGAGCGTTCCTTCAATGGCACGATAAACTTGTCCTTCGAGGCGATCCGGCGCCAGACCAAACTTAAGAATGAACTGGCGGGCTTGGTCTTCTTGGACATTAAGGTTCTGAACGGCGGCTTTAATCAGCGAGCGGAGGCCCGTCGGGATAGTGCGTACCAACCGCGGGCTGTCCCCGAAAGTAATCGCCAAATCGGTCGATTGCTCACCGACGTCGATGATAAGGCGAGCGTCCGTAATACCACTAGGAAGTAAGGAACGAATCATCGCCAATGGATCTGGTTCAGCGGCAATCACGTTGAGCCCCAGGCTCTCTATGAATTCTAGGCGCTCTTCGGTGTAGCTATTAGCGGTGCTCGACAAGAGTACTTCTTGCTGCTTCGGGTCGTGCAACGATTGACCAAGCAGTGCCCAATCAACTTTTGTCTCATCAATTGACATCGGAATGTATTGATCGATTTGGTATTTAATCGTGCTGCGCAGCTCTGCTTCGCCCATGCTCGGGATATCAATCACAGTCGTAAACGTTTTGCTGGAAGGGAGACCGATCACGACGTTCTTGTCTTTGATGCCACTCTGGCCAACGGCGGTCATGATGACTTCGCCCAAGCGACGCTTGCTCTCGTCCGAACCGCCCATGCTCGTTTTTTCATCAAGTGGAGCGTAGCCGTAATGCTGCAAACTCCAGCTATCGGGACCCGTCGAAGATAGCTGCACAACACGCACTGCGTTGGTGCCAATGTCCAGTGCAAAAAAGTCGCCCACTCCTTTTAGTAATACCATATTGCTTTTCATTATACAGAAGCACAAGCGTTAAAAGCAAGCGCCAAATTAGAGATTACAGTCTTGGTGGAAGTTCGGTTGTATCGACCGTCTGGATGCGGCCGTTCCCAACCGCTCGCGACGTCGCCCACAAGTACGTGTCAGCCCGAAGATTGAATATTTCAGCTGGT
>JBBRTA010000004.1:0-45823 GCA_038244885.1 Saccharimonadales bacterium (SeqCode) | reverse complement strand
TGATACGGTGGGCTTCGCGGGCGATTGTCTCTATCGACAAGTCGGCGTTGTTGGCAAGGTTTATTATACCAGCAGATAGGGGCTTTTCGCTAGTGGTTTGTGTGGTAGCGACGGGTTGTGAGACTGGCGCTGCTTCGTGTGATGGGGGCACAGCCTGCGTGCTCAGCGGCTGGATGACCGATTGTTGAATATCTGTCGGATACGGGTCGAAGGTTGGCTGGGGAGCGGTTGATGTTTCGCTAGTGGTTTGTGTGGTAGCGACGGGTTGTGAGACTGGCGCTGGTGTTGACGCTACTGGAGGGGGGGCGGTAAAAAAATCATACGGATTCGGAGCTGGTTGCGGGTTGGCGGTTGGCGGTTGGTGCATACGGTCAATCACCTCTTGGTGCCGCTTGGCGTCACTTTGGCCGATCATGAAGTCGAGCGATTGGGCGACGGTATTGTCGCTATCCAGGACGTCTTCGGTCTGTTGAGCCTCGAAATAGGCGTCGTTGGTCAGAGCGCTATTAGGAGCTTGCACTCCCCGCCCACGGACGGCCCAGCCTTGGCTGTCGGCGATTTCTGCCAAGTAGCCGAAACGCTGCTGGGCCTCGCCCTGCGAAAGGTTTTTAATGCGTTGGAATTCGATGGTCTTTGGGGCGGTAATTTCGATTAGGGACTCGATGCCGTCGGCTTCCCAAAAACGCTTGCGTGGTTTGAGGTAATATGACACCATGGCCGCCATATATATTTCCATTGGCTGGTCTTTGCGCAGTGGTAGGGCTAGGGCACCGAAAAAGACGATTAGTGGCAGAGGAATGATTACTAGTAGAGGGAAGAGCTGGTAGAGCCCCCAGGCGCCCGTGATAGCCAGGGCAACGATAATCAGGTAGATAAATTGACGAAAACTAAACGGTCCGATCAGTTTGTCGTCAGCTTCAACGTCCTGGGGAACTTTATAGACTGCCATAGTGCTTATAGTATACCAGTTATTGGTTCGATATTTAACTACGGTGAGTGGCGGCTATTACTAGAGGAGACGGCGCGATGGTTCCCGGTATTAATACCCATAAACCCACCGGCCGAAAGGTTACTGTGTGATTATCTTTTTAGTACATCAAGATATGGCATTTGAGCTTTCGTCAGACGGCCTTTACGGTTGTCGGTCATAGCTAGAGTGGTTTGAACGCCGACGCTGTCGCGGCTTTCTGTCGAGATGTCACTTCGGGCTTGCCCGAGTACATCGACGACACGCTTCAGACTGGCATGGTCGTTATCACCAATCTTGTCGGATGAGTATTTGCCGCCTTCGATGGCCCGAGCTGTGACGAAGTTGAGGTCGTCCTCGGATGTCACCTTACCCTGAGCGATATCATCGAGTGTCTGGCCGGCCAAGTGAGTCGCTTTATTGGTGATGCCACTAGAGGCAATAGACGATGAAAGTATTTTTCGCTGTTCCTGTGACATAGTGCCAGAACTTTTAATGATTTCCTCGACGTCTCCGACGGTGCCAATCGAAACTGCTCCCATGATGGCTGCTTTTCTGACGGCATCATCGGCTCCGTTGAGTGTTCGTCCGTCGGCTGACTTTCCAACACCCCCTGCAGCTAGTTCGCCCAGTTGCTTAGAGTCGAGATTCATGTCCTCGATGACTGCGCTTGCTGCTTTAACTTCCTTGGCAGATAGCTCCACTTTGACACTGATGGCACCGGCCAGAGCCCGCATGTCAGCGCCATTACCACCACCGGCGGCTAGTTGAGCCTTAAAGCCTTCATCTGTTTGTACTCGGTCAGCAACGAACGCCGCGTTTGCCCTGTTGAGCTCACTTTTACGGTTGCTAAGGACCGCTTCCCGGCTGGTCCTGCGTTTGGCTGCCCAACCTGTACCAGGTAGAGATCGTTCGCCATTCATAGACTTTAACTTACGGTATTCCTGACGATTAGTGCGATAACCTTCTGCGCCTTTTTTCGCTTTGTTGACCATACCATTACTACTAACAAAACCACCAACCTTACCGAGCATTGAGCTTGCGCCCTTCATTATCGTCACCGTCAGGAAAAGCGGCAGAATGGCGACGAGCGCGCCCATGACCTGGACTGCAAAGCTATTCTTGTCGCTGGCCGTGATTACCTGTGAGGCTAGCGCCGAGCCACCGAAGAGAACCGCAATTACGGGGTACATCAGTAGGAGTGATTGAAAGAGTTTGCGCCATTTTTTGAACCATTCCTCGGTATTAGGCAGTAGATACGCGACGAAGGCTAGCGGCGAGATGACAATGAGGATAATGAGTAATGCTTGGCGCATAGTCAGAACGAGGAAAACCGTTACAATGGCCAGCACGGCGGCGATAAGAGCCGGCAGTAGAATCGATAATCCTGCGTAGAGCGCTATTGAGGCGCCGACTGCCCCCGCCAGCATAAAGCCGACAATCCCCTGCCAACCCGTGCCCGTCGTAAAAGCATTTGGGAAAGACGCCTGATTTGACTTGATTTGTAAGTCCTGACCAATATTGTCAAAAACCTGCTTCATTGACGAGCCGAGAATATTGGAGATGTCGACCGCAATGGCGCAGATAAAATACGATACGTTGACCAGGATGGCGGCGATGATAAGTCGCGGCAACATCTTCTTGACACCATAATTAGTAATACCGACACTGGTCATTTGCGAGAATATAATAATCAGAAAAGCGATAACAAACGCGACATTTGCGATGTTTCGCATGATTGCCCAGGCTTGGTAAGTCCCGTTAGCGGGGTCGGCGGTATTGGTATTCATGAAGGGTGTCTTAAGTAAACCGTCGACGACTCCGTAAGAACCGTCAACTACTTTGCCCATAAAGTTCATAACTGGGCAGATAATCCAGCCGATGCCATCAATCGTACAGCTGGTTTTTGGCGCATCTACTGGTTTTGCCACACACTTACCGTCAACTATAACTTTGCCGCTGGCGGTGCAGTCCGCATCCCGTTTGGCATCGGCTGCCTTAGTTATGATAGCATCGCCGGCTGCTCGCCCAGTCGCAATGGCCTTTGCAGCATTGATTACGGAAATTTTGTTGCCTTTAGCCACGAAACATTTGGCGATATTGGTCGGCGTATCCACAACGCTGCTAGTCACCGGACCGCCCGTCATAGCACAGGCGTTGTAGTCCGCGACTACTTTATGACTACAGGCAACATACACCCGGGTTTGGTTTGTTATTGGAGGAGCAACACCGCACACGGCCGTGATGAGCGGCGCTACAACAGCCTGGGACGCCGCCGCCGAGACCGCCGCTTGGGGGTTGATACAGGTGACTTTGGAGGGGATGAACTCTGACGCGATACTACATGCAGAGGGGGTTTTACAGTTGTTAAATAGTGATTTTGTGAGCGCGTCCCCATTCAGAAAGTCAATAGTCTTGCCGTTCCAAGTGTCGAAGCATGTTTGTATTTGGGTGGTACTGAGAGCCGTTTGGGCGCTGGCTTGGTCGACACCGTTTAAGCCGGCGAAGTTGACGATACTGGCGACTACAATAATCGAGATGAGTGCAAAAAAGTAACGAAGTGTTTTTGTGTTTTGCCAGTACATGATAAAAATAGTATATCACCCATGTAGCCATATGCGGTATAGCAATGCACCCATCTCGATTGATGGCATAAAATCCCCCCGACAAATACGTCAGGGGGAGAAACCGGTTGCTTACCTGGTTACTGTATTGGTCTTGCGCTTTCAAATAGCCACACAGCGTGGGTCTGGTTGTCTTTAGCGACAAAGGAATAATAAACATACCTTTGTATTTCCGTGGTTCCGTCAGAGTTAACCCAACAGTCTACATATTCGATCGCTTGTCCGTCTTTGTCCACTCCTTTTTGTAAAGGTGAGAATTTATCAACCCTTGTTTGCTCGATACCTGTTAGACCTTGAGTCGTTTCGCTATTGGTTACCGTTTTGAGACCAATCGCATACCTCGGGTCTTTTTTTGCATCGTTGTAGTAATGTCCACCAGCCACAAGCTTCTGCTCGAGTGGTATGTCTGCCGGGGATGAACCAAGAGCGTTAGGGTCTATCGCCTGAGCGGCAGCGTACTGCTCAGTAAATAGCTCTTGGTTAACAATCTGTTGGCCGTTATTATCCTTTGAAACGACCTCCGGTATGGCTGGGTTATACTCGTCGAGAGATAGCTTGTCACCATAAGGTACGGCTTTAAAGAAGTTAAAGTCTCTGCCATCGCTAATCTGTTGTGCATAAGTATCCCAGGCAAAAGCCACTTTTTCTGCGCGTGGTCGGCCTAAAAATTGCTCGAAGGTCGAATGTTTGTCAGCTTCGATGTTGAAGGCAACGTCGGCGTTCTCTGTCGGAGAGGCTGTTTCGGTTGGAGATGTTGTCGCCTCTGCAGTAGTTGGTGATACCCTAGGGGTCGCCTCGGCAGTTGCTACGGGTGTCGCTTTAGCTACTTGATCAACGCCGTTACCACAAGCCGCCACACCAAAAAGAGCCGTTACAGCAAGCCCAAGCGCTGCCGCCTTACGTTTAAGGCTGGTTTTCTTCTCGACAGAAGCTTCGCTGGTGCTAACAGGGTGTAGTTTGTTGTTGTCGTAGCTCATCGTATATGTTCTCCGTGCTTGACGCACTCAAAATTAAATACTGTAACATGTTTCTATGCATATAGTTATATCACTAATGTTTAAAAAAAGCAATAGCGTAAGCATTTAATCCTTGCTTCCGGGGTAGTTTTGTTGTATTTTATAGAGTAGTTATGAAAATAAAACAAACACTGAAACAAATCATATTACTCACTGCCGTCTCCGTCGGTTTACTGATTGCGGTGATTCCAAATAATGCCTTGGCGGCTGATACCAGTTGTGGAACGCCAACGGCCATCCTATCGTGTAAGGATGTTAAACCGGGTAGCACAAAAATCGAGCAGACCGCTGTCTGGTCACTTCTACTGCAAGTACTTGATATATTGACCGCCGGAGTCGGTGTGGCGGCGGTCGGTGGTGTTGTCTACGGGGCAGTTCTGTACACCAGCGCCGGCGGTAACGCCGAACAGGTCAAAAAAGCCAGAGAAGTTATTAGAAACGTGGTAATCGGCATCCTGACGTACGCATTAATGTATGCAGCGCTTAACTTTATTATTCCGGGTGGAGTATTCTCAGCATGAGAGTGGTCACGTTATTTAAACGTTGGGGCATAACACTTCTATTTACCATTTTTGCCGTTGGATCGATTATGTCTGTTGTAGCTCCAGTCGCCGTATCAGCCGAAACCCCAGCGAAAGCCGTACCCGCTCCTTGCGCTACGAACACCTTCCTCACCTTCCCCGCTTGGTATCGCGGGGTGGTTGCTGCCGATTGCTCCATCGTCAGTCCTGCTTCTCTCCCTGGCGGCCTCCCTACTTTCATCTGGATGATCGTTTTGAATGTGGTCGAGATAGGTTTACAGTTAGTGGGATACATCGCCGTCGGCTATATCTTCTATGGTGGTTTTTTGTTTTTGACCAGCACCGGATCGTCCGAGGGTATGACGAAAGCCCGTACAACGATTCAAAATGCTGTCATCGGCCTGGTGATATCGATCGCGTCGATTGGAATCGTTAATTTAATAATGGGGGTCATCGTATAATATGAATGTTTTGACAGTGTTTGCGGCCTTAATTAGTGCCGGCGGTCATAATGTACCAACACTCACTGCCGATAAAGTGCTGCAAAACGGACTGAACATTGCTTATTTTATTGCTGGCATCATTGCGGTTATCGCCATTATCTTGGCCGGTTTCACGTACGTCACCTCACGAGGTGATGCTGGTAAGGTCACAAAAGCCAAGAATACCATTCTGTACGCGGTTATCGGCATTGTGGTTATTATGTCGGCGTTTGCCATTACTCAATTTGTCATCGGGAGGTTTTAGATGAAAAGAATTAAACAAATGATAATTATGATGGCGCTGGTTGTAGGTGCGGCTGGGTTATTTGTTCCAGCGACCGCTGGTGCCGTCAATGTATTTCCGCAATGTACGGCTACCAGCACGGACGCTGTCTGTAAGGCCAAAAACGATAGCGTTCCGAGTATTATACAAGTTGTCGTCAACACCATGTTGTTCATACTAGGGGCGGTATCGGTCATCGTTATTATAATTGGTGGCTTCATGTACGTGACCTCCGGGGGTGATTCTGGTGGGGTGACTAAAGCCAAAAACACTATCCTCTACGCTATTATCGGCCTGGTCGTCGCTCTGCTGGCCTTCGCGATCGTTAACTGGGTAGTGGGGTCGGTTGGCACATCGTCGGCCCAACAGCACTGCGAGCAAGGTGGCGGAACGTACAATGCCAGTACCAAAGTCTGTAAAGCCAAACCGTAGGGTCTTAACAAATAGGTTCAAATCTGATATAAATGTAGCATAGTAGTTTCTTTAGAAAGGAAATAAAATAAATGACCAAAACACTAAAAAATATACTCGCTGGACTATTTATCGTCCCAGTTCTGGCCCTTGGCGTTAGCCTGGTTGCTCCAATCGGTACAGGTACGGTGTCAGCTCAGGGTGAAGTACAAAACGGCATCAATGCTTCAAAGGGCGGTGGCGTTCCCGACACGTTGTTTGGAGCCGATTCGGTTTTCACAAAAATCGTCAACATCTTACTGTTCCTGATCGGTGCAGTCAGCGTAATTATGCTGATCATCGGTGGTATTAAATACACCATTTCTGGTGGTGACAGCGGTCAGGTCACATCGGCTAAAAACACCATTCTCTATGCCATCATTGGTTTGGTTGTTGCCTTCCTAGCTTTCGCCATTGTCAACTTCGTTCTTGATAAGCTGGTCACACCATAGTTACCTGTGAGTAACGACTATAAAAATACCCGGCGTGATGCCGGGTATTTTGTGTGCCAGATACACGGGATATAAAATACGACCCTCTCGCGGGGTCGTATTTTAATTGGTAGGCAGGTTGTTTTACAGAACCTGGATCTTTTTGGCTTGCTCTTGCTTGACCTTGCTAAAGCTGATTGAGAGAACGCCGTCCTTCAAGATAGCGGCTACTTCATCTTCTTTCACGCTGACAGGCAAAGCGAGTGTGCGACTGAATTCGCCCCAGTAGCATTCTTGGATGTGCCAGTTGGTCGCATCACTCTCGTCGCCACTGTTGAGCGTACCGCTGATTGTCAAAATACCATCGCTGATACTGACGTCGAGTTCTTCTTTGTTGACACCGGCTGTACGAGCTTTGACGACAAGCTTGTCGTCGGTTTCGTAGACGTCAACAGCGAGTTGACCAGGAAACTCCTCTTCGCTGTCGTCCCAGCTGTCTTCAGCGGGTGCTGAAACTGCGACAGTGTTTGTTGTTAGTTCGTCGTCGTTCAGGAAAGCTGCTGCCAGCTCGTCCTCAATCAACAAGTCATCGTTTTGTTTACGGGCCATGATATCCTCCACTTTCTCTAGGCGCTATTGACAAATAGTCCCTCACATTATAACCAACCTGTGCGGTATAATCAACTAGATAATCCTCTGAAACGTAAATAATACAATAATCGACAATCCCCTATCTTTTTGCGCTCCACACCTCTGTTGTGGGTACGGTAAAACCGGAAGTCCATTGTGCCACAATTGTAAATATAACATCACGAACAAGTCGGTTGGCGCCTGTTTAGCGTGCCGATGACCTTGTGAAGTCAAAGGACTTAGCAACACTTGTCGGCTGCCATATGAACACACCTAGCGGGTGGTGTAAGAAGAGATGTTTTGCAACGATTAATAAGACTTTACAAGCTTGAGCGACACCGAACCGCTCCTCAGTTACTTGGTGGCCTGTTGCTCCGTGCAATGCCAGACTTGCCCACCGCATGTCTGTCCAAGT
The DNA here is from genome assembly GCA_038244885.1 of Saccharimonadales bacterium (SeqCode). GTDB lineage: Bacteria > Patescibacteriota > Saccharimonadia > Saccharimonadales > Saccharimonadaceae > UBA1547. Next base: position 38,004 of record JBBRTA010000004.1, on the reverse strand, counting down.
GCCGGGCGTCAGGCTGCGGGAGTAGACGGATGGAAGTAAAGGGTTAAATAGTATACAATGTACGAGAAGTGGTGCCTGGTACTATCTGCCAATTACCACCTGTCAACTATAAACCTGGAGAGGTGCCCGAGTGGTTTAAGGGAACAGTCTTGAAAACTGTCGTGTCAGCAATGGTACCGAGAGTTCGAATCTCTCCCTCTCCACCAATCTAAAACAACGACCGGCTGGTCGTTGTTTTAGATTGGGTCGGCCTAGATGTTGGTGCCGCCCGCCCCGCCCGATGCCAAAGTCCCGAGAACGTAGTTGATGATGGCGTAGGCCAAAAAGGCGACAACGAGGCCGACGATGGCGTAGAGGATAGTGTTTTTGGCGCTGGTGACGGAAGTCGAATTGCCGCCGGAGACGACGTACCGAAAACCGCCGATGATGATCATTACTACGCTTAAGGCACCGATGATAAATAGCAGCGTGTTGGTTATCTCGGCAAAGACTCCACTTGTTCCAAATAGGTCAGCCGGGACGCCGGTGCCACGAGCCGAGTTGGCTCCGCTCCGTATAGTCATCTCTTGAGCAAAAAGCGGTGGTGCGAGCACAACCGATAATATACCCATCATCAGGATGAATAAAGTCGAGACGCGGGCGGTCAGTATCGGCGTGGCTATGGCTAACTCCTCATTACTATGTAATATATTTAGAGTATAGCAAATATACGACGATAAATCTAGTCCTCACCCCTTATGTATGGTACAATCAAGCAAGCGTGGAGGGGTACCCAAGTGGCTTAAGGGGATGGTTTGCTAAATCATTAGTCTGGGGAGACCTGGAGCGGGAGTTCGAATCTCCCCCCCTCCACCAAGCATACGCACTTTACAAAAGTAGGGTGTTTTTTGTTTTATATAGCTCACACTTTAATACTATTAAAGTATAGTGCATTGACTTGTGTATACGTTATGTATACAATGTATATATGAATAACGTACTACTAAATATTAAGACAGACGAAAAGACTAAGCAAGATCTGAAAAGTTTTGCCGCTGAGTTGGGTGTGTCAAGTACTGCTTTTGTTAACATGGTCATTAAACAAGCATTACGCGATCGCCGTATAGTATTAAGTGCTGATCTTGAGCCCACGCCCTATCTTGAGGAGCTCATGGGGCGAGCGGAAGCTGACTACGAAGCAGATCGAGATATCACGCACACAAAGGGCTCTAAGGGTGCTTTGAAGCATTTGGATAGTCTAATGCAAGGCTAACTATGGATATCGATTTTACCAAAGTATTTAACAAACAGTTTGGAAAATTACCACTTAAGAAACAGCAGCAAGCAAAAAATTCAGTTAGTTTGTTCATGAATGATATGTTAAACCCTAAGCTCCGTAATCATGGACTAAGGGGTGAATGGCAGGGATACCATTCTATTAGTGCTGGTGGTGATTTGCGGCTACACTTTAAAATTGTCTCTGACAATAAAGTGCTTTTTGTTGCAGTTGGTTCGCATAGCAAACTTTATAAATGATATTCATTAAAATGGAACGTCACTTCTAAACTCGTAGATAACCCTCCCTATATACAAAGAACGACCATTCGGTCGTTTTTTATATGTACGGAATGAAACGAGCACCACTCCCCCGCCAGTAAGCCTCTGCGGCATTAAGTCCAGGGATTCTCGGGCGGATCATCGAAAGTTGTGACGGGAATTTTATTTATTATCGGAGGCTGTATGGCGACCGGCGCCGCTTCAACCGGAGCGGGCTCTGGTGTGACGGCTTGGCTGGCTTTGACCTCCTCTGCTCGCTTTGCCCGCAGCTTGCTTTCATGGCGCCAGATGTAGCCGGCGGTGATAAAAATGATGCCAATACTACTGGCGACTATGCCGATAAACTGGGCGACATGGGCCAGTGACGGGATGGCGACCTTGGCAATTCCGGCCAGCAGGGCATTAATGTTGGCGTCGCTACCTCCAACGAGGGCGCTGACATCAGGGGGATGGGAAAGGATGACAGCGCTGGCCACCACGAACAGTAGGCCGGGTAGCAGCACTGCGGTACCGACGGAGATGCAGCCTCTGGCGCGACGGTTCAAGATGATGAAAAGAGCCGCCAACATAGCGGTCGGCCACGCCATCAAGTTGGCGAGCCAAGCATAGCTCAGATCAACAGGTAAATTCTGCATCAACTCAGCCGCTGCGTTGGGAGGCGATTGGGCCGGGGCGAAAGTCGTTTCGTTTATCGAGTTGTTTTTAAGCGGACCGCTACTTCGGAGGCTTGCGGTGATTTCGTCGGCTGTGGTGGCGACACTTAACGACGACATCAGACAGACGCCGTTGATTGTCAGCTGGGGGTCGGTGGCCCCACGAGAACAGGGCGGCAGGGCCTTCAGTTTGGTAACGATTTGATCGTGCAACGAATCATAGAACGTGGTCGTGGCTGGCTTGGTGGAGATGGTGTAGGCAATGTGAGACGCGTCACTGTTGAGCCAGGCATAGGTCGCGTCGATAATGGTCTCGGAGCTACTTTGAATGAACGAGGGCTGGATTGTCGTGGCGGCTGTGGCGATCATGGCGTTACTAATCAGGCCTTGGGTCGACCCTGACGTTCCGTCCTGGGTGATGGCTGGAATAATAACGGCATCGGTGAATTTGGCGTAGGTACCGCTGTCGGCTACCCACCCCTTGACGACTGACGGCTGGAGCACGGTTTGGCTCAGCAAGCTGTAGCCCAAGATGATTGAGATACAGACGCCAAAAACTAGTGAGCACATCCACAGAATAAAAGCCTGCACTATCTTCATAATCATATTGTAGCCTATGCGCGTCGACATTTAAATTTAAATATAGCCTACCTCGCTCATGCTATACTGAAGTGATGAAGCCTGACCAGCCCGATAACTACTGGCAACAAGATCCAGATGAGACGTTGGAGACCAACACGCCCGAGCTAAATTACGTGGAACCCACCAAGGAGCCTGCGGCCATCCCGCCCGTCGATACCGACCCCGTCACTTGGGTGGCGACCGAGTATATCCATCCGGAAAAAAACGGTCTGTGGTACGTCCTCTTCGGCGTTGTCGTGTTGGGGCTCATCGCTATCGATGTCTTCTTTCTGCAGTCGGTGTCGTTCTCGGTGCTAGTCGTCGTCATGGCTGTCGCCGTCATTGTCTATGCCCGGCGGCCACCCCGCAGCGTTCAATACGCGCTCAGCGGTAAGCAAGGCCTCTATATCGGTGACAAACTCTACAATCTGGCCGACTTTAAGGCCTTTGGTCTTATCCGCGACGGCGAGCATCACTCAATTATGCTGATCCCAATTAAACGCTTCGCTCCAGGCGTGTCGGTCTACTTTCCCGAAGAAGCTGGCGAAAAAATCGTCGATATTTTAGGCGTCCGGCTGCCGATGGAGACCTTGAAACTGGACGCCATCGACCTCATCGTCCGTAAGCTGCGCCTCTAGTCCATATAATTGCTCCGTCGTCAGTAAACATGGTACAATAGCCTTTGTTCGCTTCATTTCGATGTTGTCGAAAGTACCTTCTAGTTACAATAAAAGCGTGTTCGGATATGGCAACATAGACGGGCGCGCTTGTATGGACTCGTAGCTCAGCTGGATAGAGCGTTGGCTTGCGGAGCCAAAGGTCGCAGGTTCGAATCTTGCCGAGTTCACCAAAGTAAAAACCCCACCCAGTGTGGGGTTTTTACTTTGACAACGTCGCGCAAGTTGTGAACTTGGCTTTTTGCGTAGCAAAAGAGGTTCGGCGCAGCCGACCAAACGACAGAGGGTTTACGTTTTTTTGTACGTCAGCGAAGGAGTACTCTTTGATGGCAATAGCTTGCCGAGCTCAATCTTATTGCCCTCCTACATCCCTAAACTATACGTCAACGTTTGGGCCACGCCTTTTTCGAGGTCGTAGACGATTTCCTGGTACAAAAGCTTCAGGCCAGTTGCTCCCTTCGGCACCTCAAACACGACATTACCCTCGCTGGTTGTGCCCTTACCAACCTCCTTGCCATTAAAGGCGGGCGCAACGGCGATAGCCGGCAGGCCGCTGACGATACTGTCCTTACTTATCTGCAGTCCGAAACTGGTAAACGATTTAACGGAGCTGCCGGTGTTTTTAACGCTGAGGTCCACGACGATCAGCTCCTTGCCTTCGCCTGCCCGCAGGGCCGTATTATCAGGCGCATAGTCGCGCCGTACGGACTTAATTTTTACCTCAAAGGTTCCGAATATGCCAGTGTCTCCCTTGGAAAAATCCTTTTTGGCGGCGATCTGAGTCTTGACGACTTTGTTCTGCTCGATCAGGCCTTTACTCAATTTCGTCAGTGGTGAGGGAATGGTCCCGGCCTGCATCAAAGCGACAATCCAGATAGTTGTAAAAATTGCGCCAGTCAACGCGCCGATGCCACCGGTAATGATGCCGGCCTGGGCGACACCGCCTCCGCCGGCTTTTTTGAGGCCAACGATGCCAATGACGACTGCCGCCGAGCCAAAAATGATTCCCATAAAAAACCAACCTGACAGAACGGCCAGGATGCCGAGGACGAGTGAGGCGATGGCCAGTCCATTCGTTGATTGCGATCGATACGGTCCGGGCCGCTGTGCATAATAAGACGTGTTCGGTTGATTGTTCATACTAGTCCTCCTTGCCTACATAGTCTAATATACACGTTCAGGTTGCGTTGTATCAACAAGCGTTGAAATATTCCTGCGTCTCCGGCTTTGCTCTCGCCTCTCACCGCGATATAGTAAGGGCAGCCTATGAATATACACACCCAGCCTGCCTACCGCCAATCAGTCGACGATGTCCTTAAAAATTACCAGACCAAGAAGTCCGGTCTGTCGACAGCCGAAGTGGCCAAGAGGATTGAAGCAAACGGTTACAACGAGCTGGTGACCATCAAGGCCGAGCCGCTCTGGCGACGCTATCTCAGGCAGTTTCAAGATTGGATGATCATCTTGTTACTAGTGAGCGCCGTGATATCAGGCTATCTGGGGGATGTTCGGACGACGGTCGTTCTTATCGCCCTCGTTCTATTCAATACCATAATCGGCTTTGCTCAGGAATTTCGAGCTGAAAAAACCATGCAAGCGCTTGAAAAGCTCGTCCAGGCCCGGGCCGAAGTCTACCGATCTGGCAAGCTCGAAGAGATTGAGTCGCGTTGTCTCGTCCTCGGAGACATCGTTCGCCTGTCAGAGGGCGAATCAGTCCCAGCCGATGTCCGGCTGTTCCAGACGATGGCCTTCGCTACCAACGACTTCGCTCTCACAGGTGAAAGCGATCCGACCCGTAAATACATCCATGTGATACGGGCTGACGTTCCTGTTGCTAATCGTCACAACATTGCCTATGCCGGCACGACGACGGCGACCGGCGAGGCGCTCGGTGTAGTCATCGCCATCGGTATGGACACCGAACTGGGCCGGATTGCCAGTCTGAGTCAGTCGGCGCCAATCGAACCGAGCCCACTTCAGCTTGAGCTACGCCACATCGCGCGCTATGTGACCTACGGCGTAACCGTATTGTCTTTGGTGTTGCTTATCGTCGCGATTGCCATCCACCTGCCTTTTAAGGATGCTCTGTTGTTCGCCGTCGGCTTTGCCAGCTCTCTCATTCCCCAGGGTTTGCCAGCTGAGGTCAATACGTCACTCGCTCAGGCTGCTGGTAAGATGTCGCGCGCCAAAGCGCTGGTTAAAAAACTCAGTGCGGTTGAAACCCTCGGCGCCACGCATGTCATTTGTACGGACAAAACGGGTACGCTCACCAAAAACGAAATGACGGTACAGCAAGTGAGTATCGGCGGCGTTGCCTACCAAATTAGCGGCTTGGGCTACGAGCCGACCGGCCAGCTACAGACTAAGGGGAAAACGCTGTCAAAAACGGAGATTGATGGCCTGTCTGGCTTTTTCCGAACGGGGCTGATGGCCAACAACGCCCGCTTGCTGGCTCCTGACCAACAGCAGAGCCAATGGCGCGTGTTGGGTGATCCGACTGAAGGAGCGCTCTTGACGCTGGCCAAGAAAGCCGGTCTCAATCTCGAGGCTGAGGCTCAGGCAAATGAGGAAGTCCGCGAACTGCCATTTGACTCGGCGCGCAAACGTATGTCCTCGATTCGACGCCACGCTGGAGAACTGACGGTTTACGTCAAGGGTGCACCTGAGGCCATCATTGAATGCTCGACCCATATCGTGTTACATGGCAAAATAGTTCCCCTGACGGCCGCCCTGCGAGTGACACTGATGGCCCAACACGTCGGCTTGGCCGAACAGGCGATGCGCAACTTGCTTTTCGCAACCCGTCATATCGATGAAGCGTTGGCTAAAAAGGGCGAGATTGATGATATTGAGGTCGGACTGACAATTCAGGGGATGGTTAGTATGATCGATCCACTGCGCGATGCGGTACCAGCGGCCATTAAAGCGGCCGAAGCGGCGCATATCAAAATCAACATCGTGACGGGCGACTTTGCACCGACGGCTCGTGCCATCGCTCGACAGGCCGGTCTGGGTAATGGACGCGATAAAATCATCGTCATTACCGGTGAAGAGCTTCAAGTGATGGCTGATGACGAGGTGCAGCGTCATGCTCTGCGTGGCAGTATTATCTTTAGTCGGGTGAATCCGGAAGACAAAATGCGTATTGTCAGCCTGATCAAAAAAGCTGGTAAAGTCGTCGCCGTGACCGGTGACGGCATCAATGATGCCCCGGCACTGAAACACGCCAATATCGGCGTTGCAATGGGACTGACGGGCACGGACGTTGCCAAACAGGCCTCCGAGCTGGTACTGCTCGACGACAGTTTCGCGACACTGGTAGCGGCTATCCGCCAAGGGCGAACCATTTACGCCAACATTAAAAAAGGCGTGCTGAGCTGTTTTACCTCTAATGCCGCTGAAATGGTCGTCAACTTTTGTAGCTTGATTCTGGTGGCGACTTTCGGTCTGCCACTGGCCATTAATGTGCTGCAGATTCTGGCCGTCGATCTTTTGGCAGAGCTGTTCCCTATCGCCGCGCTCGGTCGCGACAAGGAAGAGGGTGAGTTGATGCAGGCCCGCCCTCGTAACCAGAAAGATCACATTTTACAAAAGGTCTCCATCATCGACATATTGTGGTCTGGCGGACTCATCGGTATACTGGCAATTGCCAACTACCTCTTCTTCTTTGGTCGTCACGACGGAGTGATAAACCCACAGACGATTGCGATCGCCACAACCTTGACCTACACGACAATCGTCATCTGCCAGTTGCTCAATATCATGCAGCGCCGCAGCGTCCACGGTTTGTTCACTCGCTACCAATTTTCGAATAAGACTTTTTGGTTCGCTATGCTCGGATCGATCGGCGTGGTACTGGCTATCTCCTACGTGCCAGCTATCAGTACGTTCTTCAAGAGCGGGCCGCTGGCTTTGATTGATTGGCTGTACATCGCTTTGGCTGCAATTATCTTTGTGGCGGTACGTGAAGCCAATCTGAGGCTGACGCGTAACAGAAAAAGTCCTCTTGTCGCGGTACCGTCGTTGGGCGCACAGTTTATCTAACATAGCGCCACCGAGGGATAATCTGTTAAAATGAATGACGACGGAGAGATGCAGGAGTGGTTTAACTGGCCGCTCTCGAAAAGCGGTGTGGCGGAAACGTTACCGAGGGTTCGAATCCCTCTCTCTCCACCAGATTTTATGCGCCCGTTTTGGGCTCATTTTTTGTCCGCTGGCGACCTTGCTGTCATTCCGCCCATGCTCTATACTTCAACCTAACTATGTGGGCTAAAACTAAACGAACACCTGGCTTTACTATCGTCGAACTACTGATCGTTACCGTGGTTATTGGTATCTTGGCGGCAATTACCATCGTCGCCTATAGTGGCATACAAGACCGGGCCAGATTCTCTAAAGAGCAATCCGATCTATCGTCAATCCATAAAGCGATCCAAATGTACTATGTAGATAATGGACGTTACCCCGTTACAAATGCTGCTAATGATTGGTTTGGCTGGGACCAAGTGTCAGGCAATAGTTTTATTCCGGGACTTTCACCTAAATACATGGCAACTATTCCACAGATGGACTTGAGTCTTCCAGCCGGCGATACCTATTTGTATGCATCAACTGGAACAAATGGTACCGGTTACACACTCCAACGATACAGGAGTACCGGTTTACCAACGATTGAGACGATTAATAACTCTCGCATTAAACCGACAGATTCTTCCGCGTGGGGATATTGGACGAGTGATGTCGCAAGTAATGCCACAGACTAATTTTTCAAGGTCTACTCCTAATAAAAACACGCTTGTTAAACTCCTCACGGGGGTGGTACACTCAAGGTACTTATGGTTATGAATAAACAAAAATAGTTAGGATTCACCATCGTCGAACTCTTAGTCGTTATCGTGGTGATTGGGATTCTGGCGGCTGTGACTATCGTGGCTTATAACGGCATTACAAAAAGAGCCGTCGGCGCCTCGCTCCAGTCTGATCTCAGCGGTGCCAAAACCCAACTAGCCCTTTACCAAGCAGAGAACAGTAACTACCCGACCACTAACGACTGCACTGGCGGAGCGACCCCGGCACCGCCAAAAACCTGCTTGAAGTCCAGTTCGGGCAATAGCTTCGGGACGTCCTATTCGGCCAATAACGCGACTAACCCGCAGACTTTTAGCCTTCAGGCCACCCGTGGCGACCAAACCTACGCCATGACGGAGAGCTCGCCACCCGTCCTTGTCGCCGTTGTCAACCTCACCTGCCCCAGTGGCTATATCGTCGTACCGGGCTCGGTTACCTACGGGACGAGCAGCTTCTGCGTCATGAAATACATCGCCTCCAACTCTGTTGGCGCTGCCGTCAGTGTGTATAGTGGCTTGCCGTGGGTCAATATTTCCCAAACCACTGCCACCTCAACCGCCAACGCTGCTTGCGCCGGTTGCCATCTGATATCCGAGCCTGAGTGGCTGACTATTGCCCAGAACGTCCTGTCTGTTCCCGGTAACTGGAGCGGCGGTTTGGTCGGAAGCGGCTACATCTACTCCGGACATAACGATAACAACCCAGGTAGTAGCCTCGCAGCTGACTCCAGCGACGCCAACGGCTACAGTGGTGAAACCAATACTGGCGGCAACCAGCGTCGCACTTTGATGCTCTCTAACGGCGAGGTCATCTGGGACATGGCTGGGAATGTCTGGCAGTGGACGAGTGGGACCAGCACGACCGGACAACCTGGTTCCAGCGGCTACTCTTACCGCGACTGGAAAGACATCACAATCTTTGGCTCACTCTCTCCGAGCCCGATGCCCTTGTCCGCCTACGGTGGGGTTAGCACCAGCACCTGGATCTCAGCAGGCCAAGGTATCGGGCAGATTTATTCTAATTCAGACGAAACGGCCCTCCGTGGCTTCATTCGCGGTGGCTCTTGGTCTGGTAGTTACACTGCAGGTGTCTTGGCACTACGTTTGGGTTATGCGCCCAGCAGTGCAAACGGCGCTATTGGCTTCCGCGTCGCTCGCTGATGTAGGCCTGTATGATATGGCTTTTATGTTTTTGACCCCGTCTAGCTTATACTCTATACTTCATAGTACCTATGTGGGCTAAACCTAAACAACCATCCGGCTTCACGATCGTTGAACTCTTGATCGTCATCGTCGTCATCGGTATTCTCGCGGCGATCACTATCGTGGCATACAGTGGCGTTCAGCAAAAAGCCCGCGATGCAGCTCGCACCAGCGACATTAAGCAGGTTCAAAAAGCCATCGATTTGTACTATGTGGACAGCGGCAACTACCCTTCTCTAGGGGTAGATGGTAGCGGCTATGACATTGGTAATTTATCGGCAGTACTGGTGCCAAAGTATCTCGTAAAGCTTCCAACTGACCCACAAACTGGTGCGGCGAATTATCAGTACGTCAGGGGAACTTTGGCCGAAGACTCGTACGGAATTAGGATTTCGTACGAGGCTAAGCCGGCCTGCCACACAGGAGTTAATAACGTGGGACGCGGTTGGTGGGGTTTGTCAGCCTGTTAAGTGGGGGTACATTACAGGAGTCTTTGTTTGAAATCTCGGCGCAGGGAGGCCGAGCGAGTCAATTATATTCGGTTTTACAGGCACGCATTGCAACTTTTTAGCAGTATTATGACTGGTACGACTCGCCATTAAACGACAGGCTGTGAAATGGGGTTGGCAAAGAAGGTGGCGAACGCTATTAAATGGTAAGAATTATTACTTTACTAAGCAAACGCTTGCTGTAGAATTAAGCTATGTTTATAAAACTCTACCTGATTGCCCTCCCCGTCTTTTTTGCCATCGATATGCTTTGGCTCGGACTCGTCGCCAAGAACTTTTACAAACGACAGGTCGGTTCGCTTATGAAAACCAACGTCAATCGGACAGCGGCCATTGTTTTTTATCTACTTTTCATCGTCGGGTTGGTCGTTTTCGTCGTTGCGCCAGCGCTTGAGCAGGAATCTTGGCAATACGCGCTGTGGATCGGAGGGCTGTTCGGTCTGATCACCTACGCAACCTACGACTTGACCAATTTAGCGACCCTTAAGGATTGGCCACTGAAGCTAACAATCGTGGATATGGCCTGGGGGGTAGGACTAGCCGCTTCGGTCTCGACGATTAGTTATTTCATCGCCGTCGCGTTCGGCGTATGAATAGCTACCTAGTCTTGGGACTGGCGCTGCTGGGCTACATGGTCTTTTGGTACCTTGTCTCATTGGTAACTAAGCGAAACGACGTGGCCGACGTGGCGTGGGGCCTGGGGTTTCCGTTACTGGGTTGGACTTCGTTTATATTGTCGGGATTTTCAGTTATGGCGTTAGTGGTAAATGTCCTTATCACCGTTTGGGGCGTCCGTCTGGCCTGGCATATTTACCGTCGGCACAGGGGAAAACCCGAGGACTCGCGTTACCTTGCCTGGCGGCAGCAGTGGCAACATTTTTATTTTCGCAGTTTTTGGCAAGTCTTCATGTTTCAGGGCGTGTTGATATTTTTGGTTGCCCTCCCGGTTATCACCATTAACGCCTCCGCGACTAACGGCTTTAGCTATTGGTATATTGTCGGCCTGACCGTCTGGCTAATCGGCTTCCTGTTTGAGGCGGTCAGCGATTGGCAGCTCAAGGAATTTACCCGAAATGTTGAAAATAAAGGCAAACTGATGACGCGCGGATTGTGGAAATACAGCCGTCACCCGAATTATTTCGGCGAAGTCACTTTGTGGTGGGGCATTTTTATCATTGCTGGTGCGCTACCGGGCGGTCTGTATACCATCATTGGACCGCTTACGATTACTTCTTTGATTCTGTTCGTGTCCGGTATCCCGATGTTAGAAAAAAAATACGCTGGTCGGGTCGATTTTGAAGACTACAAAAAACGCACCAGTATCTTTGTGCCATTACCTCCGCGATAGTGTAAGTAAGCGGGGCTTGCAGCTTGCTAGTCGTTGGCGAATAATTCACGCAATTCTGTAAAATCACGACGCAGCGACGCCGTGTCGTGACTGAGCGTTCCAATAAAGCCGTTCTCGGTGGGCGCCGCAACGTCTCGGATGACTCGAAAAAACAAAATGAACTTTGGGGTTTGGGCGGTTTCAGACAGACGCAGAAGTTTGTCGACGAATTGTCGGGAAGCTTTTTTCTGAACGGTTGATTGAGGTGGGGTGACAGATTTTATCACCAACTTGGTAACCGTCAGGACGCCGATACCGACGCAGACCACTATTAGGACTGGTACGGCGAGTAGCCACCACCATTCGTTTACAGTGGCCAGCCACGCAATTAGCGCCACAACGATAATCGTGCCGGCACACCCCATAGCCAACATAGGATAAAACAGCCGATTGGCAAGAGCGGCACCGATGGATCGAATAGCCAGAAGAGATGACTTCATAGATTCAGTATAGCGAATCGCGCAGCTATCGTATAATAAGGCTATGCAAGAACCATCTATCTTCACCCGCATCATTAACGGCGAAATCCCCTGCCACAGAATTTACGAAGACGACCGAGTCATCGCCTTTTTGACGATTCACCCGCTTAATGAGGGACACACCTTGGTGGTGCCGAAGAAGCAAGTCGACCAAGTCTGGGATTTGGAGGCCGCCGATTACGACTATCTGTGGGCTGTCACTCATAAAATCGCCCAGCACCTGCGCACGGTCATGGCTGTCGACCGGGTCGGCGTGGTCGTCAAGGGTTTTGAAGTCCCCCACGCCCACATCCACTTGGTGCCAGTGTCGCGCGGCTCCCATGTCAACTTTGACCCCGAACCCTCACCACCGGCGGCTGATGACGATGAGCTGGCCGCTATCGCCCAGCGGTTGCACTTGTAATTATGCCAATCCGTATCCTAGCCGTCGGCAAAAAACACGAAGCGTGGGTAGCCGAAGGGATCATCCGCTACGAGAAGCGCCTGAAGCGCCCACTGACAACCGAATGGGTGCTATTGCCACATTCTGCCCGCCAAGGCCCTGAGGCCCGTCGTGACGAGTCTGAACGCATACTGTCGCGGCTTACCGCTCATGATTATGTCGTGTTACTCGATGAGCGCGGCACGGCGGTCGATTCCCCTACTATGTCGAAACTCTTAAGAGAGCCGCTTGAATCGTCCCGTTCGGTCGTGATTATCATCGGTGGCGCCTACGGTGTCGACGTTAGCGTGCATAACCGAGCGGATTTCGTCTGGTCACTTTCGCCCCTGGTATTCCCCCACCAGCTAGTCCGACTTATCCTGGTCGAGCAGCTGTACCGCGCCCAAGAGATTGCCAGCGGTAACCCGTATCACCACGAATAGACTGACATACAGTTGACAATATACAAAGCTTATGCTATATTGGCACTTGTAAACCTAACTAAAATAAATATGAATCCAATATTACTCAGCCCCATCCCCCTAGCCCTCACCCTCAATATCGCCCTTGGCGTGCTGATTCACGATACGCAGCTGGATATGGCGGCGAAAACAATTATGTCCACTCCGATTGTGACCATCAATAATATTGGTGACGAGTTGTCTATGAAATTCAATGATCCGCACTCACACAGTGAAAACGTCTCCGCCGCGGATCACATCCGCGACCTAAAGGGTGACCAGCCCCGCACCCAAACAAGGGGTGGCGACGACAAGAAGTATGTCGTTCAAAAGAAATCAAATGTTCACTCTTTCGGTAGTGAATATATCTGGCCGTCTATTTAAGAACTTGCAGCTCGTTCTCGAGGCGCGCTACGAGCGCCTCTTTTTGTTCGAGCTGACGTCGTGACTCTTCGACCAGAGCGGCTGGGGCTTTATCGACGTAGCTTTGGTTGTCGAGGCGGGCATGAAGAGACTTGATGTCACCGTGCACTTCGGATAAGCGAACCTCTAAGTTGGATTGGTGCTCGTAGAGGATCTCCGGCGAGACATCGAGCCAGGCTTCCCTACCGCTACTTGCCAAGCGGAGTCCGCGAGCCTGGTCGACTAACGTGACATCGTTGAGCCTGGCCATGCGTTTAATGAGGTCGGCGTTGTCGGCTATCAGGCTGTCAGCCTGATAGAGCAGGCTGTAACGGTGGTTGCCGGGGAGCTCAGCGGTCACAAAGCGGGCTTCGATAATCAGTTTCTGCAAGCGGCCGAACTCACTAGAGGCAATCTCGTCGTAGCTAATTACTTCGGGCCACCGAGTGGTCATCAGCAGGTCGTTATGCCATGCCAAGGTCTGCCAAATAGTCTCGGTGACGAAGGGGGCGAAGGGATGGGCTAATTTGAGACTGGTATCGAGCACCCACGCCAATAAATCGAGGTTATCCTGCTGTTTGCTGGCTTCGATATACCAATCAGCTACACTGTCGCGGATGGCGTGGTACATGGTATCGCTAGCTTCGGCAAAGCGGTAACTTTCGAGCTGTCGGGTGATGGTGGCACTAGCGTTGTTGAGTTCGCTGATGATCCAGTGATCGGCCGGAGTACGAGGCACTGGCGCTAGCGGTTGGTGGCTATCGCCGACCTTGTCTTCGATAAAGCGGGCAATGTTCCACAGTTTGTTGGCAAAGTTGCGGCCGGCGACGACTTTGTCGACGCTAAAGGCTTGGTTCTGGCCGGCCGAACGGTTGGCGACGATACCGAGGCGAAGTGCGTCTGATCCGTAGGACGAAATTGTCTCCATCGGATTGATGACGTTGCCCTTGCTTTTGCTCATCTTTTGGCCCTTTTCGTCGAGCACCATGCCATGAAGGTAGACGTGGCGGAATGGCACTTTATCAGTGACGTAGAGGCCCAGCATAATCATGCGGGCTACCCAGCGGTCGAGCAGGTCTCCACCGGTTTCGAGGACGCTGGTCGGGTAAAAGCGCGATAGGTCTCCCCCACTCATGGCGTCAGTGGTGACGAAGGGCCATTGGCCGCTAGAAAACCAGGTGTCGAAGGTGTCTTCTTCTCGACGATATGTTGTGCCGTCAACAACGATTAATTTTTCGTCAACCCGGTCATCAAAAATCCAGTCATCGGGGTTAGCTACGCTTTGGAAGGCCGGAATGGGAATACCCCATGGGATTTGACGGGAAAGATTCCAGTCGTGCAGGTTATCCATATACTGCACTAAGACTTGCTTGCGGCTGGCCGGCGTAAAGGTGACCTCGTCGGCGATAATAGCTTGCTTGGCACGCTGGGCCAGCGGTTGAATTTTGAGAAACCACTGGTCTTTAATCAGCGGCTCGATTGGCAGGCCACTTTTGTAGTCGTAGCCGACGGTATGCTCGATGGTCGTTTTGCCGCGGACGAGTTCTTGGGCTTCCAAGGCGGCCACGGTGCGCTTGCGAGCGGCATCCGGCGTCAGTCCGAGGAACTGGGGTGGAGTATTAATCATAGTGCCGTTGAAGTCGATCACCTGGATACGTTCCAGGTTATGACGCTGCCCTATTTCGAAGTCGTTCGGGTCGTGAGCCGGCGTAATCTTGACGGCGCCGGTGCCAAATTTCGGGTCGACGTAGTCATCACCGATAACTATCAGTTCACGTTCGGTGAGCGGTAGCATCACTCGGGTGCCGATGAGGTGCTTGTAGCGCTCGTCGTCGGGATGGACGGCTACCGCCGTGTCACCGAACATCGTCTCCGGTCGGGTCGTAGCCACGACTATCTCGCCAATATGGTCGAGCGTCGGGTAGGCGATCATGTACAATGTCCCCTTCTCTACTTTGTGGTCAACTTCGATGTCGGAGTAACTGGTTTGGTATTTGGTGCTGTAGTTGACGATGCGCTCACCCCTGTAAATAAGACCTTCGTCCCATAGTTTTTTAAACGTCGAGTTAACGGAGGCGATTACTTTTTCGTCAAGCGTAAAGACCAGGTCTTTCCAGCTGGCGCTGACGCCGAGGGCCCGCAGTTGTAATTCCATGTTGCCGCGTTGTTTTTCGACGAAGTTCCAGACTTGGCTATACAGTTGTTCGCGAGAGAAGTCAAAACGGCTCCTCCCCTCTTTGGCGAGTTCCTTTTCATAGACGACCCAGGTTTCAAAACCGGCGTGGTCAGCCCCCGGGATAAAAGCGACATCTTTGCCTTGCATACGGTGGTAGCGAGCCAGAATATCCTCAAGCGCCACCGTCAGAGCATGACCGATATGCAGGTTGCCGTTGGCATTCGGAGGTGGCATGACGATACTGAATGGTTCACCTTGCCCGCTCGGGCTAAAAGCACCACTCTTCTCCCACATAGCGTAGACGTTAGGCTCGTATTGATTTGGGTCGTAGGCTTTGGCTAGTCTCATCGGTATCAACTCTCGTAATTAGTGTTAATTTTCACGTGAAATTGCATCAGGAGGAATAAGGTTTTCATGTGAAAACACGTCTGATTCCCCTGTTCCACGTGTTTGTTTTCAGCTCCTATTATAGCACAGGCTAAACCATGTATAATAGGGGTATGATTGAGATTCAACGGTGCACTGATCAAGAAATGTGGGACGACTTTGTATTAGAGAATGACGGTCATCCGTTGCAGCTGTGGGGCTGGGGGCAGCTCAAGGCGGCACACGGCTGGAGCGTCGACCGATTCTTGGCGTATAACGATGACGAAAAGGTAGTGGGGGGCGCCCAAGTCCTGACCCGCAAACTACCGATGCCACTGCGAGCCTTCTCGTATATTCCGCGCGGACCGCTCGGTGAAGAGGGGAGTCGGGCTGATTTGTTGAATGCCCTAGCCGAGAACGTCAAGCGCGAGTATCACTCAGTCGTCTTGTCGGTTGAGCCGGATATGACAGAATTTGAAGCCCCAGCGGGGTGGGTGAGGGCTAGAAACAGGGTATTGCCAGCTCGGACGGTCATACTTGATCTGACTAAAAGCGAGAGCGACCTGCTGACGGAAATGGTCAAAAAGACCCGTCAGTATATCCGCAAGTCGGCCGCCGAAGCCATTACAATCAGGCAGGTTCGTAGCCGCGAAGAGCTCGAGAAATGCCTGGCGGTTTACCACCAGACGTCGGAGCGGGCCCAATTCGGCCTGCACGGTGACCAATATTATTACGATGCTTTTAATATCCTAGGCGACCATTCGCCGGTCTTTGCAGCCTACGATCACGACCAGCCGATAGCCTTCTTGTGGCTGGCCGTTAGCGCCGATACGGCTTTCGAGCTGTACGGGGGTATGAATGACCTAGGCCAGCAACTGCGCGCCAATTACGCGCTGAAGTGGCACGCCATTCGCAGGACGAAGGAGTGGGGGTTAACTCGCTATGATTTCGGTGGTTTGGTCGGCGATGGCGTCACGACCTTCAAGAAGGGCTGGACGACCGACGAGACCGAGCTAGCTGGGACATTCGATAAGCCGTTGTCCTCATTCTATAAGGTCTGGAACAAAGGCTTGCCAGCCGCAAAAACTGTTGTCCGTAAGATAAATTCGTTGCGGAAATGACAACGATTAACATTCGACGCTTAGTAGCCTGCTATTTTTCGTACATTTTGGTAGCTGGAAATTCTTTAAACCGTTTGTAGCGGTCTGATGTCCTGATTGGCTGTCCATCCCGGTGCGTTACGACGACGTTCATCTCTGGTCTCTTGTGGTCACGACCTAGCCGCTTGAGTGTGCCAAATTTGCCAGGGATCAGTATCATGTCGATTGCTATGCCAGTGTGGTTCTCCTTGAGCTCGAGGTTCGTGACGATGGTGACAGAGCTTTGGTCGATATAGGCGTCGTGACGGTAGATGGTACCGGTGACGGCGCGGGCTTCGTCTTTACCTCGAGCACTCATTTTCAAGACGTAATTAGCCAGAACGTGCGCTTGTCTGATGCTCTCGTAAGCGGAATCTTCATCCTCGTCTCTTTCCCACTTGTGGTCCTTAAAGTAGAGGGCATTATCTTGTGCTTTTTTTTCAAGCGCGGTCGACTGGAACCCGTCTTCAATTTCTGCTGGAATCGGGCCAAGTTCTTCGTCAAACGCTGCCATAGCCTCGCTAATTTCGACAATGCTTGGTTCAAAGTTAGGCAAACGTTCCGGTTCATTCATTAAAAAATATTAGCATAAAAATATATTATGTCAAAAGCACGAAAAACTGGCTCACCCTACGAACAGGCAGTTCTTTTATAGACAGGTAAGTGGATGAAATCAAAGCCGGATTATTCGTTCGACGGTTCGTCTGCAAAGATAATATCCGTGTCGAGTCCACTCCTGCGGGCCGCCGCAAGTGTAGCCAGTCGTAACGATTGAAGGTCGAGTGGGATTTTGTTATTGGGCATATTGAGAAGATATTCGGTCATGCTGCGGTTAACTACGTAGCCTCGGAGTCGAGCCTGTCCTTGGTCGGCCATTTTTTTATCTATCTTTACGAGATACGCCGCCATGGCTCGACTCAATAGCTCACACAGATTCGCGATATCATACGCCTCTTCGATGCTTGGTGGGGGAGGGTCAACCTCGGCCGACTGGTCGATGATTTGTATTGGTGTGTGCAGCCCGTTCTTGTCTAGGGCAGCACGTATAGCCAATCCAATAGAATAACTATCGGGGGTGGGATCCGACTCATCCGGGGCAATGTTAATTTGGTAGATAGTGGCTTTGGCAAGTTTTCGAGCGACTATTTCGGCGTCCTGTCTCAAGATAAGCTTCGCCCAAGTTTGTCCGTCCGCCTCACTTCGGTAGGCGACTTCGACGTCGTTATTTTTTGCATCCAGCAATAAGAATTCTTTTTCGGAGTTGAGCGAAAGTTTACCGAGGTCGTCGGTAAGGTTCTTTATGGTATCAAGTGACTCAAACCTACTTTCGAGGTCAGACGGGACCGTGTCAAACTCCAAGTCATGCTGGCAGAGATCTTTCGTTTCTTCCGGGGTAAACGAACCTTTTTCATTCATGTAGATACTCTCGCACAAACAATAGGACGCGTCAATGTATGGGAAAAATAAGTATCCTCACGATTAAGCGATTTTGTTATCGACTAGTGGGAATAGCTTATAGCTATTAGCATGTTTTATTCGGTAGAACGATCTCTAGTACGTTTGTAATGAGTCGAGGTTGGTATTACTTCGCCGTTCAAATGTGTGACGATGACGTTTCGTCTCGTCTTAGAATTAAAGTCGGTGCCATCGTCTAGGTATTGGTTGACTATCGTGCCAGGATCACGCTCTTTGAGTGCAGCATTCGTAGCCAGCGTGACGGATAGGGGGTCGATGTCAACTCGGTACTTATTGACGAAAGGTATATTGCCAACTCTGGCGCGCCCTTCGGTCTTTCCTTTTTCAAGCAGTGCCAAAACGTGACTGGCCAAGATTTGTCCTTGAGCCTCGCTTCTACGGGCGATACGCTCGGCTGTTTTTAGGTTTCTTTCTCGCCCTTCATCCTCTGGATCGTCGTCATCGGCTATGTCGGCAGCAAACTGCTGCAAGAACAGTTTATTCGCTTCTATTTGGTCCTCTAAAAACTGCTTTTCCATCCACGAGATGAATGACACGGTTTCCATCGTCGTTGGATTGAAGTTAGGTTTATTGTTTTCGGACTCGTACATTCGAACATTTTACAATGAACATCGTGATACGTCAAGAGATGACGAAAGTGGTTATTTGCGCTACCAGGCGGTTTTTGCCATCGACAGGCTGGGGATGACCTCCAAATCATATGGATCAATCGGTTGCTTTTTCTGGGCGTAGTAAAAGCCGAGGGTGGCGATCATGGCGGCGTTGTCGGTACATAAATTCATCGGAGCGTACTCGATCTTGAGAGGGAGTCGCTCGCTCAGGATGCGGCGCAGTTCTTGGTTAGCGGCCACACCGCCAGCGATGACGACTGATTTGGGCGCAAAGTCTCGAAATGCTCGCTCGGTCTTATCAACCAGCGTCTCGACAGCGACGCGTTGGAAGCTGGCGGCAAAGTCTGCCCGCTGCACGTCGTTTAAGCGTTCGGGAAGGCCAGAGGAGGCAAATGTAAAGTCGACACCCATTTCACGCTGGACGGCCCTCAAAACGGCCGTTTTGAGGCCCGAGAAGCTGAAGTCGTACAGACCAGACATCTTGGCTTTTGGCAATTTGTATCGTTTGGGGTCGCCGGTTAGCGCGGCCGTGGCGATCGACGGGCCGCCAGGGTAGGGGAGTCCGATAATTTTGGCGACTTTGTCGAAGGCTTCGCCGACGGCGTCGTCCTGGGTTTGTCCCAGTAGTTCAAAGTCGCCGTGGTCGCGGAACAAGACCAGTTGGGTGTGGCCGCCACTGACGATCAGGGCTAGCATTGGAAATTCGGGAGCTGTTTCGTTCAGAAAATTGGCATAGACGTGGGCCTCGACGTGGTGGACAGGGTAGAGTGGTTTATTTTTAAGGACAGCCAGGGTGCGGGCCGCCAGGGTGCCGACCAAGAGTGAGCCGATAAGGCCGGGAGCGTAGGTAACGGCGATGGCATCGATGTCGTTCCAGGTTAGCTTGGCGTCCGACAGGGCTTGGTTGATGACTGGGTTGATGACCTCGATATGAGACCGGGCGGCGACTTCAGGCACTACGCCGCCATAAACCGCGTGGATATCGATCTGCGAATTGATAACGTTACTCAGTAGCAACCGTCCGTCTTGTACGACCGACGCGGCAGTTTCATCGCAACTACTTTCTATACCAAGTATTTTCATCCTCTAACAGTGTAACAGAAACGAAGCTTGTATATAACTGAGAATTGTGGTAGAGTTACCTCACTTAATAACAACCGTGCTGGAGTGCGGAGAGACGAGGCCACTATCATGAGCATGAAGATTGCAAATACTGCGACACGTAAGCTTAGATCAACCGTAATGTTTGTTGCGTCTTTTGCGTTAGTATTAAGTACCGTAACGGCAGCCTTGCCGGTCTTTTTGACGCAGACAGCTAGCGCGGTCGCACCAGCTACTTATACGCAAGTGCCATTTACGCAAACAGTACTCGACAACAATTGGCCTTTCGATCGAACTACACCTTCGGGCAATTACTCTTCTGCAGATTTTGGTGGTCGAAGTGATGTTTTAGCTGTAAATGTCGATAATACTAAGGCTAGCCCGACGGCCGAATCCTATCGAACCGAAGGCCTACAACACCAGATTCCAGCCAGCGATACTATCAAAGCAGACCTTTACGTCGACGGTTCATGGTTTGAACCTCATAAAGATGTCCGCGCTGGACTTTGGGGTGTCGCAAAAGACAGTGCCAGCGCCATCTCGGCGTATCCGATTATCGAATTCACAACTGCGGGCGATAATAGCTTCACCGGTTGGCGAGTTTTTGATGGTGTTAATGGCGGCTGGACTAACCTTCCGGTTGCCTACACTGAGAACACATGGAACACCCTTGAGATTTCTCTCAACCAAGCTACCCACAAATTTAACCTAGACATTAACGGTACGGTGGTAACCTCGAACGCAGCCGATACGACAACAAGCATTGGTGCCGTCATCTTAAATGACTACAATTACGCCACCGTAACAGCCAACGACTATAGTGTCCGTTGGAGTAACTTTGCTTACGGTAGTTATTATCCAACACCTGTCTGCAGTTCTAGCGACACAACTTTCGATAACTTTGATAATGGGTCAGTTAACGGACAGAAGGGCTGGTCTTCTACCGGTGCTTATGACCAGGAGATTATCTCGAACAACAATGGCTTTGCTTCACTTGGGTGTAAATCACTCCGCTTGTCTAACGCTGTAACTACTGGCGGTTTTGGCGACCAGACATTCAGCTATTCGACTCCAAATGAAGCAGGTGAAACTTCTGCTACGAATGGGGGCCAATCTAGTGGTAGCCGCCAGAACCATTTTGAGGCTCAATTTGATATCGCTTCTACTAGTGTCAGTACTCAACCCGGCTTGGTTGTTTCCGTCTCTCCCGACAGGGGTGACGGTTCCCGCATGAGCTACCTCCGTTTTGTGGATACAAGCGCGGGAGTTGATGTCTATTTCGATGACGTACAGGGCACATCGGCACCTGCGAACTTCGTCGAGACAAAAATCGCGACACTATCACGCACTGCTCCTCACACAATAAAATTCGCAATTGATTACGCGAACGGCGCATCAAACGACGTCGTTAAGGTTTCTATCGACAGATCACTTGTACATACTGGAACTACCTGGGAAAACTACTACCGTTTCGACCCAGAAGCAAAGGCGGAGCAGTCAACTCGTACGACTGATTCACTCCTCTTCCGTGCTGGCGGTACGGCCGTTCCTGCGACATCGGGATCTGGCTTCTTGTTTGACAATGTCAACATAGCCACCAGTACATTGTTGCCATCAGCTCCAGTTAAGCCACCTGTCGCACTACCAACAGCCCAAGTAGTACCTGTCGCGCCAATAGTAGGGGCAGCTCCATATGCGACAGTTGCGCCAGTTATCGCTGCTGCAGCGACTACTCCAGCCGGTGAAATCCTTGGTGCAAGTACGGCCAAGCAAGACGCTCCAGCCGTCGCTGGTGCAGAGACAAGCAAGGATGTTGTCGCTGAACCAACCGCCAAAGACGGATTTAACTCTGCTTGGTACTGGTTGCTAACCATTCCTGTCGCTGGCGCCGCCTGGTGGGCACTGGCAGCCTTCCGCCGCCGCGAATCATAGATAAACAAAGCAAACACACGATTGCGAGCATCCGTTATTTGACGGATGCTCGCTTTTTAGACATAAGTTTTTTATACTAGGATTATCGTGGCAAAGAAAAAACAAACAAAATCATTTTTACAGCTGACGAAACACCATGTTCGGATGGCGGTAGTTCCGCACAAACTAAACGACTATCGTCCGCACTTGATCCGTCGTTACGGCATTATGGCGATTGTTTTTGTCGTCGTTGGCCTGCAGTTCGGTTACAACGTCGCCACGACTGGCAGCGTCCTGGGCCGTGAATCGACCGTGACGATTAGCTCGCTACTGGACGCCACGAACCAAGCCCGAGTCAGCGACGGCGAGCCGGAGCTGGTCTTGAACAAGCAGTTGACCCAAGCGGCCTACCTAAAAGCCCAAGATATGTTAACCAAGCAATACTGGGCACACAACGCGCCTGACGGCACACCGCCTTGGAAATGGTTTGGCGACGTCAAGTATAACTACGCCGAAGCAGGGGAGAACCTGGCAAAAAACTTTACGACATCGAGTACGGTGATGAGCGCCTGGCTGGCTTCACCGGCACACAAAGCAAATGTCTTGAAGGCAGAGTACAAGGACGTCGGCTTTGCCGTGGTTGACGGCGTGCTAAACGGCAAACAAACCTCACTGGTTGTCGCCGAATACGGCTCGCCGGCCGAAACAGCCGTGGCCGGCGTTGAAGCGAAGTTTGTCAAACCGCCAATCGCCATCGCACTGAGTCCACTGGCGCAATTCGGTATCGCATTGCAGTCAATTAGTCCGGCCGCGCTCGGTGCGCTAGCCTTAATAGCACTAGCAACCGTTGTCGCCTTCGCAGCGCACTCCTATCGCCAGAAGCTGCCAAAGACCCTCCGCCAGTCATGGTATCGTCACCACGGGCTCTATAAAGCCGCTGGCATGATGTCGCTGGGCGTCATTGTGATACTATTGTCCGGTAGCGGCCAAATCTAGTAGCCGATACTCTTCCGGTTCCAGGTCATTACTCATACGTTCTACTCAAATACATAAGAGGCACATGACGTGCCTCTTATGTATTTTGTTTTGGGAAGACTTGCACCAACAGATGTGGCTTACGAACTAAATAACTGAGCGGTAACTGAACTTTTTAACTTGATGTGCCACACATAATGATCGTGTGCTCTGTATCACTTGGTCTTCCTGACGCCTAATATACCAACAAGGATAAGTAGATTCAAGGCTTTTGTAATAGAAAATGATGTAAAATTTTACATTCTCAGTTTCAGGCGGACGCCTTGGATTGACTCGCGGATTTCACCGCTGAGCGGCAGGACTCGAAACACCAGTACAATAGCTAGCAAGACGGCAAAGCCACACATAATCGACGGAATTGCTTTCATAGTCGAGGGATCGACCAGGTTGAACATCGTGGTCGGCAGGACGAAGACTAGGTAGCCGATGGCCATCGCTTGGAGCGCTTTGCGTCGCTTGGGAAGTTGGCTGGCCCAGCGAAAAGCTAGGTTTGTGCCGGTCACCATCCAGCCGTAATAGTACAGGGCAAACGGCCAGACGCTGGCATGCTCAACGTGGAAAACGGCGTAGTTAGCGTAGCAGGTCGATCCACTGAGGGCGCCCTCAGCTACGAGGTAGTAGGCGGCGAAAGCCACGCCGCTGGCGTAGGCGGCGTTGACCAGGAACGGCTTTTTCTTGCCCGCTAAGGTTACGACCATGTGGATACCGAGAGCTGGCAGCAGGGTGAGCGCGCCGTAGCCGACGCGGGCCCATTCCATGTGTGTCAGGCCGAGTCCACCGCAGACCATGTATTCGGCTAGTTGAAAGGTGCCGAGTGAAATCAGCATGACGAAGGCGAGCCGGCTGACCGCAGTCAGCTTGTAGCGCCACAGAACGTAAAAAGCGAAGCCGAACTCGAGCAGGAACGTGGCTAACATCACGGGTGGTGAGAAACAATAGAGTTTGCCCTGATATTTTTTGAACATATTGTTAACAGTATACTGTATTTATGACGCGATGAAAATTTACGTCTAAGTGTGGGCTTAGTTGCTATCGAGCGAGCGAGTTGTCCCGCCGTAGATATCGTTGTAGTTCATGGCCTCAACCTTGTAGCAAACGTCACCAGCGGCGTGGTAATAGGAAGTGACCATTTGTGAGTAACCGCTATCGGAGTATTTATAGCTTGATGAAGTGTATGGGGATTCGACGGCCTTTTTATAGGTGACGCAGAGTTGGTAATAGAACGAACCCGCAAAGCCGCCGCTGCTGGGCCCGTTATCCTTTTTGAACGTTACGAGATTGTCCGCTACTAATTTCTTGGCATCACCGGTCAGAGTCAGAGCGCTGAGGTCATTTGGTAGACGATTATTTTTTGCCGCGTAGGTACTGATACTTTCTCCAACGGCTGGCAAGTTAGCTTCTATCAATTTGTCGGTGCGAGTCAGTCGAGCGTCAGCGACTGGTCCAAGAAAACCAGCGATACAGATGACGCCGACGGTCACAACCATCAGAATGACGAAGGGAAGTCTGAACTTGAGCAGCATCTTCGGTAAAATTGTCCGAAGGAATACGATAGCGTACAGGAAAGCGATTATCAGTGCGCTATACAAAATAACCAGTGTACTTTCTGTCTGGGAACTACTGACTATCAAACTGACAATCGAAAAGACGACCGTAATCAAAGAACCGATGGCAAAAAGGGCAAAGATGACGGCATGAATGATCATCACTACCGCGGCGGCACCTGTCTTCTCGGCGGGTTCACGCTTGGCATAGAAGAGGTCGCAGATGACGGATATTGGTAACAACACTAGTACTGCCGCTATACCGTATAGTGGCGCGTCGGCGAAGTCTGCTTTATTGATAAAGAACGCCAAAACGGTGACGACCAAGAATGACATAGACAGGACGGTAAATCCCCAAAAGGCGTAGGTGAGCCACTGTAATATTATGAGCCTTGGATTACTGTTTGGTGTCTCCATCGCCATCGACGGTGCGACGACCTCTGGGATCACCCGATTGGGCGTGACAACATCGACTGGCTGAACGACTGGCCATTCGTACGGTTTGACGTCTGGTTGAATGTTCGGTGTGGCGTCGGCAACCGGTCCAACCTCAGGGCTGAGGGGTGGTCGGTCTTGATACTTATGTTCCTGATTTTGGTCTTCATTCATAACGATACCTTTCGTTTTAAATATAACTATAAGCATCATAGCATGACCGGCCTGATTGATTAATAATTAACACAACAAGCACGATGACTACCGGGCCGAATGATATGGATATTATTTAACGCTCGGTGCGATGCATAGGCCCGCAATCGCCGTGATTTAAACGGTTCGACACCCGCTGTATACCGGACGTTTCTGGTTTGTAAGGTATAATAATTTCATGGCAACTATCCGAAATATTGTGAAGAAACTGATTCCGACGACCGTTTTTAAAGCAATCGAACCGTATGGCCACTTGGTCGAGGCGTGGCTGGCGAACATCCGCTACGGCTTCCCGTCGCGCGATATGCACATTATCGGTGTAACCGGCACTAACGGCAAGACCACGACGTCATTTATGATTCAAAAGATGCTGTCTCAGGCCGGTATCAAAACAGCCTTGATGACGACCGTCGCCTATGGCGTTGACGACGATATTATTCCGCAGGTCGCCCATATGACGACGGCCTCAGCACCGCTGCTGCAAAAAAGACTGGCTGAGTTCAAGCGCCAAGGCGTCGAATGGGTTGTGTTGGAAACGACCAGCCACGCCCTAGCCCAGCACCGCATTTGGGGCATTCCGTACGAAATCGCGGTGATGACCAACGTCACCCACGAGCACCTCGATTACCACGGCACCTTTGCCAAGTACGTGGCGGCCAAATTGCGTCTCTTCAAAATTGCCAACCGACACGGCAAAAAAATCGGCATCGTTAACGCCGACGATCCTAGCGCCGACATATTTTTGGAGGCTACACCTCGAAACGTCTCGTACGGTATCCACAGCGGGGAACTTTTGGCTACGAAGATTACACTGGAGTCGGATGGCTGCCAGTACCAGGCAAAAGTCGGCAAAGACAGCTACCGAATCCACTGCCATATTCCTGGCGAATTCAACGTCTATAACAGCCTAGCAGCTGTGGCGGTTGGCCGAGTGTTCAATCTTTCCAAAGCCCAAATCGAGCGGGGGATTGAAGCCCTGAAAGGTGTCGAGGGCCGCATGGCGATCGTTGACGAAGGCCAATTATTCACGGTCATCGTTGACTATGCCCACACGCCCGACTCGTTCGAGCGCCTGCTAGCCGATGTGCGTCAGGCCACACAAGGCAAACTGATTACCGTCTTCGGCTCGGCCGGCCGGCGCGACGAAAGTAAGCGGGCTATCCAAGGAGAAATTGCTGGGCGCTTCAGTGACGAAGTTGTGCTGACTGAAGAGGACGACCGCGATATCGATGGCCACCAAATCTTGGACCAAATCGTTGGCGGCGCCAAAATGGCCGGCAAAGTTATCGACAAAGACTTGTTTTTGATTCTCGACCGCGAAGAGGCGATTGGCTTTGCGTTGACCAGAGCAAAAAACGCCGACGATACCGTCATCTTACTCGGTAAGGGACACGAAAAAACCATCGAACGGGCCGACGGTGAGTATTCGTGGAACGAAGTCGAAATAGCAAGAACCGCGCTTCAGGAATTGAATACCAAGAAAGCTTAGGCCAAGGTGAGCGTTGTACAGCGGATGTAGCCACCGCCTTTGGCGAGCTCGGTGATGTCGGGCGATAAGATAGTCAGACCATAGTCGCGTAGCGCCCTAGCGAGTTCGGGGGCGTGCCGGCCCATGATGACCGTTTGGCCAGTCGAGACCATATTGGTAGCGAAGCCCGTCTGGGCCTCGGTGAGTGAAACTTCTATCTTGTCGACACTGTCAAAGGCCGCCAGCAGCTCACGGCTGTCAGCGGTGAACGCCTCCGGGCAGTAAGCAATCAGTCCTTTGGCGTCCCCACTCGGCGCTTTGATGACGGCTAGTGCCAAGTCGATATCATAAAAGAAACTATCGGGCCAACCGGTGACACTGTTAATGATGGCCACGCCCGCCTCGTCGAGTTGGGGCATGGTCTGTAGTTGGATGCGTTCGTAGCCCAGTCGTTCGGCGGCAAAGGCCTGGGCAGTCACGTCGCTGCGGTAGGTACTGCCGCAAAATAGGTAGTCGCCACAGGCCAGCGCGTCGCCTTGACCGCTAAATTTTAGTCCGTCAGGAACGTGAATAACTGTCTTACCTAGACCAATCAGAATTTTTTCGGCGTGGGTCTCTTCAGCTTGACGGGCGTTTGGCAGTCGCGCCAGTACGGCCGTCTCACCGCGAACCAGCGCCCAATTGGCGGTGTAGACGCCGTCTTGGCACCCGAGCGGCGACGGTACTTGGGTCACACTAATCCCGGCTCGCTGCATACAATCGTAGATTGAGGCGTGTTCGGCTATCGCCGCCTCAAGATCGAGCACTCCCGGCTGATAGTAGGGGTTAAGGGCCTGAAGAGTGCTAAAGTTATCGGCATCGGACATGAGGACACTGGTGTTGATGAGTGGCATAATAATCCTTTGCGTTAAGCTTAATAGTACGAGTCGTGGTGTTTATAATAATGCAGCCGGTGGGCGACGCGTTCGCCAATTTTTGTCCAGGCTTTGTAGGGGAGTGGCTGAATCACCAAATCGTAGCAGCCGATGTAGTCGGTGACAGTTCTGTTAAAGGCAGTTTTGAAGAGGCCGATACCGTGGTGTTTGTGCTTAGAGTTATTGATTTCGTCACTCGGTGGCGCCCCGCAAAAATCATGCAGCAGCGAGCCACGGGATTTGGCCCACTCGATAACGTGCCACTGCAAGAGATGACTGGCGCCGTACGCCGTCCGCTGGCGACTACTGGCACCGTCTTTGTAGGTGCTCTTGGCACCAAATACCATGGCGTAGGCTCCGGCTACGACTTTACCGTCAACGGAGGCAAAAAATAGCTGTCCACTGCCAGCCGCCGCAAAACGCTGCCAAAAACTACGGTAATAGTCGTGGCTGCGAATGCCGAACTGACCTTCGGCGGTCTCGGCCAGCAACTGGTACATTATCTTGCAATTCTTGTCGGTTACTTCCACGAGTTTAACGGTGACGCCGTCACGCTGTGCCCGATTGATGGCGTAGCGGCCTTTTTGAGGGAGATTTGTCAAAATTGTTTCCAGCGGATCGTGTAGGTCGAGGGTAATCGTTGAGGGGTTGGGGATAATCGGGTTTGCCTTGAGTAGTCCGTGGCGGTTAAGCGTTGGCCGCTGTTCTCGCCGCAACTCGGATTCGATGCGAATAACAAAAACGCCGCGTTTTTTGGCGAATGTCTTGAGGGCCCGCAGGACGTTCCAGAGTTCTTGGGTGGAAGTCACGCCAGGACCTTTCGGGACGTACCATAATTTCCCGAGCGGAAACGTGTTCTTTTCCAAAACGGTGACGGCCAGTCCGTTGACCATAATAAATAGCGCCTTGTAACCGCCAGTCTCTTTTTGCATGGCAAACTCGTAACTCGCAAACACATTGCCTCCGTCGGGATTGGCAATCAGGTGTGCGTTCCAGTCGGAAATTTCTTTCGTGGTGGCGAAGCGTGCGGTCATTACATTCTATTGTAGCGTAAAAAGTAAAACAGGCCAGTGTTGTCGGACGAACCGACAACACTGGCCTTCTAGTTGGGAAGCGCGTCGCCGATGATAATTGTCGGCTGTACAGCGTCTTGCTCACTCAACTCTCCGAGTGACACAATCGCTGGGCTACTACCCCTAACGGTGTTGGTGATACAAACCGCTTCGGTTCGAGTTACGTATCGAACGAATAGTTCGATTGACTTGACCTTCGCGTCGGTACTCTTGATGGCGATTGAGACCGGCTGGCCATTCGCCTCCGCCGCCTCGAGCAGTTCTCGAACTTTTCGGGCGGATTGTACAGCGGTAAGGACCGTTCCACTTGGCTGCATCACCGTCTCTTCTCGCCAGAACTGATGAGGGCTGCTCGCGCCGGCGAACCGCTGGCGAAAGGGAGCTGCAGGATGACGACCGTGCCGTCTTCCTGGTCGAGGCAGGTCAGTCTGAGTCCGTCGCTCAGCTCGACGCTGTTGATGATCTTAACCGACCACTCCCGGTCGAGAATCAGATGCGGTGACTCGCTTGTAAAGTACTCGTCAAGCATCCTTTCTCTCATAGACTCTGTAAGCATGACATTGCCTGTTAGTACCACTGCCAACACCTCCATATTTGCGAATAGAGAACTTTATTATAATAGCATATTTATAACACTAATACAAATAACTAGACTTGTAATTCGCGAAAAGCCAGCTGCAGTTCGTGGGTAATAAAATCAGCTCGTTTTTGCATCTCCGCTTCCGGCAGGTGTAGGCCGAGCGAATCGCCGAGGTCGGCGTCGGAAAAGCCGGGAAAGAGTACGATGACGTGCTTGGTCTTGTCGTGATGGTCGCGGGCGCTTTTAAAGATTGCGTAGTTGATGAGCTCGGTCTCGTTTTTATCGAACCCGCCGCGGATATTGGCGATGTCGCTGGCCGATGACTTGATGTCGACTTTGATACGCGACCCATTTCGCATAACGATCAGGTCGCCGCCGTGCAGATCGTCATCGATGGTACCGGGACTGTAGTCAAGCGGGGTCCGGTCGAGCAGCTGACGGCTGGCGGCTTCCGTCCGGGCGCCGCGGGTGGCTTGTTCGATGTGGTGTTGTATAATATCGGCTTCACCGGGGAAGCTTGGTAGGGCCTGCTTGATGAGCGCATTATTCATGTCGGACAAGGTGGCTTCGGGATTGTTGTAGGCGTAATCGGACAGCAATTGGTTATACCACACCAGATACGGCTTGAAGCCGTGGTAGCGTTCTCGCTCGGCGTCGGTCAGTTGGCGCTCGCGGCGCTTGTCCTCGTAGTAGGAGACTTCCTTTTGGTTGTGCAAAAAGAAAGTAACGTTGGCAAGTAGCTTCGTTTGATCAATTTGACGCTGCGTGATGGTGTCTTTTCGACTGTCGGCCGAGCAATAGTCTTCGGTAGCGCGAGACAGGACGTCGGCGTATCCCGTTACGGTCTTGTCAGACGGGTGCAGCCCCTCTATGTTCAGTAGGTTCAGGAACGACGGCTCGTTAGAGATGGTGCGTACCACTTCCTTAGCCTCACTCCAGCCATCCGACACAGTAGAGTCGATGCGAGCGAGTGGAGGGGTACTGTCTGTATAAGTGTGAATCATTTTTGTGTTGAGCTTAATCTATCTATATTATTAGCATAAACATCATAGAAAGTCAATAATTGGCAGGCTACATTAGCACTCTCGCCTTGCAAGTGCTAATTATTTTGTCTACAATAGAGACACTAAGAAACAAATGGAGGAACCATGATGACTACACCTATCAAACCTCTGGCAGATCGTGTCGTGGCGGTACGCGAGCAGGCCCAGACGAAGACGGCCAGCGGTATTTTTTTGCCGGACAACGCCAAAGAGAAGCCAGTCCTAGCGACGGTCGTGGCAGTCGGCCCCGACGTGAAAAGTCTCGCCATCGGCCACAAGATCGTCTACAAGGAATACTCAACCACTGAGCTAAAAATCGATGGCAAAGAATATTTAATCGTAAAAGAAGAAGACGTCCTCGCGACGATCTAGGAGTATAGAATATGGCAAAAAAAGTTTTCTATGACGATGATGCTAGGGCGCGCGTACTGGGCGGCGCCAAAGCCCTGTTTGACGCAGTGAAGGTGACGTTTGGACCGAAAGGTCGCAACGTGGTCATCGCGAAGGGCTACGGTGGGCCAGTCGTGACCCATGACGGTGTGACGGTGGCCGAGGCGGTTGACTTGCCAGACGTCGACGATGAAACGCTCGGCTACAAAGTCGGCGCTGAGCTGATTAAGCAGGCAGCCAGCAAGCTGAATAAAGTTGTTGGCGATGGGACGACGACCGTGACTGTCTTGACCTATCATATCCTGAGGGAAGCCAACAAGTTG
Organism: Saccharimonadales bacterium (SeqCode); assembly: GCA_038244885.1. Classification (GTDB taxonomy): domain Bacteria; phylum Patescibacteriota; class Saccharimonadia; order Saccharimonadales; family Saccharimonadaceae; genus UBA1547. The sequence continues at coordinate 7,010 of JBBRTA010000004.1, read as the reverse complement.
ATTGCTGCCGGGCATAATCCTCAAGAGCTTCGCAAGGGTATCGAATCGGCTGGGGCCGAAGTGATTGGTAAGCTCGACACACTGAGTGAAAGTATCGAGGGCAAGACCGAGCGCGTGGCCGAAGTGGCTACCATCAGTGCCGGTGACGAGACGATCGGCAAGCTAATTGCCGGCGTCATTGAGCGGGTCGGCAAAGACGGCGTTGTAACGGTTGAAGCTAGCCAGGGACTGGAACTCGAGGCGGAAGTCGTCGAAGGCTTTACGTTCGACCGTGGCTTTGTCAGCCAGTTCTTCATTACTGATGCCGGTCGCCAGGAAGCGGTCTACGAAAAACCAGCCATCGTGATTACCGATCGAAAAATCAGCCACGTCCAGGAGTTTTTGCCAATCCTCGAGAAACTGGCCGCTGCTGGTAAAAAAGACGTTGTGTTGATTGCCGATGAGGTCGAGGGTGAAGCGCTCAGTATTTTGGTACTCAATAAGCTTAAGGGCGTCTTTAACACCGTTGCTATCAAGGCTCCGGCTTTTGGCGACCGACGCAAAGAAATTTTAGCCGACATCGCCGTCCTGACCGGCGCGACGGTCATCAGTGAAGATCGCGGTCTGACCTTTGAAAACGTCGAGCTGGACGTCATCGGTACTGCCCGCAAGGTGATTGTCAGCAAAGACGCCACCACGATTATCGAAGGCGCTGGCAAAGCAAGCATCGTTAAAGCCCGCATTGGCCAAATTCGTTCCCAGCAAGCCAACGCGACCAGCGAGTACGATAAAGAGCAGTACGATAAGCGCGCCGCCGCCCTCAGCGGTAAAGTTGCCGTCATCAAAGTCGGCGGGGCAACTGAGACCGAGATCGATGAAAAGAAGTTTCGGGTTGACGACGCCGTCGCCGCCACCAAAGCGGCTCTCGCCGAAGGAATTGTTCCTGGTGGGGGAGTCACGTTGGTCAATCTGTCGACCGGAATCGTGGCCGATGGAGCTGACTCGATCAGCGCCGGCCGTCAAATCCTAAAAAACGCGCTCAAGCAACCGTTTTTGCAGATTACCGCCAACGCCGGGCTCCGGAGCGAGGCGCTACTGGCCCAAGTCGAAGCCAGCAAGCCTGGTTTTGGGGTTGACGTCAATCGGCCTGAGCTTGGCCTGATCGATGTCAAAAAAGCCGGCGTCATCGATCCGACGCGGGTGACCAAGGAAGCAGTGCAGAACGCGGTGTCAATCGCGTCGACCGCCGCCACGATGGGCGCTTTGGTAGTTGACGTGCCAGAACCGGAAACTTCGGTTACCGCCGGTGGTATGCCCGGTATGGGCTACTAGTCTCTCCTCAATTTATAAAAATACCCGCGTTTGCGGGTATTTTTGACTCTGTACTATCGATTATTAGGCCTGTGGAGCAGACAGGAAGTCAATTTCCTTGATGATGTCGAGCAGCGCTTGGGCGCGACGGGTCTCATCAACAATCGCTTGGGCGGCGGCGTGGGCTGGTGCAATCAGCGATTTATCGTCGGTGCTGCGAAGGAGCAGCAAGTAGGTGTCGAACTTCTCTTCTGGAGCGAGGTTCAATTTACCCACGAGTGGACGGAGCTCGAGCAGAGCATCTTGCTTGATGGTTTCAAGGTCGCCCGTCGGTGCTTCGTAGCCGACAACTGGGGCAGGAGCAGGTTCTTCGGGAGCCTGTAACGTGACTGGTTCGGCCACAATTGGCTCGACGACTGCGGCCTGTATAGGTGTCTCCTCGAATTGTAGCGCTTCGTCGGCCTGCTGGCTGACTCCTGCTAATACTTTAGCAAGTTCTTGGTCGTCGCTGATCGATTGTACTGCTTGCGGTTGAATATCCATGGCCCACCCCTGACATTAATACTTATGCTTCTTTACTAAATACTGTATCATAGACATATATAAGTCAGCAATACTTAGAGGGAGATAAATACCATGTTAGACGATATCAATGTACTACAGCAACGCGATCCCGAGGGGGCGCTATCGGTGTCTGCCGAGCAGTACGCCCAGGCGGATTATAAAGTTGATGTTTGGAACGGAGATAATGATCAACGGCCTATTATGAACATAGTGGTTGCTGGAATGGGCGGCTCGGCGCTGTCCGCGCTACTATTGAAGTCGTGGCTGAAGGCTGAATTGACGGTGCCGTTCGAAGTTGTGCGGAGTTATGACTTGCCGGAATATGTAAACGAGAATACTTTGGTAATTCTTTGCAGCTACTCTGGAAATACCGAGGAGACGTTGAGTGCACTGGAGCAGGCCGAGAAGAGAGGTGCCCAGTTAGGCATTGTTGCCGCAGGGGGTACGTTAATGGACGCGGCGGCGAGCTATAAAATCGCTCATGTGTCACTGCCAGCACATTTGCAGCCACGGATGGCGGTGATTTATATCCTGCGCGCCTTGATAGCGCTACTGGTGAACTTTAAAATCGTCGGTGTCGAAAAACTCAATGAGATTAAAGCGACCAGCTCGTGGCTCAAGGACGAAAGTCAGCAGTGGGCAGGCGACGTGTCAGTCGACAAAAATTACGCTAAGCAGCTGGCACTTCTGGCGGTGGGCAAAACGCCGGTATTCTACGGAGGAACACTGACCGCACCAGTTGCCTACAAATGGAAAATCAGCTGGAATGAAAACGCCAAGAACACCTCGTTTTGGAATGAGCTGCCGGAATTCAATCACAACGAGTTCATGGGCTGGACCTCTCACCCGATCGAAAAGCCGTTTGCTGTGTTTGAACTTATTAGTAATTTGGAGCACCCTCAGATTTTGAAACGATTTGAGATATCAGACAGGCTGCTGAGCGGTCTCCGTCCGAAATCCATCGTTGTTAACCTGCGGGGCGATACGGCTATCAAGCAGCTGCTTTGGGGCAGTATTTTGGCTGATTTTGTCAGTATCTACGTCGCCGTCTTGAACGGAGTTGACCCCAGCCCAGTTCCATTGATTGAGAAACTGAAAACAGAGCTCGCCTAGCTATATTCGCGGAGTGATTCAATCGGGTCTTTGCGCGAAGCACGGATGGCGGGATACAGCCCAAACACTGTCCCCATCGTGACCGACAGGCCAATTGCAACTAGGAAGATTTGCCAATTAATAATTGGGTCAAACGTCAGGAAGGTGCTGATGCCAAACGCTAGTAGATACCCAATCAGGTAACCACTGATGCCTCCGCCGAGTCCGATGGCCAAGGACTCAATCAGGAACTGGACGGTAATATCGGCATTGGTGGCGCCCAGCGCTTTGCGGATACCAATTTCACGGGTGCGTTCAGCGACGTTGACCAACATGATATTCATAATGCCGATACCGCCTACCAGCAGAGAGATTCCCGCGACGGCGGCCGTCAAGCCGGCGATCGCGTAGAATAGCTGGCTGGTCGGCTGAGAAATTTGGTTGCCGGTCAGAACGGTAAAGTCGTGTTCGCCGCGGTGCGAGCTGATTAATGTTTTATTGAGACTAATAATGGCATCACTCAGGTTTGTGACGGAATCGCTTCGAACGTTGATCTGCTGTATTTGAGAGACTCCGTGGTTGAGTCGTTCGCCGTTTTCTAGGCTGACGATAGCGCTATTGTCGAAATCGATTGAATTGTAATTGATTGGGCTATCGGTTCGTTTGAGAATACCGATAACCCGAAACGACGCGCCGCGGATTGTGAATATTTTGCCAATTGAATGGTCCGTGCCAAAGATGTTAATCGATAGCTGAGCACCGACAACCGCGGAATTTTGATCGGCGGCACCGTCGAGGAACCCACCTTGTTGAACAGCCAGGTCGCTAATACGAGCCAACTCTGGTACGGTAGCTACGATTGATGTTTCACTGGGTGCCGTCGAATCAGCTTTGACGGTGCCGCTTAGCACCATCAGAGGGGCGACGGCTTCGACATGAGGGGTGCTTCTTATCAGCGCGACATCGGTTTTGGTCAGCGTGCTGGCCGCGAAGTCGCGGTGTGGGTTGGGCTGCATTAGGCCGGAGAGCGAATTGGAATCGGCCGCCCCAGGCCTGATCACGGCAATGTTGCCGCCGAGCGTATCTATCTGCTCACTGACAACTTTACTGGCCCCAGCGCTCAGTGCCAATATGGTCGTGATACTGGCGACACCGATTGTAACGCCGAGCATCGTCAGCTGGCTTCTAAGTCGATTACTACGCAACGACTGGCGAGCGTTTTCAATGTGATTCAGGAGAAGGACGCGCATTATCTATGACTCGTTTCATGTACTGGCTGTGTCTTCTTCGACTTGCGATGACGCCGCGAAGAGCGGTCTTTTAGTTTGATAACCCTTGGCGCGGTGGCACCAAGCGGCCTCTTTGAGAGGAACGTGACTAAGGCAGCATCTTCTGCTAGTGTGTGCGTATCGGTGTCAACGTGGCCATCAATCATAGTTATGACCCGGCTGGCATAAGTCGTCAGGTTGGGGTTATGGGTAACCATAATGATAGTGTTGCCTCCTTTATGGAGGTCGGAGAGCTCTTCCATAATAACGTGACTGGAACGTGAGTCGAGATTACCGGTCGGCTCGTCGGCCAGGATAATCGACGGTTGATTGACCAACGCTCGGGCAATCGCAACCCGTTGCGTTTGGCCGCCTGACAGCTGGTAGGGCATATAGTATTCGCGTTCGTTGAGGTGGAAGGTACGAAGCATGTCGCTGGCTAGTTCGAGGCGTTTGGTGTGACCAAATCCTTTGTAAATGAGGGGTAGTGAAACATTTTCAATGATATTCAGGCGCGAGATGAGGTTAAAACTTTGAAAGATGAAACCGATTTGTTGGCTACGGATTCGAGCCTGTTTACGGGCGCTGAGTGTTGCGACTAGCTGGCCATTGAGCGTGTAGTCCCCGTCGGTCGAGCTGTTCAGTAGCCCTAGAATGTTCAACAGCGTCGTTTTTCCGCAGCCGCTTGGACCCATGATAGCGACGAACTCTCCCTTCTGGATGACCAAATCCATGCCATCGAGCGCAAAATGTTCGGCTGGACCGATTCCAAACCGTTTTTTGACGTTGCGAAGCTCGATAACTGGTATGAGAGGTAGTGTTGCCATCGTCCTCATTATGAGAGTCTTGGGGCTATCCCGCAACCCATAGTGTTGGCGTGAAAATGACAACTGTTATAATGATGGGAGTTGGAGAGGTGGCCGAGTGGTTGAAGGCGCACGCTTGGAAAGCGTGTGTGCCAGCAATGGTACCGCAGGTTCGAATCCTGTTCTCTCCACCATAAAAATATACTAACCATTTGGTTAGTATATTTTTATCACGAGAATAGGTTCCGAATCTGCGGTAGTTTTGTGAAACAAAAACTGCAGAGCTCGGCGCAGTGTAGCGAAGCGGAGTCGAGTGATAGCTCGTTCTCTCCGTCTGCCGATTGTAGTCAATAAAACCTGAAAAAAGTCTTGAAAAACTACATGTAGTGTCTTATAGTTCTTAACATACACTATATATATTGTAGTTACAATAATAAACCTAACTCATTCAATAAACGATGAATACCGCTAGGAGGTGGTGATGAAACATGGAATGGAGCAGCTATCGATCCCCGTACTTGATAAGTTTGAGGCCAAACGAGAATCTGCCTATGCAAGACTGAACGATGCCGAACGGGCTCTTCAAATGTATGGTGACGTCGTCGATTTGACCGGTGAGAGTATTACTGGGCGATATAACAGAGAACACCGACTCGTCGCAGAGTTGACGCGTGTCGGCATCCTTGCGGGCTATTTAAATAAGGATCTCGAAACATAAGAACCATTGCGCCAGAGCCTGTCAACATAACGATTGTCTTGATTGCCACATTGGCATGAAAAAGACCTCCGACGCTGGGTTGCGAAAGAGGTCAGGTAGAAGGGTGGGGTTAGTGACGTGGATCATGGTTGAAACGGCCTTTGCCACTGGACGGCATGTAGGAGCCAGTCACCCACTCGTCATGTCCATCCGGCCACCGGAATCGTGCTTCGACCGAGTAGATCCTATCGACGTCAGTGCTCTGGAGACGAATTCTGACGTTGTCGGCCTCGACATCACTGAACATCTGAGGTGCAATCTTGTCCGCAATCATAAACACGACACTGTCCCTAGGGTTATTTGCTACTTTTTGTAGCTCTTTGACCATGGGACCTTCGGTGGACCTGAAGTCCGGTTTTACATCAGCCATAACGGCTATACCCTTCTCGTTTGCTATATAAGCCTAGCAGCGGCTGTTGGCGTGATAGAAATCAAACGCTCTCCTGAACGTAATGTCCATTGGTATTATAATATACTAAAAACCCAAAAAAGTCAACAACTATCACTTAAAAAAGAATGACCCCGTAGCTGGATTGCTACGGGGTCTCGAGAAGGAGGTGACTGTGTCTTGGGCCATAGGGGCTATCTCAGCCAACCAGGCAACCATGGCCACCTCGGGCTTCTTAACTCACCATGGTTTAAGTGGGAGTTATAGATGCCATTGATTTTGATGCCATCAATTCTCTTCTCGACGTTACCTCTAAGGTAGAGTGTACCCCAGAATTCAATTTCCGATCTGTAGCAATCGCTTCCCCAACGGCTAGCCGATGGGGGGCGGTTGAATGTGTCGATGTGTGCCCAGACGAACTCTGGCACTCTCTCTACATTGGCCAGCTCCTTGATAGAAAGCTGTATTAACAAAGGCTTGGCCTTGTCTAAAGCCTTGCGCCTTTCGAAGATTGAGCTCGGGGGGACAATGGTGAATATATGTGTTACTTTTGATCGAAACCATCGAGACACGTTAGTCTTACCCTTCTCGTTCGCCATATAAGCCTGGCAGCGGCTGTTGGTGTGAAATTAATCAAACACCTTATGAACGAATGTTCATTGATAATATAGTATAACAAAAATATTAATAAGTCAAAGGTTTACTGCTGAATTCCAGCCCCAAGTGCAACACGTTACCATCGTTTTTCAAACATCTCCGCTGGTGTCCGGTATCCCAGTCGTTTCCGAGGTCTAGTATTGAGGAGATTGACCGCCCGGTCAAGCTCCTCAGAGGTGACCTGTGCC
>JBBRTA010000003.1:0-54064 GCA_038244885.1 Saccharimonadales bacterium (SeqCode) | reverse complement strand
TTGCCGTCCGTATACTGGGGAGTTCCGATGACCTATCCGCGACAGTTGGTTGATACCTCGACCATGTACGAAACGCTTAGTCGAACAGTCCCAGCTGGGACGTCACTGGCCATCATGACCAGGTGCCATGCCTCAAGCAACGGTTGTTTCGACGTGGCTACAGTCACAATCCTGGATTCAATCGCACCGGATAGGTACAGTTCAGCCATCCACTATGGGGTCACCAAAAACGGCGTTCGCGTCGTTCTGTCCCAAGACCCAGAGGCTGGCTGGATGGCGCGGTTTGGCCTGGACGATGAGGCGTGCTTCGAGCTCGGCTTCTCCGATTTGGCTGGCTGTGCCATTCCCGACGACGAGGCAGACGACGTGGTGACCACCAGTCCAGAAGTTGTCTACCACGATGGCTCCGGTTCCCACCCCCTGCACGTCGTAGACCCCATGTACGTCTGACGGCAAGAAGGCCCTCTGTTGGTAATATCAACAGAGGGCCTCGTCATATCCTGACGAATTAAACTTATCCCGAAGGCCCCAATTGCAGGGGCCCGCCGACAGCTATTTTGTGTTAACTGTACTTTTCATCCTTGATTGCCTGAATTTTTTTAAACTCTTCAGTCTGTCTCAGTCCACACACCTCGATGGTTTTGCGACCGAGGCCAAAGCGACGCCAGACCTTTATTTGTTCTGGTCCAGGGCAATCGACTTCGTTTCGCAGCGCCAGCGCGTCATCGACGGCTTCAAGCTCTTGTTGCTTTTTCTCGGCTCGTTGCCGCTTTATGTCTTCGTAGTTAAGGGCTTTTTCAAGCAATTGTTGGTAACTGATGTCATTCACAAACTCAGCCACTTCGGTATCGACTTGAAGCGCGTTGATGGCATCGAGCGCTCTTTGGAGGCCTTCGGGGTCACCGGCGAACTTCACCTGCATCCGGTCTCTCCAGTTGCTATAATATTCAGTTGCGCCAGCGGCGTTCAGAGATTTTTGAACATCGCGAATAACCTGATCGGCTTCTAAGCCCACCACAGTGATCTGGCTTTGATGGATCGGCCCGCCAAATTTTTTTTCAACATCTTTTATTACTTCACAAAGGGTGACTAATTCGCACGTCCCGCTACAGGGGATGCGAGGGGTTTCATGTTCAGCTGTTGTCATGCATTGTATAATACAACTTATGTATGTTTTTGTCAATATGTCGTTGCTGAATTCCAGCTCCAAGTGCAACACTGCCCTTTTCGTCTTACATACCTCAGTTGTGGACTTGTCCTTATACCTGACATGAATAACATGCCAGAATGTGGGGGTCTTCCTTCCTCTGTCTTCCTCAGTCTACGGGTGAACGAACCGCCTCAATGTCGTTCGTCCATAGGGCAGGCGCCTGTGGGCGCTCCACCTTGACCCAGTTCGTGTCATCCCGAGCCCTTCTTGACAGAGAGGCAGAAAGCCCTCTCGCAATAACAAGGAGGGTCTTATGGACAGCAAGCAAACAACAGTAGCAAGAGCAGCAAACATTGCGAAACAAAACGACGACATGCGTCGATCAATGACAGGATGTATGGTGACGAAAGGTATTACAGAGCTGACACCACTCATCAATGATATTTTCGTTCGAGTGAGGAGCTTTAGCGAGTTTACAGAAGAGAACGATCCGTACGATGAGCACGATTTTGGTGCTTTCGAGCTACTTGGTATCAAGATATTTTGGAAGATAGATTACTACGACCAGGAGTTAAAGGCCTGGTGCGATCCGCTTGACGACAGGTGCCGGCGGCAGTTGACGATTATGCGAGCCGACGAGTACTAGCTAGCTCTGTCCTGAGTAGGACATAAAACTGCTCACAAGATTTTAGTAGACAACCGATAGTTATAGCTGAGCTAAAGATACGACAGAACGAAAAATAACTTCGTCCTCATCAAAGGAGCCGTTTTCAATCAGGGTTTCGATGTAGGCAGCGAGTCTCTTTTTTAGCGTCGGTGTGTTCACTTTAAAAATAATCTGTGGGTAGGCTCCGCCTGGCCATTCACCGCTTTCAACGTGTTCGATGTACTGAGTAAGGCGCTTGGTAATGACAAAGAATTGCATGTCGCCTATTATCTCAATGAAGTAGGCGTTCGGTTTCGCCTGGCCTGGTTCGGTTCGCTTGAGATAGAGACTTGGTAGTGGCCGGGGGAAATAGTCATAGTCGGCTAACTCGTATTGAGTGAAGATGGTAAACGTCTGAGGGTATTGAGAGCGGATAGCCAGAGCCACTGTGAAGGTCTGAAGTGAGCTGTCGATAAAGCCTTCGGTGGCTGACTTGTCTTTATACCTGGCACGAAGGACACGGTCGTTAAGACCCGCCTGGCCAGCCAGCCACTTGATTGATTGAGTGGCCAGGTAGTAGCGGGCAGCTTTGCCGAGTAGCTTGTAGGACGAGTCGTAGTGCCGTCCGATGTAGCCGGCTTTAAACAGAGTGGCCAGCGATTCATTGGCTGTTCGTGGAGTAACTTGGCGGTATTGGGAAAGAAGGTCGGCTGTTATGAAGCGGAATTTGTAGATGATTTTGAGAGTGGTGAGTTGTTGTGGGGTGAGGTGTGTAGTTGAGGTAGTCATGTGATAGTCTCGATAGTTAGCTAGGTTTGAGGCATATATTATTGTTATCTGCCTCTCATACATAGTATATAGAGAGGGAGAATTTTTGTACATTGTTACCTCCGTTATATACACACGTAAGACCGCCTACCGATAGGTGGTTTTATTTGTGTATATAGTATGCAACTACAGGGAGTTAAGCGGAGCCCGATCTCTCAGGCTCCTGCCAAAGGCCTCCACTAAGGCCGAGCTGACGCAAAGACTGTTACGGGCTTACTTCTGCGCAGCCTGATTAATCGGCGCATTGTTTGGACCGGCCAGTGCTTCGGGTGCTTTACCGCCGTGCTGAAGATAAAACTTTGTTATCAAAGCCGCATCGTAACTGTCCAGAGCATACGTCCAGTTCCAAGAGGCAAGTTGGATTGCTTTTGTATTTGTTGGCCGTGGAGCGAGAATAAACTTGGCTGGCTTGAAGTCTTTTTGATCATATGGTGGTGCAAAAAGAGCTTGAAGTTTTTTCAATTGATCAGCCGGTAATAGGCTTGGGCTGTAGGTGATAATCACTCCCCCATGCTCTTCGTTATGTAAGTATACTTCGGGTTGGACTGGTTCGGTGTAAATACCCCAGTCTGTCGGCGAATTCGCGTCCTCATAATGAGGCCCGGAGCTGGGAAGATCTGAATTGTAAGCAGCATGTGATTGTCCTCGAGCAATATGTTTCTGGCCTTGATCTGGTTGCTTGGTTCCGAGCAGTGTCTCTTGAGGCTGATTGACTTTTATCAGTATGGTAGCCCCGATTAAAAGAGCGACAAAACTGACTGTAACGATTGCAAATTTAGACATATATTTTCCTTTTTCTACATTTATGTGATCTTTTTCAGATCGTTTTAATAGGATATGATACGGTGTGCATTTTTTTATAACTGTGGCTATCGTCTGTGGTATAGCGAGGGGTCGTACTGACCGCAACTATAGCTACCCTTAAAAATATAGATAGGTCAGGCCAGCACTTGAAATAGAGCGCTTTGAATAGAGACCTGACCAGTTGTAGTTGTATTCACTGACGGTAATTCTTGACTTGTCATCACTAACCGCCTCGACGTACATGACGTGACCATAGGCACCACCATAAAGGACGGCGGCTGAACCGACAACCGGAGTTGAGCCCGATTTAATAACGTAGCCTTCGACGTAGCCCTCCCATTGATTAGCGTTGCCCTGGCCGTTAAAATTGGGCACAAACCTGCCGGTGGAGGCTATCTTCCAGGCAACGTAGCTGACACACTCTCGGTTATATAGGTTCCAACTATCGACCAGACTATCGCTCGGCGCATTGGCCCACAGAGCCGGATAACCGCCACCCCCGGCGACTCCGCTGACCAGCGTTTGACTGTTGGCATTTCGGGCGGCCTGCATGTTACTTGCAATTTGCTGCGAGACCAAGTTTTCGACTTGGCTCTTTTTGTCCCGAGCGAGTGTTTGGTAGGCTTCATTTTGGCCGTTCGTCTGGGCCAGTAAGGTTTGTCGCTCCGCTTCTTTGGCTGCGAGGCCGGCCCGGGCATTTTTGCCGTCAGTCAGCGTCCGTTCGACGGCTATCATTTGGGTATCGAGTGTCGCTTTGAGCTTTTTAATGGTCGAGATTGTCTTGACGAGCTGGTCGCGTATTGTGGCGCGGTAGGCTTCTTTGTCAAGGTAGTCACTAATGTTTTTACTGCTGGCCAGCATTTCGAGCGGCGTAATTTTGTCATCGACGTACATCTGGGCGATGACGGTGCCGAGAACGTCTTTGTTGGTTTGAATCTTGGCCTGCGTCTCGGCAATCTGCTGCTGCAATTGGTCGTATTTGGCTTGGCTCAGATCTATTTGCCCTTGGATGACCGCTTTGTCGCTGGCTAAGCGATCTAACTCACCCTGCAAACTGGCCGCTTGACCCCGTAGGGTATCCGACTGGGCTTGATAGTGAGATATGTCAGCTTGCAGCGCTTTAATACGGGCGTCGTATTGGTCGGCATAGACTCGCGAAGTCAAGCTTAAGGGCGTAGCTAGCGCCATCAAAACAGCCGAGGCTACTAATGACTTTTTTATGTATTGTTTTCGTAGCTTGATAGTTGCCACAGGTTGATGCTTCATTGTTAGTCCAATCTTTATCATAGTTATTATCGCCTCAGGCCACGTCACTTGCCGGATGTATGAGGCCGGATTGATCGTGCCTGTGTGATGTTTACATCTTATTTAATTCCTGCTTGAGCCGGTCGTTCTGAATACCCATAGTGGGGTCGTCGTAGGTGTAGCGAACGATGCCCTTTTGGTCGATTACGACGTAGGTATGGCCCGGCTTTGTGCCTCTATGCATCGATGAACCGAGGCTGAGCATGCCGTAGTCTCTTGAGGTAGCAAGGTCACTGTCGAGTAGTAGTGTCTCTTTGCCGAGGTCTGGTTGGCGCTGCACGGCCGTCACCCATTCCTGCTTCTGGTCGGGTACGACGCTGACGGTTGCGACTTGACTGTTGTTGAGGTCTTTGTCCGTACCGAGACTGGCTATCTGGTTCCAGCAGGCTGGGTAGCACATGATGCCTTCGCTGAAAAACAGCACTATCTTTTTACCCCGCAAACTGGCTAGCGAAACATTTGTGCCGTTATAGCTGGGCAGGTCAAAATCGGGAGCGGACTTTCCCACTAAGTCTGTATAGCTGTTTATTGTTTGGCTCCTACTTGATTCTGGTGTCGCCGATCGACTGAATACAATCAAACCAGCGAAGACAGCCAATAGTATGCCTATTTTAATCCAAAGCTTCATAACTGATCCTCCTTATTAACGTCATTATCATCGCCGTTGCCACGCGATTGTCGATAGGCTTGCCAGGCAATCAGAACGAACAGACCGACAAAAATTACCGCCCAGACCGCCTGGGGGATACTGCCAATTATTTCGGCAATAGCCCGCGTCGTATCGGCCGTCCACAGGTTAATATCTAGCTGATAGGCATTACCCAGTGCCTCGGGACCGCGACTGCCAAAATAGAGTATTAAACTGCCCACGGCTACGTAGAGCACTCCGGCGACGAGGTTCGATATAAACACCGAAATCGAATGACCTAAAAACGTATAATGGACTTGACGTTTTAGCGACTGGAGTCGCGTCAGAACCTTGGTTCTATCTATAAACGTCGCGATGACGAAGAGCGGTAGTACCATACCAGTCACGAAGACGAGCGAGTAGACCACCCCGAGTGACCACGATCCAGGTATGACCGATAACGCCATGACGCCAGCCAGTACCGGTGCACAACAACTGGTTGCAATACCAGAAAATATTCCCAAAACATACAGCGTCCAGGCATTATGTTGCTTGCCTAGTTTTGGCTTGACGTGCATCGGGAGCATTATCGATTTGCCAAGCACCAGTGATGCGCCCAGGGCGACCATAAATAATCCTCCGGCAGCGAATAGCAGGGTGTGATTATCCCTAAAGACTTCGCCAAGACTTGCAAAACCCAAACCGAGTGGTAGAAAGACCGTCAACAGGCCTAGGTAGTACACGAAAGTCATTAAGAATATTTTAGTCCTAGTTTGAAAAATCGAGGCCAAATAAGACGGCAAAAGCACGCCGATACAACAAGGTGCAAATAGCGCGGCTCCTCCAGCCAGGAACGCCGTAATTAGAGATGCCGATTCAACGATACCCATTATTTAGCCCCGCAACAATTTATTGCGGTGTCGACAATTGTTTTCTTACCAGGGTCGTTGCGATAGGCAAACACGACGTAGGCGAAGACCCAAACGGCTAACAGGATAAACAGCGGCGGCAAGATTGAGCTCATCCCGACTATCAGCAAATAGGCTCCAAAGGTCAGGCTTAAAATAAACGGCAACGTAAAAATACGCAAACTGGGCGCTACCCGCCTTGATACGGCGTAGTACATACCAGTGATACTCTGCCCCATTAAAAGCCCGAGTACTATCGCGTCGTTAAAATAGCCGATTTTATACATCAATAGCAACCCAACCCAGGTCAAAAAAATACTAGCGCACAACGCGCACAGCTTGAACGAGACGAACTTATTGACACACGCGGTAATGAGGAAGATACCGGTGATAGCTAATAGTATAAATACCGACACGCTACACCTTACCTGGTCTATGCATATTGCTGATATGCATTTGAAGATTCGTTCCAAGTTTCACAAAAAATACTCCTTAATTATGTTAGGTTTAGGCTGTTTTTAAAAAACAACCTGAGGACATAAAAATGGAGTCTAAATTCTAAAAACTGAGTTGAGTAGAGTTAAATCTGGTGGTTTAAACGAAGCGCTAAACAGTAGTTCCGGTGGAAAGACGGGCTGAGGAAAAGCTATGCTCTGAAATTGTACGTAGTAGGGCTCACTTGATGCCGGTGGTGGTGCTGGAGTGTCTTTTTTATTTTGATGAACGATTGTTTCCGGCCCCAGAACAACTCCTTGATTGCTGGTACACCCACTAACGCAATTCTGAGTAGCTTGCATCCCGTGATCCATGGTGTCGGCCGATGCGTGCGTGTTGTCGGCGACAAGGCTAATAAATAAGAGGCTGCCGGCAAAAACAACACTAGAAATAGTGCTAAAAAAAGAGGTAGTCTTTTTACGTGACATACGGCTAGTATATAGTGTCTGAAGCCTTGTCGTCAAACGTTCGTCGACTTCTCCCCGACGAATACTGACAGAGGCCTGAACCAGCTGCCGCTTGTTTGCTATATACCCCCCCGGGGTATATACTAGAGATATGATTCCAGACTTAAAAAAACGAGCAACCCACCGTTCAAAGATAATTTCGGGTCAAATGACCGGCTTAGAAAAGATGATTAACTCGGAGGCCTACTGCATGGACATCCTGACGCAAAGTTTGGCTATCCAGAAGTCGCTAGCGTCGCTCAATAAGCTGATCTTAGAGAACCACTTGAGGACGCACATCAATGACAAGTTTGGCTCGGGCGAGGAACAGCAGCAGCTGTCAGCCATTCAGGAATTGCTCGATCTCTATGAGCTAACCCAAATAAGAAGTAAATAAGGAGGTTATGTATGAGACTATACAAATACGGCTTGGCCGCACTGAGCCTGATAGGTATAGTGCTGCTTTCGCCCAGCGTCGTATCGGCACACACGGCGGACAATCAAACCACGACGACGACCAGTTCCTCGACAGACGAGCAAAAAGGTCAGGACATCTACGCTCAATTGCAGAGCAAACAGGCTAGTTGCGACAAACTGACCGATGACGATTTCGATTTACTAGGCGACTTCTTCATGGGGCGGATGATGGGTAGTGCGCACGATGCCATCGACCAGCAAATGACCCAGCATCTAGGCGCAGACGGCGAACGCCAAACGCACATTGCTATGGGCGAACGCTTGAGTGGCTGCAATACGAATGCCAGTTATCCGGACTCAGCCAGTAACTATGCCCCTATGGCATGGACGGGCATGATGGGCACGAGCGGCAGTGATTGGAATATAATGGGCGATAATAACTCCTCGTGGTCGGGATCCGACATAGCACTTTGGGCGTTATTCGCGGTAGCAGTATTTGCCGCACTTATCGGGTGGTTGTACTCCCGTACTCGGACGACGACTACTTCACTTGATACGATCAAACTTCGGTTGGCCAAAGGTGAAATCACCGAAGCTGAGTTTAAGGAACTGAAGCACGGCCTCACTGATAAATAATTTAAAGAAGGAGTCACATTATGAAGATGCCTAAAATTAATTTGGCAAACGCGATTGCAGTCGCCACTAGTGTGTTATGGGTAGTATGTTCAGCCTTCGTGGCCGTCTTTCCGGTTTTTTCATCCAGCGTCACGAAGTGGTGGATGCATGGCATGGATCTCCCTGCTGACGACTTGTTCCACCTTGATTTGACCAATTTCGTATGGGGCGGCGTGACACTCATATTTTCGTCCTGGGTTGCTGGCTACGTCCTGAGTTGGAGCCTAGAACGCTTCGCTACTCAACCGCATGACGCGATTGACATGACCGGCAGGAAAGGGCGCTCATTATGATAGTGGCTAGTATCGTTGCTCTCGTCGTCGTAGCGCTATATTTTGCCACCATGTACAACGGTTTAGTTAGAAGTCACCAGCGCGTCAACGAAACGTGGAGTAACATTACGGCGCAGTTGAAACGACGGTACGACCTCATACCGAACTTAGTGCAAGTAGTGAAAGGTTACGCCAAACACGAAAGTGATGTATTTGAAAACGTCACCAAAGCTCGAGCCGGTGCTTTGAACGCCCAAGGCGTCCAGGCGACAGCCAAGGCCGAAAACCAATTTTCGCAAACACTGAAGAGCTTATTTGCGGTCGCCGAAAGTTACCCGAAGCTACAAGCCAGTCAAAATTTCCGACAGCTCCAAGCCGATCTGACTGATACCGAAGACAAGGTCATGACCGCCAGGCGGACATACAACCAAGCCGCCCGCGACTTTAACATTAAGCGCAGAATGTTCCCCATGAATACCATGGCCGGCATGATGGGCTTCAAACAAGATAGGCCCTATTTCGAGCTTGAAGTTGCCGAGGCAAGCCGAGCTGACAAACCTACAGACATTAAATTTTAAGTTACAATGGAGAATTATAATATGCACAACCACGACACGTCACCAACTGGTACAATTGACACTGAAAGCACCACCTCATACGCCTGCCCGATGCACTCGGATGTCACGCAGAACAACCCGGGCCAGTGCCCCAAGTGTGGCATGAACCTGTCAGCCAGCACGAACAACACCGATGATAGTACACAGCCAATGAGTTGTTGCCACGGATCTTCGTCGCACACATCGCCAACGCCGAAAAAGACGGGAGCATACTCTTGCCCTATGCACCCCGAGATTCAGCAAGCTACGCCCGGTGAATGTCCGACCTGTGGAATGAATCTCGCACCAGTTTCCAATAAAGGTAGTGGTCTAGCAAGACGGCTGTTTGGCCGACGCGATCACAACGCATAAACAACAAGTATAACTAACAAAAGAGGACCAGTATGAAAACACCCGTTCACCACGAGCATAAGCCGCAAGAAACATCCGCTGTAAAGGAGGCGTCGATCGCCTATACCTGCCCGATGCACACCGACATACTACAAGACACACCAGGCTCCTGCCCCGAGTGCGGGATGCACTTAGTTCCCACAAAGAAAAAAGCGCCCAAACATAGTGGCCCCGACGACCACGATAAGCACGCCGGCCATAGTCCCAACATGTTCAAACAAAAGTTCTGGGTGAGTCTTCTGCTGACCGTACCAGTATTGATCTTTTCCAACTCTGTCCAGCAGTGGCTGCACTATAGCCTGACGTTTACCGGCAGCGACTACATATCGCCCTTCTTCGGGCTGATATTGTTCTGGTACGGCGGCTTGGTATTCCTAAAGAGTGCTAAGGTTGAGATCCAGGGTCGCCAACCAGGCATGATGACGCTTATATCGATGGCCATCACCGTGGCGCTTGGCTACAGCCTGGCGATTTCGCTTCATTTACTGAAGGGTATGGACTTCTGGTGGGAACTTGCCACGCTTATCACCATCATGATATTCGGTCATTGGATGGAAATGGCCTCAGTCCAAAATGCTCAGGGTGCCCTCAAAGAACTGGCTAAACTACTACCAGATGAGGCTGAATTACTGACAGCTAATGGCGACACGAAAACGGTCGCGGTCAGCCAGCTGAAAGTCGGAGATATCCTACTCGTCCGTCCCGGCGCCCAGGTTCCGGCTGACGGCGAGGTCGTCAAGGGTGAATCCAACGTCAACGAATCGATGTTGACCGGTG
Source organism: Saccharimonadales bacterium (SeqCode) (assembly GCA_038244885.1). GTDB lineage: Bacteria > Patescibacteriota > Saccharimonadia > Saccharimonadales > Saccharimonadaceae > UBA1547. Next base: position 43,706 of record JBBRTA010000003.1, on the reverse strand, counting down.
AGTCAAAAGCCGTCAAGAAAACTGCCCACGCACGAGTCGTCGCCGGCACCATAAACGGCAGCGGTTCGCTGACGGTCAAGGTGACGAAAATTGGCGATGAGACCGCTCTGGCCGGCATCATGAAGTTGGTCGCCGAAGCCCAGCAGAGTAAATCAAAAACTCAAATATTGGCAGATAGAGCCGCCTTTTATCTCACTTTTGTGGCGATTGGTTCGGCCTTGGCTACCCTAATTGGTTGGTCCATGTTCAGCAATGAGCCGGCGACATTTACCCTCGCCCGGGTTGTGACTGTGCTGGTTATTGCCTGCCCACACGCCTTGGGCCTGGCGATTCCATTAGTGACTGCGATTTCTACCACACTCGCCGCCAAAAACGGCCTATTGATTCATCAGCGGATGGCACTAGAGGCATCCCGTAATATTGACGTGATCTTGTTTGACAAAACCGGCACACTCACCAAGGGTGAACAAGGGGTGGTTGACACGATGGCGACCGGCAACAAGCTCGAAATGCTAGCCCTGGCTGCAGCGGTTGAAGCTGAATCAGAGCATCCAATTGCAAGAGCTATTGTTGCTTCAGCAAAAGAACAAAAACTAGGCATTAAATCGATCACAAACTTTTCTTCACTCGCCGGACGTGGAACAAAGGCAACTATCGGCGGGAGGACAGTCTATGTTGGTAGTCCCCTGCTCGCCAAGGAGCAGCGAGTCACAATTCCAAAGGCAATTAGCCAGGCGGCCACACAGGCCTCAATAGACGGTAAAACAGTCATTTATGTGATCGAGGCTACAACGATGTTAGGTGCCATCATGTTAGCCGATGTCATACGCCAGGAATCCAAAGAGGCTGTCGCCACCCTCCACGCCATGGGTAAGCGAGTCGCCATGTTGACCGGCGATGCCGAAGGAGTTGCCGCGTGGGTCGCTAAAGAGCTCGGTATCAAAGAATACTTTGCCGAAGTCTTACCAGAGAATAAGGCCGCGACCGTCAAGCGGCTACAGGCTGACGGCAGTAAAGTTGCCATGGTTGGTGATGGTGTCAATGATGCCCCTGCCCTTACCCAAGCTGACATAGGCATAGCCATCGGCGCCGGCACAGATGTCGCCATCGAGTCCGCTGGAATCATTTTAGCCAGCAGCGATCCCCGTGGTGTCGCCAAAATCATCAAGTTGTCTAAAGCAACCTACAGTAAGATGCTACAAAACTTAGCGTGGGCAACTGGCTATAACGCGATTGCGATACCGCTCGCAGCCGGTGTGACAGCTGGCTTCGGTTTCGTGCTTTCACCCGCTATTGGAGCTGTGCTAATGTCGCTATCGACCATTATCGTGGCGGTCAATGCTCAATTTTTGCGAAAGCTCAAATTTTAAAGCAGAACCGCAATGGGTTCAAAGATAGTATCGATAGTGACAAGCAAATGCTTTCTGGCTGGACTGGGCGTCGTCGTGGGAGCCACACAAAAGTTGACACGAGCGAGCGACTAAAACATTTGTTTTAGGGTTTGAGGAACGTCGATGGAGTGATGTCGACGTCTTCGGTTGTTTGAGGAGGCAGCCGTTGATCTCTCGTGATAAAATAAAAACAATGCCAGATATCATTGTCATTGCTCACAATATCCGCTCGACCCACAACATCGGCTCGATTTTTCGAACCTGCGAAGGCTTTGGTGTGTCGAAGCTGATCCTTAGCGGCTATACGCCCTACCCAGTTGTCGCTGGTGACGCCCGTCTGCCCCACATCGCCAACAAATTGACTGCCCAAATCCACAAGACTGCCCTCGACGCTGAAGTCTTGGTACCGTTCGAGTACCAAGCCAGTCCCGACCTAGCAGGTCTGCGAGCCCTAGGATTTCGTATCGTCGGATTGGAACAGGATGACCGGTCGATTAATCTTTCCGATTACCCGGTACCGCCTAAAATCGCTTTGCTACTGGGCGAGGAGGTCGAAGGCATCGAACATGCCTTACGCCTGCAGTGTGACGACCTGATTGAGATTCCGATGCAGGGTAAGAAAGAATCATTCAACGTCAGCGTGGCGGCCGGTATCGCCCTGTACGCCCTGACTACTTGAGTACGACGGCGTCTTCGCCGAGTATCTTGACGAGGGCGGCGATCAGCTCACTATTAGCGTCGACCCGAAACGGCAGTTTGATAGCCGATTTCTTGGTCGCCCCCAGCACCAGGACGATATCAACCGGGCCGATGAACTGGCTACAGACCTGCTTCATGGCCAGTAGCGCGGCGTGATCGTCCGGATCCTTGATATGGACAAACAGCTTTTGCAAGACGACATCAACGGGCCGGGCGTGGCTGACATCGGATATTTTTTTAGGTGGCGTGCTGGCCGGCGCGCTAACGCTCTTGTACGTGGCGGCTTTGGTGCCCGCGACCCTGGTGGCTTTGACTTTAGCGCTGACTTTTGGCTTTTCCATGTGACGGCCGGTTGATTCGTAGTCGCGCAACTCCTGATCGGTCACAAACTGGATATCGTCGGCGATCATTTTGGCGTCCTTGCCCAGATTACCATCGCGGTCACGGGCGCTAATCTTGCCGGTGGCCCGAATCACCTCATCCTGGACCAGTTTAGCGCCGATTTGCTCATACAGATTCGGGAAGACGATAACTTCGCCTTCGCCAGTTTTGTCTTCAATACCGACAAAAGCCATCTTGGTGCCACTTTTAGTAATGATCGTTCGGACGGTCGAGATCAGACCGCCGATGGTGGCTTTTTTGCCGTCAACTTCTGGCGTCATCATAGAAAGGGCGATGGTCTGTTCCTCAAAATACTTGTCATAATTATCGAGCGGGTGGGCGCTGATATACAAACCAAGCAGCTCCCGCTCCCAAGTCAAGCGCTCCTTGTCGGTATGTTTGACTGGTGACGGCTGCATGGTCACCGAAGGCTGGATGTCCGCCACGTTGGCCAAGCCACCGAACAAGTCGGTTTGGCCGCTGAGGGTTTCTTTTTGAAGTTTGCTGGCAAAGGCCTGGACAGTTTCGAGGTTAAACAACAGGTCGGAACGATCGCCGAGCTTATCAAAACCACCTGATTTAATCAGTGACTCCCAGGCTTTTTTATTAAACTTGGAAGTGCTGACCCGACGGGCGAAATCTTCGACACTGACGAACTTACCGTCTTCACGGGCTCGCAAAATCTCTTCGACGGCCGCCACGCCGACGCCTTTAACCGCTGCCATACCGAAACGGATCTCTTTTTGACCAGGTACAACCGCGAATTCGACGAAGCTCTCGTTGACGTCCGGTGATAGCACGACGATTCCCATATGCTTACATTCGTTAATTTCAATTGCTAAGCGGTCGATATCGTCATGGTCGCTGGTCATCAGAGCCGCCATGAAGGCTTCTGGGTAGTTTGCCTTAAGGTAAGCTGTCCAGTACGAAATCAGCCCGTAGCAGGCGGCGTGCGACTTATTAAAACAGTAATTAGCAAACTCTTCTAGTTGATCCCAAAATTTTTCGGCCAACTTCGGGTCGGCCCCGCTGAAGCTGACAGCGCCTTGCACGAAATCAACTTTCACCTTACGCATCAGGTCAATATTCTTTTTACCGACGGCTTTTCGCAGCGTGTCGGCCTGTCCCCCGGTAAAGCCGGCGAAATCCTTTGAAATTAACATAAACTGCTCTTGGTAGACCAAAATACCGTAGGTTTCCTTTAAGGCATTTTCAAACTTTGGATGTAGATACGAAATCTCTTCTTGGCCATGCTTTCTTTTAATGAAGCTGTCGATGAACTGCATCGGCCCTGGACGATACAGAGCCACCATAGCGATAATGTCTTCGAAGGTCGATGGTTTTAGTTCACGCAGGTAGCGCTTCATACCGGCCGACTCTAACTGGAAGACCCCGGTCGTGTCGCCGCGTTGGAACAGTTCGTAGGTCGCCTTGTCGTCGAGCGGCAGGGTGTCGATATCGATGTCGATCTTGTTGACCTTTTTGATGATACGGAGGGCGTTATTAATTGTCGTCAGGTTAGACAGCCCCAGAAAGTCCATTTTAAGTAGTCCCAACTCTTCGATCGGCCCCATTGGGTACTGGGTCGAGATAACGCCCTTTTGGGCCATTTCCAACGGCGCGAACTTGACGATGTCATCAGGGGCGATCACCACGCCAGCGGCGTGGATACCATGGGAGCGAATCGTGCCTTCCAGGCGCATGGCGTAATCAAATACCATCTTAGCAGTCGGATTTGTTTCGTATTCGCGCTTCAAATCAGGGTCTTTTTTGACACTGACTTTCAGCGAGATATGCCGCCCCTGGACCGGTGGCGGAATCATCTTCGAAAAACGATCGGCTTCAGAATACGGCACCTGCAAAACTCTGGCTACGTCACGGACGGCGGCCCGAGCGGCCATTTTGCCAAAGGTGGCAATATTGGCTACCCGGTCGACCCCGTACTTCTGGGTACAATAGGCGATTACTTCGTCACGGCGGGTGTCTTGGATATCGATGTCGACGTCAGGCATACTGATGCGGTCGGGGTTTAAGAAACGCTCGAACAGCAAGTCGTACTGCAACGGATCGAGTTCGGTGATGCGCAAGGCGTAAGCTAAGATCGAACCGGCGGCGCTACCACGACCGGGCCCGAAAATAATCCCTTGATTTTTGCCCCACATAATAAAGTCTTGGACGATCAAGAAATAACCGTTAAAGCCCATGCCGTCCACCACCCCGAGCTCATAGGCCGCTCGCTCCAGCACTTCTTCTGGAATATGGGTTTTCGCCTCGTCAACCGTCAGATCAATCGTTTGAGGTTGGTCGAGGTCGCCGTATCGCCAAGCCAGGCCACGGTAGACGAGTTTGTGTAGGTAGGATTTTTCGTCATCTCCCTTTGGAGTTGGAAAGGTCGGAATCAAGATGCCGCCCAGTTTGAGCTCGACGTCGCAGCGATCAGCAACCCGACGGGTATTTCTGAGTGCCTCAGCGTGAGTCGCGCCCCAGCGGGCAATCATCTCTTTCGGATCGGCCACGTGTAGTTCGAAATCTTTCAGGCTCATCCGCTTCTCGTCGCTCAAAAACGCGCCGGTGCCGACACACAGCAAAATCTCGTGGGCGTCTTGGTCGTCGTGCGACAAATAGTGCCCGTCGCCAGTGATGACCAGTGGGATGTCAAGGTCTTTTGCCAACAACTCCAGCTGTTTGTTTATCTTTATCTGAACATCCCACGACGAAGAATGATTGGGGTGGCCATGGTCTTGTAGCTCAAGATAATAACGATCACCAAATACCAACTTGTACCAGGCCGCGATTCGTTTGGCCTCTTCGTAATTGTCCATCCGCAGGCTTTCGCCCACTTCGCCGCTGGCGCAGCCCGACAGGATAATCAGGCCTTCATTATATTTCTCGAGTAGCTCGTGGTCTATCCGTGGCTTATAATACATACCCTCGAGGTTGGCGAGCGAGCTAAGCATCATCAGGTTCTGATAGCCGACGTTGTTCATAGCCAGAATAATCAGGTGATACCTAGCTTTGTCTTTCTGCGGATCGCGGTCGTGCCGGGACCTGGTCGCCACGTAGGCCTCAATCCCGATGATCGGTTTGACATCGCCAGCCTTGGCGGCCTTGTAAAATTCAACGGCACCGGACATCGTCCCGTGATCGGTAATTGCCACCGCTTCCATGCCCATGGTTTTGACAGCTTGAATAAGATCAGGTATTTTTGTTAACCCGTCGAGTACGCTGTGGTGAGTGTGATTATGCAAATGCACATAATCACTTGGCTTTAGTGTGACCCCCATAACTACCCTCTAGTATACCTAATGATAGCCCGGTTTGTCTGTAGTAGAATGAACCGATTAACGCGGACGCTGCATCGCATCAATAATCTGTTTGATAAAGTCGCCGATAAAAGGGAACCAGTCAACGAATTGACCCAATACCCAAACGATGAGGGCGACCAGGATGGTACCACCGAGGACCGTGCCAAAACCAAAGAATATCCCCCTGATAAAGTTCATTAAATAGACCTCTTTACGACTGCGGTGAAAGTCATAAAAGAGCTCTTCAATCAAGGAATAGCGCGCGCCGCGCTCATTATCTTTTTTTATTTTTGATACTATTTTTTTGATCATATTTTTTCCGTTTATTAAAATGACACACTGATACCTACCAGTGTGTCATTTTTGGATGAGTTATTCAAGTTACTTGGTTTTTGGGTCGCCGTTAAAGCCTTTGCGAGCACCTTCTACTGCGCGTTCAGCACGGGCTTTGAGTTCTTCGGCTCTGGCTTTGGCTTCTCGGGCTGCGTCGGTAGCTCGGCCTCTGGCGTCATCAGCCATATCGGTCGCTTTGGTTTGGACTTTCTCTACTTTTTGGGTGGCATCAGTTTTTAAAACATCAGCTTTAGCCTTCAACTCTGCTCGAGTTTCTTTGCCGCTTTTTGGCGCTGTCAGAATGCCTGCAACAAGTCCGGCGGCTGCTCCTAAAATCGTACCTAGTGCGAATTTTCCTTTTGACATATTATTTACTCCCTTTTTTACTTTTCTTAATTTTTTTGAGGTACCGATTAACCATTTGTGCGATAAATAACGGCGAAGCCAGCCTCGTCGCACCGGCGATAGCTGATTCTATTGTGCTGACCGTTCGGCCGGCAGAGTTTGTCAGGTCGCGTATATCACGCGTTAGTTTGATCAAATAGATAGCCAGGACTATCCCCATCACTAGGAATAGTGCTAAAAATATTGATAAAAATATAACGAGGATTTCTGCTGCTAGACTCACTAGAGTCCTCCTTTTATGTTTTAGTTGGTCAGATGGTTACTTCTGCTATTATATCACCTAACAGTACCAAGCACAATGTTAACGTAAGCGTTTCTTTAAATATTCTTTAAAATCAGCCCCATACTTGACACTCTCGAGCCCCACGTCAACCACCGCTTGCAAATACCGTAGCTGATCACCAGTATCGTGCCAGGTGCCTTCGATAAAACAGCCGTAGACAATATCATTGTTGGCTAGTTCGTTAATACTGTCGGCCAAAGTAATTTCTCCGCCCTTGCCGACTTTTTCCTGGGCGATAATCGGTAGGATATCAGGGGTCAACAGGTAGCTCCCAACCGACGCAAATGTTGAGGGAGCATTGGCCTCACCTGGCTTCTCGATCAGTCCGTTTAGTTTGAAGACCCGGTCGGAGACTGGGTCGCCAATGATCGCCATGCCGTATTTGTCGGCATCTTTTTTCTCGACGTTGATGAGCGAAATGACCGACTTACCGGTTTTATTATAGGCGTCTTTCAACTGTAACGGCCAGGCAACTTTAGAGCGGAAAAAGTCATCGGCAAAAAACACGAAAAATGGCTCATCGTCGTCGATCAGATGCTGGGCGTTCAGGATAGGACGAGCGTTACCCTTCGGCGTGCCTTTCTGGCGGACGTAGACGAAGTTCGCCAAGTTTGAAATGGCCTCAATTTCATCAGCTTTTTTATCTTTGCCTCGTTCTCGCAATTCTTTTTCGAGTTCGTCGCTGCGATCGAAGTGGTCCTCTATCGCCCGTTTGGTACTTCCGGTCACGATAATAATGTCTGTGACGCCAGCCGCGACGGCTTGTTCGACGATCAACTGAATGACTGGCTTATCGACAATTGGCAGCATCTCTTTCGGCATTGCTTTGGTCTGTGGCAAGAAGCGCGTGCCCAGTCCGGCGGCACAGATAATAGCCTTGGTGGGTTGTTTCATTACACTATCCTTTGACGAATTAATCTTTGAGCGAGTTCGGGATTGGCTTTGCCTTGAGACTTTTTCATAACTTGTCCGACCAAAAAACCGATCACTTTATCGTTGCCGCTTTTAATATCTTCGATTGCCTTGGCGGAGCTTGGATCGGCCAGTACTTCATCGACAAAGGCGACAATAGCCCCCTCATCGCTGACTTGGAGTAGGTTCTTTGCTTCGGCGATTGTTCGCGCTGAACCACCCAAGCGCATCATCTCGAAGAAAATCTCCTTGGCGGCCGTTGAACTGAGCTCATTGCCGTCAACCATGGCGGCGAGTTCAATAAAGCTCTCGTCTGAGACGGCCAGATCAGCCACGGCCACACCGTCTTCCTTCTCATCGTCGCTTGGTAGTACCATCAGGATCCACAGTGCCGTTCGCCGAGCCGCGCTGATGCCACCCTTTTCTAGGACGCTCTGGACAAGCTCGCTCTGACTTTTGGCCGACAGTATGGCATTCACCACTGTCGAGTCAACGCCAAGATCCTTCCACGCCTCGCGGTAAAACGAGGGTAGCCGCGGGACAGTCACCTGAATCGCGTCGATTTCTTCGGAAGTTAAGACGATGGGTGGAATGTCAGCATCGGGCATATAGCGGTAATCCTGGGCGTCTTCCTTGCTACGCTGACTGATTGTTTTTTGAGAAGCCTCAATCCAGCCACGCGTTTCCTGGACAATTGTCTCACCTTTTTCGAGCCGTTCAACTTGGCGCCTGAACTCAAAATCAGCCGCTCGTTCGACGCTGCGAAACGAGTTAAGATTTTTGACTTCGGCCCGAAGACCAAGCTCTGAGGCACCCTTCAGTGCGACCGAGACGTTGACGTCAAAGCGCATATTACCATGGTAGAGATCGCCGTGGGTCACATCGGCGTAGGTCATCAGGCGATACAATTCAACCGCGTAAGCCTTGGCGTCGACCGATGAATGGATATCAGGCTCGGACACAATCTCAATTAACGGTGTCCCCGCTCGATTGAGGTCAACCAAGCTGTGGTCGCCGTAATGCGTCAGCTTTCCAGCGTCTTCTTCCATATGGGCGTGATGGATCCGAACATCAAACGAGCTGCCATCTTCACGTGGGACGTTGACTAAACCGGCCAAGATAATCGGGTGGTACATCTGCGTCGTTTGGTAGCCCTTCGGCAAATCTGGGTAGAAATAATGTTTACGATCAAACCGACTGACGTGAGCAATCTCGCTGCCGAGGGCTTTACCGGCTTTAATCGCCAACGTCACCGCTTCGCGGTTCAGAACCGGTAACATACCGGGGAGGCCAAAATCAATTGGACTGACCACACTGTTGGGCGACTGGTCGCGAGCGTCGTTATCTGCACCGCTGAATAGTTTTGTAGTGGTCGAGAGTTGGACGTGGCATTCAATCCCTACCGTCATGTCGTATTTATCAAGAATTTCATCAGTTATCATTAAATTGCCCCTATGTCTTTTAATGCCTGCTTAAAACTTTCGAGAGCTCGCCTGGCGGCGTCGTGACTGACATTAACGTCCGACTCGTGGGCAATCTGATTGCGAAGCTTGTGAGCAGACCAAATGTTATTGCGGTTGCTAAACAGCTGAGCCGAACTCTTCAGTCGCTCGCCCATCGTCGTGCCTTTGACGCCACGATCTTTAAGTGCCTGGTCGAGCAGTTTATCGGCGTTCAAGACCACCAAGTGGCGGCTCGACGGCTCGTCCTGTTTGAGTTGGTGTTCGATAGACAGCCATTTGGCACGGTAGTGATCAACATCGAGGTGCTTGGTGCCCTTTTTAGTCAGTTCGATGATAGCGTACAACAACCCACCAACAATAATAATTGCCGCGAAGAAAAAAATTATCGTTTGATCCATTACAGTTCCTCCATTGATCGGGCGAGTGCTAATAAATCGGCATCAGCCCTCCGGTTGCCAATCAGCTGCACGCCAATCGGTAGCCCCGTAGCACTGACTCCTGCCGGTACGCTCAGAGCGGGTAAACCAGCCAGCGAGGCCGGGACGGTCATAATGTCCGCTAGGTACATCTTGATTGGGTCACTGGTATTCTCGCCCAACTTGAAGGCTGGCGTTGGCGAACTGGGACCGAGCAACAAGTCATAGCGTTCAAACAAGTCATTAAAATCATTGACGAGCAGCGTTCGAGCTTTTTGGGCCTGCAGATAATAGGCATCGAAATAGCCGCTCGATAACACGTAGCTGCCAATCATGATACGACGTTTGTTTTCGGTCACAAACCCCTCGTCGCGGGTGCGACCATACAACTCTGCCAAAGTCGTGACTCCAGTGGCGCGAAGGCCATAACGAATACCGTCGTAACGTGCCAAGTTACTGCTGACTTCGGCCGGAACGATAATGTAGTACATCGCCAGGGTATGGGCCACGATTGGCAAGGACACCTCTTCGACGATATGACCGCAGTCGCGCAACCGGCTGACGTATTCCAGCGTTCGTTGCCGTACTTCTGGGTCAACGTCATCGGTCATAAATTCTTTGATCAACCCGATTTTTTTGCCGGGCTCAATCGTTGACTTCGGCGTGAAGAAATCGGGTAGCGTCGTCATATCTTTAGGGTCCTTGCCGGCCATGATAGCTAGCACCAGTTCGGCGTCGGCGACGTTCGTCGTCATAACACCGATGACGTCAGTGCTACTCGCCATAGCAACGACGCCGTAACGGCTGACTGTGCCATAGGTCGGCTTGACACCCACCACGCCATTAAAGCTGGCTGGAAGGCGAACCGAACCACCCGTATCACTCCCGAGCGCAAAAGGAACAATATCGAGGGCGGTCGCAACGGCTGAACCACCACTACTGCCACCGGCCACCCGAGTCTGGTCAAAAGCGTTCTTGGTCGGACCAAAAGCAGAGTTTTCAGTACTGCCGCCGTGGGCAAAGGCATCAAGATTTGCCTTGCCGATGCAGATAGCACCCTCGGCTTCGAGTTTTTCAACCGCCGTAGCTTGCAAAGGCGCGTTGAAAGCTTCGAGCATCTTACTGGCGGCGGTGGTTGGCGCGCCAAAAGCCAAAAAATTATCCTTGACGACAAACGGGACACCAGCCAGCCGGCCGGTTATCTCACCGCGATCAACCGCGTCGGCTCGTTCGAGCGCTCTCTCTTCAGTCAAACTCAATAGGGCGTGATACTGTACGTTATCTTTAGCTTTGGCGAGCGCGGATAAAACGTTATCACGCGCACTTCTACTCACGAAATCTTCAATGCGACTCATTTATAATACCTTTGGAACTTTTATTTGATTATTTGCCGAGGCGGGCGCCAGACGTAACAGTGCCTCGCGGCCAACGCCGTAGTCATCGACCACATCATCGCGCCAGACATTCTCAAGGTCGGTCACCTGGTAGGTCGGTTCAACGCCGGACGTATCGAGTTTCGATAGTTGCTCGACGTATTCCAGGATGTTACTAATATCGACCTGAAGGTCATCAATTTCATTATTACTAAGTTGCAAACTACTTAACTGTGCAAGGTGTTGCACCTCATCGCGAGATATCTGTGTCATACGTCTATTGTAGCGCACAATTCTACTGTGATATACACTTATAGTCATGTTATCGCCTGAAAGAATACACAACGTGATATACAACGCCGCCGATGCCTGCTCTGCATTTGATGAAATTGACGTTGCCCTAAGGCCATGGACGAAGGTGACCCCGGAAACTATCCTCAGAGTTCTCGGACGTAAAGCTGGACGATTATTTGCAATATCAGGTTCAGTCGGCATCGATTCTGTCACCGTTAAACCTACATCTATTACCGAACGCGGTATTATATTCACCCAATTCGTGACGGAACCAACCTATAGCCAAGAGTACACAGTTGCAGCCGAACCACCTCCTTATGTTGACGTTCACGGCGACCTTCATTTCGACCTTGAAAAAACCAAACACTAAAAATAGCTCTTAGAAGAAGAGCTATTTTTAGTGTTTCTGTAAACCTAGTTATTAACGCTGGATATCGATGAAGGTGTGGGCTTTACCACTGGCACCAGCACGGCCTGTACGGCCGATACGGTGAATGTAGTCTTCATAGTTTTGTGGAGTATCGAAGTTAATGACGTGCGATACGTTTGGAATATCCAAACCACGAGCGGCGACATCGGTCGCAACCATGACGCGGACGCGGTTATCTTTGAATTGTTTCAGGGCTCGCTGGCGCTGCGATTGGTTCTTGTTACCATGAATGGCAACTGATGGAATACCGCTATTGTCGAGGTGGTCACTCAAACGTTGAACACCAAACTTGGTTTCTCCAAAGACGAGCACTTTTTCGTAGTCGTCACCGCGGAGCATGTCGGTCAAAAGTTCGACTTTGTGCATTTTGTCACGGGCTTCAATGATGGACTGTTCGATGTGTTCGTTAGTCTCGCTGGTGCGGACTGAGATTGTGACGGGGTCTTTTAGGAAGCTGCTGACAAGTGCTTGAATTTCAGGCGTAATCGTAGCGCTGAAGAACAATGTCTGACGATCGGTTGGCATTTCGCCCACGATAGCACGGATGTCGGGCAAAAAACCCATGTCGAGCATACGGTCGGCTTCGTCAAGCACCAAGGTAGTAACGTTTTCCAAACGGATGAAACGACGATTCATCAGGTCTTTCAAACGACCAGGGGTACCGATGATGAAGTGCGGTCGGCGTTTCAGGTCGCGTATCTGGCGGTCGACGCTGACGCCACCGACAACCAGGGCGGAGTACAGGTTAAGGCCTTGGCTGAACGCCCGGAATTCTTCGTCAATTTGCTGAGCAAGTTCGCGAGTTGGCGCAATAATCAGCACGCTCGGGGTCTGAGAGACACCCATTTGGTGTTCGATAATAGGTAGCAAGAAAGCAGCCGTCTTGCCGGTGCCGGTATTAGCCAGACCGATAACGTCTTTGCCATCAAGAACATGCGGAATTGCTTGGTCTTGGATGATGCTTGGGTTTTCGTAGCCTTTTTTGGCGATGTTGTGTTGCAACTGGTTACCAAAAGGAAAGTCGATAAACTTGTTAGTAGGAACGTAGACGACTTCTTCAGCCTTAGCGATCGCTTTGTTGATAAATTTGCTTGGGTGGATGTACTTCTTTGCGGGACCTTTGCTGCCACCACGACGTCCACCGCCGTATGAACCGCCACGGCCACCGCCCTGAGGACGTGAACTAGAGTTAGAGCCGCCGTAGCGTCGTTGTTGGAATGCCATATAAAATAGACCTTTCGTTAGTTGATTGCTGTTTTGCAGTCTTTTAACTCGCTGGTAGCGAGTGTGAGAGAACAGCGAGAGGATATTTCGGTGGCCGCGCTTTTTATTTTACTGTGCGCTAGTCTTTGAAAGAGGCTCGACATTCATCGAATGCAATGTGATTAACAATAGCACGGTTTTTGTATTTTTGCAAGCGATACGGCTCCTGAAGTCATTACATTTTCTGGCGTATATCCGAAATCATATCTCTCAGCTCGGCTGCTTTTTCAAATTCGAGATTAGCACTGGCTAGCTCCATTTGACCGGATAACTCTTTGACGAGGCCGGCGTATTCGTCTTTTGGAATCTTCTTGAGGTTAAGTTTACGAGAGGTGTCTTCCTTTTTAGGGATAATCGAACGCAGTCCTTCGTCAATCTCTTTGGCAATGCTTTCAGGCGTAATATTGTGCGCAATATTGTAGGCCTCTTGGATGCTGCGGCGGCGATTGGTCTCGTCGATTGCCTTCTTCATCGAATCGGTGATCCGATCGGCGTACATATACACTCTTCCCTCCAGGTGCCGAGCGGCCCGACCGATGGTCTGAATCAAGGCGTTGGCACTGCGCAAAAAGCCCTCTTTGTCGGCGTCCATAATCGCCACCATGCTAACCTCCGGTAGATCCAGGCCTTCACGCAACAGATTGATACCGACCAAAACATCATAGACTCCCATCCGAAGGTCGCGCAGAATGTCGCCACGCTCCAACGTATCGACTTCACTGTGAATATAGGCAGTCTTAATATCGATTTCTTGTAAATAGGTCGACAAATCTTCGGCCATTCTTTTAGTCAAAGTTGTCACCAATACTCGCTGATTCTTCAATGACCGCTCACGGATTTCGGCCACCAAGTCGTCTATCTGGCCGGTCGTCGGTCGAATGATGATTTCGGGGTCGATTAGCCCGGTGGGGCGAATGACCTGCTCGGCAGGCTGGGGGCTATGGGCCAATTCATAATCACCGGGAGTAGCCGACATATAGACTGCCTGGTTGATATGGCGGTCAAATTCGGCGAAAGTCAGTGGTCGATTATCGAGCGCCGAAGGCATGCGGAAGCCATACTCGACCAACACTTCTTTTCGGGCGCGATCACCGTTATACATACCGCGGACTTGCGGCAAAGTCATGTGACTTTCGTCGACTAGCAGTAAAAAGTCGTCGGGAAAATAATCCATCAACGTCGCGGGTTGTTCACCAACTTCTCGATTAGTCAGATAACGGCTGTAGTTCTCAATCCCCTTTACAAAGCCTGTTTCCTCCAGCATTTCAATGTCATATTTGGTACGTTGGGCCAGACGCTGGGCTTCAAGGAACTTGTCATGGCTTTCGAACCATTCAAGACGCTCGCTAAATTCTTTTTTAATACTCTCGACCGCCACGGCGATCTTTTCTTTCGGCGTGACGTAGTGACTGCTGGGAAAAATACTTACTTCACTGGGTTCAGACAGAATCTCCCCTGTTAATGGGTCGATCCGCGTTAGACGATCGACTTGGTCGCCAAAAAACTCCGTCCGATAGGCAACGTCGCTGCCGGCTGGAAAGACGTCAACCGTATCGCCCTTAACACGGAACGTACCACGATGAAAATCAATATCGTTGCGTTGGTACTGAATGTCAGTCAGTAGGCGAACGAACTTATCCTGCTGGCGGCGCTCCCCCGTCTTTATATGGATTGCCATGTCCGCGTACGCTTCAGGCGACCCGATACCGTAAATACAGCTGACACTGGCGATAATAATCGTGTCGCGGCGAGTCAGTAAAGCTGTGGTGGCGGCGTGTCGCAAGCGGTCGATTTCGTCGTTGATCTTACTATCTTTTTCGATATAGGTATCACTACTGGCCATATAAGCTTCCGGCTGGTAATAGTCAAAGTAGCTGACGAAATAATGCACTTCGCTATCGGGGAAAAAGGCCTTAAATTCGCTGTATAGTTGAGCCGCTAGCGTCTTATTGTGGGCCATAACGAGGGTCGGGACCTGGCGATCCTGAATTATATTGGCCATCGTAAAGGTTTTGCCGCTGCCGGTTACTCCGAGCAATGTTTGTTCGCGGATGCCACTATTAAGACCATCGAGTAGTTGCTTGATAGCCGCCGGCTGGTCGCCCGTCGGCTGATATGGCGAGGTAAGATGAAATTTTTGGTCCATTGCCTCTATTATACCTTAGCAACGGTTGACAGATAAGACGTCTATTTACCCACGAGCTCGATGTTCGGAGATATTACTGTCGTCACCATTGTGGACAAAGTCTATATACTTTTTATCAAGTGCCGCAACCACCTTGTCGACTAAACGCTCCGGGTCGGTATCATAAATGATATCTCTGGCACCGGGTGCTTCGATATGCTCGAGCAGGGTGGGTATATAGTCAGCCAAACCGCCACTGCCCAGTAGCACGCCGCAGACTTTTCGACTTTCTAAGGCCGTTGATAACTCATGCAGGCTTCCCATCCGACCACCGACCGTAATAATGGCGTCACTGCTACGCACCAAGTGAACATCGCGTCCAACATAAGCCATGCCCGTAAAGTTGATGTAATCAAACTCAACGGTCGGAAGTTTGTAGACGGTGACGTGCTCGCGAAATGACGTCGCTGGCGAAAAGCCAACCGATATTCCGCGCTTACCTTCGACGGCGAAGGCGCCCTGTGCGGCGTACCATGGCAAACCAACGGTCGCACCTGTTAGGAGTGTCTTGCCTTTCTGGGCGATAAACTTACCGAGGTCATAGGCAAGTTGATGGGCTGCCTGAACAGTGTCGCCGGCGGCAGCACCAGAGACGCATATTTGATATCTCACTGTGTAAACTCCTTTGGTATATAATCCTCCGGTGCGTCGCGAAGGAATTGGTTAATTTCGTCAGAACCAAGCAACCCAGCCTGAGCACCTAGTTTCTGAACCACGCTCATCGAGTTAATTGGCGCCCATTCAAGCGCTGTCTCCAGTGTTTCACCAAGCGCTAAGGCAGCAACAACGGTCGAGGCGAAGGCATCACCGGCACCCGTTCGGTCATACGGTGGAGCTGGGTCAGGGTAATTTGGCATGATTAGCAACTTGTCGCCATCGGACGCATACGCGCCGTTCGGACCGTCGGTAATAACGACGATTTTCGGACCAAGCGCGTGCAAACTAGTTGATAGCTCATGGATCGAATCGAGGTTCTTGCCGGTTACCAGTGCCGCTTCTTCGCGGTTCATAAAGACGATATACGAACGGCTGTAGATCGCCGCTAGTTTTTCTGTCCCCCATTCAAAATGAAAGGTGCCTGGCTGGAAGACCAGTTTCGTGTCCGGATGCTTCATGAGGTAGCCCATCAGATCTTCGTGCAACTGCCACGCCGACTTGCTAATCATACTGAGATAGATCCAATCGGGTGTTTCGACTGGCTCCTGCCAAGCGTAATCATAGTCTTCATATTTAATCAAAATAGTTCGGTCGGCACCGTAGCGCAGCGCGTAGTGATAATTTGACTTTTGTCCAGCTTGGACAGATACCGTCCGTGTATCAACTTTTTTAGTCGCGAGATAATCAAGCGAATCTTTACCCGCCTGGTCATCACCTAGAAAGGCCATCAGGCCAGCTCTTAGTCCCAGGTTCGTAAATGACACAGCCGCGTTGGCGCTGTTACCAACCGCTTGGACGATATCAACATGGTCATATGGTGGTTTAGAGCCAAACTCCATGCTGAGGCGGTGAATGCCGTACTCGTCGGTCGTGACTTCGGCTTGATCTTCGCGTAGAGCAATAAATGCATCAGTCACGATATCGCCAATACACAGGATCAGAGGCGTCGAGGCGTCTCCGTTTCTTTTAACCTGCTTCTGGCCGTCGCGGAGCTCCTTATACCACTTATCTGATTCTGGCAGTAGCCCGATGCCGGTTGCCTGGTTACGCACCGCTTCGTTATCGGTTCGACCGTGCTCAAGGTAGCGTTGGACGATTTCACCGCGCAGGCTGCGCCGACCGTGGCTCACGATGCGCTGTTCATACGCCAGCTCGTGGTGGCTGTTCTCAATAACATCGATCAAGTTAAAGGAAACGACTTCACCTTCGAACGACATCATCACATAGTCAGACTCGAGGAGTAGTCCTTCGGAGGTTCCACGCTTCACCGTGGCGTTGAGCGCCAAGTATAGTTCTCTGGCAGTACTGTCGGCTGGATCAAGCTGAAGACGTCTCATAATGGCGTGAGCTCCGTGCGTAATGTCAGCAATCAATCGAGTGTCAACGCCACTATCGCCAGCTGCTTTTTCAAGTTGACTCATACCGGCACTAAAAAGCGGCTCGTCAATTTCTAATAACCGTTGTAAAAATTTTGTCATAATGTTTTCCTAAAAAGGCGTCTCCGTTAATGGCATATCGTGTAGGACCATATCCAAGTGTAATATCCCCGCTTTGGCGCCAATTTGCCCGACGACCGACGTCGAGTTAGCGCTGGCGAATATAATTGACTCCTTCAATGATTTTCCTTGCGAGAACCGACTCAAAAAGCCCGAGCCGAAGGCGTCGCCTGCTCCAGTTCGATCGATCACGGGCACATCTTCATACATCCCAGCCGTAACGACCGTCTTGCCATCGGTCGTCACTGAACCATGAGGACCATCAGACACAATTGCCACAGGGCAATAGTGAATAATATGCCGAGCCAACTCTTCTATTGATTGACCTTCGACGATTAGCTGAGCCTCCTCTTTGTTAACTGCTAAAACAGTCACGTCTTCGAGTAGTGTTCTGAGCTTATCCATCTGTTTAAGCTCGGCACCAGCCGGATTAAGCATAACCTTGACGTCGTGTTCGGCACACTTCGTAATAATCACTTCGAGAAGATCGATGTCGCCAAGGGCCGACAAATATACCCAGTCGGCCGTCGCCAACGCGCTAAAGTCTAGCTCCTTGCCGTCACCGTCTAAGTCCGTGCCGTGATAGTTCAAAATAGTCCGTTCACCACTATTGGCTAGCAGAATCGTCGAATAACTGGCCCGATACCCCTCACGCTCGGCAACACCGCTCGTGTCGACTCCGTCACTGTCCAGAGCCTGCATGATAGCTTGGCTCGAGGGATCGAGGCCGAGCGCCCAAATATACTTACTGTGGAGGCCCTGTCGCGCAAACGTCACCGCCGCGTTAGTGACGTTACCGCCGGTCGTAAAAATAGCCTCGTCCAGATCGAGTTTTTGGCCGAGCGGCAACTGCTCATACATGACACCCTTATGCATGTGCGGCTCAAATGACTTGGAGCTCTTTAAGAATACATCCTGAGTCGCTTTGCCAATCGAAACGATAGTGACGACGGACATGACTAGGAGACTGCCTTGCCCGCACTGCCAAATGCATTGATTTTTTCTTCAACAACCACCCGAACTGCACTGTAGACTTGTGGCATTAGCTTGACGACGGCGTATTCGTCTGGGTTATCGGCTAGAACCTGCTCGAGTTCCTTGCGGAAGGCGTAGCGCATATCGCTGTTGATGTTGATTTTACTGACGCCGATTTTGGCAGCTTCTTCAAAGTAGTGAAGCGGGGTACCGCTACCACCATGTAGGCTAATTTGGCAGGTAATCGAGTCACGAATTTGTTGCAATAATTCCAAATCGAGTTCTTTCGGTACCGGGTATTTACCGTGGAGGTTTCCAACGGCAGCAGCGTAGGTGTCGATGCCGGTTGCTTCAACAAATGACTTGGTAGACTCGGGAGTGCTAAAAGTCTTTTTGATTTCTTCGTAATCAATCATTTCAGTGTGAACGTTGGATGAGCCGCCAAAATAATGCGGCTCGCTTTCAACTAGTGCACCGGTGAATTTGGCGTAGTCGACCACCTCTTTGGTTTTTTCGATGATATCATCAGTCGATGCGTCGTGGTTAGCCTGCGAAATATCGATATGGATAAACTCAAAACCAACGTCGATGGCCCGTTTACAATCCTCGACTGTTGGGCTGTGGTCAAGGTTAATGTATATTTCAACGCCGTATTGCAGTTTGTAGTTATCTACCAAATCGCGTATATTTTCCAGCCCCAACGCCTTAACTTCCCCATCGCTGACTTCTACCAGGACTGGCGCATTCAGTTTTTGAGCCGCTTGGACGACGGCAATTAAAGTTTCCTGGTTATCGATATTGAAAGCACCGACAGCAAAGTGCTGAGCTCGGCTACGCTGCATCAGGTGTCGAGCCCTAGTTGTATTTTCACGAATTTGATTGATTGTCAGTCCCACGTCGGCCTCCTTTAGTATTCTCGATGATATTGCGATGTATTATGAACAAAATCGGCCGCTTTTTCGGCAATGCGCGCACCTGTTAAGCCGAAATACTCAAGTAGTTCATTCGGTGTTCCGCTTTCTCCGAAACGATCTTGCATACCTATCCGCTTAAGCGGCGTTGGCAATTTCTCGGACAACAGCTCAGCAACCGCCCCGCCAAAGCCGCCCGCCATTTGGGCCTCTTCGGCCGCGAGGGCACGACCAGTTTTTCGGACGCTGGCCAGAATCGTCTCTTCGTCGAGCGGCTTGATCGTCGGAATATGTACGACCTCAGCCTGAATGCCCTGCTCGGCCAAGATAGTAGCCGCGACTAATAGCTGGTAGGTCATCGTACCCGTGCCAAGTAGGCTAATGTCATGACCCTCGCGGAGCGTGTAGGCTTTGCCAATTTCAAACGGCGATTCTTCGATGCTAAAAATCGGTGTTTTTTCACGCGCCAAACGAAGATAGCTCGGTTTGCCATTTTCAGCGATAGCACGGGTGGCTTTTTCGGCTTCGATACTATCCCCCGGAGCAATCACCACCATATTGGGCAATACTCGCATAATGGCAATATCTTCTAGCATTTGGTGTGTCGCCCCGTCGGGGCCGACACTCACTCCAGCATGACTACCGATAACTTTGACTGGTTGATTATTCAAGGCGACAGTAGTCTTAATTTGCTCCCAGTTACGTCCTGGATTAAATGCCGCATAACTGCTAGCGAAAGGTATTTTACCAGCCCGCGCCAGACCCGAAGCGACCGCTACAAGGTTTTGTTCGGCAATACCGATCTGAATAAAACGGCCCGGAAAATCAGCTTTAAACAAATGCATCTGGGTACTCTCGGTCAAGTCAGCGCAGAGCGCAACAATTTTTTCATTGCTCTCGCCGGCTGCTCTCAGGCCACGACCGAATCCCGCTCGGATTGGCTCCTGCAGCGCAGCATCGGTTAGCGCGTCGGGGTGTAGTGGATAAGTGATCATACGCCGTGACCTTCAAAAGCGATCTTACCATCAAGCGTTCGTAGTTTAGCGAGGGCGGCTTTTCCTTGCTCGCTATTCGGCGCGACGCCGTGCCATTTATAGTCATACTCCATAAAATCAACTCCTTTGCCTGGTATCGTTAAAGCGATAATAACACTCGGCCTATTGGTAATTGCGCGGGCCAGACTGACGGCATCTATGACGCTTTCGATATTGTGACCATCGACTTCAAGCACGTGCCAACCGAATGATTCCCATTTACCTCGTAGGTCTTCTAGCGGCATAATATCTTCGGTACTGCCGTCAAGTTGAATATTATTACGGTCAACGATAGCCACTAGTTGGGACAGTTTATATTTACCGGCAAACATAGCAGCTTCCCATATATTGCCCTCGTCCAGCTCGCCATCACCCATAACGACATAGACAAAGCGGTGCTTGGCATTATCAAGGTATTGCAGCGCATAGGCGTAGCCGGCCGCTTGCGACAGACCACTACCGAGAGGGCCGCTGGTATTTTCGAGTCCTGGGAGGCGTTCTCGCTCTGGATGTCCTTGCAAGCGACTGCCAAGTTTTCGCAACGTCAACAGTTCTGCTTTATCAAAGTAGCCCGCTTCGGCCATGGCCGCGTATTGTACAGGAATCGTATGACCGTTGCTGAGGAAGAACACGTCGCGGTCTTCCCATTCGGGATTCTTCGGATCGAAGTTCATAATATTGAAATACAACGCCGCAAAAATATCAGCTAGCCCGAGTGGACCAGCACTATGGCCGCTTCCAGCGGTTTCAAGCATGCTAATAATATCCTCTCGAATATAGTTAGCCATCTGTTGAAGCTGTGTAATCGTTAGTTTTCCACCCACCTAGATCACTCCGTGTTTATTGATTTCTCTTACAAGTGTAGCATAAGCGGTGGCGGGATCATCGGCCTTGGCGATTGCGCCGCCCACATTCAAAACGTCGACACCGCCTTGGGTTAGGGTGTAGGCATTGTCGGCACTGATACCACCATCCCAGCCAATTTCAACATTCGGATTAATAGCTTTAACAAGACGGACCTTTTCGAGTTGCATTAGGCTGGCGTTTCCCCCGTAATGACCCAAGTCCCCGCTGAATATCATCACGTGATCGGCCGCTTGGATCAAACCGGCAACGGTCGATGGAACGGTCGGCCTTAAGAGAGCGATCCCGGCCTTAATACCCGCCTGTTTGATTTGGGCTATGATCGGCAACAGGTCTATACCGGTCTCGACATGGAAGGTAATCAGATTCGGTTTGAGAGCGAGGAGCGCCGGTAAATGTTCGAGAGGGCGAGCCACCATAGCATGAATATCGACAACCCACTCCTTTGGCCACCATATCTGTGATTCGCTAATGAGAAAGGTTGGCGCAAATTCACCGTCACTGATGTCAATATGGACTCTCTCAGCGAAAGGGTGAATCCGCTCAATCGATGCCTTGTACTCGTCGAGAGTTTCAACCGTGATACATGGAGCAATCACACTCATCTTTACAACTCGTCAATCTGTGCGTTGCGCCGTTTATAACGAACAGCAGTGGCAAATGGCGTACTCAGCCAGGTTTCTAGAATACCCTGCCAAGCCTTGTCATCATCCTCGAGCACCCGCGCTGGCAGGCACAAGACGTTGCTATCGTTGTCATTGCGAGTCATTTTGGCTTCAAAGGCGTCCCAAATCACGCTGGCCCGAATGCCACGAAATCGATTGGCAGCTATTGCCATTCCTTGACCACCACCACAGAGCAGAATCGCCCGAGGATCGTCGTCGACACTACCAATCACCTGCAAGGCAGCTGCCTGAGCAAACTCTGGAAAGTCGTCATTCGGATCGAGTATCTCGTCGCCAACGTCTTGGACATCGTAACCGTGCTTCGCTAAGTACGCAAATACTTTTTCTTTCAAATGGAACCCCATGTGGTCGCTGCCTAAGTATATTTTCATAGTAGTAAGTATAAGCGTATTGAGAGGTTATTTCAACGCCAATCACCTCAGAACGCGAGTAGCCATTGACATACTACGATTTGGTAGTATAGTAAAAAAAGTATTCCGCCGGAAACGACGACATGCACGACAACAGAAATGAGATTGCTATGTGCGCAACACGCAAGGCCTCATCGTCCATCCCACCCTGGGCAGAGCGAGGGGCAACACCCAGCACAATGAGTATCATGGGCGTCCGTGAGGCTGACAAGTTCGTCGGCTGGACAGCCCGTGACCTTGTTCGCCTCGAGCTGAACGAGAAGGTATCCGCACTCAAGAAGCTCTGATGCGATGGGCGTAGCTTGGTCGACACGATCGACCCGGCTGCGCCCCGCCTCGGCCACTTTCTCTTTCTGCTGTTATTTCACTTCCATAGATACAATTGCTATGCTGATGAGTCCGACAGGACGAAAAGTGAACGGTGTGATTTTAAAGCTGCGTGATTGCTCGTTTAAACGTCGGGAAACGCACAACAGGCATTTCCGTTGAATTCACGTTGTCTTTCCCGTGTCGAGTGGTATAGTAATAGTATATTTCTGCTTAAACAGTAATAGTACACCGACAAATAGGGGGAATTCCATGTCCAGGCAGACCCTTCCCGTCCACACCAACACTACCGTGGAGCTGTGGATTAGCATAGAAAACGGAAGGGATTTCAGATATCCGAATAGGCCAGCTGTCACCGAACGAATCGTCCACGACGGCAAGGTAGACCCTGAAGGGCATGCCAACCATATGCCAGAATGGGTCGAATCATTTCGCTACTTCTGGCTCACAACCCATACGGACAGAAGAGGCCGTATTGTAACACGTGAAATCGTCGTTCTCGACGATATCCCGCGAACATACGACATCGACGGTAAGGAGATTACCTGGCAGAAAGTGCGGTTCCTGGTTGATAGCATGTCCTAACGGACCACTGACGGAGGACGCGGCTGGTTGATTGTATCGACCAAGCCGTGTCCTTCTCGGCCCACGCTACCCCTGTTTGTCATTTCACTTCCATAGATACAATCGCTATGCTGATGAGTCCGATAGGACGAAAAGTGAATGATCTGATTTTGAGAAACCGCTGCGTCTGATGACGTTTATTGACATAGTTGGTCATAAGTTGTAATATACATAATTGAGTTCTCGCACGATACCGTACGTAGAGCAACCTCTAGACAGACGGGAAGCCATGACTGCACCATTTCCTGATGTGCACCAATCCAGTTACATTCAAGTCAGCCGAGAGCTGATGAACAATCTGAGCGCACAGCTTGGAAGTGTCAGCGAGACAATGATGTCGAATGATTGGAAAATCGATATCTTCAGTAAAGACGGCAGGCTCTCCCAACAGGGCGTCGTTGCCGGTGCAATGCGTCGGAAAGGCACCCAACAAGCGGTCTTCGTTCCTCTGGCAGCTAACTATAGCTGCCAGAAACAGGACGAAGAGTTCGGTAAGGTGTTGACGATCGTCATCTATAAAGACGAACATGTCGGTTTCAAAACCCGGCGGACAAGCCATTTCATCGTCTGCGAAGACGACATGGCACACCTGCCCGTCTAGCCAAGTCCTTGCGACGGGAAGCGCGCTCCTCTTTATTTTAAAGAGTGGAGCCACTTTCCGTCCGGGGCATATACGTCAACAATTATTAGATTGTTCTGATGAGTCCAATAGGACGAAACGTATACTACTGAATGTTCGAAGCCACAATTGCCGGTTCTTCGCTGACCTGCACCGGTTGCACGTCGTTGGTTTTGACCGTACGGCCAATATCAGCGACGAGTTCGACCAATCGGTTGCTGTAACCCCATTCGTTGTCGTACCACACCATGATTTTGGCGAGGTTGCCGCCGACTACTTTGGTCAGTAGCAGATCGACGATGCCGGAGTGGCTGTTGCCAATATAATCTCGGCTCACCAACGGCTCTTCACTGACACCGAGGATGCCTTGATAGAATGGCTCAGCAGCGGCCTTTTTAAAGACAGCGTTGATTTCTTCGACGGTCGTCGAACGGCCCAATAAAACGGTAATGTCACTGATCGAAACGACCGCGGTCGGAACGCGAATACTCAGTCCGTCGAACTTACCCGCCAGTTGTGGCAAAACTTTCGTCACGGCGATGGCGGCCCCGGTTGACGTTGGCACCATGTTTTCCGAGGCATTACGGCCTTCGCGGACATCCTTACTCGGAGCGTCCTGTAAAGACTGGCTGGCTGTGTAGCTATGGACGGTCGTCAACAGCGATTTTTCAACCCCGAACTCACTGTCGAGAATCGCCATTACGACGCCAAGTGAGTTGGTTGTACAGCTGGCGTTGCTGATAACGTCGCTCGAGCTTTGGACGGCATCGTCATTGGCGCCGATTACGATTGTATCGACTCCATCGCTCTTGCTTGGACCACTGATGACGACTCTTTTTGCGCCAGCCTGAAGGTGGAGTGACGCATCCTCTTTGGTGGTAAAACGGCCAGTCGATTCAATCACTACCTCGACACCTAAGTTGCCCCACGGCAGGGCGGCGGGATTTTTTTCGGCGAGAACAGTAATATGTTTTTCGTCGACAATAATTCCCGTGTCGTCAAACCCGACTTCGTGCCGGTAAGCGCCGTAATTACTATCGTGTTTCAACAAATAAGCCAACGTTTTGGTATCGGTCAAGTCATTAATAGCAACGATTTCTAGATCATCGCGCTCGAAGGCAATCTTAAACGCACTGCGGCCAATCCGACCGAACCCATTTATCCCAATTTTTGTCTGGCTCATGAAATTTCCACTCCTTTTATAAGCATTAACATATCTAGTGATTAGTATATACCGCCAGTATCTGAAAGTGCAAAGAAATTGTAACCCGTGGCAGACAGGCACAACGCCTTAGCGTGAGGCGTTGATTTGTCGTATACTAGATAGAACGATGGAAAAGAAAACGCTACTTGAGATAGCCACTCCCCACTATGACGAAGATCAGATACTTGAGCTTGGCTACGCGATTGATTTCGCCATCACGGCCCACGCCGGCCAAAAAAGAAAAAGTGGCGAAGATTACGTCACGCATCCCCTTGCAGTTGCCGGTACGCTGGTTGACTGGGGCATGGATATCGATAGTGTTTTAGCCGGCGTGTTGCACGATACGGTCGAGGACACCGATTCGACGCTCGACAAAATAGAGACACTATTCGGCGGAGACGTCGCTTTTCTGGTCGACGGCGTCACGAAGGTTTCTCAAGCCCGAGCGGGTATGCAGGACCTGACCAACTATCTGCCACAAACTACCGATAACCTATCCAAGTTGCTGATTGCCGTCGGCCAAGACGTCCGCGTCATCATCATTAAACTGGCCGATCGCCTGCACAACCTCTCAACCCTTCAGTTTATGCCTCCCGACAAACAGATCAAGATCGCCCGTGAATCACTCGAAGTGTTCGCGCCGATGGCTGACCGGTTGGGTATGGGGCGTGTTCGCACCCAAATCGAAGAACTAGCCTTCAGCTACCTTGAACCAGCCGAGTTCAAACAACTCCAAATAAAAATGCGAAAACGACTCAGTAAAAGCACTCGCAAACTAGGAACCGTTCGAAGCGACGTCGAAGCCGAACTCAAAAAACAGCACATCGAAGCTACTATTAATGGCCGGGTTAAGAGCCTGTACAGCCTCTATAAAAAACTGAAGAAGGTCGACGGTAACATCGACGACATATATGACTTAATGGCCCTACGAATCGTCGTCGAGAACAAGGACGACTGTTATCGAGTGCTCGGGCTCCTACACGCCATGTACCAACCGATGATTAGTCGCATCAAGGATTACATTGCGATTCCAAAACCCAATGGGTACCAAAGTCTCCATACGGTTGTGATTACGCCCGCCAAGCAAATTGTCGAGTTCCAGATTCGTTCATACGATATGCACGAATACGCCGAACGTGGTCTAGCCGCCAGTTTTCACTATCACGATCAAAAAAACTCGAAGGACTACGCCAGAAAAAGAGCCGGTTCAACCCTACCCGCCCACCTCCAATGGATTACACAACTACAAGAAATTGCGACCCATCTGCGTGATAATGAGGGTACCTCTAAGGCCCAGCTAAATATTGACTTATTTGGCAATCGAATTTTCGTCTATTCGCCTAAAGGCGACATCTATAACCTGCCCGAAGGCGCCCTACCGCTCGATTTTGCCTACCTTGTCCACAGCGATATCGCAAAACACGCCTATAGTTTCAGGGCAAACGGCAAAATGCACCCTTTTGATAAGCCCTTGCAAAATGGCGATGTCGTCGAAGTGGTTTCACGCAAACTTTCACTTCCAAAGCAAGCATGGCAAGATCTTGTCACCACGACCCATGCTCGCAACAAACTACGCTCTCAACTTAAGCAGCTTGGTGTTATCAACGGCATTACGGGCGCGGCAAGTATCATCCGTCGAAAAGCAACGCGCAAAAAATCAATCAAATGAACGTATCTATCGCATTATCCACAGTCGTAGATGGTAATATGCTAAATGCCAGTGATCCTACTAACAAGCTAGTCGTACAAAATCGAACTCGATGGCTTGCTTCGCGTGATATTGCCATGCACGACGCCACCAGAGTTAAAATCAGCTATGAGAGTACCGATTATTGTCGCTACAAAGAAGTGACCAGCTTACAAAAAGGTGAAGGGATGTTCGACGGCAATACTATTGCCGCCGACGCGCTCATCACACGGCTTAGCCACCATGCACTATTCCTCCCACTCGCAGATTGCGTCGGGGCGGTTATCTACGATCCAATCCAGCATATTCTTATGTTGTCGCACCTGGGCCGTCACAGCCTCGAGCAAAATGGTGGCTTTGAGTCGGTAAACTTTTTAGTCAATCACTATGGCTGCGATCCTGAGATTCTCACTATATGGCTGACACCTGCGCCCGGCCAAGCAAACTATCCGTTGTTCGCCTTTAGTAATCGAGCCTTTAAAGACGTTGTCACAGACCAGCTGGTATCAGCCGGTATACTCGCAAAAAATATCAACGACGATTCGACCGATACCACAACCGACGAAAATTACTTCTCACACAGTGAGTTCCTCAAAGGCAATCGGTCAGAAGACGGTCGTTATGCCGTTGTTACCAGTATGACGAACTAGCGACTTATCAAAGTCAGAAATTCGTCTTGATGTTTCAAAGTCAGTTCCGCAACGGTAGGAGTCCCAACTACGAATTCACGAACGTCAATATTATCCCGACCGTCAAAAGATACGACCGCTCCACCCGCCTCAGACACCAGCAGTAGACCGGGGGCGTTGTCGTGCGCGCTTGTTTGGGTATTAAGCACCGCTACACCGTCGATTTCACCTTTGGCAAGCATCACATAAGCATGGCCAGCCGCACCGACCGGGTAAAAACACCTCATGCCAGCCTTAAACATTATCTTGCGCAGGTCATCGAACCGACGACTACTCAAACTATAGACAAATAAATTGCCCGACTCCCGATGCCGATTAACATGGAGACGCTTCTCGCCTTGATACGCCCCCTCTCCCTGCACAGCCGTATACAGTACGTCACCGACAAAGTCATAAATGACCGCGGCAACCGGCTGGTTATCCTGAATAAGGGCGGCCATATTGGTACAAAACGGCAACCCGCGAATAAAACTCGAGGTACTATCGATCGGATCGACCAGCCAATACTGCTTGTGGTTTCCAGATTTGCCGGTTTCTTCTCCCTGGAAACCAAATTCAGGATAGCGTTCGTTTAAGCGATCTTTGAGCGTTTGCTCGACCGTTATGTCCAGCCGAGTCACTTGTGACATATCGGCTTTACGACTGAACTCGATAGCACCGTACGCTTGCATCAGCTCAGCTCGAAAACCCTTAAAGACATCGATAACCAGTTGTTGCGACCCGGCAATTATCGTTCGGTCAATTTCCATCTATTGATTGTTCCAGCGCGTGATTGCCTCGTGAATGATAGCCTTTGCCTCATCGACGTTTCCCCACCCTTTGACGATCGTGCTGCCTGGTTTTTTCAAATCTTTGTAATGGGTAAAGTGATGGGTAATTTGATCAAGTTTTTGCTTTGGGATATCCTGAAGCGTGTTGATCGCGTTGCCTGTCATCCTATCGTCGGCTGGTACGGCCACAATCTTGTCGTCAATCTCGCCGTCATCTTCAAACTTCATCACACCAATCACCTTAGCCTCCAGAAAAATCCCGGTCGACAGTGGTTGGTCGGTCACGACCAGCACGTCGAGTTCATCGCCGTCTTCGTCGAGTGTCTGAGGGATAAAACCATAATTGGTTGGTTTGGCAAAAATAGCCGGTTCAACCCTGTCGAGTTGGAAAGCAGCCTTGTGGCGGTTCCATTCAATCTTGTTATTGCTACCGGTAGGAATCTCGATCACCACGTTAACGATGCCGCCGTCAACGTCGCCTGGTGTGAGGATCTGGTTAAAATCTGCCATTTATATATCTCCTTTGTTATATCAGTTACTGTTTATAATATCAGTTTTTAGTCGGACAGGATATAATCGTATCTATATGGCGTCTTTTCCAAAATTATTACTACCCGTCGCGTACGTCAAAGACGTAACCAAGCATATTCGAAATGCCACAAGGCGAGTCTCTTTATTGTCGATGGTAGTGGCGGACGACTCCTCGACGGACGACTTAATCGACGCTCTTTCTGAAGCGGCCAGGCGTGGGGTTTTAGTCGAAGTAGCGGCCGATATATTTACCTATGGAGAGCTCGGCGGTTTCTTCTTTCCAACTCGCTACCGGACGAAGCAGGCTCGGGCTACGACACTCATGAGTCGTCGTTTCACCAAAAGTGGCGTCAAATTTACCTGGCTCGGCAGATCTAGAACGACGATCTTCAGCGGTCGAACCCATGTCAAATGGTGCATCGTGGATGACACAGTCTATACATTCGGGGGCGTTAACATGTACCAAAAGGGTATCAACGGCAATGATTATATGTTCAAGATCGACGACGACACACTGGCAGATACATTAGTCGCCGAATACCATCGGCTCATACGAGCCGATGCCGGCGATTATTCGTACCGCAGCCACGGTTTTAAAATTGGCGCCGACACCGTTTTAATTGACGGCGGCTTTTTTGGTGATTCCATTATTTATCGCCACGCCTGTGCTTTGACGGCCGAAGCGACCAGCGTCCTATTGGTGTCGCAGTACTGCCCGACGGGGAAATTAAGCAGACTTCTCAAAACGACCGATTCTCATTTGTATTTTAATCCCCCGGCCAATGCCTCTCCGATTAACCGCGCTATTATTCGTACTGGCATGTTTTTTAGCAAACATACGACGCTATATACTAAGTCCCAGTACCTGCATGCCAAGTTTATGATTTTCGACATGCCCGACGGTCGTCGCGTCGCCCTGACCGGTTCGCATAATTTCGTGCTGGCCGGAGTCTTACTCGGCACGCGTGAGATTGCGCTCCAAACTGAAAATCCCCAAACCATTAAACAGCTTGAGGATTTTTGGCGCAAATTCGTCGCTTAGGCGTGTTTGAGTTCGTCGATATATTCACGGATAGACAGCGCCGCAGTCGCACCTTCGCCGACCGCACTGGCGATCTGCATGGTTGCACCGCTTCGGACATCGCCACTGGCAAAAATTCCGGCGATATTCGTCTGTAGCTTGTTGTCCGTCTTGACGAGGCCTTGGCCATCCAGCTCAATGCTGCTGCCAACCAGAAATTGGGTGTTGGGCTTGAGTCCGACGAAGATAAATACGCCGTCAGTTTCAATAACTACTGGTTCGCCGTTTTTGATGGCCTTAACGGAGCTCACTTTGCCGTCAACAGCAACAATTTCTTCGGTTGCCGTCTGCAGATGGACAGTAATCTTGCCGTCGTCGATCAGTGTCTGTAAATCACGCTGGAGCACATCACTAGCTTTGATAACACTGCGAACCAGCAAATCAATGTGGGAAGTGAAGCGAGTCAGGAATATCGCTTCCTGAACGGCAGAGTTGCCACCACCAACCACGACCAGCCGCTTATCACGATAAAAGGCGCCGTCGCAGGTCGCACAGTAGTGTACGCCGCGACCGTAATATTCAGCCTCACCAGGTACGCCGATTTTATTATAATCACTACCAGTAGCAATCAAGACCGTCTTGGCTCGAACCTCGTTACCGTCGATTGTCACAACCTTGACATCTCCCTCATCGCGAACGGCCGAAACGTCGCCAAATTCGATATGGGCACCGAACCGTTTAGCTTGTTTTTCAAGCTGACTAGCCAACGTCATACCCTCAATCCCGTCAGGAAAACCGGGATAGTTGTCGACCATGTCGGTGATGGCAGCCAAACCGCCAATAGCTCCTTTTTCATAGAGTACCGTATCGATATTTTCACGAGTGGTATAGACGGCGGCCGCCAACGAGCTGGGACCGGCGCCAATCATGATAACGTCTCTGATTTGTTCGTTCATAACTTATTACTTTCTATTTATAGTATCGCTTCCTACAGTATATATAGCGTAAGCTATATATAGCAAGACACTACGGGTTATATTATTGGGCAGTTTTGGTCGTATTATCAATCTTGTTAATCGTGACGATAAATTCAAGCGGCGAGTTGGCGGCAATTGGTCCTTTATCGGTCGCCCCGTAGGCTTTGTCCGCAGGAATGGTCAGGCGAACGGTGCTGCCGACCTTTACGCCGTTCAAGCCCTCTGTCCAACCCGAGATCACACCACTGAGGGGGAACGTAGCAGGTGCATCGGCTTTGTCTTTCTTCTTGCTACTATCAAAGATAACGCCGTCAGATGTCCAGCCGAAATAGCTGGCGTTAATCGAATCAGTCGCTTTGACCGCCTCGCCCGTGCCATCTTTGAGAACTTCAACTTTGAGTGCCGTGACGGCGGCTGGGTCGAATGCACGAGCACTATAGCCTGGTAGTGGTTCGGCACTTTTGGCTTGCTCTTTTGCGGCCGCGAGGGCTGCTTTTTGTTGTTCTGCTGCCGCGGTCTGTGCCGCCGCCTGATCAATCTTTTGATTGTCATTTTGTAAAATGATCACCGCGAACGACCCAAGCGTTCCGATAGTCATGACAATCGCAATAATCCAAATCCCAATTCGTTGTGCTCTATCATTTGACGCCATTAAAAGTACATCTCCCTATTTTTCTCAAATTTACTGTCTTTATTATAGCAAACAATCTTAGACAACGACCGCACCGAGGCTATCGACGACATTGCGACTTACGCCCTCAAGTACAACGTTTACGTCTTGTGTCGTTAATGTTTTCACATGCGATGTAAGCCGAATACGAATAGTAATGTTCTTCGTCGCCCCGGCTTCAGATTGATAGATGTCGACTGGTGAAACACTCGCCTCGAGTTCGACGTCCCTCAGCACCGCCATGACGGCACTCATTACCTGGCCATACGACACGTCATTGGCCACTTGGAAGCAACTGTCTCGCTCCGCAGCCGGATACCGACTCAGTGGCACGTAGCTCGAGCCCAGTTTCTGTATCGCTTCGAATAATTTAACTGATTCAACTTCAAAACCAGCCGTGGAGTCTGGTAGTTTGAACGACTTACTGACGCTTTTTTTATACTCACCGACGATACCGACACGTTCGCCGAAACCGTCTATAACCGCCGCGCTCCTCCGGTATTCAAACGGTGCATATAGTGGCGAATCCTGATCACTCTCAAAGGCTACGTACGTGAAAGCGAGTCCGAGCGTGCTCGCCATATAGTCCAGTAACTTCTTTGCCTGGTAGTAAGTCGCGCCTGTTTGAGCCTTTTTGCTTGTCACTGTCAGCGCGATCATGTCCGATTCGACCGGAACGCCCTCGTCGGTCAACCCAAGATCTTTTCGATGAGATTTATTGAGTTCGAAAACCGCGAAACTCTCATAGCCTTGCTTGATATTCGGATGAATCAGCCCAAGTAGACTGGGCGTTAATGTCTGACGGTAGTACTGCAGGTCCGGACTGATCGAGTTGATAATGCGGTACGAATTCTCGGGTTTTTGGCCCGACTTTTGCAAAATATCACCATGGACGAAGCTATACGTCAATACCTCATTAGCACCCGCTCGGACCAGTGTTTGACGTGTGTGGTTACGGAAGTTATCAAACCTAGTTGGGGCGACAGCGCCAAAAGTGCGGCCAGCTAGCGTCGGTGTGATGGAATCAAACCCGCGCAACCGCCCGATTTCCTCAACGATGTCTTCAAAGATATGGATATCACCGCGCCAATACGGTGGTTCAACGACTAGTTTTGAATCATCGGTCTTTACAGCAAACTCAACATCGCGGAGCGTTTCCGCAAGCATGTCGGTACTAAGAGTTGTACCAAGAATACTATTAGCGCGCTCGGTAGTCATAACGATTGATGGGATATCACTTATTATACCCTTGGCCTCACATAGGTCACTGACACGCTTTGCGCCAGACCACTCACCAAGCAGGCGAATCGCATCAACCAGCACTGGCGCGGTTAATTCGGCTGGCTGGCCTTTTGTGAAACGGGTGATTGCCTCGCTGAATATGCCATGGCGCATTTGGGTAGCGCGCAGCTTATACAAATTAAACGTGGCACTCTCGATAATGATATTCTTTGTTTCGGCATCGATCACCGTATTGGCACCACCCATAGCGCCGGCCAGCCCGACCGCCGTCTCACCCGCCGAGATAACGATATCCTCGGGGTCGAGTGTGATTATTCGTCCGTCAAGTAGTTCAAGCGTTTCATCTTCGCGAGCGGCGCGGACATGAATATCAGCCTTCCCGCCCGAAACAGCGACCAGTTTATCATAATCGAAGGCATGGAGGGGTTGTCCCGTCAACATCATTAGATAGTTGGTGACATCAACCACCGCGCTGATTGGTCGCACACCAACCCGAGCCAAATAGGTTTTAACGAGGAGAGGTGACTGGCGCGTATTGTCGGCGCCGCTCAGTACGGTTGCCT
Source organism: Saccharimonadales bacterium (SeqCode) (assembly GCA_038244885.1). Taxonomy (GTDB): domain Bacteria; phylum Patescibacteriota; class Saccharimonadia; order Saccharimonadales; family Saccharimonadaceae; genus UBA1547. The sequence goes on along the minus strand of JBBRTA010000003.1, from coordinate 10,616 downwards.
GATACCTAGCAGAAAGTTCAGGATCATCAATCGCCACCGTCGGCGCCTGAACGTCCCCGTCTTTGATACCAAACGAAGGTTCAAGAGTGGTCAACCACTCTGGCGTTGTAAATGCCTTGCCCTGAATAGCTGCCACTTCCCGAGCAAAGCCGATCACACCAAAAGCATCGGGACGATGGGTGAGTGACTTGTTTTCAATATCGAGCAAATAGTCGTCGAGTTCATAAGCACTAGCAAAGTTTGTGCCGACTTCGAGTTCTGTGTCAATTTCTAAAATACCACTATGGTCATCGAATAAATCGAGTTCAGTAGCGCTCGCCAGCATGCCGTTGCTTATCACTCCGCGCAGATTACGCGCTTCAAGTACGAATGGCGTCTTGTCGTTCAGCGTATTAGGGACGGTCGAGCCGACCGGCAGCCAAGCGACCAACATTCCAACGCGCACATTTGGCGCACCGCAGACCACCTGGACCAGCCCATTTTCGTCGCGCTCGACGTCTTTTGCCACCCCGCCATCATCAATCTTAGTGGCATTCAAATGATCAGTTCCTTCGATGGGCGCGCATTCAACGACCCGAGCGACGATCACATTTTTGTATTTCACGCCAAGGTCGACGACCCTTTCAATTTCGACCAAGCGGGCGCCAATCAGGGTGGCTAGTTCGTCAATCGGCATGTCGATATCGGTGAATTTTTTTAACCAGTTGACAGAAATAATCATGAAACGAACTTCCTTAGAAATGCTAATTTACCGGACTCAAAGTAACGCAGGTCTTCGATGCCATACTTCAACATAACGAGTCGTTCGATGCCGCCTCCCCATGCAAAGCCTTGATACTTTTCCGGATCAATCTCGGCCGCCTTTAGTACGTTGGGATGAATCATCCCACACCCCAGCATTTCCAGCCATTCGCCCGGCCGACCACCGAGCGTAGCTGGTTTTTCAATCGCGAATTCCAGACCAGGCTCCACGAAAGGGAAATAGGCTGGTTGGGTTTTAATTTTGAGCGATTGGCCGTAATACGATTCGAAGAAAGCCTGAAGTGCACCGAGCATGTCTCCGAGTGTGGCTGTTTGGCTGACGAAGACACCCTCGCACTGATAAAATGTGTGTTCATGCGTCGCATCGACATCTTCATTGCGAAAGACCCGCCCGTAACTGACGGCAGCAATCTGACCGCCGGCCTCAAGCTTCGCTTTACCGTCCTTTAAAATGCGATGTTGCATGGTGCTAGTGTGCGCGGGAGGGATAAAATCCTCTTCAGTACGAAACGTATCGTAGCCGTCGCGAGCCGGATGGTTCTTTGGGAAATTTAAAGCCGCGAACATATGAAAGTCATCGTCGATTTGACGTGATTCGATGGCCTCGAAGCCCATACGGGTAAAAATATCAATAACGACCCCTAGTTCTTTCGTTAGTGGATGTTGAGTACCAAACTCCGTCGGTAATGATTTCACAGAACTAGAATTGATATCCCACGGTGCGGTCACATCAAGCGACTGGACCGTTTTGTCCTCGAGCGCGGTTTCGCGAACCACGATAGCTGCCTCGACCGTCATCTTTAACTCGTTGACAGCTTTGCCGTACGCCCCCCGCTCGTTGGGATCAAGCGTTACGATCTTGCCGTACAGGTCTTTAATTTCTGACGACTTCAATATATCACGTGGCGTGTCGCTCACGGCTATCTTGGCCAGGAGAGTAGTGCGGACATCATCGATACTTTGCATAACTGTTCATTATTATACGTTAGATTGATCCATTTCAGAGAAATCGAGACAATAACCCACGGGTCTCTATTTAACCGTATCCTTGTAGGCTTTAAACTCCCGTGCGTCGGCCTGGGTCTTTCTTGGAAGATCACCGACATAATCAATAATCGGCTGCTTGGCATTACTGAGCTGGCGGCTACCAACGGAGAACTTTGCACTCGCTGCGTCATAAGCTCTACTATCACCAATTTTGTAAGCGCTGACGATCCCGCCCCAATTGGTCGACATAACAATATGGACACGGCTGAGCTCTGTAAAATATGGACTGAGTTCGCTTGAAACGGTAGTGTTTTTAATAAGCATATCAATTGCTTGCAGCTTATCAAGAAAGTTCTGAAGATACGTCACAATACGCGTTTTATCATGGCTAGCGATGTCCACGGAGCCACTAGCGTCGAGCGCCTCAAGGCTCGTATGCAAGCCGGTATACTCCGTATAAAACGTCTCGACCTTTGCGTAGTTATTAATTTTTGCAATTAGTGCTTCAACCTTCGTCGTCGCCGTATCTCGCAACTTTTCAGCTACCTGATAGTCACTGCTGGCGCCACCCAGTATCGACGACGCTAAAATGGGCGCCTTTCGGGTCGCTAAGACCTTGCTGACGCCGGCCGGTGTCGATGCTGGAGTTGTGACGGTATCGTAGACAAAATTTAGGTAGCCCTTCACATCACTGGTATACGTCCTCGCCACCGCGCCATTGACACTCTTCATAGCAAAGAATCCCGCCATCAAACTGATAGTCACAAGCAAAATGGCGCCGAAGGTGATCCAGAGTCGGCGGTGGTTTCGCTTTTTTGAAATCTGGCCGACTGCGAGCAGCTTTTCAGTTACCGCTGATGTTGTAATTTTAGCAATGATTTTATTATGGGGCAGGGGAGTGGGGTATTCGTTTTTTGGTGACTGTAGATTCGGGTTCATAATACACGCCGCCCTCCGTTAGGTATATACCTATATTAGCGTGTTGCGTTGAGTACCGTCAACCATACAAAAGCTACCACTGCTAACGCAATAATCAGTAGCCACACCCACGCCAGACTCGACGTCTGCTTCGTACCTTCCATATACCTCGAATCATCTACACCGTCTGGACGATCTTTGAGGGCCGCCCTCTGTTTGGCGCGTTCCTGTAGCTCGGCCGCCAAGCGTTCTTGTAGTTTTGACCTGTCTTCACTTTGTCGAATAAATAATGCCATATATTATAGTATATCACTTGTTTTGACACCGTAATGGTTGTGATATACTATAGCCATGTTTCATATAAGGAGGAAAACACATGGCAACTAACAAAGCGGCTACATCCGCGAAGAAATCGACCGTTAAAGTGACGAGCGTCCAAGCCGTCAGCTCTCACAAGCCAACCTGGCTGTCACGCCTACCATTAAACCGCGCACCTTTCGTTGGTGCCGTCGTTGCTGAGTTCATCGGCACGTTCCTACTAGCAGGCTTAGTAATCACCCTGCAAGGTAGCCCGATTATAGTTATGTTCGGACTGGCGGGACTCGTCCTACTGGTTGGGGCAATGTCCGGTGCTCACCTGAACCCAGCGATCACCGTTGGTGCATGGGCGACCCGAAAGATAACCGGTCGTCGCACACTTGGCTACGTCGTCGCTCAAGTCTTGGGTGCCGGTCTTGCCTACGCAACGCTCCAAGCCTTCATTGGCGGTGCCGCACCAGTTTCTGCTCAAGCCCAGGCTTACGGCCAGGCTGCCGCCACACTGTTCCAGGTACACCCACTTGTAGCTGGTAAAGAGTGGTACATATTCTTTGCTGAACTACTTGGTACGACAATCCTTGGATTTGCCTACGCCAGTGCGCTACGCGAGACGAAAGACCGAGTAGCCACAGCCCTGACCGTCGGATTTGGCGCCTTTGTCGCTTTAGTGATTGCCGCAACAGCAGCGTCATACGTTACTGGTGTAAATTTTGCAGCTTTAAACCCGGCTATTGCACTATCAGTTAACGCCCTTAAATGGGAACTATGGCCAGTTGCCGTCTACGTCCTTGCCCCAGTCATTGGTGGTGTCGTAGGTTTCGCTTTGCACGATATTGTGCGAGTTGAAAGCGATGGCGGTAAAGACCGTCTGTAGATAATTACATTACCGATGTACTAAAAATACCCCACATCGTGGGGTATTTTTAGTACCAAAGACATACCGGCTAGTCGTCGGTATGTGGCTTGTCGATGAGGAGTGGCTCGACGGACGGGATGTTACCCGCTATCTTCACAACGTCTTTATCAATCTTACCGAGTTCTTTATGGGCGGCGTTGTAGTGATTGACGGTTGTACCGAGCGCACTGCCCAGCTTCTGCATAAAACTGTCGTACTTTGCAAGGTGCTGTCCAAGCTTGCCGACACGTATTTGAATCTCTTTAGCCTGTTCTTCTATTTGCAGGCTCCGCAGGCCCTGCAAGACGGTCTGGAGGTAGGCCATGAAGCTGGTGGGGCTGACGATAATCACTTTTTTATCCCGAAAGGCATACTCGATCAAATCGCGGGCGCTTGAACCCGTGCCGACATCGCCGATCAGTAGGTCGTAGTAGAGAGACTCACTGGGAATGAACATGAAGGCAAAATCCATCGTATTTTCGCTCGGTCGAATGTATTTACTCGTCTCGTCGATACGGCCCTTGAGGTCCATCCGTACTTTTGCCAGCAGCTTCTCACGCTCGGGCTTGCTATTCTCACCCACCATCCGGTTATAGTTTTCGAGGCTAAATTTACTATCGATTGGCAAAATCTGGCCCTTATCAAGAAAAACAACCGCGTCGACGGTCTCGCCGTCCTGAAACCGGTACTGCATCTGATAGTTTTTTGACGGCAAGATATTGTCCAGCACGGACTCCAAGTAATACTCGCCGAACACCCCTCTTTGTTTTGGGTTTTGCAAGACGTTCTGGAGCGTCTTGAGCTCATCGGCGACGTCAATCACCCGTTTATTGGTCTCGTCCAGTTTTGCCAGACGCTGCGTCACGTCCGACACCAGCTTGGCGCTCTCGCTGAGCTGTTTTTGCATCGAGGTTTGCATAGACATGTTATTGCGCTCTAACTTATCCCCCATCGCCTCCTGCAGGCTACTAATGCCGCGCGATAGTTCCGTCACGTCAGACTTCAAGAACTCAACAGCGCTACTGCTCTTAAGGTCGCGCAGCCGTTGATTGACACTGTAAAGAACGATACCGAACCCGACAATGACTGCCCCTAACATAGCTAAAAGTATAATTTCATTCATTGCCCTATTGTATCACTATAGGACGAGCACGATACGGGCAATGGCTACCACGGCCACCACCGCAATCAACACCGGTATCGACCGGCTGTAGCGGCTTATCCACGAGAATAACACGTACGACAGGCTATATAAAAGCGCGCTCCAAAAAGCAATCTCACCCCAGGCAAATCCGTCCGTCCAGCCCGCCAAGCCCCACAAAACGATGGCCGTCGCGGCGGCAATAACGAGCGGTCTCAACACCCGCAAGCCGACAAGCACTGCCAAGCCGATGGTCGCTACCAAAATAGTCGCAATATTACCCGCCAGGTTTACCGAGTTTGAACACGCCAAGGCGTCGACGCTCGAATGACAAAACAATTGATCGATAATATAATGAGAGACAAGAAACGACAAGGTCCAATATAATATCCCGACGGCCGCGCCAATCAGTGCGATCCGCCACCACAAATATACTGGGCTGACAGCCTGAGGATGCGTTTCGTCTACTATCACCGTTGCCATAGCGTCTCCCTTTATAGCTTACGTAATTTAATCATAGTATACACGATTTTTGTCAATCACGCAAAAGTGGTATCAGTCGTTTGGGTCTGGGCGGCTTTCCGTCCATTGAGGTACCACAGCGCACCGACCAGTCCAATCAGGACACCAAACGTGACGTCCAATGGAGTATGGACAAGCGCTAGGACACGCCCGACACACACGGTCAGTGTCAGACCGACTAAGATAAGACTGACGACCTTGTGTCTGGTCTCGAACCAGACGGCGCAGGTAATCGCCGTTACAAAAAGGGCGTGATCCGACGGGAAGCCTGGATTATTCAAGAACAACGCCCCCGCTTTCACGCCGAGCAGTTCAAACGGTCGCTCCATGGACGGTTGATAGATCGAACCGGCGAGTTTGGCGATGAAATAGGCAGTCAAGCCTGCCATCAAGATTCGGCAATACGCCTCGTAGCGCTGTCCGTGAGGAATTTTAAAGACCAGCATATACGTCCCGATTAAAATAACAGGTACCACAGCACCGTCGGCGATAATTCGTACAAGTGTCTCAAAGGCCATAGTCTAAGATTAGCATAAAAACGACAGTTATATCCGAGCTTGCATTCACCGCCAACAGCCTGTCTCAACTACCGACTCAGATAACAAATCAATCTCGGTATTATTTACCACATATTCTGTGCTACACTCAATTATTATTAGATAACTACATAGGGCGTACGCATGAGCACAAACCCCGAACTCCGACTGGGCAAGCAGCATATCGCAGACTACGGCCGGCACTTCAAGGGTGTGGTCAGGACCGATGACCGCGAAATTCCAATCTCTTTCAGACAGCCCCTCAACATGAGCGCACGCAAGCCCAGCGTCTACGTCCTGGCAACCGGAATAATGTCCGCTAAATCGTCAATGCGGGTACTTTCACATGAAATCGTCCGAGCTGGTCATACGGCGATCGCGTTGGACTATACGAATACCTGGCTCAAGCATCCACTCGAGAGCAATGCGGCCGATATCGCCGCCGTTATCGACGCCCTTGACGAAAATCTCACTCGACGCGCCGTTGGCATGTCGATGGGTGGCGCAGCGCTCACCATGGCACTTCTGAATATCGAGTCGTCGGTTGAATCGGCTACGTTTGTCGCACCGGCCAAATATATTACCCCAAAAAATGGACACGTTGAATTCATCCCGAGCCTGACATCGACGGTTCCTGAAGGCCTCAATTTACTTGCGGCGAAGCCAGGCCAAGCTTTGCGCTTGGGGTTAAACACCGCGTTGACATTGGCGCGACGGCCTTTGGCGGTCCGGGGGGAGATTAGAGATCTGTCCGATGGGACCGTCCACGACATACTCCGCGCCGTCAAAGCTGCCCCAAATGCGCCACACCTTCGACTAATGTACGGGCTTCACGACCAGCTGATTCTTCCGGAAGGCCTCGAAGAAGCCGCCAGACTTTTACCGTTTGACGAAGTCGAGGCCTATGACGGAGGACATTTTTCACTTATTCACGACCCCGAGCGTGCCCGACGCATTCTTGAACTCGACGGCCAACTGGCCGCCAGGGCTCTCTCATTGACAAGTCTACCCCTACCGCAGACTGTCCGGAGACACGCTCGATCTCTCAAGCAAAAAAGCCCGCTCACAGCAATCGGCTAAAAGACGAGGTGTAAATTAATTCCCAACAAGACCAGCGGCCACAGAATGACTGCCAATATTGCGGAAAGTACATCAGGAATTGAGCCAAGGTTTCCTAGGTAGCCTCGGTTGCTCGCTATCACCACACCCACGATAATATATATGATACTGCCTATCGAATTACGTCCCATAAATCACCTTCCTTTTGGTTTCTTGTATCTTAAGTATGCTTGTAAAGCGATCAAATCACAAGCGGAGGTTAGGATTGCAGTCGATCAAGCCGCGTAAAAGCGATTGCGCCGGGGATAATTGGCAGTAAAAATGTTATAAAACGGAACACCAAGGTCGCTGCCACCGCCTGTGAAGCGCTCAGCCCTGCCCCAGTCAGTCCTAAGATTAGAACCGCTTCCGTAGCCCCCAACCCACCTGGTGACGGGCTCACTTCGCTGACTAGTAGTGAAACAATGAACAACGTCAACACGACAATAAACGACACATCGGCATGGATGGCGTGAATCGACGCGTACAATACAAATGCTGCGACGAGGGACATAAGGATTGACCCGACCGCCACTTTTGCCATCTGTTGAAAGCCCCGTATCCCGCGCAGTCCGGCTACCGCCTCCACTGCCTTCTCTTTTATCTTATTCCGAAATACAACTGATAGAAATACAATGCTACCGAGCACTACTACTACAATTAGCAGTATGGCGCGCGATGAGGCCGCATCACGTACGTTATGCGCCAACTCTATCACCGTAACTGGCGAGATAATGAGGGCAACGAGTATCGTTGTCACCGCCCCGATTACGAGGGGAGCCGTCGCCGTCACAATCGACTGCGACCTTGGTTGTCCAAGTTTTCGATAATATTCAGCTAGTAGCCCGACTCCCCCGATGCTAAAAGGTAAGAAGTGGTTAAGAAACGAGCCCGCAAATCCCAGGGCGAGCAAGTGAGACAGTCGACCGGTAGAATCTCCAGCGATATATTGAACGAGGGCACTAATAACGAAGGTCAGCACCATCGCGATAATAGCCACTCCTAGCCATACCCACGAAGAATTCGCGACAAGACTGAGCATCGTATTGAGTTCGGTGAATTGCGCGGCGACGAAATAAATAGAGACGAGCGTGAGCAATACCACTATGATTCGGGTTGTACTCACTCGAGTACTGCGCGTCTGATTGTTAGGCACTTTTTCTCACTTTCTTGGCTGTTCATTATTATACCCCAAAACGTGGGAGACACTATGCATTGACATTCTTGACTCAGTCTTCGAGCCTGACTCCTCTAACGTGCTATAATATAGGTAAATTATAAAGTGATTGGATGACAAAGTATGGCTAAACACAAGAATTGGCACGGCGCGACGCGTAAGCGTCTTTTGAAGAAAAAACTGAAATCGTTGAAAAAGTAGTTCCGAATACTCGACATATAGCTTTGATCGAGTCTATAGATTTAGTTCAGCTTGTAACCGGCGTGGTCTCCATGCTGGTTACATTTTAATTCCCTACCAGCCGCCGCCGCCACCACCACCGCCGCCGCCGCCAGAAAATCCGCCACCGCCACTACCACCGGATGATGAGCTGCTCGGATTGCTATAGGTCGCCGCCGAACTAAAACTGCTCATTGCGTTGGCAAAAACAACGGCGTTGAAGGCCACATTATTGCCTTGATACCAGTCAGGTGATTGGTTGAGTGTTTCGTAGTATTGTCCGAGTTGGTTGTTCCAGTCTTTCTCCAGGCCAAATAAAATTGCATAGGGCAATACCCGTTCGTAGAGCTTGACTAATTGGCGTGGGTCATTGACGTCGAGTGTTGCGTCAAGCTTCAGAGCACCCTCGGGGCTTTGCAACATCCGCAGGCGATCCGTCTCGGCGACCTTGATATACATCTTTAATCCTTCCAAATAATGGTACAGTGTTAGCCCTTTGTCGGTCAGCGGCCAGAGCATAAAAGATAAAACAAAACTCAAAATCGAGGCCACCAACAACCACGGTGACAGAGTTAGTATCGCCACGACCAGCGTGACTGCAGCGGCGCGCTTAAACCAACTATTTTGCTGGGCGTTTTTGGCGCGCAGTCCATAGGTGCCCCGGATATTTGCATCGAGCTTCTTGGTATTATCACTTAGTCTGATGGAGACGGAGACACTATCCTTTTTCAAGTCCTCCAATTTGAGGCGCGAACCGACCCCAATCACCTCATTTGCAGGGAAGATATCCCATAAAATTTCCTTTTCCTCGCCAAGCAGGTCAGTAACGTCTTTGATAATTTCCAATTCATACTGGGCTTTTTTAAATAACGACTTTTCGCGAGTTTGGTAAATTTTGATGTAATGCCGAACGGCAAAGTCGATTAGCTGAGCGCTAAATGCGGTAGAGGTTTTATTGTCGATGCTGGCCGATACCGTCACGCTAGTATCTTTCGGGGGTAGATACTCGGGCACGATGGTAGTACGTTCACTCTTTCGACTCGATTGTCGCGAATAACGACGGAGCAATATATATATCCATATGATGGCCGGAATAAGGCTCAAATAAACCAGTTTGCTCCATATAATAGCAACTTGTTCAAACGGTGACGGTTTGTACGGACTAAACGTCTGTGGCCGAAAACCGACTGCCAGCGTTACGTTCTCATGTGGCATCAGGTTTGTCGCCTGTGTCGCGAAGCCGTCGCTGGTCTTGCTGAGTTCGCACAACGAGTTTGAACCGGCAACGCCGACGTAGCAGCGCGTGTTGCCATTCAGCGCACCCAATAGCGCTTCTTGTATATGGAGGGTAACGTTTAAGGATTGAATCGGGACAGCCCATTCGATGCCGTTAGTATCCCAGTAAAAATCATCACTATTTTTATTGATGAAATTCTGAGTAACATCTCGTTGAGTATAGCTAATTTCGTACTGTTGCGTCCCATGGACATAGGTGGCTGCGTCACCAACACGGATAACCTGATTACCATTCGAGGCATACATCGAGTAGGAAAGGTTGTTTCCTGCACCATCCGTCACCGAATTCACTACCAAATTCGTCGAGTGGCCATCGTAAGACTGCGGAACGGCCCGTTCGACACCATGATTCTGGTCAGACGACGGAAATAACGCTGTAATCTTCTCGACAGTCTTCAGTGTCGAGCGATTATTGGCATCTCGAGCCAGATAATAATCGACCTGGTAGGTATTGATAGTAAAATTGTTGAGGCCACCCGCAGCGTGAGCGGAAGCTCCAAATCCTGTTAATAAACCAGCCGATATGATCAAAGTTGAAAGGAATAATACAATTGTTTTCATACATTCATCATAGCAAACTAGTAAGACTTACCGAAGCCATCCTTAACGTATAGAACTCACGACCTTTGCAACATTTCAGCAGGCGTTCGCATCTGTATTCCTAAGTGTACACGCTTTGTGTTGTAGTAGTCTAGATAGTCGTCAATCTTCTTTTGTTGGCGTGGGAGCGGAACGCTCCGGCGCCAG
>JBBRTA010000002.1:0-78485 GCA_038244885.1 Saccharimonadales bacterium (SeqCode) | reverse complement strand
TTTTTTCTATGGTCGGGGTGAAAGGACTCAAACCTTCGACCTCTCGGTCCCAAACCGAGCGCGCTATCAACTGCGCCACACCCCGATAGGCGTTACCTGAGTGATTATAGCGTAATCTGGGAGGTATTTCCAGTAGCTTATGGTGGTGGCTTTTTTATCGCAAAGACGCTACCATGATTTATATGACTAAAAGCTTATTTCGTCGTCTCTTACGCTTCCAAAAACCAAGCTGGCTTGAGCGTTACTTTATAGGGGTTGTCATTGGCGCCGCAGTCGTTACCGCGGCGATTAGCCTAGCGATTGGTCTGGCGCAGAGCGTCTGGTTCGACGAGGCGTATTCAATCTTGGTTGCCAAGCAGCCGCTTGGGCATCTACTATATCTCACTGGCGTCGATACGCATCCACCGCTTTACTATCTGTTACTCAAGGCCTGGGCATCGATTTTCGGTTGGAGCGAACTGGCGCTGCGCAGCCTTAGTGTATTGGCGATGGGTGGGGCAGTCGTGTTCGGTGGGCTACTGGTTCGACGCACCTTTAGCACGAAGGTAGCCCTGACTACACTACCGTTCGTTGTCTTGTCGCCTTTTCTGCTACGCTACGGTTTTGAGCTGCGTCCCTACGCGCTGGCCTCGCTCATCGGCATCGCGGCGACGTACGTGTTGGTCGTGGCGATGGCGAGCAAAGCCGTCCGGACCAAGTGGCTATTGTTTGGAGTCTACTCCGTGTTGGTGGCACTTGGTATGTACACGCTCTACTACACGGCACTGCTATGGCTAGCGCACGTCGTCTGGCTGGTATGGCTAACTTACCGAAACAAACAGTCGCTCATCAGAGCCTCCTGGCTGGTTCCCTTTGCCGTGAGCGTGGTCTTGTTCCTGCCGTGGCTAGCGACGTTCATTGGCCAGATTAGCAATGGGGCATTGGCGCCGATTGCCCAGGCCATGACGCTCGATAATTTGATGGGTATCGTCTCGTTCAGTTTTGTCTATCAGCCGGTCTGGCAACTGAGCCCGCTGTTATCGGTGGTGGTCGTCTTCGTCCTGATGAGTCTGTCCTATCTGGTCGTCCGCTCCTTTAAGCTGGTCGGCGCGGCACAACGGCCGTACCTGATGCTGCTGGCGCTGTACGTGCTGGTTCCAGTTTTAGTCCTGACGCTGGTGTCGCTGGCGCGACCGATGTACGTCGAGCGCTATCTCTCCCATGTCCTCATCGGTGGCAGTTTGTTTGTCGGCGTCGCCGTGGCAATCGTGGCCCAGCGGGCAACCCACGTCGTCAAGGCAGCTGCTGGGTTATTGCTGGTGGTGCTGGTCGTCGGCGTGGCACACCTCGCGCAGGTGGGTAATTATAATTTTCAACGTCTGCAAAAACCGACGGTTGGGGCGGTTGCTCACGTCTCAATGCCGTGTACAGAGGGCGCTACCATATTGGCAGCCGATCCATACGTGGCGATTGAGCTGAGCTACTACCTGCCAGATTGTCAGATCCATTTTTATAGCCAATATGATACGCTCAGGGGCGGTTACGCTCCGTTGTCCGGAAGTAGGCTACGCGTGAGCCGGCCAAGCCAGGAGCTGAGCGCCGAGAGGACGCTGTACTACGTCCATTACGACGAGGCCCAACTTGATATGCCACTCGGACTCAAGGAAACGTCGCGCCAGAAGTTCGACGCGCTCACGGTGAGCCGCTTTAGCGTGGAATAAGCCTATTGATACCGGGAATCTTCAAGAGCGCCCAGGTGCCGATGATAGTACCGACAGCCAACAGGGAATTTATCCAGATATTGTCGAAATTACTGAACAGTAGTTGGCAGATAACCAACGGAATGGTATGGAGAATATAGGCGGTGAGCGACCGTTCTCCAAAGGTCAGCAGTAACCAGCCAAACCAGCGTTTCAAAAATGGCATCGTCAGTTGGAAGAGGCTGAGTAGTCCGATGAACCAGACAAACGACAGCAACACGGTGGCGACAGTCAACGGGTCGTGTCCGAATAAACTATTCTCGTACTCACCCGGCACATTTGGCAGGACGGTCGCCATGGCGGCGATAACCGTGATAGCCATAACGACGATTGAACCGAAGCGAACCAACTGTTTTGTCAAAGGAGCCAACCCACGGTAGAATCTCAGGATTGATTCGAAATAAAAGCCGGCAATCGCTGGCACGAAGAAGAGTAGTTGCCACTGCATCCACTCGATTGAGAAAGCAACGCCAGCACCCCAGACTAAGACGGCAATAATGGCCACCAGCCAGGCTTTGCCTTTTCGAAACAGCCAGATGACCAACGGTGATAAAATCAAAAAAATGGCGTACAGATATAAAAAGTGGGTGAGGGTATGGACGTAATCCAGCCGGATGATGGAAAAGGCTAGATCACTCCAGTCGCCCGGTGCAATCGGAACGTAGGCCATGTTGCCTTTAAAGTGCAGCATCCATGATGCCGTCACGAGGAGGACGGTAGTAATTAGCATCCAGGTGTAAAGAATAACCCCGCGTTTGATCAGTTTCTGGCTGACTTCAGCCAGGGGGCGGTGGCGATTCTTGTAGCCGCGGACATACCCGACGAGCAGTCCGGAAATAATGACAAAGCCTTCAGCCGCCGAGACCCATAATTCACCACGGCCGCTAACGTACTGGAACAAGTTTGGCCAACGCCATAAGTGGTCGACGATAATAATCATGATAAAAAAACCACGCAAATAATCGAGTGCGAGTATTCGTGATGGAACTACTTTTAACAGACGTGGGGCGGCATTCATCCTTCTAAGTATAGCAAATCAAACCCGAGTCTCGGCCGATTGGACGCGATTTTCAGCCGATAGGCGGTACTGGGTCAATAAAAGACCGGACAGCGCTCCAAGCTTAGCGCGGGCGGGTGCTAGCGATGCGGCGGGCCTCGCTGGCGAACTGGTCGTTGATCACGTCGGTGCTGAAGTCACCGTATTTGCGAGTAACGGCCTTTTCGATCAGAAAATCGGCGATAGCGGGGTTCTTTGGTAGCAGTGAGCCATGCAGGTAACTACCGATAACATTGCGGTAGCGAGCGCCTTCGGTGGTGTCGGCCAGGTTATTGCCAGCGCCGAGTCGGACGTAACCTAGCGGGACCACGTTTGTACCAAGAAAGGTCTGGCCGCTATGGTTTTCGTAGCCGATAATCTCGCCAAAATCGTCGCTGAGGGTGATAATGTTGCCTATTAAGCGTTCTGATTTTCCGTAGGTTTCGATATTAAACAGCCCAATACCAGGGATGATTTCACCGCTGGCAGTCTTGAAGAACTTTCCGAACAATTGGTACAGTCCGCAGATAACGAGCATCGGCACACCGTCATTGGCCATTTTCTTGAGCTGAGTACTAATTGATAGTAGGTCTGACTGAATCTTGTCTTGTCCACTATCTTGGCCGCCACCGCCAACGATAATGTCAACATCGGTTGGAAAGCGGTCGCCTGGATTGTAGGTCAGCAGCTTGACGGCGTAGCCGTACCACTCCAAGCGGCGCTTGACTACCAACACATTGCCGAAATCGCCGTAAATGTTCATGTCCCGAGGATAGAGCTGCAGGATAGTAATTGATTGTTGGCTCATCCGATTGGCTCCACGCTCGTCATTTTGCTCAAATCACGCCTGAGGGCCAACATTGCTGTGTAGGTACAATAAACACGCTTCGGCTGGTTTTTGTTTTCGCTGATGAAGCGGCGCAGGGCTCTACCTAGATCTTTTTCGACGTGGGCAATCGGCACTTCGTCGTACTGCAGTCGCAGGGCCATGTCGAAGGCCCGAAGGCCGGTCACTTTGGCAACGCCGCCGGTGCGTAGACTATCGAATTCCACGTCCCACAGCCACGACATGTCACGGCCATCGGCGTAGTTGTCGTTGATGGCAATCATGGTGGCGTAGCCACGGGGGCTGAATGACTGCAAACCAAGCCGAAAACCGGAAGGGTTCTTGACCAGGACCAGTTCGAACGGCTGCCCGTCGATGAGTAAAGTTTCACCACGGCCAAAGGCTGGTGTGACATCAGCCAAGGCGGCAATCAGCGTTTCGCGGTTGACTGTTTCACCGACAATCGTCAGCACCAGCGACAAGGCAGCAGCGGCGTTAAAGACGTTATAGATACCGGTCAGTTTGAGCGGAGTCGTCACTTCTTGTCGGCCGATGCGGAAGGTAGCGGTATTATCGGCAAATTTTGTCAGTACGACATCGGCTGAGTCGAGGTTCAGTCGTTTGGATCCGCCGCGAAGATTATCATCACTCGGAAAAGTCGCCAGTAAGTCGTCACTCAGTCCAAAATAATGAACCTGCTGGTTTGAGAGCGAGTCCTTGAGCGAGGCAACGCGGTGGTCCTCGCGGTTGAGTACAACACTATCGGTGGTCGAGACGGCAATCGTGCGCAAAAGATCGGCGGTTGCGTCGATTTCGCCAAAACGGTCGAGCTGGTCGCGCATGACGTTCAGAATCAGGCTATAGGTGGGAGGAATGGTACGCACGAAGTGGGTAGCATGGGCTTCGTCGAGCTCGAGTACGGCGATATCGGCGTGGAGTTCGCCCTTCATGTCGACCTCGCCGAGGAGCGCAGCGGCAACCCCACGGGTAAAGTTACTGCCGCTACGGTTGCTAAATACCCTCAAGCCTTGGCTTTCTAGCAACTCAACGACCATCTTAGTGGTAGTGGTCTTACCGTTCGTCCCACTGATGACGACGACGCCGCGGGGCAGGGAGGCGAGGGTGTCCTTGATGAAGTCTGGGTCAATTCGTTCCACAAAGAGGCCAGGGAGGGCAGAGCCGCCACCACGGACGCGAGCGGCGACGCGGACGGCTTTCCCCAAGATAGTAATGTAGGGTTTGGACATATGGTCTATTATAGCGTAAGCAGGTATAATGAAGACATGTTTTTGGTGGGTATTATGTCTTGGTGGTATGGCAATGGGCTGCGGCTGCGTTTCAGGATGGTGAGCGACCGATTAGCCAGCACCAACGACTATTTCTCAATCGGCCTGTTGGCCTCGACATTATTCGCGCCGTACCGTCAAATATCGGCCGGCAAAGTGAACGGTTCAATGGCCTTACAGATGCGCGCGCTTGTCGACCAACTCATCTCCCGCTTCATAGGGGCGATTGTCCGCAGTTTTATGATGGTTTTGGGGATAATCATCCTTAACCTTCAGGCTCTCGGCGGTCTCGTCGAGCTATTGTTCTGGGTAATTATTCCGACCTTTCCTGTGGTAGGACTGCTCGTGGCGGTGATTGGGTGGGTACCGTCGTGGGCGTAGAAGTGTTTAATTATCGGAGTGCTCGCGCCGAAAAAGCGCGAATCGGCCAAAGCCTTACCAAGCTAATGGTGATAGGGCTTGACGTTGGTATGGTACTACTCCTGGCGGCTGGCGGCGCTTTGTTATTACTGGGGCAGTCAATCGGGTGGGCGCTGATTGGTTTTTCGGCCCTCCCGGCTATGATCGTTGAGTGGAGAAAAGGTGAACTACAAAACTTAGCTCCTGTTAAAAAGCCTACGTCGATTGATGATATTCTGTCGGGTGATGTGCTGGGAGTTCTGTCGCCCAGGCCAACGCCGTACGAAGTTGCGTCGATCGTCGGACGGCTCTACGGTGGGCAATTCTTTGGCGCACGCTTTGGTATTGGCACCCGTTTTTTGCAAGAAATCGCTTCAAACAGTGCCGGTGATATTGATGGACTGTGGCACGAGGCTAAGGCTATCGCGCGGCAAACCGGCAGTTCGACTATCTCGGCGGTCGTACTGGTGGTGGCACTGGTTCGCCAGCATCCGCAGAGTGAAACACTCCTGGCACATCTTCAGCTCAAGAATGACGATTTGACGCAGGGGATTATGTGGCACAATCACATCAATGAACTTATTAGGAGGCAAGGCACGTCAAAGCGCACCGGTGGTATCGCTCGTGATTGGTCGTTCGGCTGGATTCCATCGCTATCTCGCTTTGGGCATAACCTCAGTCAAAGCATTGGCAGCCACGGAGTGCTGTCGGTTAAACTTGAAGCCCACGAGGAAGCCCTTGCGCAATTGATTGCAACACTGGGGTCAAAAGGGTCCCGAAATGCGGTACTGGTTGGTCCAACCGGCGTTGGCAAGACGGAGATTATCAACGTCCTTGCCGAAAAGCTGATGGACGCCGACGCCGCTGTTCCAGCTGATCTGAAGTTCCGGCAGATATTTTTGCTCGACGCTTCATCGTTAATTGCCGCCGCGCCGGGGCGGGGCGAGCTTGAAACGTTGATTATGCATCTGCTAGGTGAAGCCTACAGCGCCAAAAATATTATCATCTGTCTGGATAACGCCCAGTTATTCTTCGAAGAAGGCCTTGGCTCGGTTGATTTGAGCAATGTCTTGCTCCCCATCCTCGAGGCTGGTCGTTTGCGTCTTATCCTGACCATGGACGAGCAACGGTATCTGCAGATTAGTGCACGCAACGCGCAGCTGACCAACGCGCTCAGTCGCATTATGGTCGCACCCGCCTCGCGCGAAGAGACGATAGCGGTTATGCAGGACCAGCTCATCTCCATCGAATTTCATCGTAATGTGACGTACATGTACCAAGCCTTGCTCGAGGCCTATCGATTGAGCGAGCGCTACGTTCACGACCTGGCGATGCCGGGACGCGCGCTCAAGCTGCTCGAGTCGGCTGCCGGCTACGCCGAGGGCGGGCTAGTGACGGCGCATTCAGTTCAACAAGCGATCGAGAAGACAATGGACGTGAAGGTGAGTGTGGCGAGTAGTGACGACGACCGCGAGAAGCTACTCAACCTCGAGACGCTGATCCACGCTCGAATGATTAATCAAACGCGGGCCGTGACCGTTGTTAGCGATGCGCTTCGTCGGGCACGAGCCGGTGTACGTAATCAGAACCGACCGATTGGCACATTCTTATTTCTTGGTCCGACCGGTGTCGGTAAGACCGAACTTGCCAAGGCGCTGGCCGACGTGTATTTCGGTGGCGAAGATCGCATTATCCGTCTCGACATGAACGAGTTCGTCAGTAGCAACGACGTCAGCCGTTTGATCGCCGACGGGGCTGACGACAGCGGTAGTTTGACCGCACGGGTCATGAAGCAGCCGTTCAGCGTCATTTTGCTGGACGAAATAGAAAAGGCCCATCCGAACGTTCTGATGACATTGCTACAACTGCTCGACGAGGGTATCCTGCGTGATGTTAAAAACCGAGAAGTGAGTTTCCGCGATGCGATTATTATAGCCACCAGCAATGCTGGGGCCGACCGGATTCGGGAACAGATCGAACGCGGACTGGACATCGAGCAGTTCGAGGACCAGTTTACCGATGAGCTGATTAGTACCGGCCAATTCCGACCGGAGTTTTTGAATCGCTTTGATGAGATTGTCATGTTCCGTCCGCTCAAAAAAGATGAGTTATTGCAGGTGGTCGATCTTATGCTGGTCGAAGTCAACAAGACCTTGGCGCTCCAACAGGTCTCGGTAAGAGTAAGCGACGAGGCAAAACTGTATCTTGTCGACAGTGGTTACGATCCCAAGTTGGGAGCTCGCCCGATGCGCCGCGTCGTTCAGCGAGCAGTCGAGAATACGGTCGCCAAACAAATGTTGTCGGGTAAGGTAGAGCCGGGCGGTATAGTCGAAATCAGCTTAGAGGAAGTGCAGAAAATTCTGGGGAGCAAGCAGGCGGCTGACGCGATTGCTGCTGATGCGGCTCAGTAAAAAGAAAATTCAGATTCCATAAAAAAGCCCGGTCGCAAAGACCGGCATTTTTTATGGGGCGAATGATGGGGATTGAACCCACTACCTCCGGAACCACAACCCGGCGCTCTAACCAGATGAGCTACATTCGCCATAGTTATTTGTTGGACCTTGCAATTGTAACAGATTGGCGAAGATATGAGAATACAATCCAGTACTTTGATACCCCTGTGATTACTGATATAATAGCAAAACGTGCGGGCGTCGTATAATGGCTAATATGTCTGCCTTCCAAGCAAACGATGAGAGTTCGATTCTCTCCGCCCGCACCAAATTAAAAACCGTGTCATGCTGGCACGGTTTTTAATTTGGTTATAGGTTAGAGCTCATCGGCGTCCGCGGCCTCCTTGGTGAGATGCACGGTCCCATGCGGGTGTTGTGGTGGGGCATAAATCGAATAAATTTTTAGCGGGATGTCGCCACTGTTAACGAGGTTATGCCACGTTCCAGCTGGAACGATGACCGCATCGTCATTGCTGGCTTGCCAGGTTTCAAGCTCATCCTGGGCGGGCCCCATATAAACCGTCGCTTGACCTTCCTCTATGCGCAAGAATTGATCGTGATCCTGGTGAACCTCAAGCCCAATTTCATGGCCCGGTTGAATCGCCATCAAAGTCACTTGAAGATTATGTCCCGTCCATAGAGTAGTTCGGTAGTTTTCGTTGTCGAGGGTCGAGGCCTCGATGTTCGCCACAAACGGCCCAGGGCCGTAATCGGTTGTATCTAACATATCTATCCTCCTTATGTTTCTACTTCTATTATACCGCGGATTTTTAACTAACCTCAAATACAGATAGGGTATAATACTAAGTATATGCAAAACTCTATCCTAAAACGAATCGTTAGTCTCGAATATTTAGTTATCGCAATTTTAGTCGCTTTGTTCTACATCGTCGTCGGTGAATTTTCTTGGTATTGGCTTCCCGTTCTCTTTTTGGTCTTTGACATAAGCGCCGTCGGTTATCTGGTTAATCCAAAGGTAGGGGCTGTCCTGTACAATATCGGACACAGCCTGATTGGACCAAGTCTCCTAGCTGCAGTCTACATTGGATCAAGCAACCAAGGCGTCCTGTTTATAACTCTCATCTGGTTGTTCCATATCTTCGTCGACCGCGCACTTGGCTATGGACTAAAACACTCAACCAGCTTCAATCACACCCACCTCGGCCCAATCGGCAAAGCTAAACAAAAATAAGGTATAATAACTCAAGGTATGCCCCGGTAGCTCAGTGGATAGAGCAGAGGACTTCTAAGCCTAAGGTCGTTGGTTCGATTCCAACCCGGGGTACCATATTGCAATCATTCAGGTATTCTATAGTGATTCTAAAATAGATTTACCAAGATGCCTGGCAATAATTGCCATGCGCATTGGTATCATGTTGGCCATTTGCTCTACGTCCTTCATTCTGGGGTCGATGTCCACGCTGGGGTGAAGTTCGTCTCTTCGTGGTCGTGGGTGCATGACGATACTGTCAGGGGACATTTGTTGTATTCTGTCATAATCGACTGTCCAGGTAGTGTAGTCGCGGGTGAGCTGTGCACTCCGTGCTTTTTCCGCTCGATCTTCGCCGGCGTACTCATCGGGATTACGACCTAAATACAATACGTCAGCGTTGCGCATCGCCCCATTCAAATCGTCGGTTCGCGTTAAATTGTCGCCGAGCATTCCTACTAGTTCTTGAGGTACGGGCGCTGCTTCTGATTCAACCGCCACTAGTTTCATGCCTAGTTTTGCAGCCGCAATCATAAAGGAGTGATGAGCGCGATAACGTTCCTGGTCGCCCACGACCGTGGCCGTCAAGCCCTCAAAACTACCAAATTTTTTGTAAATAGTATACATATCGCCAAGTGCTTGGGTAGGGTGTTCGTTGCGACCATCACCTAAATTGATGACCGGTACGATATTGAGTAGGTCACCGCGCTCTAGGGCTGTCTCGATAGCGTGGGCAGCAAAAGTCGGTCCCTTGTCTTCGGCCGTTCGAATGCCGAGAATATCCGCTTGGGTCGCAAAAGCTGCCCATGAATCGGCCAATGATTCACCTTTGGCCTCCGACGAGCTACCCATACCGCTAATAAGTTGTGCCGAGCCACCCAGCTTCTCCATAGCCGTTGTCATGCTGCCACCGGTACGGGTTGATGGCTGTCGCATGACTGCTTTCAAGACGAAATGGGGAAGTAACACTAAGCCGCGTTGCGAGGGGTTCCGTAGTACTGACTCGGCGGCTTCGGCTTCTTTGATGTAGGTGAGTATGTCCTTATCGTCAAGCTGCCGCACGGAAAGTAGGTTTTTTCCGTAAGCGTTTCCTTCTATTGGCTGCATCACCGCCGATTGATCAACTGGTTTTGCTATCATTTCTGGTGTTGCCATCATCTTGTCTCCTTATAAAAAAACCGGTAGGTTACCCTACCGGTTGTTGCTATTGTTGAATGCTGTTTGATTTAGTTTTCTTAAAATTCCAAAACTCCCACCAGACATTGTAACACAAGCGGTTTCTGGTCCAAGCATTTGGTTCCTACTTCGCACGACGACTCTATTCCTGGCAAAAAGTATCGTTCCATTGTGAAGACTTTATATAAACATGTGCTTTTTGCGAGGTTTTATCCTATACTGATGAGTAATCAATCAAGGATAAAAATGAAAAAACTATTACTTACAAAAATTAGGTTAAGCTATTACTTCATAGGGCTATTCTTCGTGTTCGCAATTCTAGTAACGTTCCTCCCGCGCATGAAGTTCAGTAGTGGAGCGCTGACGCTTTTCTCAGTTAACTCGTTTCTTTATGGGTTCTATATCGCACCGATTTTGAGTGCCCAAAAAGCCAGAATCGAAGACTTACACAGGATTGTCCGATCTGAATCAAACGCTATCTTCGCGATGGTTATTAATTTAAAGAAATTTCCAAAGCAGCTAAACAATACGCTGCAGGATATGATTCTGGCTTATTTACGCGTCTCCGTCCGTCAGCAAAAAGCCGGTGCTGGCGAAGAGAAATACGAAGCTCTCATCTCGTACTGTCTCGATTACAAGGGCGAGAATGAAGTAGGTATCGCTCAGTTACTCGATAAATTAGTAGCCAACCAGCAAAACCGAACGAACTTTGCGATGCAAATGAGAAATAAGGTCTTTAGTAACGAATGGATGATTATGTTTATTCTATTTAGCATCACGTTATCATTTGTCTTGTTGCTCGATGCCGGCGAAGGCTATATTTACCAAATCTTGGCGGCGATGCTGTGCACGGGATTGAGTATGTTGCTGATTATTCTAGCTAAGACGTCGACGTTGACTCATAAAAAAGCCAAACAAATCTGGGATCCTTACAAGAAGTTAATCGACAGCCGCTTTTACCGCATTGATTAGACGGGTGTTTGAATATAAGTACGGCACGTGTATAATGTAGGCAACCAAGCATAACCATGATGGATTTAAATAAATATATCGTCAACCCCGAACCCGGCAAACCGTTTCACAGTAACGGCTATGCCAACGTTGCTAACGGTGGTCGTATCGGGTCGCTGTCGCCAACCTCGTTCAACGATAGACAGCGAATCGAGCAGACAAGGCGGGCCGTCGGCTCCTACAATCGTTCAATCGTCGGTCAAGCGTACGGCGTACAGCGTGCCAAGACGGTGACGCCTGGTGGGTCAAATCAGAACGGCGTAGCGCCTCCTTTGGGTATGGGACTTCCTCCCGCTACTTCCCGGGGCTTCAGTGAGCCTTCGGAGCGTCCTCACGACCCCTTTGGCTAGAATTTATCCAGTAATGTCACGAATAACAGTGATTTTGGCGCCGAGCGTATTCAAGCGTTCAGCAAGGTCTTCGTAGCCACGATTGATGGAATAGACATTGCGAAGCGTCGAGATACCAGGTGCCGCCAACATACCGAGTAGAATCACAACCGCGGGCCTGAGGGCTGGTGGTGTAATAATCTCGGCTGGTTTCCATTTGGTCGGCCCTTCGATGTACACGCGGTGCGGGTCAAGCAACTTGACATTGGCGTTCAATTTAGACAACTCAAGTAAATAGATTGCCCGGTTCTCGTATACCCAATCATGGATGAGCGTTCGTCCGGTGGCGGTGGCAGCAATCACTGCGAAGAACGGTAGGTTGTCGATGTTGAGTCCGGGGAAGGGGAGGGGATGAATCTTGTCGAGGGGCGCTTTGAGTTTACTGACTTTCGTCGTGATATCTACCAAGCGAGTCTTGCCGTTATTGGCGGTATATTCGTCGGATAGATCGTACTCAAAGTTCATATCCTCGAGGGTTTTGAGTTCAATCTCAAGAAATTCGATGGGTGCCCGCTTGATGGTAATGGCAGATTTAGTCACGATGGCGGCTGCCAAAAAACTCATCGCTTCAATCGGGTCCTCGCTAGGGGAATACTCGACATTCTTATTGATATCTCGGACGCCGTGCACCGTCAGGGTGGTGGTGCCGATACCGTCAATCTCCACGCCTAGCTTCTCAAGGAAGAAACACAAATCTTGGACCATGTAGTTTGGACTGGCGTTGCGAATAACTGTAATGCCGTCGTTTAAGGAGGCGGCCGTTAGCAGATTCTCGGTGACGGTGTCGCCGCGTTCTGACAAAACGATTGCTCGCTCTGGTTTAGTAGGGACTGCCGTCGCTTCATAGAAACCCTTAACTGTTGTGACTTTGAGGCCAAAGTAGGCCAGTCCGCTAAGGTGCGGCTCAACCGTCCGCTCGCCTAAATTGCAACCGCCGGCATACGGCAGTTTGAACGACTGGTAGCGGTGGAGCAGCGGACCGAGGAACATAATGATACTCCGGGTGCGGCAGGCGGCTTCGATGTCCATATCTTCCAGTTTGAGCTTGGCAGGAGGGGTGATTGCCAGGTGATTATCGCCAAACCACTTCGTTTTGACGCCGATACTATTGAGGACTTCGATGATACGGTTGACTTCTTCAATACGGGCGACGTTGCGTAAGGTGGTCGTGCCTCGGTTGAGTAGCGCTGCACACAGCAGGGCAACGGCGGCATTCTTGCTGGTGTTGACGGTGATACTCCCCGAGAGCTGGTGGCCGCCGTCGACTTGAAAGTTGATGATTCCTGATTGATTGACCGTTACGATTTGGCTTGACAGAACTTCGCTAATGCGCGATAACATCTCAAGGCTGATATTTTGGCCACCTTTTTCGATACGGTTTATAGCGCTCTGGCTGGTATTAAGTGCTTCGGCCAGCTGCGTTTGGGTCAGACCTCTCGACTGCCTGGTCTCTTGTATCAACGTGCCAATTTTGGTTTTGTACGAATCATTTGTCATAAGCTCTATATTATATCGTCCATGATATATAGTCAATGATGATATAATGAGATTATTAGGAGATTACTGGCATGATAGACACACAAATACAAGCTTTGATTGAGGGCGAAGAGAAGCGCCAGCGCGAGGGGTTGGAGCTGATTCCGAGCGAGAACTACGTCAGTCGCGATGTGTTGACCGCCCTCGGTAGCGTTTTTACCAACAAATATGCTGAAGGCTATCCGGGAAAACGATATTATGGTGGCCAAACATTTACCGACCAGGTAGAACAGCTGGCCATTGACAGGGCCAAGCAGCTTTTCGGGGCTGACCATGCCAACGTACAGTCGCATTCGGGTGCACCGGCCAACGAAGCCGTCTACAGTGCCTGGCTGGAGCCGGGCGATACAGTGCTAGCCATGGACCTCAGCCACGGTGGTCATTTAACCCACGGCGCGCCGGTAACACGCAGTGCTCATCTCTATAACTTTATTCGTTATAAGATGAAAGATACTACAACGGGTGAGATTGATTATGATAACCTGCGCGAGCTAGCCTTAGAGCACAAACCAAAAATCATCTTGGCTGGCTTTAGCGCCTATCCGCGTGAGCTTGACTACGCTAAATTTGCCGCCATCGGTAACGAAGTCGGCGCCCTGCTGATGGCCGATGTGGCCCATATTGCCGGACTGATCGCCGGCGGTGTGAGCGCCAACCCGTTCGACTTTGGCTTCCATGTCATTACCACTACCACCCATAAAACGCTCCGCGGACCACGCGGGGGACTGATCCTATCAAAAGGCATCGTAAGTAGTCCTTTGCGGGCTCCCGAAAAGACGCTTGAAAACATCCCGACGCTGATCGATCGGGCCGTTTTTCCTGGTATGCAGGGCGGACCGCATATGCACTCCATCGCAGCTAAAGCCGTGGCCTTCGACGAAGCCCTCCAGCCGGAGTTTAAGGATTACGCCGTACAGGTAGTCGTGAATGCTAAAACGCTTGCCCAGGAGCTCTTAAAACGTGATTTTCAACTGGTGACTGGCGGTACCAGCAACCACCTGATACTAGCTGATGTTTATGAGAGCTTTGGCGTTGACGGTAAGGTCGCCGAAATCGCTCTTGATAAGATTGGGTTAACGCTCAACGCCAACGTTGTGCCGGATGACCCGTTGCCACCGTTCAAACCAAGTGGTATTCGCCTTGGGACCCCCGCTATCACCACTCGTGGGTTGAAAGAGGAGCATATGGCCCAGATCGCCGACTGGATGAAGCAGGCGATTGATAACCGTGATAACCCGACTATCCTTGCAGCGCTCGCCGAAGAGGTCAAGCAATTCGCTTTGTCATTTCCACTACCCAGCGACCGACTGTAACAAGGTCATATATAAAATACCCAGCCGTGGGGCTGGGTATTTTTGTGCTTAAACGCTGGAGCTAAGTCGTGCTGATAAAGCAGGCGACGTTAAACGTCCCAACAAGACCACTGGTGACGCCCGCCGTGTCAAAGACAACGACATTATTGGTATAGTCCCACGTACCAATCTTATTACCGGTGACGGCAGTGATGAGTCCAATGGAGGTAGGTGCGGCAACCGCGCCACTTGTACCACAGGTGTAGAAGTTGATATACGAGGGTTTGGCTGGTGCGGCAGCTATCGCTGTTGTCACGAGTGTTCCAGCACTGGCCGGGACGTAGTAACTGGTAGTTGCGGCAGCCCCGGATAGCGCGGCGAAGGTTGCAGGGTAGCTTGAAGTGGTAGGCTCGGCGTAGTATAACTCTGCTTTGCGGGCGATGTTATCCGCCGCCTGTTGACCGCTTGTCGTGTTAGCGCGGGCCGTAATACCGCTATAAGCCACAATCGTGATTGCTGCCAAGATACCGATAACGACGATAACAATCAACAGCTCGACGATCGTGAAACCGCTCTGTGATTGAGAATTTGTTTTTAGATGTGCCATTTTTTCAGTTGCCCCCTAACGAATGATGAAATTATAGGTTAAATATAACACAGTGAGGCTGTAACCACAAGCGATATGAATCAACTATGTGTCTATCTCGAAACCAGGCATCCTTACCTCGTTACTTTACAAAGGTAGGCTCTCACGAGCCTACCTTTGTAATCCGTAGCTTAATATTGAGCTGACGCTATCTAGGCGCTGGTGCAAGTAGTAGCGGCCGCGTTGACTACCGCAACACCCACTCCGGTGTAGTTGATAGCACTAGTGGTGTAGTTCCAGTAATAGATACAACCACCGTTAGCGGGGGTAGTTCCAGGTACATACTCATTATATGCTTGAGTCGCAGTTGACGTATTCGCAGGTGTACCCCAGGTGATACCTGACGGGATTTTGGCTGAACCATTGTATCCGGTTAGTGCCCCTCGTGTAGCAGGATAGCCCGATGCGCCTGTAGGTGGATCGGCGTTGTAGGCTTCGGCGACCTTTTGGATACTCTCGGCGTTGGTTTGTGCCTTGACCGTGTTGGCGCGGGCCGTAATACCGCTATAAGCCACAATCGTGATTGCTGCCAAGATACCGATAACGACGATAACAATCAACAGCTCGACGATCGTGAAACCGCTTCGACTGTTAGTGCTTGTTTTCATATTTGACATTTGTACCTGCCCCCCGTTAATTGATTACTTATACGTTAAATGTACCATAAGACACATATAACCACAAGCGAATTATAATCAGACGTTGGTCACTCCAAGAAGAGCAAGGTGGTACTAGATAGCGACTCCAAAAGAAGCTTCGTTTGATGAAGCTTCTTTTGTGACATGTTAGCTTACGAAATGTTATGAAGCAGGGGTAAACCACGTGTTGCAGGCTGTACCCACACCCGCACCAAGCGTAGCGGAACCAGTCCCGACATATATTATGGCTGGAGCGACAGCGAGAGCATTGGTAGAAAAGTCCCAGTATTGGATACGGCCACCTTGTGCATCGGAGGTTCCTATCAGGTTGGTAGAACCGCACCACTGGTACCAAACCGTACCACCACCGTTGGTTGCACTTGGTGTTGCGTTAACACCGGTACCACCCGTGTAAAACAGAGTAACACCAGAAGGCAATTTAGCTGTTGGAGCGGCTCCAAAGTTAGCAGTTGTTTTTGGGTACGCACTTAACTCTGCATTGTAGGTTTCGGCTACCTTTTGAGTCTGAACGGCATTTGTCTGGGCTTTTGTCGTGTTGGCGCGGGCCGTAATACCGCTATAAGCCACAATCGTGATTGCTGCCAAGATACCTATAACGACGATAACAATCAACAGTTCGACGATCGTGAAACCGGCTGTCTTATTAGTGTCTTTCATTTTGTTAAGAACCATGTCCTAATGCCCCCTATGTAGTAGTTAGTGTATGTAATCATGATACTGGTTCGTAATTTTAAACACAAGCACTTCTTGTAAAGATTTACAGAACTTTTTTAATTTGTGACTCGACTGACTCGCATCGTACCGGTTTGGCTGACGGTGCGTCCAGCGGCGGTTTTGGAGGCGGTAAGTGTCGCACCAACGGTCGTGGCTGACTGCAGGGCTGTGGCGCGGCTAGCAGCCGGTTGGGCGATATCGCCAGCGATGCTGTTAGGAACTGTGTCGCTGGCAAGGGTGAAATATTGCAAGACAAAGTCATTCACGGCGATGCCATCAAGTAGGCGAATATCTTGCGTCGTGCAGAGGGTCCCGCTCCCCGTCAGACAGCTTGGCTGCTGCCACGGTGTACCACAGGTACCGGCGGTCAAATAGTTAGACGGTACAATCGTTCGCCGCCATAATGTACCAATGTTAGTGATAGCGTCAGTTTTGACAAAATAGACGATGTTCATCATCATTGTTGCGTTTTTGTTGAAGTTCAGGCTAGCACAGCTATTGGGCGCGTTGAAGTAGAGGACATTGCTGGAGAGCGTAGCGGGATTGCCGGTCGTCATTGGTGTATTGAGGATGAGCATAGTGCCACTGGCCCCGACATTGCTGAATCCGGCTATGTTATCATCATACCCTTGGGGTGACGTTAGAGGAGTAATTCGGTTGGCCTCCACAAACGATGTTCCGTTGGCCTTGACATCATTTTCTATGCGGTTGAGCGTGTCTTGGACGTTATAGGCGAGTACGTTAGCGTTACGGCTAGCTAGTACTTCACCAGTGATATTCACGATAACGGTGATAAAGGCACCGATGGTCAGCAGGACGATCGGTGCAATAATTAACATCTCGACGATCGTAAAACCAGAAATGGCTGGTTGTGATGGTGATCTAAAATTTGACATAGGTCGCCTGTTTTATCGTTTGCTGCGGCGAGTTATAGAGGGTAGTAACCTCTATTCGTGAAACGTTGGTCCTGGCTGGATAAGGGCAGGTGATGACAACTGAGATTGTGACGGCACTGAGACCGGTCACGGTGAGGGGAGAAGCGGTCAGCGGATTCGCCGTGGCACAAGGGTTAGCAGTGTAGGGAGTTACCGAATAACGACGCATGTAATCGTAGGTCACGTTGCTGGCACGGGCTTGCGATCGGGTCTGCCCGCTATCCTTAATAATCAGACTGTACAGCTGGTAGCCGGCCACCAAGAATGCGGCGGCTACAAACAAAGTGATTAATAGTTCAACCGCTGAGAAGCCCGCTTGGGTGGATTTAGACGTCATTGGTTTTTACTCTTTACCATGTTAGAGGAACCGTCGGTTTCCAGCATATAGTAGAGGTTGAATTTACGGCAGGTGGTCATCACGCCGGTACAGAGCGTCCCGTCTGGCTGTAATGGCTGGTAGACGTAGGTGCTAATCGTTGGCGCCGGCGTGACGCCGGCTGTCGTCTGTGTATTGTTCGTTGCCGTGACAAAACTCGCTGCCAGACTAGCTGCCCCGGGCGCGGTGAAGGATTTCATATCGGCGTCGCGTAGCGTTGTTTGAACACTAGACACTAAGTCCGTCGTCGGATAGGAACCGGTCGATGCATTCCAGCCGTCCGTGCCAGTATTAAAGTAATTCTCAAGTTGCAGAGCAATCGTTTCGATGTCGGTCTTGCGTTCGTCGTCGCGGGCGCGTGACTGTGTGCTGCGCATATTCACCACGCCTAATACGAGCAATATTCCCATCACAGTGATGACAATAATTAATTCAACGATACTAAACCCTCGACGATACATGTCTATAGCATAAGAGTTTTAGCACCAAATCGCAAGCGCATTAAATTTCAAGAGGCTCCTGTTCGATCTGGATGCGAAACTTGTCGCGGACCGCTCCAGTAATCTCGTCACGAGCTCTCGCAAGGTCCCGGTAGCTGGTCGCTGACTCGTTAATGAGCACCAGCGCGTTTTTATCATGGACCTTGATGCCATAGAGCACTTTGCCTTTCAGTCCGGTTTGTTCAATCAGCCAGCCAGTCGGGATTTTAAAACGCCCGTCGCCCATGTCATACATCGGGATATTCGGATCGATCGAACGCAGGTCGTTCAGTTGCCAGTCTTCGACAATTGCGTTTTTAAAGAATGAGCCAGAATTTGGCAGTAGGTTGGGGTCGGGGAGTTTGTTGGTACGAATAGCGATCACCGCTTTGCGCACGACATCTTGAGTGAAAATTTCGATGTGGTGCTCGTCAAAATACGTTTGTAGAGCTTCGTAAAAAGGCGGTTGAGGATTCGTTTTAGAAAGCTTGAAGGTGACTGAGGTCACGATATAGCGACCCGTCTCTGTGCCTCGAAAGATACTGTGGCGATACGAAAAACCACAGTCGGCGTTCTGCAGTGTCACGAAGGCATCGGTCTGGGTGTCATAGGCGACGAGAGATTCCAGCGTATCGGCGATTTCCTGGCCGTAGGCGCCGATGTTTTGGATGGGGGAGGCGCCGGTAGTTCCTGGGATTGCCGACAACGCTTCGATACCAGTCAGGCGCATCTCGACCGTTCGTTTCACCGTTTCGTCCCAGTTTTCGCCAGCACCAACCTGGATTGTTGTTGAATTTAAGCTGTCGGCGACGATCTCGAAGCCCGGAATGCACATATGGATAATAATGCCAGCGAACCCTTCGTCTTTGGCGACGACATTGCTGCCTCCTCCGAGTATAAAGACAGGCAAATTTTGCGCTTTGGCGTTACGATAAACGGTGATGACCTCCTCGGGGGTATGTACCTCCGTCATAAAACGGGCATTTCCGCCTAGTCTCATAGTTGTGTAGTTTTTGAGTGGAATATTTGTGTGAACGTCCATATGCTTATCAGTATAGCTCAAGATTGGATCGCATGGTATAATTACCTCTGATATGCACCCGTAGCTCAGTGGATTAGAGCATCTGTCTTCGGAACAGAGGGTCGGCGGTTCGAATCCGTCCGGGTGTACCAGGTGAAATGTAACTACCCCTTCATGGGTAGTTTTGATCTCCGTGCTATTCGTCTAGCTGCCTCCACAATTCATATATGAAATTATCCATCGTAGACGTTCAAGCCCCCGCGCGCTATACTAGCGGCAATGGAACACATCATTCGACGCGTCGGTGGTATTCTCGGTACGCTACGGGCAGAGTACCGACAGATAGTGAATCGCTATTTCAGTCCCATAGAGCAGTTCGATGGTAATGCCGAACAAATTTGCCTTCAAATTATTGACAGGCTGTGGGAAGGGGATTTCTATCGCACCAGTCTTGGGCATTTCAACTTTTTTTGGATGCGTGATTTCGGCACTGTTTGTCAATCACTGGTGAGTCTTGGATACACTGACCGCGTTCACCACACCTTGACCTGGGCGCTCTACCACTACCGCCGTGCTGGTGCGGTGACGCTATGCATCGACAAGGCTGGCCACACGTTCAATGCCCCCGCCAAAAAAAGTGTCGATGCGCTGCCTTGGTTACTGCATTCATTAGTAGTCAGCGGCTATTCCCTTAATCTCGGTGAGCGGGCTTTTCTTGACCGACAGCTCGAAAAATACAGTCGAACCTTTATCGATCCATTGACTGGTGATCTCCGCAAGGTACGCTACGCCGAAATGCGTGATGCGGTGAATTATGACCGGAGCGCCTACTCCATTGCGCTGATAGCCAGAATGGTGGAGTGTGCCAATCAGCTTGGTCTTCGGACATTTCCGTTCAACGTCTCGCACTACCAAAACGATTTACTGGAGAATTATTGGACCGGTGAATATTTCCGTGCCGACCGCGCCACGACTGTTTATAGCTCAGAGTGCGCGCTGATGCCGTTTTTCCTCGGTATAATCGATGACGCCGAAAAAGCCGGTCACACGTTTGATTATATCCAAAAAGCCGGCCTTAATAAGCTGTATCCGCTTGAATACTGCAACCAGCCTGACGTGTTTCACTATCGCTTCACGATGGGTAAGCTCATAATGCCAAATTACACCGGCACGACAATCTGGACCTGGCACGGTACGTTTTACCTCCATCTTCTCAAACGCTACGGTCGTCCAGAGTACGAGCAGCAGCGCGCCCATTTCGCCGCTATGATTGAACGACATGGAACCTATCCGGAACTCCTCAATCCTGACGGTTCGTGGTACAAAGCACCATTTTATAAGGCCGATCCAGGTATGGTGTGGGCTGCATTGTTTCTAGAATTATAATGACTTCTTCAGACTATACACTATATTTGCCTTGTATCAACAGAGGTAATAGTGTACAATCAGCCATTGTAAACGGGCTCCTAACAGAGCTGCTTTACACGATTATGGGCCAGTAGCTCAGCTGGTTAGAGCACCTGCCTCTTAAGCAGGGTGTCCCGAGTTCAAGTCTCGGCTGGCCCTCCAATAGTATTTGTCAGATATAATTTAGTTCGTGCCTATGTCTCCCTCAGATGAGAGGCATTTTATATCTGTTATAAAGTTCACATCCCTTTTGGTATAATCAACGTATGTCATTTCAAGCATACTTAGACAACGTAGAAGCAAAAACTGGAAAAACTCCAAACGAGTTTATTAAACTAGCCGCAGAAAAAGGCTTTAATAAAGATACAAAAGCAATGGAAATCGTGAACTGGCTAAAGTCCGAGTATGAATTAGGTCACGGTCACGCAATGGCGATGGTACACGTCATCAAGAATGGTTCCGAAATTGGCGATAAACACGTCAATAGCGGCGGCTCGCACAGTGATGATAGCAATGAGCTACGTCTTGATGGCATCAAAAATCGCTAACCTACCCTTATTCTGACGAATTATGGTTGCAGTTGCGTAACATATGGACCTCCAAATAAAGAACACCCTTTGATCGCTACCGAGGGTGTCTTTTATTTTGAAGCTTATCGTGAAGGACTTGAAGCCCGGACACGCTCAGAGTGTCTGGGGTGAGAACTGCCACCGGCAGTTCTCAAGGGAATCTTCCGATGCAAACTGTGTTTGCATTCGTGAGGTTCTGGGGTCGCCAGAGGTAACCAAATCCCCGCTGGCCTTCCAAGCATAAGCAATATTAGTTCTCGATTGTTCGGGAGCTTTTTGTTTGTTATAGTTACTGCATGAAATCTAAGACAAAAAAACGAGTATTATTCGGTATAAGCCCGTTGCTCCTCATTGCCGCAATGGTGTGCGACTGGCAACGAAATGCCATTAAAATCCAGTCCGATCTTGTGGAGAGTAAAGGTTTCGATACATACATTGACGGCCCCCAAGTAAAGGAGCAATTCTATAATCGTATGAGTGATATTCATAATTGGTACGTTGCATTCACAACAGCGGAGACTTTACTCTTTGTAGCGGTAGCTATTTGTCTATCTGTGGCGGTTTGGCTACATTTCAGAAACGGAGGTCATAAAGCTTGGGTCACTGAGGCCTTTTTGGTAGCAGGAATTTTATTAGGATTGTTAGGTCTGTATAATCAACTGAACCCAGCTCAATTTAACTCCTCAGATTATACTGATAGCTCCCAGCAAGAAGCCTGTATAAAGGCATATTATAAAACCCACCCAGAAGCAAATCAGCCTCATCAACCAGGAGCTATGTCTTTTGTCCTCCCTTGTCCTGGTATTCCTCAATAATATTTAGAGCAATAACGCTTCAATCACTATTTCTTATTTTAGTCGTGATAGCATTTACAATGGCCCTCCAAATGAAGAATCCCACCTCGCCGTGGGACTTTTCATTCGGCAGCTTTAGCCGATCGTTCCCGCCGCTGCCTACTTGAAGAAAGAAACCACAATTCCAATAAATATCACTGTCCCAAGGACCTTGCGAAACAAACTGTCACCTTGGCGTAACTCAAGATAGGCCCAGACGAACAGGAAGGCCTGAGCTAAGAGTTGAAAGCCGTCGTGGAATTTTCCGGATCCAACGACTATCGCCAGAATCGTAAAAATACCCCAGCCCCAAATCGGTGCATTGGGAGACTGCCCGATAATCAGCTTTCCTTGCTTGTCGCGAAAGAATCTATCGAACAGGTTATGGAAACGAGCTGTTTTTGTCATGTAAAAATCCTTGAGTTAAATTGCTAATAGCGTAGCATGCTTACTTAAATATAATTATAGTCTAAAAATTAAGAGATTATCATAAAGACAACTAACAGGCTTCGTACGATCTTGAGGCAAGCCGTATGAAAAATATGATAAATGAACCATTTTTTGTTAGTATTGTAGTAGAGAATGTCATAAGCAAAAGGAGGGTTCAATCATGGATTACAACTTATTAAACTTATCACCGACATGGACAACGGTACTGATTATCCTCATTGCCTGGGAGGTCGCCTGGAAGGGTTTGGCACTCTGGCGAGCCAGCCACAACGATCAAATAGACTGGTTCGTCGCACTACTTATCATCAACAGTGTGGGGGTGTTACCGATTCTGTACCTAGTGTTCCATCCAAAGCCAGATAGGCTTAAAACGAGCCAGCCTGGATGAATGCCCTCGTCGTCTATGATTCCGGGTATGGAAATACTGAAAAAATAGCCAAAGCGATTGCATCCGCTGTTCCTAAATCCCACAAAGTGAGGCTATTGCGGGTCGGTGAAGCGACACCATCAGATTTGCCGCCTATCGACTTGCTCGTCGTGGGCTCGCCGACGCAGGGTGGGATGGCAACCAAGGTGTTACAAGATTACCTGAAGAAGCTCAGTCCTAACTCACTGGCGGGAGTTCGGGTGGCCGCGTTCGACACACGCTACGCCATTGAAGAACAAGGCAAGAGTCTCCGGCTATTGATGAGAATTATTGGCTTTGCCGCGCCGCGTATCGCGACCGTCTTGCGTAAAAAAGGCGGGGATCTGGTGGCTGACCCTGAAGGGTTCATTGTAGATAACAAGGATGGTCCTCTCAAACCAGGAGAGTTAGAGCGGGCAACAGCGTGGATGAAGACGATAGCCAAATCCGCGACGGCCAGATAGGCAAGGGCCTTACGGCGTCTCTTTGTCGGTAAAGACAACCCGCCGATTGGCGTATGATTCTTTAGCATTATTCCAAGCACCCTCACAGGTAATCAGGTTGAGGTGGATTTTTCCGTCGTGTGAATTAAAGACGTCCGTAGCATCGGCCGTCGGGTTGTACATTCGGCTTTCGCGTACCACGAAAGTCACCAATCTCTCTTTGTAGTCTTGAACTTGGAGTTTATCACCTTTTTTTAGCTGGGATAAATCGCTAAACACCGAGAACTTGCCACGTAAGGAACCGTAATGTCCGGCAATCACGGCGCTACCTATTTCCCCGGGGCGCGGTCCGAGTTTGTACCAGGCGACGTCATCTTGGTTGGGGCTAATATCCATTGAGCCGTCAGAAGCATTGCCAACGTAGGCGACAGCTGCATCAATGTTGAGTGCGGGTATCGTCAGCCTTTTGGGCAGCCCCACGTTGGCCGACTGGCTATCGACAGGTGCTACTCCCTTGATTAACGGCGCCACGCCGCCTTGGCCTACTTTTGTGGGCATAAGTAGTGGGACTAGCACGATGGCGGATGCAAGTGTTATAGGAATCAAGACATAGAAAATTCGCCGTATTAGGATTTGTCGAGAATTCCTGTTACGGCGAATCAGCATATCAATTAGTCATTCTTAATAATTGGACTAGATTATGCGCTTCTTGCGGATAATCACAAAGGAGGCAAGTGCAATAAGACTGATTCCAGCTGCCCATAGGATAGCGCTGTTGTTTGTTGGTGCAAAGCCAGTGTTAGGCAATGTTGGTGCAACGACAGGAGTTGTACAAGTTGGCACCGTGATGGTGTTGTGGTCCATGGTGACAGCCGCAATTCGCGCTAGGACTCGACCATTGACGGTGGCACCGGTCTGGAGGGTAATTGATTGGTCGGCCATGATGGTTCCAACCATAGTCGAGTTGGCACCGAGTCCGGCGCCAGAGACAGAACTAGGAACCGTCCAGAAGACATTACACGCTTGAGCGCCGTTTGTAAGGACGACACTACTTCCTGCGGCTGTGATAAGGTCTGATGAAGATTGGAAAATATAAACTCCATCACCACTAAGTGTTAAAGAACCAACGAGGTTGGCAGCAGCTCCACCACTGAACGAATAAACGCCAGGTGTTAGTGTCTTGCCGCCGAGTTGGTTGGTAGCGCCGACAAGTGGAATAGCTGAGCCTCGACCGGAGGCGTCAGTAAAGGCTGCGGTTAAATCATTTTTAGCAGTCGTTAGCAAACCGGGGTTTGTGACACGGCCTCCAGGGCCAAAACCATCTGTCGAAAAGATCGTACCGGTCACTTCCACCTGCGTTAATCCGGCGTAATTTGCACCAGTAGCTGGGCTCAAGCCCACATCACCTTTAATAACAGACGTCGGAACGTCTGTTATGCTGGCACCAGCCAGAATCGCAAAACTACCAGCTGTTCCCAGGTTAACGGTCGCTGTCGCGGCGTTAACGACACCGACAAAACCGAGTGTGCCAGTGGCGATAAGGGTGCCGATTAAGAATTTTGTACTAATCTTGTTTATAATCGTTTTCATATTTGTGCCCTTTAAGTTGGTTGCCTATATTATAATGACCTATTGCTCTCTATATTACGCACATAACCACTATTAAGCAAATGCTTATTGTTGTGGAATCCGTTAAGCGAAATTATGCCCTCAAGTGACTCTTTGTTAAGATAGAAGGAATGAAGATTTTAGATGGAGCAGAGCTGGCCGGTTTTATAAAAGAACGCCAGATAAAACAAGTGCGCGCCCTCCGCCAATCATGGCGGGTGATACCACGCTTGGCGATCGTCCAAACCACTGATGACGCGGTGATAGATATGTACGTTCGGCTCAAGAAAGTCTACGCGGCCGATATCTTGATTGAAGTCGATGTCTATAAGATTGAACAAGCCGATTTGATGATTCGGATCCAAGAGCTGAACAATGACAAGTCTATCCACGGCATTATTGTCCAGTTGCCTCTGAGCGATCCGACCCAAACCGACACTGCCGTTAATGCGATTGCGCCCGAAAAGGATGTCGATGGGCTGGGCGAGAAAGCGACTATGACTCCCGCGACAGCTATGGCCGTCGATTGGTTACTGGCTGGTTACAACGTCGCCTTAGAAGGAAAAGTTATTTCGATTGTGGGCAACGGCCGCCTAGTGGGGGCTCCGCTGGCGCGACTGTGGCGCGGCAACGGCTTGACTGTCAACATATACGACGATACCTCGCTTGACCTCGTAGCTGCCCTGCGCCAGTCTCAAGTCATCGTGACCGCAACCGGCGTGCCGTCGTTGATTACGCGCGATATGGTGCAACCAGGTGCTTTGATTGTCGATGCTGGGACAGCGTCAGAACACGGCAAGATTGTCGGTGATGTGAGTGCCGAAGTCCGCGAACTCGACGATATCACCATCACGCCCCAAAAAGGTGGCGTCGGCCCACTGACCATCGCAGCCTTATTCGATAATGTGATTCAAGCGGCCCTTGTCGTAGCCGATCGTCAGGGTCAACAAGACAACTAGGAACTAGTTGGTGCCGAGGGCTTCTTTGACTCGTTGGACAACTTGTCGGGGAGTCAGGTCTGCTTTGACGATGTAGCTATGAATACCAAGGCTGCGTATTTCTTTTGGTGATTCTTCTTCGCCGAGGTTGGTGAGGATGATGACAGGTGTATTTTTGCTTTGTTCTTCCTTGCGGATGATCGCGAGGGCTTCAGCGCCGCCCATCTCGGGCATTTGAAGGTCAAGCAATATAATGTCAGGTGAAAATGCCTGGACGAGCGCTACGCCTCGTTTGCCGTTATTGGCGAGTTGCACGTCAAAGCCATCCGCTTCAAATTTCATGCGGTACATTTGGCTAATAACGGGATCGTCTTCGATGATAGCTATTTTAGTCATAGTTGCATTTATTGTAGCATAATGATAATTTTGAAGGGAATGTTATCCATTGATACCCTTACCCCCGAACATGAGAAACCGCGATTCAATAGCGAGCGTATCTTTCAAGATGGATTTAGCGTCAGTCATATTCTGAAAGAAGATAGAAAATTATGGCTGTCTATGGGTCGATTACGAGCGAGAACTTATGTTGAAGACCGATCATTTTTATCAGCAGATGTATTAGATGAAAACGGTGCGGAGTACGATATGTACGATAGTCAGTCTGACCATTTTGTCGCATTAAGCGACGATGGTGAGACACTGGGAACGATACGTGTTATTCGACGCGATCATGGCGGTAGGCTACCGTGCGAGACTTTATTTGACGTTACCTTACCTGAAAATGTTCGCGAAATATCACGCTTTATGGTTGATTCGGGGATACCGCCCACATTGTCACGTATTGTCAGTATGTCCCTGATTCGTGCGGCGCTTCAGGACACTTCGGATAGTGATGCTGAAGTATATGCAGTCATCGAAAAGCCTTTGCGTCGCTACCTCGATGATTTTATTGGCATTAAACTTGAGACAATTGCGGAACCACAACAAATAGACGAATACAACACCGTGAATTTGCTAGTATCTATGCACCCTCGCAGTGTGGTAGGACAAGTTCAAGAACGTGATAAATCAGGTCGGTCCTTGAGTGGCATGCCAGAGAAGCTTGCTACCTTTTTCGAGCAACCGTCACTCGGTAGGGTCGCTATGCGTGCTGTCAGCGACGATCGTAATCGGCAATGAATGATCCCCAGCCCAACCCGAATCAGTTCAATCGCAATCTAGGTTTTATTAGTCGTGTTGAGCACGAACATTTACAGCAGTCGACCGTGGCTATTGCTGGGGTTGGTGGCGATGGGGGTGAACTAGCTGTTACCTTGGCTCAATTGGGGATTGGTAACTTTCGTCTGGCCGACCCGGAGGTTTTTGAAATAGATAATCTGAATCGGCAGGCTGGTGCAACGTTCGATACACTTGGTAAAAATAAGGCCGAGGTTATCGCGAGTATGATTTTTGCGGTAAATCCACAGGCGCAGGTCGCGGTGTTTATTGAAGGTATTACGCCTGGTAACGTTCAGACTTTCGTCGTGGGAGCAGACTTGGTAGTAGACGAAACCGAGTTTACGAAGCATGAGCTTGGTGTCATGTTGGCGCGAGCGGCTCGTAAAGAAAAATTGCCAGTTCTGATGACGCTTAACATCGGTTTTGGTGCGTATACAACTTCCTTTGCCCCTGATGGTAAAAAATTTGAGGAGTATCTAGGCCTTGATCCAAACGCAGATTTGGATGAAATCGCTAAGGCGAACGTCCCGCTGTATCGTTGGGTGCCACATATCCCTTCATACGCCGATACGAATATATTCAAAGCTATTGAAGACCGCGATATACCCACCCCGACCGTTTCACCGGGCGTCAAAATGGCAGCAGCATACGCCTCGGTTCAAGCTCTTGCGCATCTTTTACAGCAAATAAGCCCAGAGCGCCAACACTGGATCTGTTATGCTCCGCACGGGACGTCGATAGACGCCATTGACGGTAGGATAAACGTACGATTTCCCAGAGCACACTTTTTTGCCAGTTTTGCTGTCGCCGCACTGCGGACCAAGTTGGGAAAAAACCCACGCGCAGGCTACTAGGTTTATAGTATAATCACGATATGAACATGCTAGTGCTAATTTCTGTCTTGCTGGTTGAAGTTATTTTTTTGTCTTTTGCTATCATTGTTTTTCGTACCGGTATTAAAAACGAGCTGAATAAATATTTTTTTAGTTTTCTAATCTCCTTTGCAGCCCTCGCTGCGCTAAATTATCTGAGTAATCTGATTCAGATTGGTCATGATGGATTATTAATAATCAATAAAATATTGTTTGTTGCGGCCTTGGCGGCGTTTTATATATTGGGTAGTTTCGCAACGGCCATTACGCGACGACAACAGCTGCCGGGTACCGCGTTAGCTCTAGCGATAACTGTTGCAGTGCTTGCCTTAACACCGTTTGTCGTTAATGATATAACGATTGGCGATCAGGCGGCAACGTCTGTCGGCATCCAATTCGGTGCTTTGGCTATTGTTTATTTTTTGTCGATACTGGCATTGGCTATATTTGTTTTTTTTCAGCTTGGCTCCGGCGCACGCTCTTCCGACCGAAAGGTGAAGGCGTATTCTAAAAACTTACTCGTGACGATAGGCATTGCGATCATCGCTATGTTAGTCACTAATGTGTTACTACCGACGCTATATAACAATTTTGATTTATCGACGACAGGGCTTCTGTTTGGATCGTTGATAATTGCAGGAGTAGGCTATGCGGTTGTGCGTCAGGGCCTGTTTGATATCCGCTCGGCGGTTGTTCGCAGCGTCACTTATACG
Source organism: Saccharimonadales bacterium (SeqCode) (assembly GCA_038244885.1). Lineage (GTDB taxonomy): Bacteria > Patescibacteriota > Saccharimonadia > Saccharimonadales > Saccharimonadaceae > UBA1547. The sequence goes on along the minus strand of JBBRTA010000002.1, from coordinate 49,845 downwards.
ATGGTTCTTGCGACGTTAACCGGTCTCTATTTTGTAGCTGCGCTCGCACTGTCTACATTTTTTGGAAGTACCTTCACGAGTCCGCAGCAAACTACAAGCGGCGTATTGATCGGTTTAATACTGGCGTTAGTCTTTCAACCCCTCAGGCACTTCTTTGATCACTTAACAAGGCGTATTTTCTTTCAAGATGAGTACAGCCGAAATGATTTCTTCTCTCGTTTAAACGGTACTCTCGCCTCGACGACTGACTTGCATCACTTAATGAAGATTGTCGCTAAAGAGATTGGTATCACCTTAAAGTCTGAACAGGCCTTCTTCTTTCTATATTCAACAAAGCAACGCCCAATTAGCGTGGGCACGACAGGACATTCGGTATTACCAAAAGCTGATGCGCAAATGATGGATAGTTTCGTTCAAAGTCATACCGCCAATGTCATCGTTGCATCGTTACTCGAAACCGATGACGTTATGTGCCGTATGATGGTGAGCCACAAACTTGAACTCATTCTTCCCCTTGTACAGAACGATACTGTTATTGGGTATTTTTGTCTCGGTCCGCACCGAGTTTCGAACTACGCTGCTCGCGACATTCAGATACTTGAAACGATATCCGATGAACTCGTCATTGCAATTCAGAATGCCCACTCCGTTCAAGAAGTGAAGGATTTGAATGCTACCCTGCAACAACGCATCAACGAAGCGACGCACGAGCTTCGTGTCAGCAACGCGCAACTTCATCGTCTTGATGAGGCCAAGGATGAGTTCGTCGGTATGGCCAGCCATCAGCTAAGAACCCCCCTGACGAGCGTGAAGGGTTATATCAGTATGGTCATCGAAGGTGATGCCGGCAAGATAACTGATGCCCAAAAGCATCTATTGGAAGAGGCGTTCACTAGTAGCGAGCGCATGGTGCATTTAATCAACGATTTCTTGAACGTCTCACGGCTCCAAACGGGTAAATTCATAATCGACAAACGTCCCTCTAATCTTGCCAAGGTTGTCGAACAGGAAATCGATAGCCTCTTGACTACCGCAGCGTCACGAAACCTCTCGTTTTCTTACACGCCTCCAAAGAGATTTCCAATACTTGATTTGGACGAAGGAAAAATAAGACAGGTAATTATGAATTTTGCCGACAACGCCCTGTATTATTCGGCCGAGAATACCACCATCCACGTCAAACTGACGATCCAAGACGCGGTAGTGGTCTTTAGTGTCAAAGACACCGGTATCGGCGTGCCATTAACCGAGCAGGCCGAACTATTCACTAAGTTTTACCGGGCCAGCAACGCCCGCAAGCAGCGACCAGATGGCACCGGCGTTGGGCTCTTCTTGGCCAAGAAAGTCATCGATGCCCATGGTGGCAAAGTCGTGTTTGAATCGGTCGAGGGGCAGGGCAGTACGTTCGGGTTCCATCTACCGCTTGAAAAATTACGCTCCGTTGATAACGCGAACTAGCTCAAAGATTAGCCAGACGACAACTATAACCACCAAGCTGGTGATAAGAATAGGCTTCAAAGCCGCTTTGCGGTCAAACCACCATTGGTTGGCTTTATTGCGGTTGGCAGCTGAAATGCGGGTGACAACCGGACGGGTCATGGCCGCATCGGCACCATGGTAGACTTTGTTGCGTTTCTTCTTTTGTTTTGTCATAGTTATTTCAGTATAACAAAAATTACCCCCGCATGGATAGCGGGGGTAATTTGTCTGAATCGCTTCAGTAGTGAAGAGCGGTCAGACTCGAATTACTTGAGCAGGGCAGCACGACGGCTAGTGAGGTAATAACCAACACTTGCAATCAGTGAACCAAGTCCAAGCAGGGGAGCGATACTGTCGCTGACGCCCGTTTTTGGTAGTTGGGTTGGGGTGACGGGAGTGACTGGAGTAACGGGTGTTACTGGAGTTTCTTCACATCGCTTGTCACCAACTGGAATACCAGGCTTACATTCAGCTGTCTTACACGTTTTAGAAACGGTGACGTTTGCTGTATCTTCGATTGAACCACCACCAGTTGTAACCTTAGCTTTGTTTACAAGCGTGTTGGCACCACAGGTTGGAAGTTGATCGTTGGCTGCAACTTTGGCGCTAAAGATTGCCCATGCGTTTGCGCCTGGAGCATATGAACCGACATTGATGCCAGTTCCGTTAGCGATGTTGTCGCTTGCTTTGACTCCAGCAGGGGTCGTTGAGTTACCAAAGGTTGTTGAACCGTTGACGTAGGTCGTAGCAGTAGGAAGTGTGTCACGGAAAGTGACGTCGTTCTGTTGTGCTCCACCGACGTTCTTGTACTGAATAAGGTAGTCAACTACTTCGCCAGCTTGTGCGGCGTAGCTTTCAACCCACTTGTTATCACCGTGTTTGCTGACCATTTTGCTCATAGTAAACTGTGAGACTGGGGCAAATTGTGGCTTGACTGTAAAGCTCACGTAGCCGGCATACTGGAAACAACCAGGAATGCGGCCGTCAAGCTTGTCGTAGCCAAGTTTTGCTCCGGCGCTGGTAAAGATACTCTCGGGAAGAGCAGTACCGGTTGCGCCAAAGAAGTTATTCTCAAATTTTAGACTGCCGCTTACGTACGCCAGGTTAAAATCCTCGGCGCTAGTAAAAATTGCGTGGTCATAAACTTCGGTTGGCGTTGCGTTGCTTGAGTCCAAGAAACCGTTGACCTGGAGGGATTTCCCAGTGGTCGTTGGCAGGTTGAACTTAGCGGTGACATTCTCGGCCACCAGGTTGAGGTTGGCGGCTGCGTTGTTGTGTACGTACATACGGACCGTGTATGACTTGTCTTTTACGACGGTCATGTTGTCGGACCATAGGTTGGTTGTGCCAGTTTCGCGGATACCAACGAAATTACGCTCGTCACCAATATTTGGGTTGTTGGTGATTGAGTTAAACGTAATGTGATCGGCTGGTGTTTCGATTGTGTAGGTTGGACGAGTCGGTCCCCATGCAAATAGGGCGGCTGGAACAACGACGACTGCGGCTGCAATCGCGAGTAATGTACTGGTGCGCTTAGGGGCGCGTCGTATGAGTGAAATTAAGTTGCTCATATAATTCTCCTTCTATTGATTCGTCTCGCAGAGAGAATCAAATATTAATAAAAATAAATAATATTGATTGGTGCTATTGCCTGTTTGTTAAAGGAAACAAATCAGATTATTACAACGTGCATGTCGAATCAAAAAAGATTCACGAGGAATCTACTCGACTTGCGGTCGCCGTGAGGCGTTAAAGCAGGGAATAGATTCCTCGGTGATGCGCTAAACGATATAGCTTTCTGAGTTGGGTGCGTGACTGAAGGCCACGCACCCAACTCGTTGTCAACTCAGCACACAGGTATTCCTGGTGCGCAGGATGTTCCCGTTGCTGGAGCGCTCGGCGGTGGGGCCAAAGGCTCTGGCGCAGGGGCTGGTGCCGGGTCGGGGGTTGACCCAACGGGTGGTGCGACCGGCGCTGGACGCGCCGGGGGGACCGTTCCAGGACCAGGGTCCTGGTTCAAACCTCCCCCGACGGGAGCGTTGCCTCTTGGCGCGGGATCCTGTGAAGGAACCTTGGATTGGAGACACTTTGGCGGTGTACCAACGTACCCGGGTGGGCACGTCGGCGTCGTCGGCGTCGGTGTAGGTGTCGGCGTCGGGACTGGGTTGTCCGTCGGTCCCGGCGGGACGTTCGGTATCCTATTACCGGTGGGCTGAGTACAACGGTTCAGAGCGGAATGCTCTTTCACCGTCTTACTCATCGCATCAGTGTATCGGATGTCGTAACCCGATTTGTCCTTACCAGTGACGCTCTTACTGGTGGTCGGGGTGTTCTTGGCTGACACACCAGTGTTGTTCCCCTGGAACGTGATTTCGTCAACTGCAGAGATCTGCGTGGCCGACGATGTCCAGAGGGCTGCCCACTCCTTGTAGGCACGAATGCCTTCCTTGGAGTAGACGTTTCCGTTCATGACCTTCCCGCCCTCAGCTATGATTGACTCATTGCTAAGAGGCCTTGTCGTACCAAGCGGTGAAGCTTGGTAGTAAAGGAAGAGTGTCAGAGGGTCGCTTTTAGCCTGGTTCAGGATCTGCGTCCTGAACTTTTCGACGTTACCACGATTGGTAACGCCATCTTTATTCAGACGGCCGTTACCTCGTTCCGGCATCGCGATGATGTACTTGGATGTCGTCAGCTTGGTGGCCACCGGTGTGGCCGTTGCCGTTGCGGTTGCAGTCGGCGTCGGCTCGGTAGCGGACACATTGGTCGGCTGACCCATGGTGGTGAATATGGTTGACAACAACAGGACCATGATCCCGACGACGATGGCGCCGCCAGAAATAAAGGCCCCGGAGAGCCAATGACGAAGATTCTTCATGAGAAGAACCCCCTCTCTGCCCTTTGGGGGCATGCTCACACCGAGGCCTTCCCGGTTGTGATTCGTGGACGTGCGTCGACTGAACGACAAAGAGGAGAACTAGGCTCCTACACGCCCTGTGGCTACGCCACGACTGTTTCCCTTACGGGTTGCTGCTTCGACTCGATGTATGAACCAAGTGCCCCGCCTGTAAACAGGCCGAACACAGGTATCAACAGTAGTGTCAACCATCGCACCCACTGAATGGCTGCGGGAACACCGGGGAAGAAACCTCCCCAAATGTTCAGGACGACGATGCCACCGATGATGAAGCCGGCGGCTGCCAACGCCCGTGCCAGGCCGCCCCAAAGTTTGGGGTTGACGTAGCGGACGACCGTCGGCTGTGACGGTGCCACGAAGACGTTCGTCTGGTCGGGCTTGTTTGGCTCGACCGTGACGACGTTGGGTTCTGGCTCGACAGCCTTGGGCTTGGGGTTCGGTTCCGGTGCTGGCACGGGTGCCATCGTCGGAACCTTGTTCTTGCCTTCGAGTGTCGAAACCCGACCTTTGAGGTCGTCGAGGGTCTTGTCGTGGGCTTCGAGGGTCTTGTCGACCATCACCTTCCACGAGTCCTCGAGCCTCTGCACCTTTTCTGTTGCTTCGACTGCCTCAGCGACTGCGGCAGGCGTGACCTGCTTGCCGTCATTGACGCTCGTTGCAACGGAACTGTGTGCACCGCGGGCCTTGTTGAGCGCGTCGCTCATCGAGTTCAGGAGATCGTTGTAACCGATCTCCCTTGCCTCGCATGATGCGACGTGCTCGTTGAACCGCCCGATTGCTGCACGCAGCTCGTCGGCGTTGGCCTTCATCGTGTCGGATACCGTCTTGTGAACGAAATCCACCACCTTTTGACCGGTATCGCCGAGTGCTGCGATGACCGCAATCTCCTCTTTCGAGGCTTTTTCGGGTTTATCTGACATCTCTTCTCCCTTTCTGGGAAGTACGGCAGGATTGCCGGTCATTCCCTTTCGGGTGACACTTTAGCGACAATGGTTTTTCACCAAAGTGTCACCCGAAATGGGGGAGATGCGATATGCTATAAATTTGTAGCGTGTCTTATGACGAGAGAGCGTGTAACGGCTCAATCGTTATCTGACTGCAACAAAGGTAGCACTCTGGCGACGAATATCACCAGGGTGCTACCTTCGTGAGTCAAGACTTTCACAGACATGCACTGTAATAATCTGACTTGTTAACGATCCTCCGCTATAACGGGGCCTCACGCCTCGTATAACCGATGTTGTAAACTTATCATAAAATCACCATAATGTCAATGCTTTATATCACTAATCACGTAAAACACAAGCGGAATATCCCGATAACGCTATATATAGCGTTGGTCGTATGGTGATATACGCTACAAAAAACAATGATTTGCATTAACTATTCAGACGAGGTTGGCACGAGTTGCGGACCTTGCTCAGACGCCTGAGACGTTGCGGATCGCGGTTTGGTTCGATATTTCGATGCACTACGACGTAAGGCGCATTTTAAGTAGAGCGTCTTTTTATTGTCAAACGATAGGTACCTCTATCCAAAGAAGGCTTTTTTTGTTACAATCATCAGGATTAAATGACACGGTTGCATCGTTCACAAAAAATATGGTCTCATCGTCTAACGCCCTTCAGGTACAGAGACCAGGTTAAAAAACCGAGTCGATGATAGAAGACTGCGTACATTACATCATTTACAAAATATGGTCTCATCGTCTAACGGTTAGGACACCAGGTTTTCATCCTGGCAATCCGGGTTCAATTCCCGGTGAGATCACCAAAGAAAATATCCCATCCACTGTGATGGGATATTTTCTTTGGATGGATTTGCGCAGTAGCCTCCTCTACCTCTGACGAAACAATGGTACAATAAATAGATATGAGTATTATTTTCAAACGCACAAAAATTTTAGCCACGCTAGGGCCACCAACCAGTAACCCAGCAATGATAGAGAACCTTATCCGTACAGGTGTAAACGGATTTCGACTTAACTTTAGCCACGGCGACTACGCCGAGCGCGATGACCAGATTAGGTGGATCCGCGAGGCCAGCGTAAAAGTTGGCAAACCTGTGGCTATTTTACAAGACTTACAGGGGCCAAAAATCCGCCTCGGACTACTCAACGAGAACACCGACGTCAAAAAAGGCGATGAAATTGTCCTCGAGTACGGTGCCAAGCACGACGGTCTGATATTTCCCGTCCAGTACAATCTGGCCGAGAAGGTAAAGCCGGGCGAACCACTTTACATTTTTGACGGTAAAGTTCGTACCACCATCATCGAGGTGGTTTCGGCAAGCGCCATCAAACTCCGAGTTGAAAACGACGGTACCTTGATGAGTCGGAAGGGTATCAATCTGCCTGACACCGACTTCGGCGGGGACATCTTGACGCCGAAGGACCTGCGCGATATCGAATACGGCTTGACGAAGGATATCGATTACGTGGCGCTGAGCTTCATCCAGAGCGCCGAAGACATTAACAACCTCCGTCAAATCCTGACGGCCGGCGGTTCGCAGGCCCAGATTATTAGTAAAATCGAGACAAAAGCCGCCATTAAAGACGAAATGCTCGAAGAAATTGTCAAGGTCAGTGATGGCGTCATGGTAGCTCGTGGCGATTTGGCGGTTGAGGCCGGCGCCGAAGTCGTGCCTATCGTGCAGCGCCGCATCATCGCCCTCTGCCGCATGCACGGTAAGCTCAGTATCGTGGCAACTCAGATGATGGCAAGTATGGTTGATGCCCCCGAACCAACCCGAGCGGAGGTCAGTGACGTTGCCATTGCCGTGATTCAGGGTGCCGATACCGTGATGTTGAGCGATGAAACGGCTAATGGGCGCTATCCGCTCGAGACGGTCGCCGCCATGAAGAAGGTGATTTTATATACGCAGGACAATGCACCGGTTGATCCACTTGAGGGGAGAGCCACTAGTCACAAGAAGCAGCGCGATGCGATTAGCGCCGCGGCGGTTTCCTTGGCGAAGCAGCTCAAAGCTCCGGCGATTATTGCCGAATCGAAATCTGGGGCGACGGCCGCTAACATTGCGTCTCACCGTCCAAATCTGCCGATTATCAGTGTCACCAGCGAACCTCGCGCCGCCCAACAGCTCGCCCTCAGCTATGCCAACCGAAGCTACGTTCGACCAGATTCAGCCGAAGCTGGCCTCAGCATTGCCAAAGAATTAAAAGCTCAAGGCTTTTTTGGCGACGAACCGACGCCAGTCATCATCGTCAGCGGGCAACAGCCTGGCGTCATCGGCACCACCGACACGATCAAAGTTCGTATGCTCGAATAGTACATACGGTTTCATCGTTACCATGCTAAAATAGTTAGCAGATAAAAGGGGTGGGGATGAGCTTTTTCAAACTAACAATTCGCGATGTACTACTTGATCACCAAACGGTGTTGGTCAGGGCTGATTATAATGTTCCGTTGGCTCAAGACGGGACGATTAGCGATGATCTTCGTATCCGCGCCAGCTTGCCAACGCTCAACTATTTGATTGACCGCGGCTGCAAGATAGTCATCATTAGCCACTTGGGACGCCCGGATGGGCGGGACCCCGCGCTGAGCCTCGAGCCGATTGGCCTCCGTTTGGCACAGTTATTGCGTCGCGATGTAAGATTCGTAGATGATACGATTGGCGACAAGGTTTATCAAGCGATCAAACGGGCTCCACAAGCAAGCATCACGGTGCTTGAAAATCTCCGCTATTACCCCGAGGAAGAGGCGGACGACCATACATTCGCTCAAAAAATCGCTAAAGCGACGAGAGCTCGTTATTTCGTCCAGGACGGCTTTGGAGTCGTTCACCGCGCCCACGCCAGTACCCACGCCATTACTCTGTGTATCCCGAGTGTGGCAGGATTCTTGTTAGAACGAGAGTACACGACCATAACTGGGGCTATGGAAGCACCAAAACGACCTTTGGTGGCGGTGATGGGCGGGGCGAAAGTCAGCGATAAGATTGCCGTGATTCAGCGTTTCGTCAAGGTGGCCGACAGAATTATTATCGGTGGCGCCATGGCTAACACGTTCCTTGATTATAAGGGGGTATCGGTTGGTGCCAGTAAAGTCGAGGCCGACCAGCGAGCCGTGCTCGATAGCATTTATGCCGCCGCCCACGATAAAGTCGGTGACGCGGTCGACGATTTTATTATTTTGCCAGTCGATGTGGCTGTTGCTACCGCCATTATTTCCGAGAGTGAGCGGCGAGTAGTCGAGGTCGGCGGTATTGCATCAGATGATATTGTGCTCGATATTGGTGATGCATCGATTGAACGGGTCAGCAAAGAAGTGTCACAAGCAGGCACGGTCATATGGAGTGGTCCGCTTGGTTACGATGAAATTCCCGCGTTTGCGCACGGTTCGGCGCGCTTAGCCCTTGTCTTGGCCAGCCATACTGGCATTACGTCCATCATTGGTGGCGGCGATACCGCCGATTTCGTGTTGAAGTGGGCCAGTGGTGACGTAACCGGCTTTACCCACATCTCTACCGGAGGTGGAGCCAGCTTAGAGCTCATGGCCGGGGACAAACTACCGGGCATTGAAAGTTTGCTAGACGCCCCTCATCAAATAGAGTACACTAACAGCAATAACCATAAGTAATATATAGAAGATGACTAGAGACAAAACACTCATCGTTGGCAATTGGAAAATGAATCTCAACATGCACGAGGCTAGTTTGTATGTCCATCAATTGTCGAAACTGGTCAAAACACGTCGCGACGTCGAAGTCGTCTTGGCGCCAACGTCGTTAGTCCTGCAATCCCTCAGTCTACAGGTGAATTATCGCCAGTTTAAACTAGCCGCTCAAAATTTTTACTGGCGAGATGATGGTGCCTTCACGGGTGAGATTTCTGCTACCCAACTACGGGGTATCGTTCAATATGCATTGGTCGGCCATTCGGAACGCCGTCATATCTTTCACGAATCAGACAAGGACATACGGGCAAAAGTACAGGCCGCAATTCGCAATGACCTTCACCCTATCCTCTGTATTGGGGAAACCGCCGGCGAACGAGCCAACGGTGAGACGCTCGATGTTCTCCATGACCAATTAATTGGCGGACTCGCCAATGTCACTAGCGACGAACTCGAACGCATCGTAATCGCTTACGAACCTGTTTGGGCAATCGGCACTGGCGCCAATGCTTTGCCAGGTGATGTGAGCAGTGCAATTCGCACGATTCGTCGTCAAATCAAACACCTCTACGGACCGACAGCGGCCGAAGCGATGCGAGTTTTGTACGGTGCTAGCGTCACCGCCGACAGTGCGGCTGATTACCTGGCCCTGCCCGATGTTGACGGGCTTCTCGTAGGAGGCGCAAGTCTTGATGCCCATACTTTTAACGAGATTATTAAAAAAGCGCACAAAGGCTCGTCGTTAGCCAAAAATACAGAAGGTGGGATATGAAAGATCTTGATTTTGACGAATTAGACCGAGCTGTGAATTCTCTGCTCGGCAGTAACAACCAACCCGTGGAAGGGCTGCCAGTCGATAACGTATCTGCTCCCGATGTCGACACAACGACGCCACTGCCAGCTTCGCTACCGCTTGCCGCCAGGCGTAGTTCGGGGCGTTTTATGGACGTGGTGCATCCCTCTTCGGATATGCGAACACCGTCTATTCCACAAAGGCCAATTTCTCGCGAAGGGGCCGGAGTGGTTCCGCTCGCCCGTAATCCGCTCGATACGGGTAGTCTATCGGACCAAACTGCTCCATCATTACCGCCTCATGACTTACCAACCACCTACGAAGCGCCAAAACCAGCGACTGAGTGGCCTGACCCCATCGACTTTAACAGTTTTTCGACGGACGAAACACCGGTCGTCGTGGCCGAACCGCCGGTGGCTGAGCCAGCACAAGAGAGCCAGTCACAATCTCAGGCTGACGAAGATACAGACATTAATCAGATTGCCGATGACATTAACAAGTCGCTAGGTGAAGCTCAAGATGTTCAACCTCCACTCGAATCGCCCTTCCTGACGGACGCAAAAGTCGAGAAACGGCCTTTGAATGCATTCCCTACCGAGTCAACGACTCCTTCAATTGAGCCTATCTCAGAAGCTGACCCTATCGTGCCAGTTACGGCAGATGTGGCCATTTCGAATGGCGACGAGGATCAACCTCTCGAAGTAGAGGTCCCTTTGCCTGCGGAGCTCCAAGGTGATTTATTGTTGATTGAATCCAGTACCGAGACGGAGCAACCAAAAAAAGAGGAACCTATCGCACCGCAAATACCTGAACAAACACCTCAGCAAGAAGTGCCTGTTGGACCAACCTCTATCACGCAACAATATACCGAACAACCAAGTACTGGCGATCAACCAACGGGAGCTATTTTTGACACCGGTGCGTACCAAAAACCACTGGCTCATCCTGCTAAGAAAAAATCAGGTTGGTTGATGGTGTTGTGGATAGCACTACTCCTGACTGTCGGTGCTGGTGCTGGCGCGGCCGTTTATTTCTTCATACTTCCTATGTTATAGATTTATAGACTATACTAGATAGTAATGGATTTACTTAGTGGGTTAAACGCTGCTCAAGCTGATGCGGTACAGACAACTTCTGGGCCTTTACTTATTTTGGCTGGGGCTGGCAGCGGTAAAACGAAAACCTTGACTCACCGAATCGCTTACCTCATCGCTCATGAGTCTATTTGGCCCAATGAGATTTTAGCGGTGACATTTACGAACAAGGCCGCTCGAGAGATGCGCCAACGTCTGGGCGTACTGCTCGGTCAAAATAGTGCTAACCGCGGCTTTATGCCTTGGATGGGGACTTTCCACGGTATCTGCGTACGGATGCTCCGAATCGAAGGCCAGACAATCGGTATCGCCCACAATTTTGTCATTTACGACGAAGACGACAGGCGGGGACTGGTCAAACAGGCCATGAAACAGTTGTCAATCAGCGACAAGGAAGTCAAGGCCCAGTCCGTCAGTAGTGTGATATCGACTGCGAAAAACGAAATGATTGATCCGTCTGCCTTTGCGAGCGCCGCTCAGTTTCCGTATCAAAAAAATATAGCCAAAATCTACCAACGATACGAAGAGTTGCGAAAAACCGCCGGGGCATTGGATTTTGACGATTTACTACTTGAGGTAGTTCGACTGTTTCGTGAGATGCCCGAAGTGCGAACCAAGTGGCAAGCCTCATTCAAACATATTTTAATCGATGAATACCAGGACACCAACGCCGCCCAATACGCGATTGTGAAGTCGCTAGTGAACGATCTGCGCAATATTTGCGTGGTCGGCGATGACTGGCAGTCGATTTATAGTTGGCGTGGGGCCGACTTTACGAATATTTTGAATTTCGAACGAGATTTTAAGGGCGCCAAAGTCATCAAGTTGGAACAGAACTACCGCAGTACCGGTAATATCCTCGATGCGGCCAGTAACGTTATCTCTAAAAATGTCCAGCGAAGTGAAAAAAAGTTGTGGACCGCTGCAGGGCCAGGATCGCCCGTACAAGTTCATGGCGTCTACGACGAAGCCGAAGAAGCAAATTTGGTGGCCGAGCGTATCTCGACACACGTGGCAATGGGAGCTCGAGGTTTTGGTGATTTTGCTGTGCTGTACCGGACGAATGCCCAGAGCTACACGTTAGAGCGTGCTTTTTTGCGTTTACGGGTACCGTATCAAATCGTCGGTGGTGTCCGTTTTTACGACCGTAAAGAAATCAAAGACATTATTGCCTATCTTCGCCTCGTCTACCAGCCAAACGACCGCATGAGCTTCAGTCGTATCGTCAACGTGCCGACTCGAGGCATTGGCGCCACCAGCTTGGAGCGCTTCATGATGTGGCAGGCGGCGAGTGGTATGGATATTTTGTCGGCTCTCGTAAACGTTGATCAAACCAGCACGGTCACAGCACGTGCCAAGCAAGCCCTGGTCAGTCTCGGTGAAAAGTTACGTCTCGTCCAAGTCCTGCTGGAAACGGCGAGTCCGACCGAAGTCATCGAAAAACTACTAAACCTAACTGGTTATCGGGAGTATATCCTTGATGGGACGCCGCAAGCCGAAGAGCGCGATGACAACATCGGTGCCTTGCTTTCGGACGCCCAGAGCTTTGCCAGCTTGCCCGATTTCCTTGAGGAAGTGGCACTGATGTCGAGCGCAGATACTAGTAGTGACGGCGAAAAAGTCACCCTTATGACGCTGCACGCCGCCAAAGGTCTTGAGTTCCCCGTGGTCTTTATGGTCGGCATGGAAGAGGGTATTATACCTCACGCGAGGGTCTACGAGGCCGGTCAAGCCGAGCTTGAAGAAGAGCGGCGCCTTGCTTACGTCGGCATGACTCGCGCCCGCGAGGAGCTTCATCTGACGTATGCTCAAAGCCGCCTGCAGTTTGGCCAACGTGGCTACAATCCGATGTCTCGATTTATCACTGACATGGGCGATAAGGTAGCGGCGGTGTCGGCCGAACCGCACGTTGTGACCGAACAGGATTTTTACAGCGATGAATTATTTATAGTCGGTGATATCGTTCGGTCTGCCGCCTTCGGTAACGGTGAAGTCACTGACGTCGATGGTTTGGCACTAACAATTGAATTTGACAGTGGTCAAACCAAGAAATTGAATATCGAATACGCCCGTCTTGAAAAAATATAACGGTTATGTATTTTTGATTGTTTTGGCGTTTCTTGCTATAATGGCTTAAGCACGCTTGAGGTGTGTTTCCCTATTATATGAAGAGTCTAACCCCCAGATTATCCATGCCCGTCGGCGTAATGCTTGCCGCTTTTTTTGTGTTTATCGTACTGATTATTGTGACCGTCGCCAGCCAGGTGGGGGCAACCAACGCGACGCGGTCTCAAAAGGGCCATCTTCTCACTATCCATGATCGTGGAAAACAAACCGTCGTCCTGAGCCAAGCGGCCACCGTCGGTGATGCCTTAAAAGAAGCAGATGTTGCCGTCGATAAAAGTGATAATATCGAGCCGGCTGCATCCGAGAAGCTGGTTGCCAGCGAATACCAAATCAATATTTATCGCGCCCGTCCGGTTATCGTTGTCGACGGAATGACTAGACAGAAGATTATTACGCCGTACCAAACCGCCAATCAAATTGCGGCCAGCGCTGGCGTGACTTTGTATAGCGAAGATAAGACGACGCTGTCCCATACCGAAAATATCACCTCAGAAGGCGCTGGTTTGCAACTGGCAATTGACCGCGCAACCTCCTTTGCCTTCACCCTGTACGGCAAAACAACCACCGCCCGGACACAAGGCGAAACGGTGGGCGACATGTTGAAAGAAAAAAATATCAAGCTGACCAAAGACGACCGTGTTTCTCCTGACCAAACAACGAAGCTAACTGAAGGTCTGGCTGTCCGGGTCTGGCGCGAGGGCAAGCAGACGATTACAGTTGATGAAGTGGTTACTTTTTCAACCGAAAAAATTCAAGATGGCGATCAAGAAATAGGTTATCGCGCCGTAAAAATACCTGGAGAGAACGGGTCTCGCAACGTGACCTACGAAGTCGTTATTCAGGATGGCCAAGAAGTAGCACGAACCGAAATAGCTACCCTGACAACCAAACAACCTACCAGTCAAGTTGAAATTATTGGTGCAAAGGCCAGATCGTTCGGCGGTAGCTGTTCTGAATGGATAGCAGGGGCTGGTATCACTGATTCGTTAAGTGCCAGTGTATTGATAGCCCGCGAAAGTGGCTGCAACCCCTACTCGGTGAATCAATCTAGCGGAGCCTGTGGTGTCGGACAAGCCTTACCTTGCGGTAAGACCGGTTGTGAAATGGGCGACGGCGCCTGTCAGACAAGGTGGATGAATCAGTATGTCATCGGCCGTTACGGTAGCTGGTCAGTTGCCTTGAGCCATTCATACGCCAACGGCTGGTATTAGTGGCGGCTCCAAACAAATCGCTTGGTCAACACTGGCTCAAAGACCGCGAGGTCCTCGCCCACATCGCGGACTGCGCCGAACTGGCGCCTGATGCGACCGTCCTCGAGATTGGTCCGGGGCTGGGTACATTGACCAGCGAATTACTTCGCCGCAGCAAGAAAGTAGTGGCGGTCGAGTTTGACAGTGAGCTTGCCCGTAAATTACCGGCGCAGTTTCCTGGTAAAAACCTCGAAGTCATCACGAGCGATATTCTGTCGTTTGACCTCTCTAGCTTGCCAGTCGGGTACAGTGTCGTCGCGAACGTGCCGTATTATATCACCAGCAAAATTATTCAACTATTGATGACCGCTGATAATAAGCCGCGCATCGCCGTACTACTGGTTCAAAAGGAAGTTGCTCAGCGCCTCGCCGCCCAACCCGGCGACATGAGTATTCTAGCAGTCAGTGCTCAATTGTTCGCCGATGTGACACTGGGCGATATCGTGCCGGCCGAATTCTTCATGCCACCACCGAAAGTCGATAGCCAGGTGGTGATTTTACGTACCCGCACCGCACTGTATTTAACCGATATCGAAGAAAAGGATTTCTTTCGGGTCGTGAAAGCTGGTTTTTCGTCGAAGCGCAAGATGCTGCGCAGTAGCCTTTCCGGAGGTCTCAAGCTGCCAAAAGACGAAGTCGAGAGTCTTTTGAAACGGGCGGATATCAGCTCCAATTTTAGAGCCGAAGCGCTGTCGCTCGATGACTGGGCCCGTCTGACTCGGATTGTCACCTCTTAACGTGCCACTATGGGCACGTTAAGACGCCCCGGTAGTGGTAGCTTGAGGAGTTTGCTACAATAAGAGTACATGGAAAAAAAATTATACATCACGACTGCCATACCTTACGTCAATGGTGAGCCGCACATCGGACACGCCCTTGATTATCTCCTCGCTGATATTTGGACGCGCTACCAAAAGCAGAACGGCCACGAGGTGCGCTTTCAGGTCGGCACCGACGAGCATGGCAATAAGATTGCCGCGAAGGCTGCCGAGGCTGGCCTTGATCCACAATCCTATGCCGATAAGATGTATCTGAACTTCGAGATGTTAATGAAGAAAATTGACGCTAGTTATACGGATTTTGTACGGACGACCGACGCTCATCACATTGGTGCGGTGCAGTACATCTGGCAACAGCTTCAGCCGTATATCTATAAGGGCAGCTATGAGGGCTGGTATTGTGCGGGGTGCGAAGCGTTCGTCACCGACAAGGAAGCCACCGACAATAACGGTATCTGTCCCGACCACAATCAGCCGTATCAACACCTCAGCGAAGACAATTATTATTTCAAGACCAGTGCATTTACCGACCGTATCAGAGCTGCGCTGGCTGACGGATCGATGGAGATTGTGCCGGAGTTCCGCAAAAAGGAATTTCTCGAGCTGATAAAAGATGGCTTACAGGACGTCAGTATTTCGCGTCCGAAAAAGAATCTGAGCTGGGGAGTGCCGGTGCCTGGCGACCCCGAGCAGGTTATGTATGTTTGGGTCGACGCGCTGGCCAATTACATCACCGTTCTGGGCTATCCCGACCAGGCTGGATGGCAAGAGTACTGGCCAGCCGATGTCCAGGTCCTTGGCAAAGATATCCTACGTTTTCACGCTGGAATCTGGCCAGCTATGTTGCTGGGGCTCGGCCTGGCTCTGCCTAAAAAACTACTCGTTCACGGCTTTGTGAACGTGGGCGGTGTCAAACAAAGCAAAACGCTCGGTAATGGGGTGAATCCCAACGAGGTGATTGAACATTACGGCCTCGACGCCTTCCGTTATTTTTTTTCTCGTCATATTCCAACCCTCGACGACGGCGACTTTACGTGGGAGAAGTTTGAAACCGCTTATAACACCGAGCTTGCCAACGACCTCGGTAATGTCGTCCAGCGTATCGCCAGTATGATTACCAGGTATCAATCGGGTGTTATCGGTGACACACCTCAAGGCGAGCACGACATGGGTACGTATCACGAAGCTATGGAGGGACTTGAATTCAATAAAGCAATCGACGAAGTTTGGCTGATGGTCAGGAGCCTCAACCAATACATCGAGAATGTCAAACCGTGGGAAATTGCTAAAACCGTCGGCAAAGACGCCGAATCTGAAGCGCACCTAACAGAAGTGCTGGCTTACGCAGTGGGAGCACTTGTGCAGATTGGTGACTTACTGGTGCCGTTCTTGCCAGGCACCGCGGCCAAAATTCACCAGATGTTCGAAACGGGCGTGGTGGTGCCGAACGAAGGCGTGCTCTTTCCACGGGTATACATTCACACGCTAGACCCGCATGCACCGAAGGCCTAATCTCATGCTAATCGATACGCATTGTCATATTCATGAAGCGGACTACCCACTTGATATCGCGATAACACTAGGGCGGGCCCGCGAACAGGGCGTGGAGCGATTAATCTGTGTCGGTACCACTGAGGAAAGTTCACGCCTCGCGATCGATTTCGCCAGCCAACACGATGAGGCGTTCGCTTCAATTGGCGTCCACCCACACGACAGCAAAGAGGGCTACCGGGGCATTGAGTCGCTGGTAGGCTCAAACAAGCTGGTGGCGGTCGGCGAAATCGGACTCGATTATTTCTATACGCATAGTCCTCGCGAAACCCAGATTAGGGCCCTTGAATGGCAAATTGAACTGGCTCTGAAAAATAATCTACCCATTATCTTCCATGTCCGCGGAGCCTTCGACGATTTTTGGTCGATATATGATAATTTTTCGGGAATTCGTGGCGTGTTGCACAGCTTTACAGACGATCAGAAAAACCTTGATCTGGCGTTGGAACGGGGATTGTACATTGGCGTGAACGGGATCAGTACCTTTACGCGCGACGAAGCACAAAAAGCTGTTTTTACAACGATACCCCTTGGTCGATTGTTACTTGAAACGGACGCACCCTTCTTGACGCCTGCCCCCTTTCGTGGTAAGGTAAACGAGCCAGCATTTGTGAAGAATATCGCTCAATATCATGCAACCAATCGAAATATTCTATTCGAGGACGTTGCCCGAGCGACAACCACAAACGCGCATGCGGTATTCGCACTCTAAAACAAACATCGTCAAATCGCATCAACGCTAAGCTGAGGCTTGAAAACAATGCAGGAAAAATTTACATACACCATCCCCCAAACTGAATACAGCCTTGACCAAGGTGCTGAAGCCGAGCCTAACAGTGCTGAGATTATTGGCGTACCAAATAGTCGGATTGACAGCCCCGAGGTGGGCATTGCCCGAGTAGCCGTGTACGGGAGTCTCCCTGAAGTTATCGTTCCACCGACGCCCGAGCAGATTATGCACGCAGGGATTCGCAGCCGCAGTGCTCGGATTGCCATAGCTCGAAGCTATATGCTCGACGCTGAATTTACTGTCTCTGCTGAGTTAGAAGATATGTTGGATATGCCAAAAGCTGCATAGGAAGGGGGAGCTCAATATGAAAAATGTATTCGAAAAAGCTTTCACGCTCCTGATTGGCAACGACTCGACGGTCCCTAGTTTTAAGATATCGAAAAAGCGACCGTTCCGGGAACTCACGCTTCGTGAACTTATCCAACTGGAAAGCCAAATCGGCGCTAAATTATTTGGTCCGATTCCACCCGGCAACAGGCGGGAGTTTTTTAACGAAGATCAAAAAAACTGGATATGGCACGAAGAGCGGAAAGGCTCGAATGGAAAAACCACCGCCGTGACAACCCGTTACGAAGTCCACCCTGAGGGGATACTGAAAGTCCAAGAAGGATCTCTCTACCACTATATAAAGGGTGAAGAATTGCAAAACCTATCGATAGCAGTAGAGATGTATCACGAACGCGTCATGCGCGAGATATATAAACGTGACCCGCAGAGCGGTAAACTCATCAAGTAACTGATATAATAACTTGGTGGAAGACGAATTTATTTACCTTGACCATGCTGCGGCGACTCCGATAGATCGTCGAGTTCTGGCTGCCATGCAGCCGTATTTTAGTGAGCAATTCTATAACCCCTCGAGTCCGTACGCGCCCGCTGTGACGGTTCGTCGTGATTACGAGGCGGCAAAGCATGTACTTGCTCGTTGTATCGGCGTAAAACCCGACGAGCTTGTGATGACGGCCGGGGCGACGGAATCGATTAACCTGGCGTTTGGTGGTACTAGCGGCCACGTGGTTGTACCGAACATCGAGCACCACGCCGTGCTCGCCGCCATGCAGACTCGTGACCACACAATTATTAACGCCGATCCTCGCGGCTTCGTGTCAGCTGACAGTGTCAAGGCCGCAATTAAGCCCGATACCCAGCTTGTCAGCGTGGCTATTGCTAACAATGAACTCGGCACGGTTCAACCGCTTCGTGATATCGCGCAGGTGATCAAATCCGAACGCGAAGCCCGCCTGGCGCGCGGTGACACGACGCCGATTTATTTTCACAGCGATGCGTCGCAAGGCGTCGGCCAGATTGATATTAATGCCGCCCGTTTGGGGGTCGACCTGCTGACCCTGAACGCCGGTAAGATATACGGACCGAAACAAGTCGGGTTGTTGTGGGTAGCTAGCCATGTTCGGCTTTCAGCGCAGATCGTTGGTGGCGGCCAAGAGCACGGCTTGCGTAGCGGGACTGAAAATGTCGCCGGTACGATTGGCTTTAGCAAAGCTTTAAGCCTTGTGACGGAGCATCGCAAATATGAATCTGACCGCCTCGCAGAGTTGAGAGACGGCCTGCAGGTAAAATTAACGACGGCCTTTCCCGATGCGGTCGTGTCTGGTCACGCCAAGCACCGCCTGGCGGGGCACCTCCACCTCTCGTTTCCGCGTCTTGACGCCGAAAGAATAGTCTTTGCCTTAGAGAATAGGCGAGTGCTGGTCGCCACGGGGAGTGCCTGCGCCGCCAATAAAGGCACCCGTTCGCATGTTCTGACGGCCATAGGGCTATCGACAGAGTTGGCTGATGGCAGTCTGCGTCTGACACTTGGCCACCTCTCTAGCAAAGAAAACATTGCTTCTGCTGGTGATATCATTATCGAAGAAGTGAACCGCGAATACGCCAGGACTAAGCATTGATGAGATATTTAATTATAGTCCCCATCCTACTCATCGGCATTATTGTTGGACTAAGCCTGTATTTGCAGCCTGATGACCTACGGAACTGTAATGATAAAATCAGTGCACTCAAACCTTGTTTAGTGGTTGATGCTATCGTCGCGGTCAGCGGCGGCGACACTAATGCCCGAACCGATGAGGCAATTCGGCTCTATGAGAATGGCTGGTCCGATACGCTTATTTTCTCTGGCGCAGCCCAAGATAAGTCGGGTCCAAGTAATGCCGCTGCTATGCAAACCCGCGCCATCGCATCGGGCGTGCCCAAATCGTCAATATTGCTTGATGAAACGTCTGCGACGACCAAGCAGAACGCCGAAAATTCTCAGACATTATTTACCGAGAGAAACATCAAAAGCATTATTTTGGTCACATCAGGCTATCACCAGCGTCGGGCGAGCCTTGAATTTAACAAACTCAACAGTAACGTCACAGTTGTCAATCATCCAGTCACCCGCGACAAAGACTGGTCGGTGTGGTGGTGGACTACCCCACGGGGATGGGCCTTGGCGGTCAGCGAATTCTTTAAAATTATCGTTCTTAATTTTGAGGTAAGCAGGTGACGCGCGTGTACGTCGGTATGAGCGGAGGAGTTGACTCTTCGCTGACTGCCGCTCTACTGCTTGAACGAGGGTACGACGTGACGGGTGTCTACATGAAGAACTGGACGCAGGATCTTCCTGGCATGAAATGCCCGTGGGCAGATGATTTGGCCGACGCCAAGCGGGTAGCCGTCCAACTTGGCATTGACTTCAAGGTCTACGATTTTGAGAACGACTATAAGCACAAAGTTGTCGACTATATGATAGATGAGTACAAAAATGGCCGCACTCCTAATCCGGACATTATGTGTAACCAAGAAGTGAAATTCAAATTATTCTTGGAAGCCGCATTGGAAGACGGTGCCGACCTTATCGCTACTGGTCACTACGCACGAGTTGACAATAGCGTGTTGAAACAGGCCATCGACACCAACAAAGATCAGACCTATTTTTTGTATCGCGTGACGAGTGAAGCTCTAGCGAAAACCCTTTTTCCGTTAGGCGAATTTGTCAAACCGGAGGTTCGTCAAATGGCCGAGAAGCGAGGCCTACATACGGCTCACAAAAAAGACAGTCAAGGAATTTGTTTCGTCGGTAAGATTGGCATCCGCGAGTTTTTGAGCGAATACGTCACCCAGGTACCCGGCGAGATTATCGACAAGCAGACCAGAAAAGTACTGGGACATCATGACGGTGCTATCTTTTACACGCTCGGTCAGCGCCATGGACTCGAGCTCGGCGGTGGCCTGCCGTACTACGTTGTTGGCAAGGATATGGACAAGAATGAAGTGTACGTCACGACTGATTTGAACGACGCTAACCTGTGGAAAACTAACGTTAAGCTTCAGTCCGTGCACTGGATCGGGAGAGTCCCGCACGACGGCCTCTACCGCGTTCGGATTCGGCACCGTGCACCACTGGTGCAGGCGCGATTGTTTACCAATCAAGACGATAACAGCACAGCCCACCTCGAAATTATCGACCAGCAGCGCGCCCTTGCCGCCGGCCAATCGATCGTCTTCTACGACGGCGACGAGTGCCTCGGCGGCGCTATCATTGCGTAAGCCGCTTGTGTTTAAAGATAAAGAGCTGGTAAAATATCAGCAATGAATAAAATGTCGGCAAAACAAACAGGCTTCACTATCGTTGAACTCCTTATCGTTATCGTCGTTATCGGCATTCTGGCGGCAATTACGATTGTCGCCTATAGCGGGATCCAAGCGAAGGCGCGGGACGCCCAGCGAAAAGAAGATGTAGCACAGATTGCAAAAGCCCTCCAGCTCTACGGTGTTGACAAAGGTAATTTTGTCAGTAGCTCAGGGGGTTGCGCGACTGGGAACGGCTGGTATTGGAATGACTACGACGGTGCCGGCCCGCTTCTTTCGGTAAACCAATGCTTAATCAACGGTGGGTATCTTTCAAAGGAGCTCGCCGACCCGTTGACTAATCTAGGTTGTTCCGGGACATATCCGTCGCAGGATTGTTTTTATTATATGAAATACGACTGCGGCGCAACAGCGTACGTCTACGCTAATCTGGAAACGATGCCACACTCGACAACCGACACCGACGGCACGTGTAATACCACTCTGGATAGTTTGTACGGCATGAACTACTTCGTGGCTGTTAATTAGCGAGCGCTGCAAATGAAGCTTGTAGTATCAAACTTACCTCTGTTATAATGGATGACAATGAACGCACAACAAATACGCAACGAATATCTTAATTTTTTTGAAGAACGTGGCCACACGATTATTTCGCGTGCCAAATTAATTCCGCTAAACGACCCAACGACATTATTTACTGGTAGCGGTATGCAGTCACTGATGCCATTTCTACTGGGTCAACTACACCAGGATGGTACTCGACTGGTCGACAGTCAGACCTGTCTTCGCGCGCAAGACATTGACGATATTGGCGATAATCGCCATACGACATTCTTTGAAATGTTGGGTAACTGGAGTCTCGGTGACTATTTTAAAGAACAACAAATTCGTTGGTTTTTTGAATTTTTGACAGACGTTGTTGGCCTAGACCCAAACAAGATTTACGTAACGGCATTTATTGGTAATGTTGATCGCGGTATTCCCCGGGATGACGAAGCGGCAAATATTTGGCAGCAGGTTTTTCAGGAAAAAGGTATAGAAGCTAAGATTGTCGAAGTCGGCAGCCAAGCCGATGGCGACGTGCGCGGTATTAATTCTGGTGAGCGTATTTTCTTTTATGATGATGGCGAAAACTGGTGGAGCCGTGGCGGTGGACTAGAGAAAACTCCGATTGGAGATCCTTGTGGTCCCGACAGCGAGGTTTTTTATGACTTTGGCCCCCAGAACCACGCCGATGGTTTTGGACTCGCACACCCCGCCAGTGATAGCGGTCAATTTATGGAACTTGGCAACCAAGTTTTTATGCAGTATCGTCGCAATGACGACGGCAGCTTTACGCCACTTGAAAAGCAAAACGTTGACTTTGGCGGTGGGTTAGAGCGTATCGCAGCAGCAGCAATCGGCAGTCCGGACGTATTTAAAATTAGTGTTATGTGGCCAATTATTGAAAAGCTACAGTCCCTAAGCGGCAAGAAATATGAATCACATACCGAAAGCATGCGTGTAATTGCTGATCATTTGCGAGCAGCGACGTTCCTCGCGGTTGATGGAATCAAGCCGGCCAACAAAGAACAGGGCTACGTCATGCGCCGCTTACTACGACGGGCTGTTCGGTTTGCCTTTGACCTTGGTATCGAACAAAATTTTTTGGAAGAAATCGTGCCAGTAATTGCCGACCTGTACCACGATGATTATCCGGAGGTTGCTAACGCCCGCGAAGAAGTGATTGCGACGCTCGTCAAAGAAGAAAAAGTCTTCCGCCAGACGCTACGAAAAGGCCTGAACGAGCTGCAAAAGTTTATCAGCCATGGCCTAACGGGTGCAGAACTCTTTAAGCTCTACGATACCTACGGTTTTCCGGTTGAATTGTCAACTGAGGAAGCCTTCAAGCAGAACGTTCAACTCAGCGAAAATTGGCGTGCTGAATTTGATGCCAAAATGGTCGAACAGCGCCAGCGCTCACAGACCGCCGCCAAAGGTGCTTTCAAAGGTGGACTGAGCGGACAAACCTTGCAGCACCGCAAGTATCACACTGCGACGCATTTGATGTATGCCGCCCTCAAGCAAGTGCTCGGTGACCACGTCACGCAACACGGCAGCAACATCACCGAGGATCGTCTGCGTTTCGACTTTAATCATCCTGAAAAAACCACTCAAGAACAGCTTGACGAGGTTGAGCGGATCGTCAACGAACAAATCGCGCTTGATTTGCCCGTCAGCTTCAAGGAATATCCGGTCAAAGAGGCCTTTGACATGGGCGCAATTGGCGCTTTCGGCGATACCTACGGCGACAGCGCCAAAGTCTACCAAATAGGCAATAGTGACAATCGCTTCAGTTTCGAGATTTGCGGCGGCCCCCATGTCGATCACACCAGTGAACTGATTGATGGAGGCAAGACGTTCAAAATCCTCAAAGAAGAATCAAGCGGTGCCGGTATTCGGCGTATCAAAGCCGTGCTAAGTTAACTTCTAAGGAAGTCAGCTCTAATTCGGTCGATACTACTGTTCAACGCGTCAAGCGGATGGTTATTGTTCTGGTCCATTGCTGCAAAGGCATCGAGTCGGCTTTTAGGTATGCCATCCTCGCTTGAAAATGTTACAAATCCCCCTGCTGCTTTTATGGACTCGGCAGACTCAACGGTGTATCGATATTTTTTTTCAACACTGGCGTCATCCTTGCCTATCAAGAATTGGGCGGCGACCCAAAGATCGTTACGGACTCGTCGATTTGTTTTTTGGGTTGTGAGCGTCGTCTCGACACCACCGAGATAATCTTGGCTACTCACTATAATACTAGTGGTTGAGTATCGTTTCTTACTCGTCCGCGTTTTGGCGGAGCGTTCTAAGTGCTGGGCTAGCAGGTGCGCTACCTTTATACCAGTTAGGTCGGCTCCGTCGAGAAGCTGTTCGAAAATATCGTCATTACGCCGTTGACTATCGTTGCTGCGTAGACGATTTTGCAGGATGTTCATTAAATCGTAGTTTTCGAGGAGTCGTGTTGACGTTTTTTTACCTGGCTGCCATTCTTCCCAAATATTGAAAGCCGAAGAGAGGTTGAATATAGTTGATTCGTGTCGTTGGGTATCTGCGATTTTTATAGCAGCTGCGCTCCTTCCATTATCGTTTTCTGATATGTCAATCGACATAAACGCCCTTTGGTTAGTGGGGCTTTTAGGCATTGGCCTGAGGAGAATGCCACGGAGTGCTATATCTGTTTGGGTGGGTCGTACGTCTGGGGCATATTCGAGGTGCGAAACGGTGTCCTTAATCCTCGAGGCTAAAGCCTGTTGCTCGTTAAAATCAATATCTAGAGGTGCACTACTAGATATTTCTGCGCCGATAGGCGAAAAGTCTTGACTACGACGATTACTCATCGGATTATTATACAATAAAATTACAATATATACAACTATTATGGGAGCATAAGCTCCTTTGGTATATAATGAAGGACAACCATGGTATTTGAAAAACTACGAACAAGTCGAAAAAATGACCCATCTAATGACCATATCGTTGCGCTCGATATCGGTACGGAATTTGTCAAAGCCTTAATCGCCAAGGTTGACGGCGACGTTTTGCATATCGTTGGCGTTGGTCGGGCGCGGCAAGGACTGAGCGATATGCACTCCGGAGCAATCGCCGATATTGCTGGTGTCGTTCGTAACTGCGAAGATGCGCTCAGCGAGGCTGAGGACAAAGCTGGCCTCCAAGCTAAGCGCGTTGTTATCGGCATTGCTGGCGAGCTCGTCAAAGGTGTAACCAACACGATTCGTTACCGTCGTCCCCAGCCGGACCGTCCGCTTGATACGGCTGAAATGGAATTTATCATCGAAAAAGTTCAAGAACGGGCCCAGGGAAAAGCCCAAAAACAGATTGCTCTCGAAACGGGTAACCAAGAAGTCGAAGTCAAGCTAGTCAACAGCGCTCTGGTCAGTATTCATATCGATGGCTATAAAGTCAGCAATCCAATCGGTTTTCAGGGTCGCGATGTCGCCGTTCAGATCTATACCGCCTTTGCCCCTATGGTCCATATCGGCGCACTGGAGCGGGTGGCGGACGAATTGTCGCTTGAACTATTAGCGGTAGCCGCCGAGCCGTTCGCCGTCAGCCGGAGCGTGCTGGGTACCGATGCTAGCAGTAATTTCACCGCCATCCTGGCTGACGTTGGCGGCGGGACGACGGACATTGCCGTGGTCAACGATGGTGGCGTGGAAGGTACCAAGATGTTCGGTATCGGCGGACGTAGCTTTACGCGCACTATCGCCAGCGAAATGGATCTATCGTACGACGACGCCGAAAAACTCAAAATCAATATCAGCAACAGCCAAATCAAGGCCAGCGTCGCCAAAGACGTCAATGCCGCGATCGATAAGACGCTAGAAGTTTGGGTAGCGGGGGTAGAACTGGCCCTCAGCGAGTTCGATTCGGTCGATCATCTGCCAAACCGTATTTTATTGTGTGGCGGTGGGGCGAGTCTCGAGAAACTGGTGACGGCTCTGCAAACGGAAGATTGGCACAAGGATTTGCCATTCACCAAGAAGCCAAGCGTCCACTATATTCAACCATCGGAAGTCATCGGTATTACTGACACGACCGGTGACGTTAACGACCATACCTTCATCACCGCCATGGGATTACTGCGGGTTGGCTATGATACAATGTTAGGGAGTGGGGACGGGGACACGATAAAAGAAAAACTTAATCGAATCCTTAGAATATAGCTATGAATAAAGACGTTATTTACATCGATGTCGAAGACGATATCACGGCAATTATTGGCAAAATCAAAGCCAGCAGCGAAAAGATCGTTGCGCTCGTACCCCCAAAACGTGTCGGGGTTCTTCAAAGTGCAGTCAATCTTCGCCTGCTAGAGCGCATGGCAAAAAACGCCGATAAACGCATGGTTCTTATTACCAACAACCAGGCTTTGATCGGATTATCAGCCGTTGCCGGAATTCCTGTTGCTAAAAACCTCCAATCTAAGCCCGAGCTGGCTGAAATCCCAGTTCTGAGTGTTGACGATGGCGAAGATATTATTGATGGCGCACAACTACCAATCGGCGAACTTGAAAAGACCGCTGACGTGGCTGACGACGGTAACGCAGCGGTCAACAAAGCGATTAGGGGTATGAACATTGACGATAAAGCGGTGTCGGTCGCTGCGCTTGGCGCAATGGCGACCAAAAAAATGGCCAAGGTTAAGAACGGCGCCAAAATACCGGACTTCAACTCTTTCCGTAAAAAACTATTTATTGGTATTGCAGCCGGGCTCTTGCTCATTGTGTTTTTGGTATGGGCAACCTGGTTCGCGCCCGCCGCAAAAGTAATTATTACAGCACGGACAACTCCGACTTCAGTTAATACCGTCGCGACGCTGGGTGGCAATGCGGCCACAGACGTTGCGAAAGGGATGATTCAATCGACGTTCCAGCAAACCAAAAAAGACGTCAGTGTTGATTTTGATGCAACAGGGACCTCAAAAGTCGGCGATAAAGCCACAGGGACGATGACAATAACACGCTCTGGCGTATCCGCTACTTCAACTGTGATTCCTGCCGGCACAGGCTTTAGCAGTGGTGCTTATACCTTCATCACGACAAGCAGCGTCACGATACCACAGTCGCAGATTCAAGGTAATACCCTTATCAACGGGTCCGGTACGGTCAATGTTCAAGCGCTCGAACTTGGCGAAGCCTACAATTTGTCCGCAAGAAATTATCAGTCAACGGTTGATGGTTTTAGTGCGCAAGGAAGCGCAATGACTGGGGGCACGAGCCGTGATATAAAAGTTGTGTCTGCTGAAGACGTCCAGAAAGCCAGTGCAGCCTTGGTCGAACAGCCAAGCGATCAAATCAAGGCTCAGCTTGTAAAACTTGTCCCGGGTAGTCAGGTGGTGATTGACGATAGCTTTACGATTGACCGCGCTCCCGCAGTATCTGTCCCAGCGGTTGGTGCCGAGGCGACTGGCAAGGCAAAATTAACTAGTTCAACAACCTACACACTGTCAGCTATTGCTAAGAGTGATCTCGAGGTCTATCTTAGAGCGAATGTCGAAAAACAACTCGTCGGTAAAAATAACCAACGCATTTACGACGATGGTATCAGCAAGGTGAAGCTATCGGGCTATACCAAGACAGGGGACACCAGTACCGTCAATATTGTCAGCACTGGACAAATTGGTCCAAAGATTGATGAGGCTGCCATTAAGGAACAAGTTAAGGGCAAGATATACGGCGAAGCGCAGTCGATCCTTCAGCAAATTAACGGGGTCAGCAACGTCGACGTCAAGTTCTCGTACTTCTGGGTGCGCACCGTGCCAGATGATGTCAAAAAGATTACTATTGAGTTTAAGTTACAGAATGAGTAGAGGCGTGAATTTGGTGTGTCTTGATGTCGGCGAGAAACGCATTGGCGTCGCTGTCGCTGACACGTCCGTACGCATCGCGGTTCCCTATGAAACGATCGAGGTTGACGGCGATGAAATTGCGGCAATAGCGAACATAGTTGTGACCGAGAATGCTGACACGCTCGTCGTCGGTTACCCCCGCAATCAATCTGGCGAGGCGACGGCTCAAACACGCTACGTCGAAGTGTTCACCGACAGATTAAAAGATATCGCCTCTAATATCGTCTTCCAGGACGAGTCGCTGACCAGCGTCATTGCGGAGCAACAACTGGTTGCTCACAAACGCTCCTACAGCAAGGGTGATATTGACGCCCGGGCCGCGGCGATTATCCTCCAAGACTATTTGGAGTCTCGTTATGTCCGATAAACAATCTAATGATACCAAGCCGTCGGCTTTACCGACGCCACCCATCATGCCGGGTCCGATTAACGGCCAAAAAAGTGGTTTAAGGGTTCATAAAAAACACATCACAAGGATTATGATCCGGATAATTTCAATCATTTTCGCCGTCATAATAGGGACTATCCTCGCCTCGTTTCTGTGGTATGGTACCCAATTGACATCACTCACGAGCGACAAGCAGAAACTTGTCGTTGTCACTATCGAAGCTGGTTCTTCTCCGTCGCAAATTGGTCAGTTATTAGAGGACAAGTCAGTTATTCGTAGCAAGTTCGCTTTCAATATTTATACACGCCTGTCAGACACCCGCGGAAAGCTACAGGCCGGAACCTACCGCCTCTCGCCTGCCGAATCAACGCCTCGGATCGTCGAACACCTCGTAAGTGGAAAAGTTGACCAATTTGATATCACTTTTCTGCCGGGTGCCACCCTTAAGGGACACCGAAAAGTACTCGAGAAAGCTGGATTTAGCGAGTCCGAAATTAACGTAGCCTTATCTAAATCATATAGCTCGCCTTCGTTTGAGGGTTTATTTAAAGACAAACCCGCTGGAACAGACCTCGAAGGCTATATTTATGGTCAAACATACGCGTTTAGAGCAGGTGCATCCGTTGAGGAAATTTTGCAGCGTACATTCAAGGAATTTAACGATACTATCGTAGAAAACAACATTGTCGCTGGATTTAAAGCGCAAGGTTTGAATCTGTATCAAGGCATAACACTCGCGTCAATTATTCAGCGCGAGATGGCTCTCGATCCGTCCCAGACAGAACCAAATACCGATCAAAAGCAAATAGCCCAGGTGTTCTATACGCGGCTTAACAAACAGATGCCGCTGGGGTCTGACGTGACATTCATCTATGCTGCTCAAAAACTAGGTATCGAACCCACATCAACTCTCGACTCGCCGTATAATACTCGAATTAAAATTGGACTTCCTCCTGGGCCAATTGCTAGCCCCGGTCTTATTGCGCTGTTAGCCGCCATTTCACCGGCCAATAGCGACTATATGTATTTCGTTGCTGGTGATAACGGCAAGACCTATTTTAGTCGAACGCTGCAAGAGCATGAGGCCAATGTTACCGCCCACTGTACTAAAGAGTGCAATAAGCCATGATCTATATCTATAAAATAAATTGACATATTTAGCAATACTTGCTAAACTTATGAAAGCACATTTGTGTCTTCGACTACTGGTACAGCCTAGCGGCGATATCAGCGGGCGGGAAACCCGAAGCACAGATGAGCCTACCATAAATGTCGTACGGGTACCGAATAATAACACTTTCAAAAGCCAATATTAACTAATGAAGTCGGTCGACACGTACCCCGTTCTTAGCGAGAAGAAAGACAAACTAAGGTAGACGCCCTTGTAGTAATACAGGCGGCAGGAGAACGATAATTCGTAATCAGATCACTATGAGCTTTGCTCAACGATCAACTGTCGCACCAAGACAGCAGGTACAAGCTAAAAATCGCAAAAGAGCGAAAGGCATACCTCAACACTCAACAATTGCCATTTATGTCAGCGTTTTTGCCCTCATTGCTGCTGTAGTCGCAGTTGGTTATCATGCACCTCAGCAGTCCGGCGGTATCGCGAATGCGTCAGCCCTTACATCTGATACTCAAACGCAACGTACCTCTGTGAATGAACTTGTCGCTACCAATATTGCTGCTAACCTTGCAGAAACCACGAACTTATCGATTGCGGCAAACGTCGCAAACCTTTCGGTGTCGTTGGAAGCGAAAGGCGAACTTGCGCAAACAGATGGCGTGACCACCACCAAGCCACAAATTCTTCAACCGACCGCGGACAGCCGCACGATCGTTGCCTATACCGTCAAGGCGGGTGATACGATAGATAGCCTCTCGACCCAGTTTGGTATATCTAAGGATACGATTAAATGGGCGAATAACCTGACCTCCGATGCTCTCATTCCAAACACGGTACTACAGATTCTACCGAAAGATGGTGTGCAATATACCGTTAAAGCAGGTGATACACTACCAGCTATTTCTCAAAAGTACAATGTGGACCAGGCTCGGGTTGTCCTCTACAACGACCTTGATGTCACTGGTTTGACACCGGGCGCCAAAATTATTCTACCGAATGCCAGCCTGCCAGCAACCGAACGCCCAGGCTACGTCGCGCCGAGAGTCGTCAATTATGGCTACGGTGGCGGTGGCGGTGTCAGTGGATATAACGCGGGGTTCAATACCGATCGCGGTTCGGCGGGAAACCGTTATGGCTACGGACAGTGCACGTGGTATGTTTACGAAAGACGCATGCAGCTTGGTATGCCAGTTGGGAGCTTCTGGGGTAATGCCTCAAGTTGGGCTAGCGCCGCTCGGGGTGCAGGCTATCGTGTTGACAACACACCTTCATTTGGAGCTGTCATGCAAAATGGCGGTGGGTATGGACACGTGGCTGTTATCGAAAGCGTTGACCCTAACGGAGACATCCATATTAGCGAAATGAACAACTCCGCTTATGGTGGCTGGAACGTTAAAAGTTACCGTACGATGACCGCTGGCCAAGCAGCGAGTTACAATTACATTCACTAAGATCACTGGATATATCGAATCGCCCCTGTTAATTACGGGGCGATTTTGATATACTAGCTAGTAAGTATGTTTGTCGACACCGCCAAAGTATTCATTCAAGCAGGCAAAGGCGGCAACGGAGCCGTTAGTTTTCGTCACGAAATTTATGTTGATATGGGCGGTCCCGATGGTGGTGCTGGCGGTAAAGGCGGTGATGTTATTTTTGTCGCTTCGGAAAACCTCAATACGCTGATTGATTTTCGCTTTAAGCCGGAGTTAAAAGCGACGCCTGGTCAGAACGGTGCTAAGCGCGATCGACATGGCCGTTCGGGTGAGCCCTTACGCGTCAAGGTTCCGATGGGAACGATTGTTCGGCGTGCCGGTGAAACGATTGCCGATCTGACCGAAGACGGACAAGAGGTTATTATTGCCAAGGGTGGTGATGGCGGCTTTGGAAACGCTCATTTTAAGAGTTCGGTACGGCAAACTCCTCGTATTGCCGAGAAGGGTGAATTTGGAGATACTTTTGAAGCTGAATTAGAATTACGGCTGTTGGCTGACGTTGGTCTGGTTGGTTTCCCCAATGCTGGTAAATCGACTTTTTTGAGCGTTGTCAGTAACGCTCGTCCAGAGATAGCCGATTATGCCTTTACGACGCTAACGCCCAACCTTGGGGTGGCCGATATCGATGACGGCAGTCTGTTGATTGCTGATTTGCCGGGACTGATTGAGGGTGCGAGCGAAGGTAAGGGGTTGGGCGACGCATTTTTACGCCACATTGAACGGACAGCAGTCCTATTGCACCTGATCGACGTCTACACTAACGACATTGCTGATGCCTACAAAACGATTCGAGCTGAGCTAAAAAATTACAATCTCGAGCTAGATAATCGCCCTGAGGTGGTGGCCCTGACTAAAATCGATGGTCTTGACGACGACATCATCCAGATGCAAATTGATGCCGTTAAAGCCGTTGCTGGCGACGTGCCGGTGTTTGCGATCTCATCTAGCGCCCACAAGGGATTGAAGGATGTGCTACGAGCGCTGCGCCAGACGGTTGTTGAGGCTCGCAAAATTGCCGCCGAAGATGATATCGATGCGATCGAGGATGGTTACGAGACGATTAGCTTGGGTGAGAATCAGATTGCCGAAGGCTGGACGGTCGAAAGGCTTAAAAACGAAGCAGGCGAGACGTATTATCTGGTTGTTGGTGACAAGATTGAGAAATTCGCCCGACGAACCGACTTTGACAACTACGAGGGCGTCAACCGTCTTCGCGACATCATGAAAAAACTTGGCATTACCCACGAACTTCGCCGCAAAGGAGCTGAGGGCGAGAGCATTGTACGCATCAGCGACAACGAGTTTACCTACTTCGAACAGTAATTAAGCATCTACGCTCTTTCTTGTTCCCCCTATAGTGCTCATGTATACTTAGCTAATGAATAGTGGTAATCATCGGCGTTCTTTTTCGGGTTTCACTATCGTTGAGCTCCTGATCGTCATCGTGATTATCGGTATTTTGGCGGCTATCACAATCGTTGCCTACACGGGTGTTAACAATCGGGCTATTGCCGTGTCGCTCCAATCTGACCTCAACGGTGCTAACCAGCAATTAAAGTTATTCCAAATAGATAACAATAGCTATCCGGTCACCATAGACTGCGCCCAGCCAGACAGCGCAACCAATAAGTGTCTAAAGGTGAGTCCCGGTACTGCCTATTCCTACCAAGTGAATAGTACATTGGGCTATAAGACTTTTTGTATTTCTGCGATAAAAAGTAATCAAACATTTAAAATTACTCAAGATGACGCCCCTTCGCTTGGTGGTTGTCTTTTATCGTCTGGTCTAATGTTGCATCTAGATGCGGCTTCGGCTACCTCCTATCCAGGAACGGGCACGAAATGGTCTGACATTAGCGGCTACGGTAACAATGGCACTGTTGTTAACAGTACCGTATATGATACGGCCAATGGTGGCACCTTGGCGTTTGACGGAACACAGTATGTATCGATGGCAAATTTTCTCAACCAAACTCCCGCTGCTCAAGAATGGACGGTAAGTGCCGCCGTGAAGTTAGTGTCTACTGCTCCCGCAAATATACAGAAGATTATGAATTTCAATCAGGGTGTTAGCCTAGCCTACGGAGGAACAAATAGGCTACTACTATATCTAAATGGGGGAGCTGATGATTATTATGATTACGGTTATTTTAATCTAAAAGATGATTTGTGGCATATTGTCAGCTTTGTCTTTCAAAACTCGAGCGGAAAAAGGGAGATCTACGTCGATGGCACGGACGTCTCCTCTACAGGCCCAAATCTAACATCTACCCCGCTGGGACTACCAGGTACCTTTAATATCGGTAATGCTCTTGTGGGTAAGCTGGGTGATGTCAGCGTTTATAACCGGGCACTCAGTACTGCTGAGGTTAATTTAAATTTCAACGCCCTCCGGGGACGCTATGGCTTATAAGATGTCTAAATTTTTGTCAGGCATCAAAGCAGTATATAATTAGTCCTAATGGCTAAAACATTTTTTTTCTATGACCTTGAGACAAGCGGCCTCAGCCCGCAAGAAGCGCGCGTCATGCAGTTTGCCGGCATTCGGACTGATATGGAGCTACGGCCCATTGGAGAGCCTGTCAATGTCCTTGTAAAGCTTAATGACGACGTTCTACCAAGCCCCGAAGCGTTGATGGTGACTAACATTACGCCACAACAGACACAGGCGGACGGCTATAAAGAATCTGAATTTGCCAAGATGTTGTCCGAAGAAATTTTTACCCCCGATACGATTGTGGTCGGTTTTAACAATATTCGTTTCGATGATGAGTTTATCCGTCATCTATTTTGGCGTAATTTTTACGATCCATACGAATGGAGCTGGAAAGACGGGCGCTCCCGCTGGGACTTGTTGGACGTTGTTCGTATGACTCGGGCGCTCCGGCCCGACGGGATCAAGTGGCCCGTCGACGCCAAGGGTGTGGCCACTAACCGACTAGAACTTCTCAGCAAGGTAAACGAGCTTGATCATACTAAAGCCCACGACGCGCTGAGTGACGTCGAAGCGCTCATCGACGTGACGAAATTAATCCGCGATAAACAACCTCAGTTGTACGACTATTTGCTGCGGCTCCGAGACAAAAAAGAAGTCAAACAATTGGTTAATCTCGACAATAAGCTGCCGTTCGTCTACGTTAGTGGCCGTTTGGACAGTGCCTTCAACAAAGCAACTGTCGCTTTTCCCTTGACTGCCGGTCAGAACAGCAACGTCGTGGTCTACGATCTTCGTTACGACCCGACACCATTTCTTGAGATGAGCCAGTCGGACCTGAAGAAAAAACTTTATGCCACGTGGGAAGAGCGGTCGGCTGAAGGTTTTCAGCGCCTACCAGTCAAGGAACTGCAGTACAACCGCGCTCCGGCCGTGGCACCGCTTGGCGTGCTGGCGCAAGGTGAAGGCTGGAGTAATATCGGTTTGAGCGAAGAAATTATCACGAAACACCGGACTACTTTACTCGCTGCGCCTGGTTTTGCTGAGAATATTAGAACTTTGTTCGAAAATAAGCCGGAATACAAAAAATCACTCGATCCCGAGGCGCAACTGTACGATGGCTTCGTACCGGACGTTGATAAAATCAGAATCGAAACTGTCCGCAAGGCCGGCGAACGTGAACTAGCAGATTTTCACCCTAGCTTTAATGATGAGCGGCTCGAACCGCTACTACTCCACTACAAAGCTCGTAATTTCCCTAGTAGTCTGGCTGAGGACGAGACGATAGCCTGGGAAAAGTGGCGGGCCGCTAAAATTACAGCCAGTTTACCGAGTTTTACGAAATCGCTTCATAGTTTGTCGGCAACAATCGACGACCAGGATAAGCAGTTTGTGTTGCAGGAACTGCAACTGTGGGCCGAAAGTATCCTTCCTTCCGACCTTGAAAACTAGAAACAAGAACTAGGCCGCGTGGCGACGGATGTGTTTTTTTGTTGGCACGTGTTTTTCGATGGGCGGTAGGAAGAATTCAAGGAATTGAGGCCACGCTGTGACGCGGAGAATAATAATTACGATGGCAGTGGCATTGGCAGCCATCATGTCGATTGCTGAGATACGGACATCAGTACCTGGAATGACCCCAGCCAGCACAAATAACAATACCCAATGGCTCGCGCCCATGCTATCAAGGATAAGTAACAGGGAGCCAATAATACCGATGATGCTGATCTTTTTCTTCATCACAATACCTCGGAACTTCAATTTAATGTCTATAGAATATACCACGTGGCTCGTCAAGGTGCAACGATAAGCGCGATGTATACGCAAAGGGGTGGAAAAAGGCGTCAAAACAGAGTACAATCAATTGGTTATGTCAGAGGTTATTCGAGTCACAGGTGCGCGTGAGCACAACCTAAAAAACATTAACGTGGAAATTCCGCGTGATAAGTTAGTGGTGATTACTGGTCTTTCTGGGTCGGGTAAATCAAGCCTAGCTTTTGATACTATTTACGCTGAGGGACAACGACGTTATGTGGAAAGTCTGTCGAGCTACGCTAGGCAGTTCTTGGGATTGATGGAAAAGCCCGACGTCGACCAAATCGATGGCCTCAGTCCGGCAATTAGCATCGATCAGAAATCAACCAGTCGAAATCCCCGCAGTACGGTCGCCACCGTCACCGAGATTTACGATTACCTCCGTCTGCTGTATGCCCGTATCGGAGTACCGCACTGTCCCGTCTGTGGCAAACCTGTTTCTCGCCGGACTTCCGAGACAATTATTGATGAAATCATGAAGCTACCTGAAGGCGCTCGTTTGATGTTGTTAGCGCCAGTTATTCAGAGCAAGAAAGGCGAATTCGCTCACATCCCCGAACAGTATCGTCGACTTGGCTTTGCCCGGGTACGGGTCGATGGGGTTGTCTATTCGTTGGACGAGTTTCCTGAGCTCGACAAGAAATACAAACACAACATCGAAATCGTGGTCGATCGAATTGCTATGAGTACCGAGATGACCGGCCGCGTCACGCAGTCGGTTGAACAGACACTCGAGATAGCTGACGGTATTATTCAAATATTGAATGTTGACACCGATAAAGTCTCGACTTTTAGTCAGCGCTACGCCTGCCTCGATCACCCGAACGAGGATATTCCAGAGTTAGAGCCACGTCTCTTCAGCTTCAACGCCCCGCAAGGTGCCTGTCCTGTTTGTATGGGTCTAGGGAGTCGCCTAGAAGTTGATCCTGGTCTTGTCTTTAACCCGAACCTGACGATAGCTGAGGGTGCGATTCGTCCGTATAACCGCGTCAATAGCGATGCCTGGTATATGAAGCGACTAGCGGAAGTTGCCAGTGCACACGGCTTCAGCCTACAGGTTCCCGTTCAAGATTTGTCAGCTGAAAATCTCGAAAAAATTCTCTACGGGACTGGTCTTCAAAAGTATACCGTGCAACTTGGCGGCGGTCGAATGTACGAATCGACGTACGAAGGCGTAATTCCGAATTTAGAGCGTCGACACAAAGAAACCGACAGCGAGTTTATGCGAAAAGACATCGAGCGCTTTATGCGCGAACGACAATGTTATACCTGCAAGGGTGCCCGTCTCAAGCCGGTCGTCTTGGCCGTCACGGTTCATGGGCTGAGTATTATGGATATCTGTAACCTCGGGGTCGATAGTGCCCTCGATTTGTTCGACCACAAGCTCAAACTGACCGACCAAGAGCAGTTTATTGCCGTCCAAATTATGAAAGAAATAAAATCACGACTTGGTTTCATGAGTAACGTTGGGCTTAGTTATCTCGAACTCGCCCGGGCTGCCAATACCCTTAGTGGTGGTGAAGCCCAGCGAATTCGCTTGGCAACGCAAATCGGTTCGAGTCTACAGGGCGTGTTATACGTGTTGGACGAACCTTCAATTGGTCTACACCAGCGGGATAACGATCGTTTAATTTCTACCCTCAAACACCTGCGTGATTTAGGCAATACTGTTTTGGTCGTTGAGCACGACGTAGACACGATCCGCCAAGCCGACTACTTACTTGATATCGGTCCAGGTGCGGGCATCGCCGGCGGTAACGTCGTGGCGGCTGGGACGCCCGACGAAGTGGCCAAGAATAAGGACAGTATCACCGGACGATATTTAAGTGGGCTGGAAAATATTGATATGCCCAAGAAGCGTCGGCCACTCATCAGGGACCGTCAATTGATAGTCCGCGGAGCGAGTGAAAACAATCTCAAGAACATTGACGTTGCTTTTCCGCTCGGCGTCATGACCGTCGTCAGTGGTGTCAGTGGCTCGGGTAAGTCGACGTTGGTGAATGACATCTTGGCTAAAGAGTTATCGGCGCGCTTGCACCGATCACACGAGATTCCAGGGTCCCACGAAAATATCGAAGGCATCGAACACCTCGACAAGGCGATTATCATTAACCAGTCGGCTATCGGTCGGACACCTCGTTCTAACCCAGCGACCTACACTGGCGTGTTCACACCGATTCGAGAATTATTTGCCGGTACGCCTGAAGCGAACATCCGTGGTTATAAAGCCGGCCGCTTTAGTTTTAACGTCAAAGGTGGTCGTTGCGAAAACTGCCAAGGTGACGGAGTCATCAAAATTGAAATGCACTTCTTGCCCGACGTTTACGTAACCTGCGATGTCTGCAAGGGGAAGCGCTACAACCGCGAGGCGCTTGAGATCAAATATAAAGGCGCGACGATTAGCGATGTCCTGGGGATGACCGTCGAAGAGGCGGCCAAATTCTTTGAAAATATCCCGGCGATTGCCCGTAAGCTCGACACGATTGTCGACGTTGGCCTCGGCTATATCAACCTCGGACAACCAGCCACGACGTTCAGCGGCGGTGAAGCTCAGCGTATCAAATTGGCCAGCGAACTGGCCCGCCGGGCAACCGGCAAGACACTGTATATTTTGGACGAACCGACCACCGGGCTGCATAGCGCCGACGTTAAACGACTGCTCGGTATTTTACAAAAGCTTATCCAGGGCGGCAACACGATGATCATTATCGAACACAATCTTGACGTTATTAAAACGGCCGACTACGTTATCGACATGGGGCCAGAAGGCGGGCTGGCTGGCGGCAGTATCGTGGCCACGGGCACACCAGAACAGGTTGCCGAGGTCAAGGAATCGTTTACTGGCCAGTACTTGAAAGAACTTTTCTAGATTGACGTCGGTAGTTCATGAACCAGGTGTCGACGAGCATGACTATGCCAAAGACAATCAACGCTAACCCAACTGAGGCGCCGATATCTGTTATCCAGTGATAGGCGAGATAGAGTCGGCTGGAAGCGACTATGCTAATACCAAAAACGGTCATCGTTATCCATAAGAACAGCCGCCTTTTGGTCGGTCGACGTGAGTAAATCAGGTATCCCGCGACCAATACTAGGACGGCGATACCAAGGGTGTGACCCGACGGAAACGAGAAGTCTACTTCAAATGGAGGAATCATATCAGACAGCGGTGGACGGCCTCGACCGGTGAGTAGTTTAATAATTGTCGAAGTCATAACGGCTAGCCCCATGGCACCAATCAACAGGGCCGGTCGCCAAATTTCCCGCCTTTTTCGTCCCCAAACCAGACTGCCGACGGTTACCAGGACGCCAAGCACGATAGGACTGGCTATGGTCGTAATCAGCTTCATGATGGCAGTCAGACTATTGCTTCGGTGGCCCATAAACCACGCCAGTGTCGGTTGGTCTAATCGTGCGATGTCATTTTGTTCGCGGACATTGTCGAATAAAAAGATGAAGATTGCACTACCGATGAGTATACAGAGTAGCCCGATACAGAGGCTGATTAACGCAGGTTTTTTGGTAATCTTACCTACAAAAGAAGGGAGGGTCACGACTGTCAACTTTTTTTACCAAAGACAAGTTTGAGTTGGCGTTTTGTGCCGTTCCAAAGGACATCGCGCTGTTTTTTGTCTTTCAGGATGTGGATAGCGGGAGGTAATACGGACAGGAAGATAATCACCAGAACGATCGGTAACAAAACTGTGTCGATATCAATGCCGATTTTTTTGAACCAAGAACCAACAAAATAACCAAGGTAGGTCACACCAGCTGCCCACAGGAAAGCGCCGATTAAATTAAAGCTAAGGAACGTTTTATATTTCATTTTTGCCACACCAGCTACCACCGGTGCGAAGGTGCGGACAATGGGAATAAAGCGGGCGATGATGATTGTGATGCCGCCGTGTTTTTCGTAAAACACTTGGGCCTTGCGAACGTTTTCCTGGCGGAACAAGAGTGAGTCTTTTCGCGTAAAGACGCGTCCACCGACTTTATTTCCAAAGCTATAACCGACACTATCACCGAGTGCCGCCGCGACGAATAAAACTAAAACCAGCAGGTTGATATTGATATGGAGCAAACCCGATTGAGCTAAGAAGCCGGCGGTGAAGAGCAGGCTGTCGCCCGGCAAGAAGAAGCCGATGAGGAGGCCCGATTCGGCGAATATCACGAAAGCGACGCCCAAGACGCTTACGTATTTAATAAAATCGATCAGATCAATGCCGGGAATCATTACTCGTACTATTTTAACACGGACCAGCATTAATCTGTTAGAAATGCTATAATAGGCAATATAGTCCAAACAACAACGCATTAAGGAGAACATATGAGCAACATTTCACTCACGTTAGATGAGCGAACAGTAACTGGTAAAAAAGTCGCTACTTTGCGAAAGCAGGGCTTGGTACCAAGTGTTGTGTACGGAAGTGGTGTCGAGCCCATTACGATGCAGTCAGCTGTCGTCGAGACGACCAAAGTTGCCCACATCGCCGGCAAGCACTCGCCAGTCGACCTTCTGATTGACGGCAAGAAGCGCCTCGCTATCATCAAGTCCATCGATATTGATCCCGTTAAGCACGTCGTGCGACACATTGCGTTCCACGCCATTAATCGCAAAGACAAAATTGTCACCGAAGTGCCAATTATCCTGATTGGTGTTGGTGAAAGTGCCGCTGAAAAAGCTGGACTTATCGTCTTGCAGGCAATTGAGCACCTTGAAATTCGTGCTCTACCTGCCAATTTGCCAGAGTCTCTTGAGATGTCAATTAGCGAACTGGCAACCGACGACGATAAGTTGACCGTCGCCGACATCGTTTTGCCAGAGGGCGTCGAATTTGCCGATCACGAACAGGATCTCGAGTTGGTCATCGCCAATGTCTATGAACCATCTGCCCTCCAATCTGCCAATGAAGATGCCGGTGGTGAAGCCGAAGCTGAAGAAGCGGCTGAGGTTGAAGCTGAAAACGGCGCAGAAGTAGCCGAAGAGGTTGAAGCTGACGTCAAAGCCGACAAATAACACAAACAATACACGAAAAATCCGCACCAATTACGGTGCGGATTTTTGTATAGGTACAAATGACAACATATTTTTATCGATGACGGACGTCGCTTGTTGTATCCTGAGGGCAGAAGTAAATCAAGCTAGAGTAGATGTGACGCAGAGTGGGTGAGTTACGTTTGAATAAGGGTGTTTTTGTAGGATTATGGAACAAACCAGAACCGCGATTTTAGATAGAACAATAGACACAGAAACGGATACTGAGTTTGCCAAGATCTTCGCCAAAGAGTGGCCGAATCAGGTTTATTTTGACGAAGCAGGTATGCAGCAAGAACGCCCCGCCCAAAAAAATTACCAGCTAGGTAATCCCGAATTGCCGGTGGCTAAGTGCCGCGAACATGGTGTCGAAATGGTCAAAAACCACCTTTTGACGATTGTGACGGCCAGAACGGCGACCGGGAAGAGTACGGAATTTCCACAGTATTTATTTGAATCCGGCTATTTTAGCAAAATTATTGTCACTCAGCCTCGCGTCGTTGCTGCGCGTCAATTAAAGCGATATGTCGATAGTACAATCGCTACGTCGCTGAACGACCCTAACCATAATCTTGTTGGCTACCGTACAGCGCAAGAGGGTGACGAGTCAGAAGATAATGCCATATCCTATGTGACCGACGGCCTCCAGTTGATGCATGAGATTTCTCATAATGGTATTACTAAAGACCAAGTTTTAGTAATTGACGAATACCACGAGCGGAGTGAAAACATGGATGCGCTGCTGGCCATTGCAGTCAAGTACGGCATGCGTGTCGTCGTGATGAGTGCAACGCTTGATGCCGAAAAACTGAGTAATCACTATAGCAAGATTGTAGGTGAACAAGCTCCCGTCATTGAGATTCCTGGAGCGTCGTACGAAGTCGAAGAGCGCGAGTCAACGGATCTTGATAGGGATGTTATCGAGGCCGCCCGGAGACACGAGAATGTCTTAGTCTTCTTGCCGGGGCGCGAACAGATTCAGGGTGCATTGTCGAAATTTGGACGCAAGGTACCAGAAGGCTATACATTGCTTGCGCTACACGGTGACCAAACTCCGAACGAGCAGAGCAAGGTATTTTTGTCGTATCCCAAAGGTGTGATCGTTTTCTCCACGTCGGTCGGTCAGACGAGTATTACCATCCCTGGGATTGATACCGTGATTGACTGCGGCTATGAACGTACCGCAACGTTAAGTCCGGACGGGGTTCGTACGCTTGCGATTCAGCTTTCTTCGCGGGCAACTGCAGAGCAGAGGCGCGGACGCGTCGGCCGAGTAAAAAAAGAACCAGGCCAAATCGATAAGTATATACGCGCTCAGTACCGTGGCTTTCCACTGTTACCTCCGCTTGATGAGATTGCCGAATATGACATTCCTGCCATTCAGCGCGTACCAATGCAGGATACGATACTGAAACTGGCGGCTTTTGGGCATAGGCTTGATGATTTGCCGTTTTACGACTTGCCAAGCGAGGCGGAAATAGACCGGGCAAACGAGAGGCTGACGCGACTGAAGCTCTTCAGAAAACTAGGCAATACTGCGCTTGAGGGCTATGCTATCACTAAACTAGGCGAGCAAGCCGCCCACCTACCACTCGACGTTAATTCAGCGCGCATGGTGCTCAAATCACGACAATACGGTCCCGAGGTAGAATTGCAAATGCTGGCCGCGGCCGTTGTCCAACAATTGAACGGTATCACCTCGACTGCCAAAGGAATGGATAAATGGCGACATCTGACGAGCGAGACTAACTCTGATATTATCGCTGGCGTCGACTATATGGTCGCGGCTATGCAACGCAATGGTCTTCAGCAGGAGAAAGCGAATATTATCGAACTGCGCTATAACAAAGCCTTTCGGGCATTCGAGTCGTTGGCAAATCGTCGCGGTCTTGACGTGTATGACCTGAAGACTCCGAGTGATGAACAGAGGATTCAGCTGATAGAATCGATTATTACTGGTACGGATGAGTTATTTGTGCGCAACGGCCTGCAAGCATTTACGGACAACAAAAAGAGAAAGCGCGTGCTTGTCTCCAGTACGATTATCGACGTCCTTGAGGGCGATGTCTCTCTGGTTGCCGGTCATAGTTTCGATATGCAAAGAGCACGTAGCAAAAAAATAAACACGACTAAGTTTGTGACTACCGCTACTCAAGTAACTTCAGAAATGTTGTTATCGATCTTGCCCGACAGGACGACGACAGTCATCGATGGTTTCAATATTGATGAAGAGGGATGGGCCGTGACGAACGAGCGAGTTTTCTTTGACGGCAACCCAACAAGACAATGTATTTCTCGCCGAGCCGAGCCGAGCGTTGCTGTCCAGAAATTCATCGTCGATCAGATTTTTCTCAATGAAAAAACCACTATTAAGCTGCCGACAAACATTGCGATAGCACGTAAGTTGATTTTTGATTTTAAACGCCTGCAAAATCGAACCGTCGAAGATTTGGGGGTCGATTACTCGGTTGATCAGATTATCGCCAAGACGGTTCGGGAAGCGTCCTACATGATTCGCTCCATGGAAGACATTGATCCGTATATCGACCTTGAGGCTATTCGCGAAATCGTTCCAGAGGAAATTCGTGATGAGATACTGCTTCATTCGCCCGACGTGATAAGTGTTATCGATGAAAAGGATGGGTCGCTTGAATTCAAGATCGAATATCTAGCAAACAGCGACAGAGCGCACGTGACAATACCAGCCCGCTATTATCATTTACTACCGTTTGTGATGGGCGAACATCGCCTGAGTGTTCGTCCGGACAGCAAGACCGAGTACAAGACCTTAGAACAAGCAAGGTATGATCATACCTTGCCAACTCGGGATCAACGACGTAGCCAAGCGACGATAGGGGCTGGCGTTACAAGAATTGCTGGTCATAATAATCAGACCGGCCGTCAAGTCAATAAGGCTCGTCCGACGCAACGTCCCAAGACGTCGAGTCCACGCTTCGAACTTCGTCACCACAGGTAAACCTGATTTAAACTTGGACTATTCTTCTATGAAGCCACCCGATTGGTGTGACCAGAGTTTGTAGTAGATGCCTTTTTGTTGCAGCAACTCTTGATGACTTCCTTGCTCAGCAATTTTTCCTTCATCGAGTACGATAACACGGTCGAGCTTGGCGATGGTCGAAAGGCGGTGAGCGATGACGATACTGGTACGGCCTTTCATGAGCTTGACGAGCGCATCTTGGATTAGCTTTTCGCTTTCGCTATCAAGGGCAGAAGTAGCCTCGTCTAAAACTAGAATTGGCGCGTTTTTTAAGATAGCCCTTGCAATAGCAATGCGTTGTCGTTGTCCGCCGGATAATTTGATGCCGCGTTCGCCGACCATAGTGTCGAATCCGCGAGGTAATCGTTCGATAAACTCCAGCGCATTGGCTTGTCGGGCAACTTGACGGATTTCCTCGTCGGTCGCTGTCGGTTTGCTGTAGGCAATATTTTCACGCAAGGTTCGATGAAATAGCATTGGTTCCTGGGGAACATAGGCGATAGTGTCGCGCAGACTTTTTTGTGTCACGTCGCGAATATCATGACCACCAATCAAAATACTACCGCCGGTCACATCAGCAAAACGGAGTAGTAAGTGGGTAATGGTAGTTTTTCCGGCCCCGGAATGTCCGACGAGACCAACTTTTTGCCCAGCAGGAATTGACAAAGTAACGTCACTCAGGACATCTTCGCTGGCATCGCCGTAATGATAAGAGGTTGCTTTGAGGTCGATGGTTGGGCTGATATCGTGTAGCTTTTCGGCATTCGGCTTGTCGTTAATGAGCGTGTCGCCCGCTAAGATATCACTCATCGGTGCGGCTTCCAGCAGGGCCTGATCGTAGCCGTTTAACATGTCGCCGAGTGTGAATATTTGCGAGGCGATTCGTTGCAGATACGTCAGCGCGAAAATTGCCGCTGCAATACCCATCTGATGGTTCAATACGAGCACCGCCGAAATGCTGATAGCGATAATTTGGACGATAGCCATAATGGCGATGCGGACAGAACCTTCAAAAGCAATAAAACCAATATCTTTCACGAAGAGCTGTTCAAAATGGACATTCTGTATGGCTAATGCCTTTATTTCCGGCTCTTCGTTGGCAAATGTCTTAACGGTTAGACTGTTCGTGACCGCATCGGCCACGTGTCCGTGGATTTCTCCAGTCAGGATCTTTCGTTCGTGGCGCCACGGCGCGCGTTTTTTTATGCTCCAGCGAACTTGTAGAACGAGTACGACAATTAATACCAGGATAATGCTGGCTAGTTGCCATGACTGGAGGGCCAAGATGGTCAGTCCGGTGCTGACTGACAGAATAAATCCAAGGGTGCGAATAATGAGTAAGTCTTGAAGTGTGACCTGGGCTCGGACAAAATCAATGTAGCGGCTGGTGAGTGCACCGACTTTTTCGTTGACAAAGAACCCCATGTCTTTGTTGAGTAATCTCGCAAAAGTTGCATTGCCGAGGCTAGTGCGGACTTTTGCTTCATGTCGGACCATCGCTTGGAAGCCAATCGTATTCAGGATTGCTCCGCCAATTCCAACGATCGAGGCCATAATCAGGCTGTGGCGAATGGTATCCTGTGAGTTGTTCGCTAGTCCACCAATCGCTTGACTAAAGAAATATGGCAGCAATGTATCGATTAACAGCGCAGCTGACGGTATTAATATCAACATCGTAAAGAAACTGGCTTTGTACTTGCGTATTTGCTGCCAATATAATTTTAGGGTGTGTTTATTTGTTCCCAAAGT
Organism: Saccharimonadales bacterium (SeqCode); assembly: GCA_038244885.1. GTDB lineage: Bacteria > Patescibacteriota > Saccharimonadia > Saccharimonadales > Saccharimonadaceae > UBA1547. The sequence goes on along the minus strand of JBBRTA010000002.1, from coordinate 5,396 downwards.
AGTAAAATCCTTTCAATGTAGTATACGCAGTGATGCGGGGTGGCTAGTGGTTCGGCAACCGAACGTTGGCGCGCAGAGGACCTGGGTAGGTCATAGGTAAGTAAATTATATAGTATACTGTTTACAGATGCAAAAGATTCTTCTGTATTATAAATTTACACCAATCACAGATCCGGTATCCGTTAAATTGTGGCAGAAGACGCTGTGCGACAGTCTCAATCTTACGGGGCGTATTTTGATTTCAAAACATGGCATCAACGGCACGGTCGGAGGCGATTTAAAAGACCTCAAGCAGTACATAAAGGCAACCAAAGAATTTGCTGGCTTTAAGGATACTATCTTTAAATGGAGCGATGGAGGACGCGAAGATTTTCCTCGCATGAGCGTTAGAGTCCGTAATGAAATTGTCGCGTTTGGTGCTGAATAATGAACTGCGGGTGAATGAGCAGGGAGTGGTTGGCGGTGGTGTCCACCTCAAACCGCACCAGCTACGCGAGTTGGTAGAGGCCAAGGGCGCCGAAGTCGTTTTTTTCGACGGACGCAATACGCACGAGGCAGCGATTGGGCGATTTAAAAATGCCATTGTCCCCGAAATCCACACCAGTCGCGACTTTATCAAAGTACTCGAGAGTGGTGTCTACGATAACCTAAAAGACAAACCAATTGTTACCTATTGTACGGGTGGTGTGCGCTGTGAGATTCTTTCCAGCCTAATGAAAAACCGCGGCTTTAAGGAAGTCTATCAACTTGATGGCGGCATCGTCAAATACGGCGAAGCGTACGGCGACGACGGTCTATGGGAGGGCAGTCTGCGGGTGTTTGACGACCGTATGACAATCGATTTTAGTGACCATGCTAAAACGATCGGTCTTTGCTCGCACTGTCAGCAGTCGACCAACAATTATGAGAATTGTGCTTTGTCTAGGTGTAACGACCTAGTGCTGATTTGTATGAATTGTAAGCAACAGCCGGACTTACTGTTTCACGATGAGCAGTGTCGCCAGAAAGCTCACATCAGCCAAAAAGTGTCCTAAACAAACCTGACCATAATGTCTTACCAAGTCTGCATTAAGGGGGTATAATAAAAGTAGCGACAGTGGAGCCTAAGGATAGCAACATTGATTCTACGCGCCAAGGAGGAATCTATGAGCGGCAAAGATCGACATGACATACAGCGACTCGTCTCGGGTACGACTTCTGGGCCAATAAACGACCATCAAGAGGGTGGAGTAGTCATATGGAAAGTATAAAAACACTCTATCATCAAGTGACGCAATTACGTCAGTTGATTGATAAAGATCGGTATGAGGTAGATCATGCAACGCAGGATTCGTTTAATTGTAGCGTGAAGGAAGATTATAGTCGAGCGACGGACGAAGCGGCACACGCCAAGAGGCTTGTTCACGAAATCTGTATATCAGAAGAAAAAGTGATTGCGATTGAACAACAACTCGTAGAGGCTGAGCACAATACGTTAAGATTACTACAACAAGAAGCAATGTTACGTGATGATAACCTCAATCATATAGCCCATATCGACCACGCGACAAAACAGAAGTTAGACGACATTGCTAGACAAATAAAGGCTTTGCGCGGATAACGCTATACTAGAGGAATGAATGTAGCGCTCGATGCAAAATTAAAAACGCTTCCAAGGTCGCCGGGTGTATATTTTCACAAAGATAAAACCGGTGAGATTATTTATGTTGGCAAAGCGGCGGTGCTCAAAAACCGGGTGCGTCAGTACTTTCAAACTACACGTGACATGGATGTAAAGACAAGTGCGCTGGTAGCGGAAATTGTCGATACTGACTGGATTGAAACTGAAAGCGAAATTGATGCCCTGTTTCTAGAGAGTGAAATGGTCAAACGCTATATGCCACGTTATAATATTTTGCTGCGAGACGATAAGTCGCAACTGTTTGTGCGAATCGACCTAAAGAGCGAATGGCCACACCTCGGTTTTACGCGTAATCCTGCTGACGATGGGGCGGAGTACTACGGCCCGTACTACAACGGTTTCGCTGCCAAGAAAGCCCTGCGCTATCTTCGCAAAGTCTTTCCATATTACACCAAGCCGCCCAGGCAATCCGAACGGCCTGACCTCGATACGCACATCGGCCTCAGCCCGCGTCCGGGTACGTCGAGCGAAGACTATAAGACGTCGCTCCGTAAACTCATCCGCTATATGGAAGGTGGCCGTAAGTCATTGGTGGGTGAAATAGAGAAAGAGATGAAACAGGCCGCTAAGCAACATGATTTTGAAACCGCTACGACATTGCGTAATAAACTGCGCGACCTGCGCGAGCTGCAAAGCCGGATTATGTTTGGCGACAAGGAGTTTTTGGACATCAGCAAGGACAAGGCCTTGAGTGATTTGGTCGATTTGCTAGGGCTGAAGAAGACACCGGCCCGGATTGAGGGCTATGACATTTCGCATATGAGCGGGACGAATGTGGTCGCCAGCATGGTGGTATTTAGCAACGGTGTCAGTGACCGGTCGAATTATCGCAAATTCAAAACCCGGATCGAACACAACAATGACTTTTATAATATGAACGAAACGCTACTCAGGCGAATGAGTGACAAGAATCTCAAAGCTTGGGGTAAGCCCGATTTGGTGCTGATCGACGGGGGCAAGGGGCAACTCGATGCGGCGCTCAAAGCGAGAGACGAACGTGGGCAGATGACACCATTTATCGGTCTGGCGAAACGGGAAGAGCAAATTGTCGTTCACCATCAGAAATCGAATGTCGTCATTAATCAGGCCAAGCTTGCCGAGCTCGATGGCTACATCACCGTTAGCCAAGATTTCACGCTCATCAACCTGCCGCACTCTACCCACATTATCAAGCTGCTTCAGCGAATTCGTGATGAGTCGCATCGCTTTGCCGTTAGTTACCATACGGTCCTCAAGCGGACCAAGCAAACCGCCAGCCGACTGGAAGAAATCCCTGGAATTGGACCAGTAACGCGTCGAAATCTTATCAAGTCGTTCGGTAGTCTTCGTGCCGTCGAGTTAGCGACATACCAAGAACTGGTCGAGGCCATTGGATTGTCCAAGGCGACAATTTTAAAACGATATCTGCAGGCGCCATAAACCTCATGCTATAATTAATATAGTAGTAAATAACATGGATGGGCGTTCCTTCACGCTAGGATTAGTCATGACTAATAACAAACACACACGCATACAGACAAAAGGCTTCACTATTGTGGAGCTGATTATCGTCATTTCTATCATTGGCATACTCGCGACCATCACGGTAGTTGGGTACGGTAGTTGGCGTACCAACGCTACCGCCACTCAGTTAAAAAGCGATCTAAACGGAGCAGCCTCAGCCATGGAAAACGCCCGTAATTTTGGAAACGGGTATCCACTGACTATTCCTACCTCGTTCACACCAAGTAGCGGCGTCACATTAGCTGGCGGCGGTAGCGCCGATGGAAAGGTCTACTGCCTCTCCGCAGCTAGCGGCGGTGTTGTCTATATAATTACCACTGCTAACTCCACACCAACGGTGGGTAGCTGTTTTGCCGTTGCTACCCTGGCTGGCTCCAGCACAGCTGGTGCCGCCGACGGGGCTGGCACCAGTGCCCAATTTAACATGCCACTTGGTGTCGCGGTCGACTCGGCCGGCACCGTCTACGCCGCAGACTACATCAACAACAGCGTTCGCAAAATCACTGCCGCCGGCGTCGTAACGACCCTGGCTGGCTCCGCAACAGCTGGCTTTGTCAACGGTACCGGCACCGGCGCCCAGTTCAACTCTCCGATCGGTGTCGCGGTCGATTCGGCCGGTAACGTCTACGTCGCTGATGACAGCAACAGTGTTATTCGCAAGATTACTTCGGCAGGGCTCGTCACTACCCTAGCTGGTTCCGGAACACCTGGTTTTGCCGACGGGACTGGCGCTAGCGCCCAATTCAGCTACCCTAATGGTGTCGCGGTCGACTCGGCCAGTAACGTCTACGTCGCCGACAAGAATAACCAGCGCATTCGCAAAATCACCCCAGCCGGCGTTGTTACCACACTGGCGGGCTCCGGCGTGGCCGGCTCCGCTGATGGAACTGGCACCAGCGCCCAATTTAAGTTTCCTAGGGGCATCGCGGTCGACTCGGCCGGTAACGTCTACGTCGGAGATGTTGGAAATAATCTTATTCGTAAAATCACCGCCGCTGGTGTCGTGACGACCCTGGCTGGCTCCGGCGTAGCCGGCTCCGCTGATGGAACCGGCACCAGCGCCCAATTTAGGGGTCCTACCGGCGTTGCCGTCGACTCGACCGGCAACGTTTACGTCTCCGACCAGACCAACAACCTTATTCGCAAAATCACTGCCGCCGGCGTCGTGACGACTTTGGCTGGTTCCGGTGTGGGTGGCTTCGCTGACGGGATTGGTAACGGCGCCCAATTCAATGGTCCTACTGGCGTTGCCGTTAATTCCGCCGGCACCACCATCTACGTCACAGACTTTCGCAACAATCGCATTCGCATAGTCCAGTAGCCGAAAGAGGCTATAGCTCCGAGTACTACGCCGGTACCATCTCTAAGGCATATTTGCTGGCGCCATAAATCTTATGCTATAGTTCGTACAGTAATAATTAGACGGGCGTTTCTGGACACTATGATTAATCAAAAACACACATTCTCACGCATTCAAGGCTTCACTATTGTCGAGCTGATTGTTGTTATTGCTGTCATTGGCATACTCGCGACCATCACGGTAGTCGGTTATGGCAACTGGCGTACCAACGCCACCGCAGCCCAGTTAAAGAGCGATTTGAATGGTGCTGTCTCTGCGATGGAAAACGCCCGTAATTTTGGAAACGGGTATCCACCGACTGTTCCCACCTCGTTCACACCGAGTAGCGGCGTCACGCTAGCCGGAGGTGGTAGAGCCGATGGAAAAACCTACTGCGTGACCGCCACAAGTAGCAGTGTGACCTATGTAATCTCGGACTCTAATACTACACCCACAGTAGGGGTTTGTCCTCTTTACGTTACTACTTTGGCAGGTTCTGGGGTGTACGGCTTCGTTGACGGGCCCGGTATTAGTGCTCAATTTCGTCAACCTGCTGGCGTCGCGGTCGACTCTAGTGGCAATGTCTATGCCGGAGATCAGAATAATAACCGCATTCGCAAAATCACCCCGGCCGGTGTCGTCAGCACTCTGGCGGGTACGGGGGTGGCTGGCTTCGCTGACGGTCCCGGCGCTAGTGCCCAGTTCCAAGATCCCAGCGGTGTCGCGGTCGACTCGGCTGGTAACGTCTACGTCGCAGATTTCTGGAACTCCCGCATTCGCAAAATCACTCCGGCCGGTGTCGTCAGCACTCTGGCGGGTACGGGGGTGGCTGGCTTCGCTGACGGTCCCGGCGCTAGTGCGAAATTTGATAAC
>JBBRTA010000001.1:0-94057 GCA_038244885.1 Saccharimonadales bacterium (SeqCode) | reverse complement strand
CTCTAGCTTTTACTAGGTTAGGGTTGGTAGAATAGGCCATGGCAGGCCTCCTTTCTGTAGTTATGTAGTAGTAAGTACAGTATACGGAGTGCCTGCTTTTTTGTTTAGGGTTTATGTTGCAGAGGTGTTGAGTTAATACGAAAGCCTTGCTTTTATCTGATACTTATTTTAAACTAAACACATTCTATTTTCGATAAAGAGTAACGACAGCTAGCGATTCATCTTTAGCCAAGCTATACCCACAGAAAAGAGATGCACATGTCGAAAAACTCAGTCGACATAATTTCGCTGAGAGTTTCAGAGCAGCAACATGCAGACCTTTTCCGTCTCGCATGTACCGACGCCATCACCATAGCCGCCGAAGTCCGTCGCGCCTGCGACGCCTACCTTCAGGCCACGACAGCATCGCCGTCAACGGCCACCTTGCTGGCACAGCCAATGGTTCCACCAGCTAGTCGACCTATCGATATCAGGTTGGGCTACGAGCAGCAAAGATTGATGACGGCGAGGGCAAATCTCAGGATGACTTCGGTTTCCTACGAGATAGGCCTGGCGATCGAGGAACTACTCAACCAAGCACTCGAACGGTGCTAGCCACGCAGCCGACCCCCAGTTCATCCGCATCGAGCACAATACAAGAAGCTCTGCGTCGATGACGGGGGCTTTTTGTAGTTACTTGCTCGTGGTATTCTTGGGTTAACACGTTAGTTATAAGAAAAGGGGAGTCTGTTGTATGCTCACTCGGGAAGAAGAGACACAAAGAGCCGCTCTGATTAGCGGTCTCTATGTCCAGCCGTCAAAAACTCCGTTTGCCAATAGAATTCTACGACAAAACTCATTTAAATGGTCTCGAATCTTCTCGTCGAGTCTGGACTTAGCTCTTCCGTACATTTTTGCAAACATTGTTTACGCGATTTTTATAGGCCTTGACTACCACAATCGTCAAGACGTGGCGGCAACAGGTATTATGTTTATCGCGGCCTTAATCATGATTGGTCTTTGGATGTATTCGGCGCTGAAGCGCTTTGTCGATAGTCTGAGTGACATTGTTATCAACACTCGCTCTGTCTTTTGGTTTAGCTGCCTCACCCTCGCCCCAGCTATTTTGTTTTTACGGTCTTTCGTCATTAGCGATTCTGCCAAAACAATGACTGAACTGTTGTGGAAGTCTTCCGTATACCTTCTGGCGGCGATGTCTGTAGCGGCTATCGTCGTGATGGCGCTAGTATATATACTGGATCGTATAAGGCTAAACGACATCGTCAAAATAACTTTGGCCGTGTCGTTGACCTCAGCACCGTACGTCATCGGATTACTACTGAAGCTATTCTAAATAGCAGGACGAGGTTGTTACCTAAAGCTGGTCGGTAAACGAGCTTTCCTGTTATTGCTTATGATTTTATTGTATAATAATAAGACAGTTGTCGAGGAGATTGTAGTAAATCCCTTCCAATGTACATTCAATATCCCCAGAGACGTGAGGAGCTGAGCCTTCAATGAATACGATTACCAGCCAGAGTCATCGACTTCGCTGCACGATTACAGTCGCCTTAGATCGCTTAATGGAAAAGCCCGACAACGGCAGGCCTCATCGACTTGTCGACGTATCCTGTTTCCCGTCACTACGCGTAGTAGAGGCCTGGTCGCTTCCAGTACTTAGCTCTACCCGGTATAAAAAAGGGGGTAGCTTTTGGCTGACAAGCGAACGCAAGATTATGTCCTGCAAGGGCACATGGTTATTGCGCAGGCTGCTTTTATCTGAAGTTAGCCTCAACGCAAATGAACACCGTAACACATTGCTTTTGGAATCGTTCATCGATGACATCGAAAGTCTCTGAGCTTGTATTGAATGTGACGGCCCGCCACGTAATTGTGGTGGGTCATTCAATTTCAATAACATTTTGTGAATGACTTAATAATAATGGTTAATACTTAACGTATACGATAGGTATTCGACATAGCTACCAAATATGTTAGTATAGTCCCATGCACCTTCCGTCGCACGGCCGGGTTAGGGCCTTTCTCGCTGTTGCGATGGCCTGCATTGCCACCATCGCACTTTCATCCTGTGTAAAAGCTAAACCTTCTGCGTCAGAAATACTCCAAGAGGAACTTCTCGGCCGCGGATTCGATCAGGCTATTTTCCTCTATGATTATGCCAACGGGAACGGCTATTCGTTCCGGGTTAGGGTAGGGAATTGTAGTGGATCAGCCGAAGTACTTGACGGCCAGTTATCGGTCTTCCTACACGGAAGTACCGGCAGGCAAACCGGGTTAATAGATCCGACACAAGCAGACGTCATAAGCTACGCGAAGTCTGGCCATTGCACCTCCTCGTCTTAAACGAGCCAACCCGGAAGGAGCATACGGGACGAAGATATTTACTATCCTCGTCCCGCTTTCCATTTCTATAACTACAACATAAAACCCTGGAAGCCGGACGGTGCTTTTCATGTTATGATAAATTATGGCTACAGCTGAAAATACTGTTTTCACGAAATGCCTTGTTGAAAGTCAACGAGGTCTCAACCCGCTTGAACTAGCCGATCTAGTAATCGACACGACAACGGACGAAGACCGTGAGCGTTTTAGATTACAACGAGGCGATAAGCATATCTATATAGCCTGTTCCGCAGAATCATGCGCAGTTAAAGGGCTCCTACGAGTGACTCAGAATGGCTCAGTTGCAACGTCGCAGACGAACGAACCGCAACTATGTGTTTGGGGTATCGGCGAGCAAGTCTCAAAACTTAATTTTATTTCTTAATGATAGACTCGACAGTTTTTCTACATGACTATATTGGCGGTAGCGACTCTTTGCTCTGGGTCTGAATTGAAAAGGGCCAAAGGATTAGTATAGATATTTAGTAAAGAATGCGACCGTCTGAGCTTTGATACTGTCCTTGTTGGGGATACTTTTTCTTGTAAAGTTGTGGTTAGCATTTTCGACGGTCTGCAGTGTAACAGTAACGCCATCGGTCCGAAGTTGTTTAGCGTAGTTTGCCGATTGGTCGTAGTGTACAATATGGTCGTTCGTACCGTGGAATAAGAGAAACGGGGGAGCGCCGATGTGGGTAGCGTACAGCGGGCTCGCTTGTTTTGCCAACGCTTGATTATCCAAACTACCAATATAGGCGATTGCACTTCTGTCTTTGTACGGCTTACGGGTAATCTGCGCCCAAATATCCGATGTGCCAAAAAACTCCACAACAGCCTTAATACGTCCCTTGTATGTTGAGTCGAAGCTTGCCATTGCCGCCAACTGCCCGCCGGCGCTATCGCCGAACAGACCTACTTTTGTCATGTCGATATTTAACTCGCGGGCATGGGCTATGAGATACGTCAGAGCGCATTCGACGTCTTGATTTTGGGCAGGATACGTGTAGGTCGGAGCTAGGCGATAATTGATACTGATGAGCGCCATACCATGTTTAACTATCTCGGTCCCGTAATCACTCACGATAGCATTTGCCTTGTCGCCTCCCGTCCAACCACCACCGTGAATCTGTATAACCACCGGTGCGGGTTTTTCAGAGTGCTTTGGGATATAGACGTCCAGTTTTTGCAGCCGCGTCGTCGTACCGCAGTAAGCTATATTCTCACGTTTATTGGCCAACGTGTTCATCGTCGGGTCAATCACCAACCAATGATAGATGGAGTTGTAAGCCTCATCAACCTCTTCCCTCCATGGCTGGTATATAAAATAAGCTAGTATTGCTACCGCAATTAGAGCAGAGAAACCTGCGATTAAAATAAAAAGAAGTCTCTTAAAACGTATTGCCGTCATCACAGCTCATTATAGCGCAATTACAGATAAGCATTGTTGATAGTCAGTACGTTTTATTGTATAGTGACGGCACGATTGCTGAAAAAATATATTTTTTCCGATTGTACATGCTCAATAGACAGAAACGCAAGGGTGCTGCAATGATGACGCTCGAACAGCAGAACGAAAGGCTACATGATGAAGTCGTCGAAACCGTCAACCGTCTGAAGAAACGATTCGGCTACGGCTACGCCTGTCGGTTCGCCGACGGGACAAGCTTCTTGTCGAGACGAAACCTGTGGGGGTGGAAGCTTTCGATGACCGGTATTAGACCACGCGATAAAGGCGATGTCTACTACGTCACTCATACTGGCAAGATCATGGGATATAAAAATTCTCGAACGTCGATCTTGTCGACCTACCTTCTTTCGTACGAAGTGAAGTTGACTGAGAACCTTCAGTACAACGAAGTTCTCTTGCGAACGCTGGTGACAAACCTCCGCAAACTCTGATCTATTGAATGCCAATGCCTGTCACGTCAGTGGCAGGCCATTCAATATCTGGGTTAATTGACAACCGTAATGTAATTTGGTATAACATACTAAGCCTACGAAAGCGTAGGCTTATCTTAATGCCAATTAAGCGTACCTTACAAACCCAGTTGAGGGGGAATCGATTATTGTGATCGTCGAGGAAATGAGTAGGTTGACCCCTAGCGGGTTTGGCCACTTCTGGAACAAGGACCTGGCCAAAAGAAGCGTGCTCGTCATCGAGGTGTCCGAACGCGAATTTGGTCGCGCCATTGAAATAACCACTCCTGGGATATCCCACTTTTGGGTTAACTCCATGTATCCGGACATCGTCTTGGCATGGTACGTGGCAGACAATAAAGAGCTCGATGGTCTGGAAAAGGTCTTCGGCTTCGAGTGGGCCGATGGGGTGCGGTTAGTGCTCAACGGCGAGAATCCGGCCACCTACGAAAATCTTGCGCCTCCCAAGTTGGGCTGCAAATGGGTTAAGGTCATCATGGATATGGCACTTGAACAATGGTCACCAGGTACTTTTGTCAGCTCCTCTGACACTGTCGGTGGAGCACTAGCGGTCTAGCAAACCTAACAAACTCGGGTAATTGTTGTTTCACCCGAAAGCGGGATATCCCGCAGCAACGACACAGCCGCCTTGAGGCGACGGAATTGGTCGAGCAGAAATTGCTCCTAAACCGTCACCTCGGCGACACAAAACTGTCCATAGATGTATATCTGTGCCGATGAGTCCAAAAGGACGAAACAGTCGTACTTAGAATTAGGTCGGTGTTGTGTATTTGAGCATACTTATATCGAGTCGACTCAATCAATGTCTCGTTGGTGGATTACTTCAACAACAGCAGGTACAAAATAAAGTAACCGAGAACACAAATCTAAGATTATTTCTCGCAAAGTTGAGATGAGATACGTCAAATATGCCATCATGTCAGGCGATGCTGAAACAGCGCCAACAGGTAACTGTAGTGACTGGCGCAGAGCCAGACGACGATAATCATAAGACCAGGAAACACAATCAGCGTCTCGACGGACTTACCGGCCGTCAACCGCAGTGCCTTTGTCGGTGGCAGACCGATTTTCCACGGTATTGGTAGCAGCCATGGCACGCCTTCTTTCGTAAAAGAATCCATCACCAAATGCGACAGGATACCAATTAGAAACGCCCACCATACCAGCTGGATATCGGCCCGCGGCATCAATGGTTGGATGAAATTAAGCAATAGCCAAGCAAAAAAACCGAACAGCGCCACACCCAACAGCGAATGGGTTAAAAAGCGATGGCCGCCCAGTAGTGAGTCGAAGGTTCGGCCGAACAGTTTCCCGATTGGTAAATTGCGCCAGAAGGGCGCCGTCGGCTGGTCGATATCAGGTAAAATCCCACCAATCTGATTCGCCAGTAGCGCCACCAACACCGTCGCCAAGCTAAAGTCGCTTGTTGGCTCAAAAATAAAAACGATTGCTACTAAGGCAGTAATGGCGGCGAGGTCATGGGTTCGTCCTATCATCCCATCCATTATACATGGCTGGGAGTAACAACTCGGTCAACCCCGTGGTAATATATAAACAATGACAATCTTTTACCTCATCGCAGTTATTATCATCGGCAGTGCCATTTCGCTGATCGGCGGCGTGCTGTTACTACGCGCTAAAAAGCACCGTGAGCTGGCGATTTTGTTAACCCTTCCTTTTGGTGCCGGCGCGCTACTGGCGGCCGCCTTTTTCGACCTGTTGCCAGAAGCCTTCAAGCTCGGTGAACCGCGTACCTTATTGCTATGGACACTAGCTGGTTTCACCTTATTTTTCGTACTCGAACGGTCTGGCAGTTGGTTCCATCACCACCACCAGCACGACGGCGCCAATCACAAAGACGCTCAACAACGACGTTTGATCGTCGTAGGCGATATCATGCACAACGCAATCGATGGATTTGCGATTGGCGCTGCCTTCTTGGTCAGCGTGCCGACTGGCGTCATTACGGCCCTGGCGGTCAGCGCTCACGAGATTCCAAAAGAACTCGGAACGTTTGCCTTATTGTTATCGAGAGGCTGGAAAGACAAAGTCGTGCTACTCGCAAATATGGCGACGGCTATTGCGACTTTAATCACGGCACTAATTATCTATTTGCTTGGAACTGGCAGCCAATTGCCGGTCGGACCACTTCTAGCCATAACAGCCGGATTTTTCATCTATGTGGCGGCGAGTGACATCATCCCCGACATTCACGAGCAACCGCACCGGACCGGTACCATTCAAGAGATTATGTTAGTAGCCGGAATCGTGATTGTCGGTGCCGTCATCTCGTTACTGGGTGTATAGTGGTCGTCGGTCCTTTATAGACTACTCATGCCAATCAATCGGCCGATACCGTAGGTCACTATCATTGCAATAGCGCCGCCGATGATAACACGAAGGGCTGCTTTACGCTTACCGGCACCACCAGCGTGCGCGCTCAGTGAGCCCGTAAAGCCTAGCGCTGCAATGACCGATACGAAGGTGACGGCAACCTTATAAGGCTCTGGGGCGACAACGATAGCAACCATCGGAATGATTGAACCTGCCAGAAATGCCAAAGCCGAGGCAACAGCGGCATGTGTTGGGTTCGTCAAACTATCCGGATCAATTCCAAGTTCGGCATCGACGTGGGCCGCAAAGGCATCATTTTTCGTTAACTCGTCGGCTACCAGTCGTGCCGTGGCGCGGCTGAGCCCCTTTTGTTCGTAAATCTGGGTGAGCTCTTCGAGCTCTTCCACTGGGTAGTCAATTAGTTCCTGGCGTTCTTTTTTGAGGAGGGCCTTTTCGCTATCTTTTTGGCTGCTGACGGAGACGTACTCCCCAGCCGCCATTGAAAGTGCGCCGGCCACAATACCGGCTAACCCTGCTGTAATAATAACGATGTTCGAACTGGTAGCTCCAGCCACACCCACGACAAGCCCGGCAATCGAGACTATACCGTCGTTCGCTCCCAGCACCGCCGCCCGCAACCAGTTAAGTCGTACTTGTGAGGCTGTTTCTTGCGGTTCATAGTGTGTTGGTTTAGGATTTTGAATAGTCATGTTACAAGTATAGGCAATCGGGTAGGATATTGACAGCAGAGCCTTGCTTTACGGTATATAGCTTATGCTCTATACTCAAGATTAATGTGGGCGAAACAAAAAAATACTGACGGCTTCACGATCGTCGAACTACTAATTGTTATCGTGGTGATTGGAATTCTGGCAGCGATTACCATCGTAGCGTATTCGGGCATCAGCCAAAAAGCCATGACCGCCTCACTGCAATCCGACCTCGTCAACGCATCAACTAAAATTAAGCTTTTTCAGGTTGATAATTCGGCCTATCCGGGTAGTATCTCGGACTGCCCGACTCCGGTAACTGGCAATCTCTGCATTAAGGCGAGCCCGGGCAATAACTTATACTATCAATACGACGGCTCCGCCTCGCCGCAAGCAGTATGTGTAACTGCAAAAAATAGTACCGTGCTGTACCGTATCGTTCAGGATTCGACGCCCGAACCGGGTGGTTGCCTTACAAATGGCGTTGTTGGCGACGGATTGGTGCTTAATCTTGACGCTGGAAATCAGGCGTCTTATTCGGGAACTGGAACTAATTGGCTGAATCTTGCTGGTGCGGGCAACAACGTGACACTTTCTAACGGCCCAACCTACGATGGTGCGAACGGGGGATCAGTCGGGTTCGACGGAAACAACGATTACGCCGATTTTGTCGCTTCAAACCTTACCACAGTGGCAACGATTGAAATGTGGGCTAAAGTCGGGGCAGGTTATGGTGATAAAATGTTTTTCGGGTGGAATCTGTACGACGTGTTTACCGCGAGTGGCGCAATTGGTTATAATACCGGCGCCAGCGATGTATACGGCATACCCTCAGCGACAGTGACTTCACTCGGGATTGTCAACACCTGGAAACAATATATTTTCGAGATGCGCAGCGACATCTCGTACACCAACAATAAAATATATGTCAACGGCGTTTCGCAAACGTTGTCGCAGATATCTGCCGTAGAAAGCGCTGGCTCAAGGAACTTCAATGGCGGCAATGGCAGAATAGCGACGTGGAGGGCCAACGCCAACTATTATATGCCGATGTCAACTGGGGTAGTGAGGGTGTACAACCGGTCCCTCAGTCAATCTGAGATCAACCAAAACTTCAATGCCTTACGGGTTCGCTATGGTCTCTGAGAGACGGACCAGGTCTGGCTTCACAATCGTCGAACTGCTTATTGTTATTGTTGTAATTGGTATCCTAGCGGCGATTACTATAACCGCCTACAACGGCGTACAAAGTAAAGCACGTAATGCACAAATCGCAAGCGCTGTAATCGCCTACAGAAAAGCATTAACTACTTATGCGATTGATAAAGGAACCTACCCCTCGCCAGCCGATATCTGTCTCGGAGATGGCTACCCCGATCTAGACAATGACGGAACAGCAGGAGACTGCACGAGCGATAGTGGGGTTGTTGGCTATAAAGTAAACGCCGCTTTTGATGCTGCTCTCAAGCCATATATGAAGCAAAAACCTAATATAGGTAGCATTTTATCGTTTCCATCCGCAACGCGTACGCAAATGGGTTTGCAGCTGCGGGGTATTCCCTCCTACACGCTCGACGGCGTCACGCACGTCTGGTGGTTAGTGTATAAAACCGAAGGCATCATCCCGTGTCCTGTCGGGCCTATCCCGACTAAAACTGGTAGCGCTTTTGTGTCCACGCCGCCCGCCACAGGTTACACGGAGCTATGGTCATCAAGCTCTGTACAATGCATAGTACCTTTACCAGATCCAGACAGCTATTAAATTGACGAGGCTCCGGCTTTACATCAGCCTAGTTTTTCTTATCACTGAAGCCCGAGAAAGCTCATCACCGAACGGTACTCCACCTCTGAGCGCGAACGCCGCCCGACCGCGTATAATCCTAGGTCATACACCATGATATATACGCTCTGTGTCGGTGCAACACCCACAAACGTCGAGGACTTTGTCAACGGTTAGGGTTTATAATTAGTAGTGAAGGAGGGCCATATGCAACAAGACATTGAGGAAACGTATAGTGACTTGACAGCTCTGTTTATTAATTGTTCAATCAAACAAGATAAAGCGCAGTCGCACACCCAACTACTCATCAATAAAGCTGCCAATATTATGGAGGCGGAAGGTGTAAAGGTCGAGCAAGTCTACGTGCTCGACCATACCGTCGCTTTTGGCATGATCAAAGACGGCAAAGAAGAGGACCTCACAGACGACTGGCCAGCGATTCAGCAGAAAATTATGGAAGCCGATATCCTGGTCATCGGCACGCCAATATGGCTCGGAGTTAAATCAAGCGTCGCAACTCAAGTCATTGAACGAATGTACGCCTATAGCGGCGATAAAAATACCAAGGGTCAGTACTTGTACTACGGCAAAACCGGCGGTTGCATCATCACCGGCAACGAAGATGGCATCAAGCACTGCGCCATGGATATTCTGTACGCATTGCAGCACATTGGCTACACCATACCGCCACAGGCTGATTGCGGTTGGATTGGTGAAGTCGGCCCCGGCCCAAGCTACGGTGATACCGAGTGGGAAGGTAAAACGATCGGTGACGGCAACACACCGCTCGGTTTTGATAATGATTTTACCAACCGCAACACGACCTTCATGTCATGGAACTTGATGCACATGGCCCGAATACTGAAACATAATAACGGCATCCCAGCCGTTGGTAATACTAGCCGCGGCTGGCGTCATGTGACCAACGCAACCGGTAGGATCGAGACCATCGACAGCTAGGATGTGACGAGTTTCGCCTTGAACTTACCGTACTCGTGCCAAATCAACCACAAGATAAAGACATCGAAGACGGTCAGCAAGATCATACCTAGCGACAACTTGACGAAGACAATGCTATAGACCTGGTACAGCATCAAAACGCCAAGCGCAATCAGTGAGAACGGGTAGGCCCATAGTTGATTCTTTAAAATGCCAATGACGGCGATTAACTTAATGGCGGCGTGAATCCAGAGATACACAATCAAGAAAGTCTGGCTGCCGCTACCAATACCCTGCGTAGAGTGCACCAAGATATTTGCGAACACGTCGTGGGGGTCTTCGAGTAGCTCTTTTTGGGTGATAAACGTGATGAAATTGTGCAGTGTGGCTGGGCTGACAAAAAAAAGCAACAGACCGCTCAAAAATTCAAGCAGTCCCGATAGGCCTTTTAGAATGATGCTGCCTTCGAATACCTTATCGAGCAACGATTTAGGGTGGTATAGTGCCATGATTGTTGATTCTCCTTGAATACTACACCCAGTATAGACTATCGAACGGGCGACGTTAGTATCGATAAATTGCCGCAACCATCGTACCTTGTGGCATTAAGGCTCGGTCTATCCCCATAATCGAACCGCCCTGTTTGGCGACGGACCGTACTAAAGCTAAAATATTATTAAGGTCAAAACCCTTAAAGTATCGGATAAACAACGCGTCATTGGTCGTATCATTTTCCGAATTTGTCTCTAGGTCTAGCATGCACATCATTAGACAATCAAGGCGTTCTTCTCTGGCCGCCTGTATAATGTCATCGAGGTCATGTGACGCTTTTTGGAGACCCCACAACTCTTTGAATTGAGCGACTTTGAGTTGCATCATCGGATGAACGATTCCGGCCTGTATCAACCGCCAAGCCAGGACATGCAAGTCTTGGAGTTTTGCCATCGTATAGTTGCCGCGGATTTGCGTCGCGATAAGGTTTGGCAGCTTACTAACCGCCTTATAATCGCTCGCTTTGCTGCCGGTCGTCGCAATCAAGAATGGTCGGCTCGAGTCGACCTTAGATGATTTCACGATTATCTTGTCGATGACACGGAAATACTTGCGGCGCTCTTCTTGGACGGCCTGAATGGCCTCACCTTGGCCGCGCGAGCTACCCGACGACGCATCGCCGCCGGTGCTTTCGCGGCTGCGTATTGGTTTGCCGGCTGAATACATTTCGTCTATTTTAAGGGCGGCTTCCGGACTAGTGGGAAAATTAAGTTCAATTAGCTCAAGATTGTACATGTCGCCCCGAAACAGTTTGGAGTTGTGGGCAGCGAGGGCAAAGACATAAAACGGTTGGTTGATTTCTTTGAGTAGTAGCAGGGGAGCGACGTCGTATGTCTGGCCGACATAGACCCGTTCCTCACAGTCAATCGGCAAATAGTATATCTTGACGTCGTCTTTACTAACGAACACCGCCAAACTCTCAATGGTATGCTGCCAAAAGTCGAGGTCACTCAGGACTGCTTCAAGTTGGCGAAAGGCTTTCTTCTTTGCATCGTTAGTGCCATTGTTTTGCCATTTCTCGTAGCCCAGCCTAATCATGTTCTTGTAACGGATTTGATCCTCTTGGACGTTCGGCGGCGTCGGAAAACGATGGGTTGGTATATAAAGAGAGAGCACTTTGTCTCCCTCGTACTGCATCAACGTTTCGATGATAGAATTAGTTACTTTATTCATACCCCTCCTTATCATCTGGCTAAATCACTACCCATTATTACAACAGCTACAGACAATCTTTTCTGTGAGAATGTTCACTGTCATTTCGCTTTAAGACTTCTACTATAGGTAGTATTAGCGATAGGAGGATGACATATGGAGGATAGTTCGAATACACTGCAGCGCCACTTGAGAGGCTGGCGGTCGGAACACAGCCCAATGACCGATGCCCAACGAGTAAGCCTAGACATCCTCGCTGCCGCGGCAGGCGAAGCGACTCCTGATGATCACCTCAGCCTGGCAGAAGCATCGGCGAAAATTAAAGAACTGCGGCACGAAATAGGCATACGGGATGACGACGAATCCGACACTGAGCTCGATGACGACGAATAGCCAAATTGACAACTTCGGTTATTTAGTATAGTATGAAACACATTCATCTCCTTCTGTAGGAAAGGTCGTACATTGAACAGGTTAGGGAACAGGTCAGGGGCAGAGAGTTACCTCGGCATCGCCGAAGGCTACAACCCAAGGGTCGACGAGTTGATGACCATACTGGTAAAGCGCATCCGTGCAGCAGTGGCAGCCAACGACTCGCAGTCATATCGAGACAGCACCGAAGCGGTAACGACGATTTTGGTTGTTATGCGCTTCATGACTCGAGCGCAGGCAACCGTCTGCATGGAAGAGGTGGGTCGGTCGCGCTCCGCAGACGGCGTCACGCTCGATCGATTAGGCAACACCGAAGACAACATGGTCACGCTCATGAACGCCATGATGAGGCCGGAGCTCAATCGATACCACTACCTGCTCGACCACTATGTGGATGCCGGCAGGTTGCTATGAAGCTGGCCTTAAAGCCCGCCCGAAGAGAGATGAATTGACGGCCTGTCGAAGTGATTATTTTACTTCGACAGGACCGTCTTTTCAATTTGAATATACTCAATTATATTTTAAGTAATTGGTATATACTAAACCCAGGTCTTGTGGTGGAGACCTTTGGGAGGAGTCTGATTCGTCGGGCTCTTTTTAATTGAATATACATAGGTATATTAAGCAGTGAGTAACATAGTTCTCACTTCGAAGGCTATACTCTACCGATCGAACGATATAGAATAGGAGTATACATGATTAACTACACACCAAGATTAGATAACGCCGTCCGCGAAGCCGCCCGGGCGCATGAGAGAGAGGGTCACCATCGAAAAGGGACTGATATCCCTTATATTATCCACCCCGTCGGCGTAATGATGATTGCTAGCAATGCGACCAATGACGAAGACGTGCTAATTGCCTGCCTCATGCACGACGTCTTGGAAGACGTTAGTAGCTCAATCTACGGCGAAGCAGCGATGCGGGCGGACTTTGGCGACCGCGTCGTGGCGATTGTTCTCGACGTTACCAAGAATGGCTCGCTCAGGGATTGGCACGAGCGATCAAAAGCTTATTTGCACCACTTAGAGCACGAAGCCAGCGATGAAGCGGTCATCGTCAGCGCCTCCGACAAAATACACAACCTGTTATCGACCTTGACCGACCATACAGCGTACGGAGACGAGCTGTGGCAGCTGTTCACCACCAAGAGCAGCGCTGATCAGCTTTGGTGGTACCAATCAATCCTGGGGGTGATTACAAGGCGCAACGTACCATCGATCCTCAGCGACGAGCTGGCCAAACACCTCGAAACCCTAAAAGCTCGACTCTTAGCAGTATAAGTAGTACCGCTAGAGTTACTGTAGTAATTCGAACTTTGCAAAGATACAGTATTTATGCCATAATCATTATTAGTATTACGGATGTAATACTATACTTTCACTTCCAGAAGAGAGTGGTGAGTCGAATGGACAAAGCTCCATCGACGATTTACAACGTCGTACACCGAAGTGGACGAAACGCGGAGCTCGAAATTACCGATAGTGCTATGCGCTATGCGAACGGCGGCAGAAAGAACTACCGACGGATGGTTTGCACCGCGTTCCGCGACGCTATCGAAGAAAAGGAAGGGCAGAATCTCGGCTTAGTCGAGTTCGGCGACCTCGACTTCGATGTCATCCGAGCGGTTCGAGCAGTTAAACCTAAGATTTCGGCTTGTGGCTGTAATTGTGTTCAGTGCGGTCAGGACCACTGCCGTAAAAAGAACAGCGGCTGCAACGTCTGGTAGTTCGATCTTCAGGAAGTGGAACAAGGCCGCGCTTAATTGCGCGGCCGTTTCAATTCTTGAAAGAATCTCAATTTACATCCTAATCAATCGTCGCGGTAGCTGCTTTATCTTTTGATGCCACGTACAGCCGTGCCAGCTGCCACAGGCCGATGGCCGTCGGTACAATCAGCAAGTTACCAATCAGCATCGTCCGGTAAAATGGAATCCCCATCGCCAGGCTCGTCCCAAGCCCGGCCAAAGTGCCGGGGTAGTAGACGTCAAAACCGAGAAGCCAGACGCCAAAGTTCGTCACCAGAAAGAACAACGTCGAGCTAAAAAAGGCGAAGCCGACGGATGCTAAGAGTTGTCGCCCGGGCTGACGGTTGAAGCGCCTCAGTAGCGTCGCTGTAGTGCCAATCAGGGCGAAGCACGACCAGGTCACCATAATGATCGGTGACGTGCCGATGACGGCGTCGGACAGGGCCATCGTCGCCAGTGGTGCGATAACCGCCGCTTGCCAGCCAATACTCAAAGCAGCTAGGACACTGACGACCGTCACGAGTTCGAGGTTGGGCGCGAACATATAGCTGTGATTGATAATTCGCCAGCTGGCCGCCAGGACGACTAAGGCAGTTATGATAAGAATGTTTCTTTTATTCATAGAAATCCCTTAGATTTTTTCTAGTGTCCAGGTAATTTTGTCGGTGGTTTTGGTAACATAACTCCCAGCGCCGACCGTTGCGGGTACACCGTTGACGTTAAATGACCAATAGTTCGTCTTGTCAGCTGCGACGCCGTCGATACTGGTGACAAAGGCGGACTCACCGGTACCAGTCATCTTGACGACGGTATATTTTTGCAGCAACTCCAAAGCCGTCTTATCCTTAACGCCATAATAGGTAGTTACTTTGTCTTTGGTTGGTGACTGTACTTTTGGCGCAGCGGGTGAAGTCTGGACAGTTGCTGTTTTTGGTTGGTTGCTGACGAAATAGGCGACACCGGCACCACCAGCGACCGCTAGAAGAAATACGGCTCCGAGGGAAATTACTAAACTTTTTTTCCTTTTTTTCATTTTTTTATCCTTTAACTTATTAGTTTGTTAGTTAACACTTGCTGAAACCACACGACTCGCACTTTTGGCAGCCTTCGATAAATCGTAGGGTAGCCGATCCGCAATCAGGGCAGATGTCGGTCAGTTTGCTGCTCGAGGTCGGTTGTTTGACGACCGGCTCTGCTCTGTCCGTTGGAACGTAGGTGGGAACATCGGCAGCGACTTGAATTGATTTGGCGGCTTCGTGTTCCTCGATCGCTTTGGCAACCGCGTCAGCCAGCGAACGGACCCGATCAACCCCGAAGCCGGTTGAACCCGAACCGCCGATTCCTCGCAGCTGCTCGGACACGTTTTGGGCGATTCGATCCGATGAATAATCAGACGGAATTCGGAAGCTGAGTGAGATGAGGCGTCCAATCGCTTCGGCGTCGGCAGTGATATCCGAGCCAGCTCGACCAACGTTGATGAAGACTTCGAAAATATTCCCGTTGCCGTCCTCGTTAATCGACACAAAGGCCTTACCGATAGGTGTGGCCACCTTGTAGGTGCGACCGCTCAGAACATTTGGACGAGGCTTTAGCATTACCGGCATCGCCACTTTAACAGGTGTGGTGACTGGAGTAATTTTACCGGCTAGCTTATCGTAATACGACGTTTCGCCCTTCACTTCAAGTACTTGTTTTTCGCGGCTACCATCGCGGTAGATTGTGATGCCGCGACAGCCCGTTTCGTAGGCCATAATATACGCCTGACGAACATCTTCAATAGTAGCACTATTCGAGAAGTTGATTGTTTTTGAAATCGCGTTATCGACGTACTTCTGGAGGCCGGCCTGTAGCTTGAGGTGCCACTGCGGGCTGATGTCACTGGCGACGACAAAGATTTTCTTTAAGTCGTCAGGTAGGGAAGTAATGTTCTGAATCGAACCGCCGTTGGACTGAATCTCTTCCATCAAATCTTCTGAATATAGTCCGCGCGTTTTGAGGGCGGCGACGAAGTAAGGACTGGTCTGGAACATGCGCTTACCCTCGATAGTGTTTTTGGCGTAGGTCAGAGCAAAGAGTGGCTCACAACCACTCGAGGCATCAGCCAGCATCGCGATCGTACCAGTTGGCGCAATCGTCGTTCGGGCGCCGTTACGTGGGCTGATTTCACCTGGTTTGTCATAAATTGACCCTTCGAACGCGGGGAAGACACCGCGTACTTTGGCGAGCTCAACGCTGGCATTGTCCGACTCGTCTTGGATGAACTTCATGATTCGGGCCGACATGGCGACACCTTCGTCGGTATTGTAACCAAGTTCGAGTGCCAATAGCGTGTCGGCCAAACCCATAATGCCGAGACCGATACGACGAATCGAACGGGTCATCTTGCGGACTTTCTCAATCGGGTACTCATTCATATCAAGGACGTTATCGAGGAAGTGGATCGCTTGGTGGGTCGTGGTGCGCAGACCGTCCCAGTCGATATCACCATCACGAACAAACAAGGCAAGATGAATACTTCCCAGCGTACACGCGTCGTACGGCAGTAGTGGTTGCTCGCCACAAGGATTTGTAGCTTCAATCTGACCGAGCTGAGGCGTCGGGTTGGCACGCGAATCATTAATTCGGTCCATAAAGATCATACCGGGATCACCGTATTGCCACGCCAGGCGAGTAATCAGATCGAAGACTTTCTTGGCATTCAAACGACCAACTGCTTCGTTATTGCGAGGGTTAATCAGGTCATAGCCGTAGTCAGGGTTTGGCTCATCGCACCAAGCACGTAATTTGTTAACAGCGGCATCGAGACGAACTTGCTTAAGATCAATATCGCGGGTTTGGTGGGCGGCACGGACTTCGCTCACCAGCGTATCGAAATCGAATCCGGTCTCGTAATCATCCGCCAGGATTTGACTATCAAGCGCGACTTGGTCAAAGAATGCTTGGCTGGTCGTCACCGAGATATTAAAGTTGGTCAGCGAGAATTCATCAAGCTTATAAATAGAGAACAGTAAAATATCCGGGTGGTTATAGTGCAAGATGCCCATATTGGCGCCACGGCGAACGCCACCTTGGCGAACCGACGAGGTGATGTCGTTGTACATTTGCATGAACGAGATTGGGCCGGTCGTGGTGCCGCCAGAAGAGGCAAGTTTGTCATTTTTCGGACGAAGCCGAGAGAATGAGAAGCCCGTGCCGCCACCGGATTTGTGAATCATCGCCATATCTTGGGCGGTGGCAAGAATACCATCAAGACTATCAGGCACGGGCAGCACGAAGCAAGCCGATAGCTGCTGGCCTGGCTTGGCGGTATTGAGCAGCGTCGGCGTATTAGGTAGGAACCGTCGGGTTGCCATTAAGTTATAAAATTCGAGAGCTGTTTTTCCATGAATCTTCTTGCTGTCGTCATATAAACGATCGGCCGTAGCGATGTTATAGGCAACACGCCAAAAAATTTCTTTCGGTGTTTCGGTTGCTTCGCCCTGAGCGTTCTTACGCGCATAACGAGTGCTAGCGATGTAGCGAGCATTATCGCTGAGTTCTGGCTCCATTAAGTCAGACGGAACCGTAGTAATGTTTTGTCCAAGCGTATATATCTCGGATAATTCAAGACTATTCTGTTTTTTTGCTTTTGTTCGAAACGTGTTTTTCATCTCTACCCCTATTAACTTGTCTATTATTTGAGTATTACTACTCTTTTTACCATCCCTAGCTATGTACATGTGGTGTCTAGGGCTAGATTATATACACCACATATTGTGTTTGTCAACGAAAGTTGTTATTATTACGTAGCATAAGGGGGAACATGAAAGCAACAACACAACAAACATATGAGCAGGACGTTATTAAGTCATCGAAAGTCGTCCTGGTTGACGTCTGGGCACCGTGGTGTGCGCCGTGCCGAGGTATGGAACCAGTCCTTCAAGAACTGTCGAACGAGACCGCGGACTGGGCCGAAATCATCAAGTTAGACGCCTCGACTGAGATGGATATTGTCCAGCAACTCGACGTTCGCAGTCTGCCAACGTACCTAGCGTACAAAAACGGTCAACTGATCGCTGGCAGCAGTGGCGCGACTTCAAAATCAAATTTGATGAATTTGATGACGCAAGCCCGAGCGTAGTAATTAATACCTGAGGTTTAGTCTGAAGCAAGCGTGTTATTTAAACAAATACGATTGTATGTAGCGATATCTCTATGCTATAACTGACAAGTTATCACGATTCGTGATGGCTCTTTCACTTCAAGAGAGGTGGCGATTGATGTGCCCAACGACATAGTAACGTTCGATGACACGTCGAAGTTTTACCGGGTAACCCACCCGCACTGGGTCATCGACGAACTCTGTATCGGCGATACGACGATGTTCTCAGCAGAAAATAACCGCGAGACGAAAGCCTGCGAAGATATCTGCAGGGCCTGTTTTCGTCTGATCTGGCAGAAAACCGGTAAAGATGCCGGTGAGATTGACTTTCGTGTTCTCGAATTCGAAACAGTTCGCGTCGGTCCTCCGCTGGAGGTTGTTACCAGGACATTCGTGTCTCGCTATAGCCGGCCCGTTGCCCTGATGTGACCGAGTAATGAAGACGAAATGTCTGTCTCCACCGGATAGTCAGGCATCCAGCCACCCAACCTCAGAAGTGAAACAGACCGCGCCATACATCATGGTGCGGTCGTTTCTCTTCCGAGTACATTATTTAGTATGCGACAAAGCCCAACTAACGTATAATCACCCTATGAATACAATCGACACTATGACAACCATTGCCCGAGAAGCAGGTGAGTTTATGCGCGGGTCAACCGAGACCGGCAGTACGGATAAATCAAACACTAAAGACTTCGTGACCGTGGCTGACATCAAATCACAGGAAATCTTACGCGACAGGCTACTTCAGCTCGAACCAGAGGCTATCGTCCTATCCGAAGAGGATAGTGAAGCAGAGCGCGCTGCCCTGTACGACATCGGCTATACCGGCTACGTACTTGACCCCATCGACGGCACCTATAACTTCAAGCGCAACATGCAAGAATCGGCTATTTCTATCGGCTACATCGAAAACGGCGTGGCTGAGCGAGGAGTCATCTATGACCCGTACAAAGACGAAATGTACACCGCCGTGCGCGGCTTGGGTGCCTTCTGTAACGGCCAGAGAATCAACGTCAGCTCACACAATGAAATTGCCGGTGCCAGTATTGCAATCAGTAATGGATACGATGACGTGGCCTTAGCGGATAATTTACATCGACAACTTAAAATATACGAAAAAACCGGCACCCTCCCTTGGACGAGCTGTCCGGGCAGCGCCGTACTAGCCATGGCCTGGGTAGCCTGTGGGAGAGTTGATGCCATCCATCACAATGGGTTTAAACCGTGGGATAACGCAGCTGCCTTTTTGCTGGTCACCGAAGCTGGCGGCGAAGCCCGCTGCTTCGATGGGACGCAGGCAAGATTCACCGATAACACGGTTATCGTCGGCAATAAGCCTATGGTCAAACAGCTATTAGACATCTTCGCTACCATCGACCCAATAGTACGAACGTAGCAAACTTGTTACTTTTGAGTTGTCGGTAAAAATTAAAACGGCCACCCCGAGCGACAAATGAATGTCGCTCGGGGTGACTCGGATATCTACTTGGCTCGCGGGCGAGAAGGTCTAGGCTAGCGCACCTGCGCAAGGCCCTACTTCGACACCCCGAAGGGCGATCTCTGCACGCAATGTACTCAGCTTGATTTCCTTCCGTAGGAGGAATGCCTCGGGGAGAGGAAGTTCAAGCTGGCTGCGCACTATTGCAAGCGCACAATCCAACACCGCCAGTGCCCGGTCGTGCTTGACTACGTCAGCCGATGGGCTTTTTTTGGCAATCAGGCCAGACATGAAATGACATTCGAGGTGTGCGCGCCAATTGGCATACGTTACCTCTGTTGCTTCACAGTAGCCGTTGTTCACTGTGGACGCGCCTCGATTCGTAATCTCGTCTGGATTCAATATAGAACTATCTTGTTATACGCTTATTGTTTACGTAATGCAAGACTATTTTTGTGGATATATGTCAATAGGACGAGAACACTCTCATGGATGTCTAAATAACCGTAATTGTGCCGCGTGGAATCCCCATCGCGCAGGTGATTTGGAAGCTACCCGTTTTTGTCGGTGTAAACGTCAAAATCTGTTTTTTACCCTTCACGAGTAACAGGGGAGTATCGAACATACCAGGAATCATGATAGTACTCATGCAACCCGAACCATCGTCCTTGGAATCAACTTCAAGTGTATATGAAGTGCCTCTGTTGACAGTAAATGTACTTGGCGTAATATCATTTTTGGTAGTATAAATCGTTTTGAGGACCGTACCACTGCTTTGTGAGACTACGGCGGAAGTACTGCCGGCAAACGACGGCAGTTGAAAGCCAGTCAGGGTATAACCGTTGGTGACATTAACGAGTGCCATGACCATGACCGCAACGCCAGCAATCTTGAAAAAGCGACCGGTTGCCTTGCGCTTCATAATCGATGTCAAACCACCGACGCCCAGTAGTCCCGGCGCCGTACCGATGGCGAACAGACCCATGATTAACGAACCAGTGACGAGGCTGCCGGTGCTAATGGCGTAGAGCTGCATGACCTGGGTAAAACCACAGGGTAAGAAGAAACTCAACGTACCAAGCGCCATAGCGTTACTGTGGCTGTATTCTTTTTCGGCCCGTTTCTTGAGTCCCAAGAATTTAGCAATAGCTGGAGGAAGTGACAATTTACCGTTCGTCAGACGAGGGAATATATTGGTCAGTTGCAGTCCCATACTAAACATGACGATGCCGACGATAATCGTCAACAGGCCAAGTGACACTCCTTTCAACTGGATTGAGGCGCCCAGCGCCCCGATGACGCCGCCGAAAATGAAGAAGGAGATAATACGGCTCAGATTAAAAAAGAGGTGGGGACGGAACTTCTGCATCGCCGTTGCCGTCGGGTGTTTGCTGGCATGTCGGGCGGACAGACCGAGTATAAGGCCACCAATGAGCGCCATACAGGTCGACAGCCCCGCAACCAGCCCCGTCAGCAAGGCAACGCCAACACCGCCGCTAGAGACGCTACCAAGAGGTAAGGTTTTGCCAAGGTTGAAACTAACGTACAGGAGGCTCAGAATACCGATAACCAATATACCTATACATACATCTTTATAATCTGACGGGTTATGGCTGAAAAAAGGTCGTTTCTTGTCTCCAATGGTATAGCCGGCTGCCTGAACGGCTCGCAACAGATCAGTCTGGCTGGGTGGGGCAGTGGCCTCGATAGTGGCCGTCTTTGACTTGAGACTGACGACCGCACTGGTGACACGGTCCACTTTTTCAAGCTGCTCCGCTATCGTAATCTCGCACGCACGGCAGTGCATTCCTTCAATCGGCAGTGTTATCTTAACCATGTTTGAAATTATTCCTTTGTTCATTATGTTCCGTAGCCATTCCATCCATAGTAGCAGTTACATAAGATATATTCAAACATTCTAATATATGCTAGTATATGAGAATGTATCAAAAGTTATTCACGCTTCAAGAAGAAATTTTTAAAGTCCTGGCCAATCAAAAACGGCTAGAGATCATCCAGCTGCTTGGCAACCAAGAACTGTCAGTTTCGCAGATGGTGAGTATGCTCGGGCTACCACAGTCAAACTTATCGCAACATCTGGCGTTGCTGCGCCAGGCTAAGGTTGTCAGCTCCCGCCGGGACGGTCAGACCATTTACTATCAGTTGGTCGACCCGCGTATCTCTCAAGCCTGTTCTATGATAAAAGAAATGCTCCGCGAGGCACATCAACTATCACATGTTGACGAAGTGCTCTACCCAATCGTCAAAGACGTGGTCTGCGGGATGCGTATCAGCTTGGCTAAAGCCGGTGGGTTCGAAGAATATGACGGAGATCGCTATTATTTTTGCGCCTCGGGTTGTCAAGAAACATTCCACGCCAATCCGCAACACTATAGTAGTAAAAAGGGGGTCAGACAACATGGATAAAATAATAATCACCGCAGCCGGCTTTGTGGCCATCGGGCTCATTATCTGGTGGTTTTTCGGTAAGCGCACCCAAGAGACGGTCGTCGCCACACGCCAAGGCAAAAGACAGACCATCGAGATAGTCGTTGATGGTGGCTACAAGCCTGGTATTATCGAACTCGAGAAAGGAATTCCGGCTGATATTGTCTTCGTCCGCAAAGACCCGTCGGCTTGTTTCGAAGAAGTCATCCTGCCCGACTTTGGGGTTCGTACCCATTTGCCGGTCAATGCGCCGTACACGGTAGTAGTTACACCGGACGAAGCCGGCGAATATAAGTATAGTTGCGGTATGAATATGTTTTTTGGCAAAGTAGTCGTTAAATGAGCATCAAACAACGATTTTATATTAGCCTCGCCCTGACACTGCCGTTACTATACGACATGTTAGGCGGAACGTTGCCGGCCCAAATGACGACAATGCTCGTTCTGACATCCGGAGTGATGGTAGTAGGTGCCTGGCCGTTTATCCGTAGCGCTTGGGCGGCCTTCAAGAACCATTCAGCCAATATGGATACGCTAGTGGCGATTGGCACGCTGACCGCCTACAGCTACAGTCTCTATGCGCTCATCAACGATTTGCCGGTCTATTTCGAAATTGCGGCTCTATTAATCGTCTTCATCCTATTAGGTCAAGTCTTTGAGGAAATCACCAAAAGCCGTGCCAGCAACGCCGTCGAGAAACTCCTTGATCTGCAGGCAAAGGACGCCACTGTCGTAAGGAGTGGTAAAACGATTACCATACCACTCGACGAAGTCATTGTTGGCGACCACATAGTGGTCAAACCAGGCGGCAAGGTTCCGACTGACGGGCAAATCATCGAAGGCTCATCGACGATCGACGAATCGATGGTTACCGGTGAAAGCCTGCCAGTCGCGAAACGGGTTGGTGACGCCATTATCGGTGCCACCATCAACAAACAGGGTAGTTTTACCTATACAGTAACCAAAGTCGGGGCCGATAGCTTACTGTCCCAAATCGTCGAGCTGGTACAGAAAGCTCAGGCCAGTCGTGCACCTATCCAAAAACTTGTCGACCAAGTCTCAAACGTCTTTGTGCCAGTTGTCTTGATCATTGCTATTAGTACCTTCGTTCTTTGGTACGCTGTGCTTGGAGCCAGCTTCGTCACGGCGCTGCTGTACGCAGTCTCGGTGGTAATTATCGCCTGTCCCTGCGCCCTCGGCATCGCCACGCCAACGGCCCTGATGGTCGGCACTGGGCGAGGTGCCCGTATGGGAATCCTCATTAAAAGCGGTGAAGTCTTGGAAGCAGCCCGCAACATCAAAACGGTTGTCCTCGATAAAACTGGCACGATTACCGAAGGTAAGCCAGTCGTGACCGACGTCATTGGCGACAAACAAATGGTCCTGCGCATCGCGGCGGCACTTGAAGCTACCTCAGAACATCCCTTGGCCTCAGCCATCCTCGAAGCTGCCGAATTGGCCACGATAGCGATTGATCCAACGACTGACTTCATGGCGGTCGAGGGTAAGGGAGTAACGGCCACTATCGCTGGCACGAAAAGTTTTATCGGCAACGCCGCGCTATTTACCAGTCACCATATTGAAGTCGGTTCACTGGCCGCAGACAGGCACGCCTTAGAGCAACAAGGCAAGACGGTCGTCATTGTTGGCCAAAATGACCTGACGGTCGGCCTGATCGCTATCCAAGACGAACCAAAGGCCACTTCGAAGGCCGCAATTGACAGTTTTCGTAAACACGGCATTCGCACCATCATGATCACCGGTGACAATGAGGGGACTGCAACCGCAATAGCTGCGCAAGTCGGTATCGACGAAGTTATCGCTGGTGTCCTACCCGGCGATAAAGCCGACCACGTCAAAGCCTTACAGCAAGACGGTAAAGTTGCCTTTGTCGGTGACGGTATCAACGACGCGCCAGCCCTCGCTCAGGCAGACTTAGGTATTGCCATGGGATCGGGCACCGATGTTGCGATTGAAGCCGGCGGCATTGTTTTGGTAAAAAATAACCTGCAGGACGCCGTTTCGGCACTACGCCTGAGTCAGAAAACGTTTAGCCGTATTAAACTAAACCTATTTTGGGCGTTTGTCTATAACTCAGCCGGTATCCCGATCGCCGCCGGTGTTTTCAGTGGCATCGGACTGACGCTGAATCCCGCCCTCGCAGGGCTAGCTATGGGATTCAGCTCCGTGTCGGTCGTTGTCAGTTCGCTACTACTCGGCAAATCAAATATCAAGTAGCCTAAACCGCGGCCAGAACTTCAGTAGCTACTTTTTCGTAGACGGCAATCTCGTCAAGGGCGGTCGCAAGTGGTGCTTCGTATTGCTCCAGATTATTTTGTGAAATTCCGGCGCCAATATCAATCGCAACGCCTGAATCGACAATCTCCGACCCGATCCGAGTAAAGACTTGTTTGAGTTGGGTCGCGGCCGATAAGCCGCCGCCATAGCCATAGGTGACAATCGTCACGGGTCGGTTCTTCCATTCGCCATACAGGTAATCAATGGCATTCTTCAAGACTGCAGAGTAGCCAGCGTTATATTCCGGCGACAAAATAATGAAGGCATCGGCAGTCGATACTTTTGCCGACCAGTTTTTGGCGGCCTCTGAAATACCAGGCGCGTGCGACGGTGAGGTCGGTTCATCGAAAAACGGCAAGTTAATATCTTTTAGATCAATAACTTCGAGGTCAAGGTCATCATTTTTGGCGACTTGCGCTTCGATCCACGAAGCAAGCGTTGGCGAAATACGATTCTGACGGGTGCTTCCAATAATGAGCTGTACTTTTTTTGACATGCCTAACATTCCTAACTTATTTATATTGTTGCCATTGCTATACATTGTATAGTACATGATTTGGATAAGCAAACGATTATTTAGTCAGAGCTATAGCTGGTGGATATTACTGACCGGTTGCCATGAAGAAGAATAGGGCACAAGCCGCGACAGCCATCACGACGAAGGCGACACGAACAAAGATATTGGAAAGTAAGCCGTTTTTGTACGGACCCATAATGTCCGAGTTACTACCGACTTTAGCAATCATCCATAAGAGCGGAACGGCCGCCACTCCGTTGAAAACAGCGGTAAATATTAACGCTTGAATCGGATTAATCCCCAAAAGGTTAATTGCCACACCGACCACGGTCGCCGCGATAATCACGACGTAAAAACCGGTCGCCTTCTTGAACTTGCGGTACAGACCTTCTTTCCAGCCGAGTGTTTCGCTAATGGCGTATGATGAAGAGCCAGCCAGGACTGGAACTGCCAGAAGTCCGATTCCGATAACGCCAACCGAGAAAATAATCTTGGCAATCAATCCGGCATATGGGAAGCCTCGGACGAGTGGTTCTAGGGCGCGGGCCGCGTCGGCGGCGCTATCAATCTGGGTGATGCCGTTCTTGAACAAAACGGAGGCACAGGCCATCACAATGAACCAAGCGGTCACGGTAGCTAAGGTCATGCCTACAAAATTATCAAGGCGGACGCCTTTTAAAAATCGCTTACTGATTTTTGGATCCCGACCGGCTTGACTCTGTCGATGTTTGGAGATTTCCTCTTCGACCACTTCAGACGCGTCCCAAAAGAAGAGATAGGGCGAAATAGTCGTACCTAAAATACCGACCAGGATATAAATTGTGTCTTTATTGATGGTTGGCGACAAGCTGAAAGTACTCCTAAACACGTCGGGCCAATCTTGGCCGACCAACAGGGCGGTGACCGGATAGGCGAGGAGGGCCAGCGCCAACCACTTCAAGATCTTGACGTATTTTTTATAGCTGACAAACACCACCAGAAGAATAACGATAATTGCGTAAAAAACTGCCAGTAGCGCAAACGGTAAATCGACGAACAGCTGAGTGGTGGCCGCCATGGCGCCGAGGTCGGCGCCAATATTGACGGTATTAGCGACGACAACTAGCATGACCGACATATATAGTAGTTTTTTACTGTAGTGCTGTTTGATAACAGCCGCTAGGCCTTTGCCCGTCACCGCGCCGATACGCGAACAAGACTCTTGAACCGCCAGTAATAGCGGGTACATGACGGGAAATATCCACAAGAAGCCATAGCCAGCACTGGCACCCGCCTGCGAGTACGTCGCAATTCCGGAGGGGTCATCGTCTGCCGCACCTGTAACCACTCCCGGACCTAAGATACGCAAAAAACGACTGAAGCGTCGCCTGATTAGCATACGCTTGGTGATATTTCGGGCGCGGCGTTCCGCTCTCGTCATGTCTCGATTGAGTTTTCGTGATTTTTTCGTAAAACCGTTGAGTTTTTTAGTCATGTTGAATATCTACGCATAGCACCCGATTGATGTAATAGCTACTGATAGCATACTATAACCATAAGAATTATCCTAACGGCTTGAGTCGACGTGAAAAGCGAGCAGTTTAAGACATGCTCAGGTCGTAATCTCTACGCCTATTCGAACAGACTATTGGCCCGCCGGAGCAGGTCGTCTACCTTCATCCAAATAAAGATGCGCTTGTCGATAAGGACGTTGCCGATTGATTCATGCATCGCCCATAAATCGACGTCCGTGCCCACGCTGAAGATGAGAGACCGCAAGTAGGTTCTAGTGTTCTTGTCGATTTCATTACATATCTCCGGATAGGTGACGTCCG
The DNA here is from genome assembly GCA_038244885.1 of Saccharimonadales bacterium (SeqCode). Classification (GTDB taxonomy): domain Bacteria; phylum Patescibacteriota; class Saccharimonadia; order Saccharimonadales; family Saccharimonadaceae; genus UBA1547. The sequence continues at coordinate 67,435 of JBBRTA010000001.1, read as the reverse complement.
GGGAGGTCATCAGCGAGTAGCCGTGTTCCGTTTCCTGGCGGTACATTGCCCAAGTGATAAGGGTCTGCTCTTGTCCTTTTTCTGACAGGTTAAGGACGGGAACAACCTGCAGCTTGTGCTTTTTGTCGACGTGCTCGCGCTCGACAAGCCGAAGCGTCGCGTATTCGTTAGCTACTTCGGTGACTATCTTTAGCGCCATATCTTTGCTCTTGTCTGTCGGAATGGATGAGGAAGTCAATCTAAACACTAGTGAAACGCTAGTGGCGGTGGGTGTTTGTGAAGCACACCACAGTCTCTATTATACCATTACCGGCAGGCCGCCTGTGGTGACTGAGGGACGTACTTACCAGGAGATGACTAGTCTTTGCGGAGGCGGGTCATCAAACGGGCGTTGTCGACCTTGACGCTACTAATCTCCTGGCTGACTTCGTTGAGTAGCAGTGTATCATTGGGGTAAGGGCGCATAAAGTCATAGAGTATACCAGCATCGGTGATTGAAGGGTCGAGCCAGATCGCTTCATCATTAGGGTGAAGAATCACCGGCATACGCTTGTGGATCGCTTCCATTTCTTTGTTAGCGGCTGTCGTCACAACGGAGTAAGTACCCCACGTGGCGCCTTCGGGATCCGTCCAACTACTGTAAATACCAGCCATACAGAAGAGACCCTGGTCTTTAGGACGAATGAAGTACGGTTTTTTACCGGTTGACGTCTCAGCCCATTCGTAAAAGCCGTTGGTCGGTACCAGGCAACGACGCGACCGAACAGCCTCTTTCCAAGTGGCTTTGTTGAAGATACTTTCAGATTGGGCATTAAATGTTTTGTAGCGAAAGACCGAGTTAGCATCCTTGGCAAGGCGGGGGATAAAGCCCCATTTCATCAGTTCAAGCTTTGGCTGTCGCATATGCTCGACGATAACGGGTGCCATCTGCCCCGGTGCGATATTATAGCGTTTCTTGAGACCAGCTGTAAGGCCACCTTCGATATTGAATCGTTCTTGTAATTGGTCGATTTGGAAAAGTGTATAGCGACTACTCATAGCCCTATTATAACGCAGCGACGCTACATAGCGTTCAAAGTTGATCGCTCTCGTTATCTAGTCGGATACATCTTTCTTTATCTTTTCGAATTCCTCTCGGCTCAGTTCGCCTTTGGCATAGCGCTGTTTGGCGATATCGAGGGCTGTCGATTTCTGCTCAACAGCGGGTTGGTTCGTTTTTAACAGTTTCATAGTCACGACGACTACGATTGCGATAAATAGTAACCCCAGAAGCATCATCATCAGTCCGCCGAGCCAATCGTTTGCATCCATCATTCGGTAGTAATACATAGTGCGAGTCCCTCCATATGCGTTAATGTCTTGTATCTATATTATACACGTTTTTTGGGCTGGGCTTAGCGTCGTCTGAAGCGAACCAAGCCCAGCCGTTGTGCCAGTTGAACGACACCTGCCCTTCAGTGAAAGTTAGCAGTATCGGGGTCAGGACCGACCCGAATATCGGTCCTGAGCGAATCAATAGCCGCCATATCGTCTTGGGTCAATTCAAAATCGAACACCTGACTATTTTCTTCGATCCGGTCTTGGTGCGTTGACTTTGGGATAACGATGAGTCCGTTCTGAAGATGCCACTTGATTACCACTTGGGCGGGCGATTTTTCGTATGTGTGACCAATGTCGCTCAATATCGGCTCTTTGAGGAGTGAATTCCTGCCGCCACCAATTGGGCTCCACGATTCAATCGCGATGTCGTGAAGTTTACAATAGTCGCGAAGTTCTATTTGAGGAAAGTAGGGGTGAAGCTCGACCTGGTTCACGGCTGGCTTTACCGTCGCCATAGCCAGTAACTCGTCGAGATGATGCGGTTTAAAATTACTGACTCCAATGGCTTTGACGCGCCCCTGGGCGTAGAGTTCTTCGAAGGCTTTCCAGGTCTGTGTGAACTGGCCCCTGGCGGGTACTGGCCAATGAATGAGATACAGATCGATGTAGTCAAGTTGAAGCTTTTTAAGACTGGCGTCGAAGGCTGCAAGGGTATTTTCGTAGCCTTGGTCAGCGTTCCATAACTTAGTGGTAATGAATAATTCTTGCCGTGGGACGTGACTAGCCCGAATCGCGTTGCCGACGCCCGTCTCGTTACCGTAGACCGCCGCCGTATCAATCAACCGATAGCCAGCGTCAATGGCAGCGAGAACCGCCGACTCGACTTCAGGGCCGTCTTTCGTTTGCCACACGCCGAGGCCGAGTTGCGGCATGGACACGCCATTGTTAAGCGTGACGGGTGGAGTTGCCAGCTGGGTCATAACAGATCCTTTCGTTAGCTTTTGTGGTAGTATAATTATACCATTTTAAGCGTCGGCAAGCTGACTGGCACACGCAGGCTTTTGGCTAATTCCTGTTCGAGGTACAATCGCTCCGCTATGAAAGTCGTTAGTTTATCCTTGATTGCGTCGGACATATTGATGACTTTAACTGCATTATTTATATCCTCTATACGCTTTGACGTAGCGAGCTGATTAAACTGATTGAGTTGTTCTATATCCGCAAGCTTCTTGAGTTGATTGAGGTGCTCTTTGGTAGCCAAGAGTTCCTCTGTCGTAGCCAACTGACTGAATTGTTCGAGTTGCTCCGGTGTGAGCAGTAGTTTTAATAGGTCGACTTGCTCTGACCTGGACAAGGTTCTCAATTCAACCAAGTCATCAAACTGGGCCAGTTGGTCCGACGTTGCAAGGCCCGTCAGCAGCGTCAATTGCTGGCTATATTGTCGTAAAGTCGTCGGCGCTCCCGTCTCGAAGGTATCCGTTCCGACAATGTCCTGTAATAAATTATACTGCTCGGTAATAGACAGGCCTGGTTGGGCTGGAGCGGCATACGTCAACAAGACTTCATTTATGATTGCAAGCTCGCCCAAAGACTGTTTAATGTCCGCTAGTCGCTCTTGGTAACTCTTTATGACCTCGCAGACGAGGCGGGGATCTGTCGAAAGCTCAAAGATACCGCTGGAAGCTTCAGTTTGGCGGTTGGGCTCAGGGGGCAGGTCGGGTACTAATTGGAGCCGTTCTTTTGGCGAGTCGGCCTGCGAAGGCTGAACGTTCAAGCTTTGTTCGAATTCACTCGGCATTATCGACATGTTTGTTGTTTATCTCGGATTAAATTGTGGGTACTTGATAGCAAAAATACAGACAATTCTGTTAAAACATAACAAGAATTAGCCATAGTATACCATGTACATAAGCTTTATTGTAAAAATTATTACAGAACCGTATCAAGACTTGCCTTAAAACACAAATTGTAGCATTATATACTTATATGGAGTACGAGCCCCACGCCCCCTGTGAACAGCCGGTTAACGTCCTAGAAATCCTAAATACCAACAGGCTTCGCTCTTTGATTGAGCTGGCGAACGACAACCTGCAGTCCTCGAGACCCAGCCCCGGTGACGTAGGAAAACTTGTACACAAGTACCAACAGGCCATCGAAGCTGCCCTCGGGCGAGATTTCACGGAGGGTGAGGCGACCGTGACGGGCACCGCCTATCCAGCCGGGGCAACCGAGCAGGCTGACGGAATCTTTTTTGAAAATAAAATACTTATATTCTGCGGCACAAGTGTACAGGCAGTTGAAAGCGGGCCAGAAGTCACCTTAGAGTTCTACGAAGAGATTGAAGACGATGATGACGTCAACCAGATCGAAACGATCTATTATATGTTACCGGCTGATATCGATAAGTTGGAGGTTATTCCTGCCGAGACTCTCAGCGGTATCTTGTCCCACCACGCCAACCAGTCCCACCGACTCCTGGCTTACGACGGATTTTTTGATGCGCCCACCCGCGTCCAACACGAAATCCTGTCTATGATTATTAGCGACTTTAATAGTGACACCAAAGCATACATCGGCGAAGAGCACTTAGTGCAGGCGACCCGGTATATGAGTGTGTACGACGATATGCCGATGAGTCTGTCCGATTCCTTCTTTGATCAAACGGCGTTGTATCCATCCGATCGCTTTGCGCCTCATGGCACATACGTCGGTAGTGTCTTCGCCGAACGATGCGACCAGCCCGACGAAGGGTTCAATTCGATCGATCAATTCAAGCTCAGCCACGGCACCCCCTGCATGTTACTACGGGATGACGCTCGCCGAGCAACCTACGTCGTACCGATTGACGCGATTACCGAAGCTGTCGTTATCGAAGATTTTACCCAAACGTAGTATACTAACGTACAGATCATTAAATTAATTGATCGTATCAAGAGTGCAGCGAGAGAACTAGCTCTATGACCTGCCGGCAACCTGCTATTAGCCATGGTGCCCCCTCTAGCCCGATATCGGGAAAGATAAGTAGTCGTCAAACTCCTTGTATTTTTCCAGCGGGCAAAAGATACGATAAGGAGTATTTTTTATGTCAAATTATCGAACCGCCGAAAGCGTCTCGCCCAAACATCCGGACAAAATCTGCGATCAAATATCCGATGCTATTCTGGACGCGCACCTGCGCGAAGACCCCGATGTCCGCGCCGGCGTTGACGTGGCTGGTGGTCACGGCATGGTCTTTGTGACCGGCGAAGTCACCTCAAAAGCCAAAAATGTTGACATCGCAGCTATCGTCAAGCGCCTGGCCGGTAACGTGGAGCTCATCGAGCATATTGCCACCCAAAGCCCTGAAATCGCTCAAGGAGTCGATACTGGTGGAGCAGGCGATCAAGGTATTATGGTCGGCTATGCCTGCAACGAAACGCCCGAATTTCTGCCTCTCGAATACGTCTTGGCGCGCCAGCTGAACCAGCACCTCTACGAGCTATGGCCTTATGACGGCAAGACTCAAGTCACCTTAAAAGACGGCAAGATTACCCATATTGTCGCCAGCTTCCAGCACGCTCAGAAAACAGACCTAGCCAAGCAAATCTTACTCTGGGTCAAGCAAGAGCCACTGGCAATAATCAGCGATGAATTGTTCGAAACCCACGCCAACCCAGCAGGGGATTGGGAAATTGGCGGTTTCGAGGCCGATGCCGGACTGACTGGTCGCAAACTAGCCGTCGACAACTATGGGCCACGCGTCCCCGTCGGCGGCGGTGCCTTTAGTGGCAAAGATCCAAGTAAAGTCGACCGCTCTGCTGCGTATATCGCTCGCAAAGTCGCCGTTGATTATCTGAAAGTGAGAAACGCCAGCGAAGTCTACGTCTACCTGGCTTACGCCATTGGTTATGCTCAGCCGCTTGAAGCGACAGTGATTATTGACGGCGTTCCAGAAGAAATCACAGGCTATGACTTAACGCCGAACGGTATCATTAAAGCTCTCGACCTCAAACGTCCGATTTACGAACAATTGGCTCGTTACGGCCATTTTTAGAGTCTAGAATTCCCACTTCCAATCACGGACCTCTGGCATATCAATGCCAAACTTGTCGACGTAGTTGGTGTGTTCGATCAACTTCATCTGCATCATTTCGCGCAGCAGCACGGCAGCTTCTCCCTCAACCGGTGTGCGTTCCAGTACGTCCATCACCAAATGGTAGCGATCCATCTCGTTTAAGACAGTCATGTCGAAGGCCGTCGTAATCGTACCTTCTTCTTTGTAGCCGCGGACATGAAGCTTTCGGTTGGTACGACGATAGGTCAGGCGATGGATTAGCCATGGGTAGCCGTGAAAAGCGAAGATAATCTCTTTATCTTTGGTAAAGAGGGCGTCATAATCGGGGTCACTAAGTCCGTGTGGGTGTTCGGTATTCGGCTCGAGACGCATCAAATCGACGACGTTTACAACCCGTATCTTGAGGTCGGGTAGGTGAGTACGAAGAATCGATACCGCCGCTAGAATCTCGAGGGTCGGGACGTCGCCCGCGCACGCCATCACAACGTCCGGCTCGTTGCCTTGGTCGGTGCCAACCCAGTCCCACACACCGATTCCTTTAGTACAGTGCGCTTCCGCTTCTTCCATCGACAGCCACTGTGGACTATCGTGCTTACCGGCAATCGTCAGATTGATATAGTTACGGCTGCGCAGACAGTGGTCCATGACCGACAGCAACGTATTGGCGTCGGGGGGCAAATAGATACGCGCGACCTGTGACTTCTTATTTAAAAGATGGTCTATAAAACCGGGATCTTGGTGGGTGAAACCGTTATGGTCCTGGCGCCAGACGTGCGAAGTTAGCAAGTAATTCATCGAAGCAATTTCTTTGCGCCACGGCAACTCCGACGACATTTTGATCCACTTGGCGTGTTGACTGACCATCGAGTCGACGATACGGATAAAGGCTTCGTAACTATTGAATATCCCATGCCGCCCCGTCAACAAGTAGCCTTCGAGCCAGCCTTGAGATTGATGCTCGCTGAGCATCGAGTCGATGACTCCACCGCTGGTTGCCAGAAACTCATCACTCTCCAGCGTCCGCGCCTCCCATTGACGATTCGTCACTTCAAAAATTGACTCGAGACGGTTTGAAATGGTTTCGTCTGGGCCAAAAATTCTAAAATTACGCTGCTGGTCTTGGTTCTGTCTCATCGTGTCGCGAAGAAAAGGAGCCAGTGCATAGACGTTACCGGTGTTTTGGACGCTGCGATAGGGGATATCAACCGCATAATCACGAAAATCCGGCAGGTGAAGGTCGCGCAACAAATTACCGCCGTTGGCGTGACTGTTCGATCCCATACGCAGGCTGGCTGGTGGCGCCATCTCAGCAATTTCAGCGTTGAGCTTGCCGTTGTCGTCAAATAATTCTTCCGGTTTGTAACTCTTGAGCCACTGCTCGAGAATCTCGACGTTCTGCGGGTGAGCTTCGTCGACCGCTAAGGGCACCTGATGGGCGCGGAAGTTTCCTTCAACCTTTTTACCATCAATAAATTTCGGACCGGTCCAGCCTTTTGGTGAACGCAGGATGATCATCGGCCAGCGGGGACGGATTGTGTCGTTGTTGTCGCGAGCATTGGTCTGAATCTCTTTAATTCGGGCAATCGCTTCATCAAGTTTAGCCGCCATTAATTGGTGCATGTGCTCGGGCTCATCACCTTCAACGTAGTATGGTGCCCAGCCATAGCCACGGAATAGCTGGTCGAGTTCGTCGCGCTCGATGCGCGCCAAAATAGTTGGGTTACTAATCTTGTAGCCGTTCAAATGGAGGATTGGCAGCACCGCGCCGTCAGTCTTGGCACTGAGAAATTTGTTAGAATGCCAGGCGGTGGCCAGCGGACCAGTCTCGGCCTCGCCATCACCAACCACGCAAGCCGTAATCAACCCAGGATTGTCAAAGACCGTACCAAAAGCGTGACTGAGCGAGTAGCCCAATTCGCCACCTTCATGAATCGAGCCCGGGACTTGTGGTGAGACGTGGCTGGAGAGACCCCCGGGAAATGACGACATCTCGAATAGTCGCTTGAGTCCGGCAGTGTTTTGACCAACATGGGGATAATACTCGCTAAATGTTCCCTCGAGGTAGACGTTGCTCACAACCGACGGGCCGCCGTGACCTGGACCAGAGACATAAATCATGTCTAATTTGTTGTTTTTGATGACTCGGTTCAGATGAGCATAGATAAAATTTTGACCCGGGGCTGTTCCCCAATGACCAAGCAGTAGCCGCTTGACGTGCTCGAGCCGTAACGGTTCCTTTAAGAGGGGATTGTCACACAGATAGATTTGTCCGACCGAAAGATAGTTCGCCGCTCTCCAATAGGCATTGATATTGTGCAGCTCGGTGCTATTTAGCGGAGCATTGACTTGTTCCATCTTGGCCACCCTCTTCTTTGAGTTTATACAGTAGTATTTACGTTACAATAATACCATAAGCTTATTGATGATATACCAATATACTATTGACGCCTCAATCATACCGAGGCGACGGAGACAATAATGGCACTGGCCACATTCGACCGACTTTAGGTAATCTGAAAAAATACAACTCAGCCATAGCCAGGTTCCGCCAGTTGCGTCTTATTTGTTTGTATGGTAATGTATAGTAAATTTATGTCTACACCATCATCCGAATCACCCAACAGTTCAGAGGCAGAGTACCTTAAAGCAGTCCACCTGATCGAAACCGGAGAAACATTTTTTGCGGAATCGGTCGAAATTTATTGCGATAGCCAGGAAGGTCTGGCGGCTTCGCTGGGCGATATCCTTCAAAGTGGCCGTCTTTACGACGACGACGAACTAAGACTGGCCGGTGACGTGGATGACGTCGTGAATGCTTTTTCGGAATGCATCGGGTCCATTAACGACAACTATCGATGCAAGGGCGACGAAGACGACGGTCTGATTCACCCGAAGGACGACGTAACAGACGATATAGCCACGCGCGTCCGAACCTTACTGCAACTCACGACCGAAGCGATCGATAGACTCAGCGACGTTACCGCCTGGATACCTGGTCTCAAAGCTAAGACACACACAGCAAATATACGACGAGATATCCAGCTACAAATTGCGTCAATTTGTATGGATTCCAACTCCGAGCACGATGTCGGCGTACAGGAGATAGAAACACGCCAGCAATTAGCTGACTTGCTTCGGAACCAGCTCATGACAGAGACAGAACGCATCTTAGAAATTTTCAGGGAGTCTTTGGAGACAAACCCGACCGTTGGCGCTGGCGAGCCTGAAGCCGATACCGAATTCATCAATTGTGCCCGTTGGATTGAGTCTCGTCGCCCAAACTCGCTTGGCAGGCTCTGCCTATATACCGCGCATACCCTCGAGTAACCTCATTATGAAGCTGACTGTCACCATCAAGCCGAATAGCACCAAAGGTCCACTCATCGAATTACAAGACGATGGTTCGTTAGTTGTGTATATTCGCCAAATCGCCGCCGACAATCGAGCCAACCAAGCCTTGGTTGCACTACTGGCCGAACATTTCGGTGTCCCTCAGACGCGGATTACGATCCTGAGGGGACACACTTCGCGGCACAAACTTATCTCGATTGATTAACCCACTCGGAATATGTTTAATAACGGCTATGGTAAAATGATACTCATGGAATTTAAAGACTTTTTTAACAACCCAATCACGCTCATCATTATCACCCTCGCAGTTGCAGCCGGCCTACACCACGTCAGCGGAATTGTCGTATCTACTATTTTGAAGCGTGTGATACGTCCGCATAAACTCGAGTCAAAATCTGACAACGCCAAGCGTCAAGACACACTACACAACGTCTTTAGTACTACCGTCAGAGCAGTCATCTGGATTACGGCGACGGCCGTCATCTTGGGAATCCTGCGCTTCAACCTAGCATCGGTCGCGACCGGAGCGGGCTTTTTGGGAATTATCATCGGCCTCGGTGCCCAAGCCACCATTCGCGACTACTTGGCGGGCATCGCCATCCTTATTGAAAACCAGTACCGCGTCGGAGATATCGTCACCCTGAGTGGCGGTACTACCGGCATCGGCACCTCGGGGCTGGTCGAAGAAATTACCCTGCGCATCACCAAACTGCGTGACCTCGACGGCACGCTCAACATTGTCCGCAACGGTGACGCCAGCGTTATCACCAACCGAACCTATAAATACTCGAGTGTCGTCCTCGACGTCGGCGTTGCCTACGACAGCGACATCGATGTCGTCGAAAAGGTCATGAACAAAGTCGGCAAAGATATGATCAACGACCAAGCTTTGGCCGGAAAAATCAGCGAACCAATTTCTTTCTTTCGGGTTAATGAGTTCGGACCATCCGCCATTATCGTCAAAGCGGTCGGCAAAGTCGAACCAGCCTCCCAATGGGAAATGGCTGGCATCTACCGCCGCCGTCTCCTGAAAGCCTTCAAAGAAGCCGGGATAGTCATCGCCTTACCTCAAGTCGTCGTTCAACAGAAAAAGTAACATCACGTAATTACTTGTTTGCTTGTTTTAGTCTCGATAGTCGTCGTCGACGTTGACTTTTATACATAACGTGGTAGAATCACAGTTGTATCGTAATCCTACCAGGAATTACATACACCTATCAGGGAGACGTGGTAGTTATGGTAACACCAAAAATGGTTGCAGATGCGGCTACGCTGACGTTCGGCAAGAGCATCATGACGTTTGCCGAAGCCCTCGTTGCCTCGGCCGTCGGCGTTGTCCACTTGGGCGACAAACTCGTCACGGCAGCCATGGAGAAGACGGCTCCAATCAACCCACCCAGGAGGTAGCGGAGTAGTCCGCTACAGCGGGGAAGGGACTACACGTTCAGGTCCTTCCCCCACGAGGCTTCGCGCCTCCCGATATCTACCCCTCAGACATTGCGTCGAGGGGTTTTCCATATCACAACATAACCGTTGTTGACTTTGTTGAATAATGTAGTAAAATCACAATAACCGCATTTCCAACCTGGACTGCGGACGTATCGTCAGGGAGAGAGCTATGAAACTCGGAGAAAGGCTGGCCTTGGTCGCCGCCGGCGCCATCGTCTGCGACGTCGTGATTATTATTGGCTGCGTCCTTCAGGTCAATCGGGCCTACGCGCGAGATGCAATCAACAAGCGGCCGACCGTTTCGGCGGACGCACACTGATTCTTGTCAACAAGCGGCATCTGCCTCCGAGGGTATTCGCGAAGTTGGGAGGGGCTACAAGTTAGCCCCTCCCAACGAGGCAATGCGCCTCCCCAGAACACCCCCTCGGCAATTTGCCAGGGGGATCTTTCATACATAACCACCAAGCGCTATTGACAAAATCAATAAACTGTGCTACATTTAGTAGTAACAAACGTTTTTCTCGGATTAGTTCGAAAAACACTCACTTGTCTAAACTGGTCACCACTTGCTTCAAACCAAGCGTTCGCCCCGCCACTAATGAGCACAGATAGGCTCTGGCCCGCGAATCGTAACAGATGGAACACCCGACTACACGTGAGACACTCGTCGCTAGAGAAGAAATTTGTTCACCCGCCACGACGCGTAGGCGGGGTAAGACTTTTGGGCATTGTCATGATAATGCCTCGTACCTTATACGCGCAAACACTACTAAAAAGCGCTTCTTCGTAAAGAGGGGGCGCTTTGTTATAATCGTTCAAATAATAGTATTGTGTTTAAGAAACAGGTGCAGTATAACTAAGATAACATGAGCGGAATAACACACACGGGGATAACTTACTAATATGGAAGATTGGTCGGTCACGTTATACGTCCGACCAATTGTCCAACTGCCACCACCAGAATATAGACTATACAATCCCGAGATGGACGGCCGTATAGCCACACCACTCGACGAGCGGGGACTGGTCGACGCTCCCGCCTTATTCCAAGTCATCGCCGAAACTATCGACCCGTCCTATGACTGGTCATCGTCGAAGCCCGACAGCCATCATTTACAATGGCCAAATAGATGGTATGGTGACGAGGCCGGAAACCCATCCGAGAGAACGGCCAATCCGCAAAAATTTCGAGACATTGCTATCGGCAGATGGATGCTGCCCAGGGTCATGCATAACTGGATTCACGAGGTCACTATTCCACCGCCACTACCGAGCCCTGAAGTTATGTTTTATCGCAGCGAAGCCCAACGGGCGACAAGAGCATTGTTTATGACAGTTCGAAAAGGTCGACGCTCCATTGACTCTGCTCGGGTGACCGAAAGAAAGACTCACGCCAAACTAACACCGACTTACCGCCAGATTGCGCACCAACTCAATGCCCTCCAGACACTACCCCCCGAATTCAGGCTGGTCGATCTGTCAAACTATCACTCCGGCAACATACCCGACGTACTAAAAATCGAGGCCACCCTTGGTCGTTGCACGACGGCGAGAACAGCCGTCGAGGCCTTAGCTCTTGTTCGACGCGCCAACAATCTTCGACGCGATGACGCTGCCTAAAACTATTGGATCTCGACCAGTTCGATATCAAACACCAAGTCCGAGTTTGGCGGAATATTAGCCGCTGCCCGGCGTGACCCGTAAGCCAGAGCTGACGGAATAATCAAACGGCGCGTCCCACCAACCTTCATACCGGGAACGCCCTGCGTCCAACCGGCGATAACTTGGTACAAACCAAAAGTGGCTGGTTGCCCGCCGTCGTGCGAACTTTGAAAAATCGTGCCATCAACCGCCAGCGCGCCGGTGTAGTGGGCAGTGATGGTGGCCTCAGTTGGGACGGTTTCGCCCATACCTTCTACAAGGTCGATAGTTTGTAATTCGGTGACTGTTGCGAGTGGTTCAAAGCCAGAAAGCTTTGTTCCTTCAAGTGGTGTGTTAGGTGTACTCATGTATTTATTTTGTCATACATTTGCTATACTGTCATATATGAAATCATTGAGTCTAACTAAACCACATGTGATTGTAATGGTGGGCATTCCAGGTTCGGGCAAAAGTTATTTTGCCGAACGTTTTGCCGAGACCTTCAACGCACCACTTATCAGCTTTGGTCGGCTCCGTAACGAACTATTTAATGACCCGACGTTCAGCAACGACGAAAAGACCATACTAGGCCGCGTCAGCGACTATATGCTCGGCGAGCTATACAAGACACACCGGACTTTTATTTACGAAGGACCGGCTGATTCGCGCACCGAACGTCAAGCTATCGCTAAACTAGCCCGAATAGCCGGCTATGAAGCGCTATTCGTATGGGTCCAAACTGAATCGGCCACCGCTCAGTCGCGCGTTAAAAAATCCACGCAAGGCAAAGCCACGATCAGCCCAGCCCAGTTCGACAGTGCCCTAAAGCATTTTAGCGCCCCACACATCACTGAGAAAGCGATTGTCATTAGTGGTAAACACACCTACGCCAGCCAACTCCGTATCGTCCTGAAGCGTTTGGTTGAACCGCGAGTCGAAGACGTCAGCGCCATGGAACCGCCCGTTCGGCCCACCGCAAATAGGACTATCATAGTCCGCTAAGGAAACTGTGTCATGCCTGTCATTCAAGACGAAGAATTTGGCAAAATCACCATCCGCCGCAGCGCCCGTGCCACTCAGGTACGGCTCCGGATTGGGCCCGACGGAACGCTCAGGGCCTCCTTGCCTCTCTACGCACCTATTTTTCTCGTCAAACGCTTACTAAAAACCTCTCGATCAGAGCTCCGCCATATGTTCGCCCAAGCCCAACCGGACGAAACCTATACCGACGGCATGCATATCGGTAAAAGCCATACGCTTATCGTCAAAGACAGTCTAACCGCATCGTTCAAGGTGACCAGGTATCATCAGCAAATCATCGCCCAGTTGCCATCAAGCCAGACGCTGGACGACCCAATGATTGTCCGCGCAATCAGGGATACCGTCATTGCCGCGCTTCGGTTGGAAGCCAAAAGCTACCTACCAAAACGGCTATCGTACTTGGCTGAAAAATACGGTTTTGACTATGAGCATGTTCGATTTTCGCACGCCAGCGGACGATGGGGGAGTTGTAGCAGCGCCGGCACTATCAGCCTCAATATCGCCTTGATGAAACTACCGTTTGAATTAATCGACTACGTCATCGTCCACGAACTATCCCACACGCGTCATATGAATCACAGCCATGACTTTTGGGAATTGGTCGGCAGTATCGACCCACACTACCGGGCCCATCGGCACGCCCTGAAATTAGAAAAACCTTCTATATAAACTTTTCCTGCTGGTCGTGTATACTTAAGCATAAGATGTATAAGGGTGGACCCAACTACACACCGCAGTCAGCCAAGATCATTCGGTATACCGGCTTGTTCCTGCCGGTCATTTTGATCGTATACGGGCTGGCTATCCAGGCGGGCTATGTCGTTTCGGCTCAATACCTCAACGATGTCAGCTTTTTTACTCTGTCGATTTGCTGGGTCACACTCGGCACTCTCCAATTTTTGGTGCCGATACGCACAAAATTAGATGCCGCATTGCGTCTGAGCGCGTACCATTTCCTGGCGGCAGCCTATCTACTATTTGTTTCGGGAGTAGCGACACCGATGGCTGTTTTTTGGATATTACTCCTACTGGTGTCCCGTTTATTCTTTACAAAGAACGGCTTAGCGCTAAGTATTGTATGGTTTGTGGTCGTTGTGGCTGTCGACATAGCGTTTTGGCAGGGTGTCTCAACCACAATCATCAGCTACGACCTAATGACACTGGTAGCTATCGTCCTCAGTGGACTTGTCATGTTGAGTGTTGCCCTGTCTCATAAAATTGACCAGACAGAACTCTTGAATAGTAGGCGGCAAGAGAGTCTGCAGCGCGACAGAGTACTGACTATTGTCAATAATCTCGCTGATGCAGTGCTCAGTACCGACATGGACGGTATTATTCGGGTCTATAACGCATCGACCCTCAACCTACTTGACACGAATGATAGCCTGAACGGCAAACACATCGACGACGTCCTGAAACTCGTCGATCAATCGAACGGACCGGTAAAACTCTCCCAGCAGTTTAAAACCGCCAAGGGAGCCTTAACCCGCGATGACCTCAATTACGTCTATGACGACGATGAAGAAATCCGTCTGGAAATAACCTACTCACCAATCCGGAGCAGTTATAGCCGCTCTAGAAAGAGCCAAACGCACGATGGTTATATTGTTATTATGCGAGACATTACCAAGGCCAAGAGCCTCGAGGAAGAACGTGATGAGTTCATCAGCGTTATCAGCCACGAGCTGCGGACGCCGATTACCATCGTCGAGGGAACCATCTCTAATGTGCAATTAATGATGAAACACCCCGACGCAACCCAGCTGATGCTGACGGATGCGGTTACATTGGCCCACGACCAAATAGTCTACCTAGCCCATATGGTAAACGATCTCAGCACTCTGTCACGGGCTGAGCGAGGCGTGGCCGACAACCCCGAAGATATCGATGTACTCGAGCTCGTCCACAAGCTACACGACGAGTACGACAAAGAAGCGATTAATAAAGGCCTTCACCTCAATCTAGATATCGGCGGCTCGCTGGGCAACGTCTACACGAGCCGACTATACCTCGAAGAAATTCTGCAAAACTTCATCACCAATGCTATTAAATACACCAAGACAGGCTCGGTCACCATCATCGTTAAACGAAAACTTGACCTGGTGGAGTTTGCCGTCAAGGACACCGGTATAGGGGTCAGTAAGTCCGACCAGTCAAAGATATTTCAGAAATTCTACCGTAGCGAAGATTACCGCACCCGCGAGACGAGCGGAACGGGCCTCGGGCTCTACGTTACCGCCAAACTGGCCCACAAGCTCGGTATCAAGATTGAGTTTACCAGCCGCTTGAACCACGGCTCGAAATTCGGCTTCAGTTTACCGGTTAGTAAATAGCCGACCGGTTATCGACTAATCTCAACACCGGGCGGTACCGACTGTTCTCGGGCGGTAATCGAACGGCCCTTCCAGGTCACCGTATGACGAAGATAGTGGTGTATGCTTACCATTAAGACGATGGCTTCCTGAGCGACGACGACGGGCCACAGCACGACTCCGAGCCACCAACCCCTCTGCCATACTTTATCGAGATACAAGCTATAGAGCGCGCCGTACACGCAGAGTAGCCATAGGGCCATAGTCTGAACGAGAGTCCATCCTTCTATTATGCCGTCGGCCAGCGCCAGCATTGGCAGATTCAAAAGTAGCAGACCGATAAGGGCCAGTAGATTTTTGACCAGCTGGCCGCCTAAAACAGGGAACAACAGGCGAATACTGGTGTCGACTTGTGATGACCATTTTTTTTCGTAACTTACACCGAGCTGCGGCGACCCGATGATAAAACGATAACTGTGTCTTGCCATCAGCGCAGCCGCTAACTTAGCCTCGGGCTGGACATCGTTTCGATATGGTTCGAAGCCACCCAGACTGTCAGTCAGAGTCTGGCGATGGATCATCCAGGCGCTACTGGCGACGGCTGGCGCCGATCGACGGTGCAGAATAAGTTCCCAAAAATAGCGCATCGTGCCGAACAAAAGGCTGGCCCGCCAGTCATCTTGGCGGCGCGGCAAGACGGAAACCATCGATACTTTTTCTTGCTGAATATAGGCGACTAGCTGGCTGATGGTATCCGGTTCGATTTGCGTATCGACATCGACATAGAGGATATAACTGCCACTGGCCTCATCAAGCAGCCCCTGCAAAGCATTATTTTTTCCCAGCCAGCCATCGGGCAAGGGCATTCCCTCGACAAAACGGACCCCAGCGTGAGCGAAGGCCTTGATAAGGGTCGACGTATCATCGGCTGAACCGTCGTCAAGCACGATAATTTCAAGCTTCGGATAGTTGCTGGCAATGACCCGCTCCAAGCACTCCGTCATAGCGTGGGCTTCATTGCGGGCAGGAATACAGACACTGACACTGGGAGTATCGCGGAGCGAATAGGGTGCACCGTGTTGCTCTTTTATCGTAAAGTGTTTAAAAGCAAACATCAGCTTCCAAGCAAAATAAACACCCACGAAAGTGAGTAGTGTATAGAGGACATAGCAAGTAAGCTCAAGCATCTCACTATATGATACCACGCTTGACGTAAGGTGTCAGACCAGCTATAGTACTACTTGACAGTCTGCAACAGCAGGCTTTTTATATTGGGAGTAATTACGTGGCCACTAAAGCAAAAAAATCAACGACAAAAAAGAGTGCGACTACCAAGACGGCCACAACCGTCACGCGCATCACAGCGACCGACTCACAGCCTGCAAAACCAGTCATATTAGCGGCTGAGCCGACAACAAAAGCCCGCACTAAACGCCCTTCGCGCGTGGCGAAAAAATCAGTCTTCAAACCGCTGATTGCGACGACAGGGTACTTCAAAGGTGCCTGGTATGAGCTGCGTCAAGTTCACTGGCCAGACCGCAAACAAACCTGGGGCCTGACCGCTGCGGTCATCATTTTTAGCGCGTTTTTCATCGTACTGATCGTTCTGCTCGACGCTCTGTTTAAATTCCTATTCGAACTAATTTTAAAATAACCAAGAGAGGATCTCTACAATGGCAAATCGATACGATTCAACCCGACAATGGTACGCGATTCACACCTACAGCGGTTACGAAGATAAAGTAGCCGACAGCATCCGTCAGCGACTGAACGCTGTCGACATGGCAGACAAAATTTTCGACGTGATGGTACCGAAAGAAAAGCAAATCGAAATCAAAAACGGCAAACGTAAAATCGTCGAAAAGAAAATCTTCCAGGGGTATGCACTGGTCGAAATGAAATTGACCGACGAAACGTGGTATATCATCCGCAATACTCCTGGTGTCACTGGCTTCGTCGGTACCGGCACCGAGCCAACGCCAGTCTCTGACAGTGAAATTAGCAAAATCAAGAAGCGCATGGGCGTCGAAGAACCAAAGCACCACATCGACTTCAAAGAAGGCGAAGTAGTCAGCATCACCGATGGTCCATTCAAGGGATTTGACGGTTCAATCAGCGAAATTGATACCCAAAAAGGCAAGATCAAAGTCATGGTCAGTATGTTTGGCCGCGACACCCCAATCGAGCTTGACGCACTACAGGTAAATAAGGTATAATACCTCAGTTACGCACTGCACGAAGCTTCAACTACTGCAGTAAATCTTAATCTAGGAATATAATATGGCAAAAAAAGTTATTGGTAATCTCAAATTACGAATTCCTGCCGGTCGTGCGACCGCAGGTCCTCCAGTTGGCTCAACCTTGGGTCAATGGGGTCTCAACATGATGGACTTCATCAATCCGTTCAACGCAGCAACCAAAGAGTTGATGGGCAAGGACGTGATCGTCCACCTTCAGGTATTTGATAACCGAACCTTCGCCTGGAAGTCTCTGGGACAGCCAGTTGACGATTTGATCCGTGAAAAAATCGGCATCAAAAAAGGAAGTGGTACACCACACTCCGACAAAGTCGGTCAAATCACTCGGGCTCAGCTCGAAGAAATCGCTGAACTGAAAAAGGACCAGCTAAACGCTATCGACATGGACGGACGCGTGAAAGTTATCGCCGGCACCGCTCGTTCAATGGGAGTTGAAGTCGTCGCTTAACCAGACGAACCCACAAATCGAATACCGCACTCAGGTAGTGCGGTATTCTTGTGCCTGACGTATTGTCACTAAAAGTGTTCGCGAATATGCGAGTAGCTGTAATCCCAATCGGCGTTAGCTTTTTTGTGGGGGTTAAAGATATTGTCTGGATCAAAGATGATTTTTGTCTGCTTGAAGAGTTTTAATACTTCTTTGCCGTACATTTCTTCCAGCCAAGGCCCACGAATCAGACCGTCGTTATGCTCACCACTGAGACTACCTTTATACTTCAAGATGAGTTCGTTGACTTCTTTCATTGCCGGCATTATCTTGGCGCGGTCTGTCTTGTCCTCAAGTTTCATGAGAGGGATGATATGAAAGTTACCGTCACCCATGTGACCAGCAATCGTCGCGAACAACTTGTACTTTTTGATAATCACCCGTAGTTGAGGCAAGAACTCAGGGAGATACTCGGGGTTAACTATCAGATCATCAATAAACGGCGCGGTATGTTTGTCCTTCACTTTGCTACGGAGCAGTTGAAAACTATAGCGGCGCATAATCCAAAACTTCTCGCTGGCACCCTCGGTGGCATCCTCTTCGAAGCCATTGATTTCGTAGCGGGCTTTGAGGTGACCGAGCTCTTTATGGAGGGCTCTGATTTTGGCCCTAACTTCGGCTTCGGTCTCGCCATCAAACTCAACCATTAATATCAGCTTTGGGATGCCGCGTAACAACTGCAACCCATCAGGAATAAGAGTTAGCAGCAAGTGAATGAACCGGATTGGCCCGAGCAGTTTTAAAAAGCTTGGCATAAATTTGATGCTAAGCCAAAGCGTTGCATCGTCAAAACTTTCAAACGTCACCGGTTTATGCTTCAAGACTGCTGGGATAAGCGCTCCGAGATCATCAATGTCGCGCATAAAAAGCACCAGCAAGCCGGAGTGCTTGGCCCGTTTGACGAGTTTTAAGGTTCCTTCGGTCGTAAAACCAAGCGTACCTTGAGCTCCGACGATGACCTGGGTCAGATCAAAAATACCCGTTTCACGATCCCAGACATCCCACAATCGATACCCGGTCGAGTTTTTACTGACTTTCGGCTTAGCGGCTTTGATTTGGTCGTAATGCTTTTCGATCAGTTCGAACAGCTGGCGGTAAATCGTGCCCTCGAAATCAGCTTGGGCCATTTTGAGGATGAGTTTGTTGCGCGTCAGTGGCTTAACAATTCGCTCGATGCCATCCGCAAACACAAACTTGAGCTGGGGAACATAACGCTCGGTCTTGCCGTAGCGAAGCGAACGTTCGCCACCACTATTGTTATTGATGATGCCACCAATCGTACACATGTCTCGGCTGGCTGGGTAGCTCGGTAGTTCGTAGTCGCCGGTCAGTTTATCGAAATCTCGATAAAAAGCACCAGGTTCGGATGTCGCCATCTCGCCGTCAACCGACAGGACTTTTGTTAAATACTTGTTAAAATCAACGATTATCGAGTCGTTGATAGCCGCACCGCTCATATCGGTACCGGCGCTGCGGGCGGTGAGCGAGAGGTGAGGGTTAGCCTTTTTCAGATCGGCTACCAACTTGACGGCCACGGCAACGTCACTAGTGGTTTTTGGAGCAATCACCAGTTGTGGCTTTATTTCAAACATCGACGCGTCGTGTGAATAGGCTTCAAGTTTCGCCTCGGAATCGTCAATATCGCCGTGAAAATCGCGTTTTTTTAGCTGTAATTTTATGTTTTCCATGTAGCTTAAGCTTAATACCTGACCGCGAGATAATCAATGATAGTTTCAGCCCGCCCGGTGGCCTGGAGGCCTTACCCCTGATACTGTCGTTGAACTTGACCATATTTCATGCTATAATCGCCTAGATAACTAATCAATGTTGGGAGGCCTGAAAAGCCGTTATTACCACAGAAAGGGTTTACACCTATGGCTAAAAAAGCCGACTTGCTCGAAGCAGCAAAAAAACTTGGTCTTAAACTGACCGACAAAAATACCATCGCCGAGATTGAAACTGCTATTAAGGGCGCCGACACCGCTTCCGTGGCTGTCGCAACCGAAGAAGTAACCGAAGCTCCTGTAAAAGAAGTAAAACTTGCCAAAGCCGGTAAACGCAGCGCCAAGGTCATCGCCGAAGTTGAAGAAAAGATCGCTAAAGACGAACGCAAAGAAGCCGGCGACACTTCTGCTCAATCAGAGGAAGCCGAGAACCGCGTCAAGGGTCCAAAGCCCGTCACTCGTCCACTAATCGAACGCCGTGGCAAAGCCTACCGCAAAGCCGCCGAACTGATTGAAAAAGAAACTATCTATTCACTGGCCGACGCCCTCGAACTGGCCACCAAGACCAGCCCAAGCAAGTTCGACGCCAGCGTTGAAGTCCACGTCAAACTCGGTGTCGACCCACGCCAGGCCGACCAAAACGTTCGTGCCACCGTCAGCCTACCAAACGGAACCGGTAAAACTATCCGCGTCGCTGTCTTCGCACCGGAAGCCGATCACGCGGCTGCTAAAAAAGCCGGGGCCGACGTTATTGGTGACGAAACCTTCCTCGCCCAGCTCGACAAGCAAGAGATCAACTTTGATATTTTGATTGCCACCCCACAGTACATGCCTCGCCTAGGCAAATACGCCCGTTTGCTTGGCCCACGTGGTTTGATGCCAAACCCAAAGAGTGGTTCGGTCGCAGCCGACGTTGCCAAAGCGACGGTTGAAGCCAAAGCCGGCAAGGTCGAATACCGCGTCGACAAACAAGCGATTGTCCACCTTTCAATCGGCAAAGTCAGTTTCGGCTACGTCAAGCTGGCCGAGAACGCCAAAGCGTTCTTTAGCAGCCTGCAAAGCCAAAAACCAGCCAGCATCAAGTCAGCCTACGTCAAATCGACCAGTATCAGCACCACCCAGGGTCCTGGTATCAAAGTCGAAAACGTTATCAGCTAATTAAACTGCTGAATACGGAACAAAGCCGCCCATATCGGGCGGCTTTTTGTGTAATAACTGTATAATGGTCGGCAGGGTGGGTGAACGTTAATAGTTTACTCCTTTACGTGTGGAGACAATCGTGTCGTTTAGCGCAAAAGTCATTACCGACTCCATTTCGGAGCCGGGGGCACGCCTTACAACGCTCGAAGTGACCTTCCCGCGTTTCGTGCTGCCAGAGTTCAATACGCATCGTGTGTTCGGGCGCAACTCGGCAAGTAGTCGAGCAATCCCGGTCGCTAAGCAGTTGGAGCGCGTCAGACAAGACCCATTCATTCCAATCCATTGGGGTGCCAATCAGCCCGGCATGCAAGCCGATTATGAGCTAACCGGCTCGGAACGCGATCAAGCAGAACTTGCATGGCTCGCCGCGCGCGATAGTGCCGTTCAATACACCGAACAGCTACTCGCACTTGGCTTGCACAAGCAAATCACCAATAGGCTGCTTGAACCGTTCATGTGGCATACGGTCATAGTAACCGCCACAGAATGGTCCAACTTCTACGCACTTCGACTGAACCCGCAGGCTCAGCCCGAAATTCGCCGCACTGCAGAGCTAATGGCCGTTGCCTACAATGCTTCGGCTCCACGGCTTGTGCGCTACGGCGAATGGCACCTTCCGCTTATCCAACCAGACGAACAAAGTTGGGCGGTAGCAAACATCGAAGACGCCATCAAGGTCAGCGTTGGCCGATGTGCGAGAGTCAGCTATCTCACACACGACGGTGTTCGTGACTACGCAAAAGATATCGAGTTGTACGATCGACTCGTCTCGAGCGGACACATGTCGCCACTGGAGCATGTTGCGACACCACTGTTGTACAGCGGTGACTGGTCTGGCAATCTACGCGGATGGAAACCAATCCGCAAAACAATCCGCAATGAGGACGACTACTCTCTGCCAAGAGAATAGTAAGCATCGTTGGGATACAACCGATGAGTTGGCTCGATGGACATTTCGTTCATCGCCGGCTCATCGGGCCAACTCATTTTTGATTAATTGAACTAATTTGATACAGTAGGGGATAGTTATGGGAGTATATAGTAATTTAGAGATTGAACAGGCTATTGCAGACGGCCATATTATGTTTTATCCGTACCAGCCCCAGCACATCAACGGCAGCAGCGTCGACGTTACGTTGGGTGAGTGGTACTTTCGGACCGATCGCCAAAGTACCTTTACCGTCTACAACCCGTTCGATAAAATAGAAGTTGATCGTTATTTCGGCGAGGCCCAGAAAGCCGTTCCTCACTCCCAGTGGTGCCAGGAAACTGGTAACGAACCGTTTGCCAACATACCAGTCGACCACCCGATTATCATCATCGAACCAGGCGAACGAATCCTGGCCCATACCAACGAATTTATCGGTATCCTCCCACCCGGCACCACCAGCATGCAGTCCCGCAGCACCTGGGGAAGAAACGGCCTAGCCGTCTGCTTCGACGCCGGCTGGGGCGATCCAGGCTACATTAATCGCTGGACACTGGAACTTTACAACCTCAACCAGCGTCACAGTATCGTTTTGCCGGTCGGTGAGCGCATCGCC
This sequence comes from Saccharimonadales bacterium (SeqCode), assembly GCA_038244885.1. Taxonomy (GTDB): domain Bacteria; phylum Patescibacteriota; class Saccharimonadia; order Saccharimonadales; family Saccharimonadaceae; genus UBA1547. The sequence goes on along the minus strand of JBBRTA010000001.1, from coordinate 45,054 downwards.
CAGGTCGTCTTCTTCCATACCGGCGAAGTTCGTGGCAGCTACGCCAGCCTCAGTGGCAAATACACATCCGGGACGGACATCAAAGAACTGGTCGCCAACTGGAAACCCGACCAAATGCTACCACGCGCCTATAAAGATATCCGACTGACCACCGAAGCCATCAACAACCCCGTCACGGACACAAAATAGAGTGACCGAACGGGCCTTTGAAAACCTGATCGCCATCGAAGGCGGTGACGGCTCCGGTAAGGGGACACAAACAGAAATATTGCGCCGCTACGCCACGGAAACACTCGGACGAGACGTTATGAAAAAAAGCTTCCCTCAATACGGCCAGCCGTCGGCCTATTTTGCTGGTAGTTATCTCGATGGCAAATATGGCCAAATCAATCAGGTTCATCCCGATCTGGCTTCGCTGACCTACGCCGTCGATCGTTTTGCGGCCAACCAGGACTTACGCGAACACCTCGCCAAACCAAATAGCCTGTGTATCCTGGACCGTTGGGTCGCCTCGAACTTGGCCCATCAAGGGGCGAAAATCGACAACGCCGACGACAGGCAAACATTTTACGAACGCATACTGGAGCTGGAATACGGAATTCTGCAAATACCGAAACCAAAGATAAATATCGTCCTGATCATGCCGACAAACTTAGCCCAAGCCAACGTTGACAAAAAAGACGCGGCGGCACGCTCTTACACAACCAAGCAACGCGACATCCACGAAGCAGACCCAGATCACCTAGAAAAGGCCAAAGCCAATTATGAGGAATTGTGCCGGCTCTACCCGGAAGAATTTACCGCCATTCAGTGTGTTGATGATGGCGGTGTCATGCGATCGATTGATGATATACAGCGCGAAATCCGAACACGGCTGAATCTTTAGGGATTATTGTCGACTACTTTCAAGGGCAGTACGTGCTAGACTCAATCCGTCGCGCAAAGCCCTAAACTCGGGTAGCTTCGCTTCGCTGGTTAGTATCAGCAAACTCCGCTCTACGGCGTTTTCTGCCTCAATGCGTGCAAGATTATCGGCATTACAGGCATAAATAGTTGTTGACATAGGAACGATGGCTTCAAAGTTGTTTGCTGCGAGCAGTCGTACCAATTCCGGAACAACACGACCATCCTCGATGACAATTTTGGTTAGTTCCCGTGGGTTATCTAGAGGAAGTAATCGTAGGTAGCGAGCCACATTTTGGTCAAGCGGCGAAGCTTTCTCAATATTTAAAACGAATGTCGTTCGTTGTTTGATAAGCGTATTGCCAACACGACCGATCACGCCGGTTCGCTTCATAGCCAGACCAATCGAAAGAAAGTCTTTTTCAGTGACAGCTGTATCGAGGGCGGTGATAGTATATTTCGCCTCCGGATTGGGGTAGATCACCCCATTTTTACTCCTGACGGCATCATAAACTTCTTCAAACATAGGTTCCAAGTGTTCGACTCGATAGCCATATACATGCATGACACGGGCCAGTTCGGCGGAACTCATCCCACACGCCCCGATAAGCTCTACAATCTCACGAGGGTTGGCCCTACCGAGATTGGCTTTTTCCAAGATTAGCTTCAACTCCGGATTGTTGGCCACTGCGCACTGAAGTGACTGCTCATTATAGCCGATGGCATTTTCGTTTTCACCTTTAGCCCTCCCGGACAAGTAAGTCAATTCGACAAAGGCTGCGAGCGACTCGCTCACATGAGGTGGACGAAATTCCGGACTCAGCGCCAGCATTACTTGATTGTGCACTTCAGCCCGGGACCCACTAATTGCTGGATCATAAATTTTTCCGGGAGTCGCCGCCCAGGCACACTCTTTCTCGGACTCAGGCAAGGCACCCCTTTGTGGCCACCACAAAGGAGATTCAGTGTCTTGTAACTGTTGGTGTTGTTCTGTAAGCATTATCAGCTGGAAATTATACCACAGTTATGTATATATGTCTATGTCTAAGCAGCGTACCAGACATAACTATAGATACGACCAGGACAAGGTAATATTGACAACTAACAGGTGAATTTGCTATACTCTCACAAGACATCACCAAAGACAGTAGCCGTGCCTGGCACTTAATCCGCTACCGAGGAATATGTAAAACATACATTTTTCAAATAAGTCTTTGGCAATGCGAGATCCAAAGACTTTTTCTTTTGGTCACATTGCCTGTCTGGAACGTTTACAATTTGGTCGAATACAACAACTAAAGAAAGGATTTTTATGGCAATTACCCGCGATAAAAAGAACACTTCGGTTGCAGAATTAGCTGAGTTATTTGCCGATGCTAAGGGAGCCGTTGGCGCAGCCTATACGGGTCTTAGCGTCGCCGACATGCAAGAACTTCGTGGCAATGCTCGGGAAGCAGGCGTCATTATCAAGGTGGTCAAAAACCGCCTGGTACGCGTTGCTCTCAGCCAGAACCTAAAGTTCAAAGCTGCAGACACCAGCCTACTGACAGGACAATTAGTGTACGCTTTTTCAAGCGTCGACGAAGTTGCCCCCGCCCAGGTTGTGGCTGCGTTCGGTAAAAAACACCCAGAACTGAAATTGATTGCTGGTTTCGATGGATCAGGAGCGTCACTCGACACTGCGACCGTCAAAGCACTGGCTGAACTTCCCACCAAGGATCAACTCCGCGGCCAGGTCGTCAGCGTGCTGGCAGCACCTCTCACCAGGTTCTTGGGCGTGGCAAACGGCGCCCAGCGTGGCTTTGCGCAAGTTCTGTCACTGCACGCCGAACAAATCTAATTTTGTAACCACATTTAATTTAATATAAGGAGATACCACAATGGCTGATACTGAAATCACCCTGACTGCTGGTCAGAAAAAAATCGTTGATGAACTCAACAAACTCTCAGCTCTAGAGCTGAGCCAAATCGTTAAACACCTCGAAGAAGCTTGGGGCGTCAGCGCCGCTGCACCTGCTGCTGTCGCTGCTGCACCTGCCGGTGGCGAAGCCGCCGCCGCTGAGGACGAAAAAACTGAGTACACCGTCACGCTTGCAGAAGCTGGTGTTCAAAAAGTTGCCGTCATCAAGGCAGTCAAAGAACTGACTGGACTCGGCCTTGGTGAGTCTAAAGCTATCGTTGACGGCGCACCCGCACCTGTCAAAGAGAAGGTCAGCAAAGACGAAGCCGAAGCTGCCAAGAGACTGCTTGAAGAAGCAGGCGCAACTGTCGAACTTAGCTAATTTCAACATATATTCGACCAGTTTGTAGACTACACACAAAATACCGTCCCCGCAAGAGGACGGTATTTTTTGTTTGATAAAATATACAACAGTTTTTCAACTACCCCATAAAATCGTGTGGAAAAGTAAAATATCTTACAAAACTTAACATTTAGTAGACTATATTGTGGTGAAAATACTAGCGGGATAGGTTCACGGTTGGCGCCACGCCGTTCGATGAGTTAGGTAGAGGACGCGGCCACCAAAGCCTGAGGCCTTGACCGGTGTGGGCCGGGCTAATGTTGACAGTCTGTGTTTCAGCTGTTATATATAGGGGTGATACAACTACAAAAATAGACAAAAGGAAATTGCGAGTTACCATGTCTGAACTACCAGAAAAACAAGTAAAACGGTTGCATTCTCTTATTCAAGAGGCTGAAACCAACCTAGCCGCCGCTAAAGAGCTGCTGATTAGTATTATCGGCGAAGACGGCACCGTCTTGACGCCACGCACCAGTAATCCCGAAGATCTCGGCGGCAAAGTCGTTGAAGGTATCTTTGACGGTCAAAAAATGGCCGGCCCTGACGGCAAAGAATACCCAGTACCGGCTAACTACGCCAGTAAATCAAAGCTTGTCGAAGGCGACATCATGAAACTGACGATCGCCGACGACGGCAGCTTCATCTACAAGCAGATCGGTCCGACCGAACGCAAGCAAATCATCGGAACGCTGGTTCAACACGACGGTGCTTATTACGTCGAAGCCAACGGACGAGAATATCGCATTTTATTGGCCAGTGTGACATACTTCCGCATCGCAGTAGGCGACCAGGTAACTATTATCGTACCCAATGATAACCCAGAAGCTGAATGGGCCGCTGTCGAAGCCGCTCTGTAGAAATTTGTACGAAGCTTAAAACCCGCCAAGTGCGGGTTTTTTATTGTACAAATATACCAAAAGCGGTATAGTGAAGCTATTCACGTGAGGTGAAAACAAACAGGTGGGAAACAACTAGGAGAGAACATGGCAAAAATGCATTTTAAGTATGGTGCGATGAACAGTGGTAAAAGCGACACGCTTATTAAAACCAGTTTCAATTATGGGGAGCGCGGTCTTAATGTCGTGACCGTCAAACCGACCGCCGACACCAAGAGCGAGCAGTATATCGTCGCCCGGGGTGGCGCCACGCGGCTGGTCGATATACTGGCGACACCAGACACCGACCTGCGACAGGCCATTGGGGTATTCATGGCCCGCCAAGCTTTAGCTTGCGTGCTCGTAGACGAAGCTCAGTTTCTGAGCGAACCACAAATCGAACAACTTTTCGACGTCGCTAAGATAGACGACGTCTCGGTAATCGCCTATGGCCTCCGCACGGACTTCCAGACGCAGCTCTTTCCTGGGAGCAAACGTTTGCTGGAATTGGCCGACAATATCGAAAAATTACCGACTATGTGCAACTGTGGATCTCAGGCTGAATTCAACTGCCGCAAACAGGGCGATCACTACGTCTTCGTCGGCGACCAGATAGCCATCGATGGCGATGAGGCTACCACCTACGACTCGTTCTGTGGACTATGTTACGCTAGGGAGAAAACTGACAGTTTAGCCTAAACCACAACAATCAAACACAAACAAAAAAGGTATACTAATAAAAGAAAAAGGGGAGACACAAACAGTGAGTAAAGCGTTGTACCGCAAGTATCGCAGTAAATCACTCGACGAGATCGTGGGACAGCGTCACGTCACCGACATTTTGGCCAGCGCAATCAAACAGGGTCGCATTTCACATGCTTATCTGTTAACTGGCCCGCGCGGTGTCGGCAAAACCTCTATCGCCCGCATTTTGGCGCATGAAATCAATCATCTTCCGTACGACGAAGAGCAGACTCACCTCGACATCATCGAAATCGATGCCGCCAGTAACAACGGGGTGGAAGATGTGCGCGAGCTACGTGAAAAGATCCAACTGGCGCCTGTTTCGGCCGCCAAAAAAATCTACATCATCGACGAAGTCCATATGTTGTCAAAAGCAGCTTTCAACGCCCTGTTAAAAACTCTTGAGGAGCCACCCGAGCACGTCGTCTTTATTTTAGCGACAACCGATGTTGATAAAATACCGGCCACTATTATCAGTCGAACTCAGCGTTTCAGCTTCCGGTCGATTGGCATAGGGGACGCTGTTAAGCATCTGAAGTACATTGCCGATTCTGAGAAAATCAAAGTAACTGACGAGGCGTTTGAGCTGATCGCCGAAAGAGGCGACGGAAGCTTCAGGGATAGCATCAGTTTGCTCGACCAACTGGCGAGCTTGGCAGACGTCAAAAAAGGTATTACCACCGAACTTATCGAGGCATCGATTGGCTTGGCACCAAAAACAATCATCAATCAACTACTCGAAGCGGTCGAAACCCACGACCTACCGACACTCGTCAAGCTACTCGATAGTGCCTACGATCAAGGCATCCATGGAGCCGTTCTCTCCCAGCAACTGACGACGAGCGTTCGTCACCTTATCGTTCAAAAGCCACAACTATTACCACTCCTCGACAGCCTATTGGATGTCGCCAAAAGCAGCCAGCCAAACCTGAAGCTACTCAGCGTACTGGCTAGCGCGGCTGCTCCAAAACAGGTGATTAAGTCGGCGGCTTTGGCGTCATCAGTCCTCGAGATCGTCGCCTCTATTCCTGAACTTGAAAAGCAGGCCACTCGCAAGAAACCCAAAGATAACCGGCTTGAACAAGCACCTGAAACGAAAGCCCTTAGCCCAGCTTTGAACACGCTTGTGGCCAAAGCTGCCGACTTTGACTCGACACAACTGATTGAATATGCCCGACAGCATTACGTCGCCCTCTATAGTGTCCTATCGAAAGCGAACTTCGTCGTCGATGGAAACATTTTGACACTGTACGCCGGCAATAAGTTTTATAAGAAAAAGCTCGACGATACGAAATATAATGCCCTCATCCATACCTGCCTGCACGAAGTCGGAGTTTATGGACTAGATATCCACATCATACCCACAGGGCCGCCGCTCAAAGATAGCCAAGCAGCCGCCGTTGCTGTTATCATGGGCGGAGGAGAAGAGGTTTCCATAGAAACCAACTAGAGGAGATGGCAGTAAAAGAAGTTTCCGTGGGAAAAATCCCACCCCAAAACCTGGACGCCGAGAAGAGCCTGCTCGGTGCTGTTTTGATTGACGAGGAAACACTGGCTGATATCTCCGAGCACGTCACGACGAAAGATTTTTATGACAAACGCCACGGCATTATTTATGGTGGCATGATGCGCCTGTACGAAAAGCATCGACCAGTTGACCTGTTGACTCTAACCGAAGAGCTTAAGCGTAAGAATGAGATTGAGATTATCGGTGGTTCAGCCTACTTGACCGAGCTCACCAACTACGTACCGACGGCCGCCCACGCCGAGGCTTACGCCGAACTAGTCGCCCAAAAAGCAGTCCGCCGCCGACTCATCAAGGCCAGTGGTGAGATTTCTGAACTCGGTTATGACGAAGAAACGACCACTCAAGAACTGCTCGAAAAAGCCGAGGCTGAACTCTTTTCAGTCAGCGACCAAAGCCTCAAACAAGACTTGGTCAGTATCGAAAGCATCCTAACCGAAAGCTTTGACCGCATGGAAGAGTTGCACCGCAACAAAGGCACCCTCCGTGGCGTCCGGACGGGCTATCGAGATCTTGACACCATGACGGCCGGTTTTCAACGCAGTGACCTCATCATCCTGGCGGCACGTCCAGCCATGGGTAAGACGACCCTTGTCACTAACCTTGCTTACAACGTCGCTACGGTGGCAAAACAGCCGGTTCTATTCTTTAGCCTCGAGATGAGCAAAGAACAGCTGGTTGACCGCATGTTGGCTGACGCCTCGGGAGTCGACGCCTGGAACATCCGTACCGGAAACCTATCTGACGAGGATTTCAGCAAACTGTCCGAGGCGATGGGTGAAATGGCCGAAGCGCCGATTTTTATCGATGACACACCCGGTGTCAGCGTGCTTGAAATGCGTACCAAAGCTAGGCGCGCTGCCCACGAGCAACCACTCGGACTGATTATTATTGACTACCTCCAGCTCATGCAAGGTAGTGGACGGGGCGATGGTAACCGCGTCCAAGAGGTGAGTGAGATATCCCGTGGCCTCAAGCTGATTGCCCGAGAACTCAACGTACCAGTGATTGCCTTGAGTCAGCTGTCCCGTTCGGTTGAATCGCGCAGCCCACAAATTCCGCAGCTATCCGACCTCCGCGAATCGGGATCAATCGAGCAAGACGCCGATATTGTCATGTTTATCTACCGCGAAGCCTACTATAATCCCGAAACCGAACGGGAAAATATTACCGACCTGATCATCGCCAAGCACCGTAACGGTCCAACTGGAAAAATCGAACTCTACTTCCACCCCGAACGATTGCGATTTATGTCGCTCGACCGCAAGCACGACTCGTAGCCGTGGTATAATCAGAGGTATTCATGGCTATTCACGTAACCTCTTTTTACACCTACCGCTGGCGCTACTGGATAGGCTACGGTTTTCTGGGCTTATTTTTTATCTGTTTGTTACTTTTTGCTGGACTGTACGTCCCTGGTGGCATCTCAACCCAAGAGATGGAAACGGTCATCAAAAGTTCGACTATCTCGCTGACAAATCTAGACAGTTTGGCTATGACCAATTTACCATACCACTTACTACAGAAGGTGAGCCTGACTGTTTTTGGTGTCAGTGATTTTAGTATCAAGTTACCATCTCTCGTATTGGCATTTTTCTCGGCTCTCGGACTGGTCGTCTTACTCCGACGCTGGTTTAGACCAAACATCGCCCTACTGGCCTCAGTCATCGCCGTTACGACCGGACAGTTCCTCTTTATCGCTCAGAGTGGCACGCCCGACATTCTCTACGTACTGTGGGCTGTGTGGTTGCTGCTGCTTGGGACACTGATTGCCAAGCGGAGTGGACCACGGACACTTTGGAAAGTGCTCTTTTTCATTGTCTCTGCCTTGAGTTTATACACACCACTCAGTATATACGCCCTAGTTGCACTAGCTCTAGCGGCGGTACTCCACCCGCATCTTCGATATATTATTAAACAATTATCTAAACGAAAATTGGCCGGAGCTTTCGTGCTGGGAGTGGTGATTACTATCCCGCTCTTAGTTGGCGTAGCTCAGTCACGAGAACTAGGACTGACAATCTTGGGTATCCCATCGAATTGGCCCAATGTCGGAGCCAACCTTGGAGTGTTAATGCAGCAATATCTGGGGTTTGCGCAACCCAGCAGTACGACGCTGATGACACCTGTCTTTGGCCTCGGTTCAATGCTTATTATAGGCTTTGGCATGATGAAACTAGTCCGTACCTGGCAAAGCACCCAAAGCTACCTGATTATCACGTGGCTGCTATGTTTGGTGCCAGTCCTTATCACCAACCCGCGTTTTACGAGCGTGACATTTTTGCCGCTCGTGCTGCTGCTCGCCACCGGCCTCAGCAGCCTGCTCGGCTTTTGGTATACGCTTTTTCCGCGCAACCCGTATGCCCGCGTCGCGGGGCTGATCCCCCTGGTCGCACTAGTCGCGGCCTTGGTACTGACCGGCTTGGAACGCTACTCTTATGGTTACCATTATGACCCCCAAACGGTCCAGAATTTCTCGCACGACTTGTCGCTGATACCAAAAGATACCCGCACCCTTGTCGTCAGCGATGGACAGTTGCCGTTTTTCAGAATTGTTGAAGCCCACACCAAAAACTTGACGGTAACGACCCAACCAACCGACAAAACGTTCGTCGTGACACGCGCTGCCAAAAAATCCTTCGAGGGCTACAGGGTTGAGCGAATTATCACCTCGGCGACGTACCAGGATGCCGATCGCCTCTATGTCTACAAAAAGACGACCGAGTAACGTATACTAAAAGATGAACTACCAGGAGGAATAACTATATGGCGTTTGACCAAGTAAAAATGTGGAATCAAGTGCGCAAAGCACAAAGCGACTTAAAAAAGGAAATTGTTGAAGTTGAAGCGGGTGACGGTGCTGTCGTCGTCCAGGTGACTGGCGAATTAAAGCTCAAGAGTATCAAAATAGACCCAGCGCAGGTTGATCTTGACGACATCAGCGAACTCGAACACTGGCTTGAAATCGCTATTCGCGACGGCCTCGCCAAAGCTCAAGAAATTGCCGCTGAAAAAATGAAACCGCTAATGGGCGGACTAGGTAGCCTCGGGCTTTAGGACTCTATCGTGGCGCAATTACTTCCTTCAGCCCTCGTGGCTGCAATCGATGAGCTAGGCAAGCTACCCGGCGTTGGAGCGCGCACCGCTGAGCGGTACGCCTATTTCTTGTTGCGGGCCGACGAACGAACGAGCGAGAAGCTGGCAAGCGCCATCAACCAGCTCCACCAAGGGGTCAAGAGCTGTCCCATCACGTTCGCTCTGATCGATAGCGACGAAGACGTCTCAAGCCTCTATAGCGATTCGGATCGAAATAAAAAATTGGTCGCCGTCGTCGAGGAACCACTCGACATTATATCGCTCGAGCGGACGGGGCAATTCAAAGGCACCTATCACGTCTTGGGTGGCGCCATTAGCCCGATCGACGGCATCGGCCCAGAGCAGCTCCATATTCCTGAATTATTAAAACGCCTGGTCGACGACCAGGTCGAAGAAGCCATCGTCGCCACCAACGCCAGCGTCGAAGGGGAGTCAACCGCTCTATTTCTCAAACGTCTGATTGCCGAAGCTGGCATCGAAGTCAAACTGAGCCGACTAGCCCGCGGCATCCCGGTCGGGGTCGACCTCGAATACGCTGACCAAATTACTCTGACGCACGCCCTCGAAGGTCGCCGAGAGCTGTAGCTGACTAAAATCTGTTACAATTAAGTATAATGTTCGACAACGCAAAACAACTGATTGACGCAGCTCAGAAAATTATTATCATCCAAGCCGAAAACCCCGACGGTGATTCACTCGGGAGCGCGCTGGCACTTGAAGAAATTCTTGGTGACCTTGGCAAACAAGTCTCGCTGTACTGCGACGTCGAGATACCAAAATATTTACGTTATATCGTCGGCTGGGACCGCGTCGCCCAAGACTTCGATACCAACGTCGACCTAGCAATCATCGTTGATACCACCAGCGAGACATTGATTGGAAAATCACTCCGGATAGCTGGTGTCCGACACTTCTTTGAAACTCATCCCGTTCTGGTTATCGACCACCACGTCGAAACGCCGTCAACGCTCAGTTTTAGCCACACCCTGATTGTCGAGCCGGCCGTCTCGGCCACCGAAGTTATTTATAAAATTGCCTCAACACTCGGCTGGACAATCAATCAACAAGCCGCCGAAAATATGCTAGCCGGACTGCTATCCGACAGCCTCGGCCTAACCACCCAAAATGTTAACGAATCAGCTTACGCCGTCGCGGGTAAACTGACGGCACTCGGCGCGTCTCCTTCGGTCATAGAAGAACGCCGCCGTGAGTTTATGAAGAAATCAGCCGCCATCTTAAAATACAAAGGAATCCTGATTGAGCGCATCGAGTATTTGCTCGACGGTAAACTGGCCCTGGTTCATATTCCCTGGGAAGAAATCCAACAGTATAGCGATCAGTACAATCCAAGCGTCCTGGTACTCGACGAGATGCGTCTCGTTGAGGGAGTGGAAATCGGCGTGGCCATAAAAACCTACCCCGATGGAAAACTGACCGGTAAGCTACGGAGTAACTCACCAATTTCGGCGACGATCGCCGGCTTCTTCGGCGGCGGTGGTCACCAATATGCGGCCGGCTTTCGCGTCTTCGAAACGATTGACAAAATAATTCCAGAGCTGCTGATTGCGACGGAAAAAGCACTGCGAGACATCGAAAATGACACTCAAACTACATAATACCCTGACCGGCACAGTCGACGAGTTTGTTGCAGTCGAGCCGAGCGTTGTTAACCTATACAGCTGTGGACCGACGGTCTATGACTATCTCCACGTCGGTAATTGGTCGGCTTATGTCTACTGGGATATCCTAGTCAGAACGCTGATAGCCAATGACTACACGGTCGAGAGAGTTGTCAACATCACCGATGTCGGACACCTTGTCAGCGACGCCGATACCGGCGAGGACAAATTAGAAAAAGGCGCCAAGCGTGAGGGTAAAACCGCTTGGGAGGTCGCCAGCTTCTACACCGAGGACTTCTTAAGAAACAGCGATCGACTTGGCTTAGTTGCACCGCAGCACATTGCCAAAGCGACCGATTTCATCCCCCAACAACTCGAACTTGTCCAGACGTTGAAAGACAAGGGATACACCTATCAAATTGACGACGGTATCTATTTCGACGTCAGTAAATTTCCTACCTACGCTGATTTTGCCCATCTAAACCTCGAGGCGCTTCAGGCAGGCGCCCGGGTTGAGTTTAACCCTCAAAAGCGCAATCATAGTGATTTTGCCCTCTGGAAATTCACATCAGCGACCCAGAAGCGCGACATGGAGTGGGCAACGCCGGAGTGGCTTTTGGAGCAACCAGTGAACTCTGGTGGAACAAACCAGACGACAGAACCCACCAGCAAAGAACAAATAATGGGCTTTCCTGGCTGGCACCTCGAATGTTCAGCCATGGCTATGTCACTCCTCGGCGAGACACTTGATATTCACACCGGTGGCATCGACCATATTCCGATTCACCATACCAATGAGATTGCCCAATCCGAGGCCGCGACCGACCGTCGGTTCAGTAATTTTTGGCTCCATAACAATCATCTCAAAGTCGACGGGGCGAAAATCAGCAAATCGCTTGGTAATGGGTACACGCTTGATCAATTGGCAGAAAAAGGTTTTACTCCGCAAGACTATCGACTGTTTGTTTTGCAAAGTCACTATCGAACCGAAGGCAATTTCACCTTTGATAATCTGGCCGCCGCCAAGAACCGCCTTCACAACTGGCATAGTTGTGCGGCCTTACGCCATCAAATACACGATACGTTGCGGGATGACACCGTTAAAAGCGTCGATGACAAGGCCATCTCACTCTACGCCACTTCTCAAGCTATCATTGAAGCGCTCAGCAACGACCTAAACACGTCAGAAGCACTGACAATTATTGACGCCGCCTTCAGTCGTCTGACAAACGCAAAGTTAGAAACTATACACCGACAAGCCCTCATCGAATTACTTGAGACGATTGATGCGACACTTGGCCTCCAACTCGAGAGCCACACCCCAGACATATCAGATGAACAAAAGAAGCTAATTATCCAGCGTACGGGGGCTCGGGACAACAAAGACTGGCCGCAATCGGATAAACTACGCGACGAACTGCTACGAGCGGGGATTATCATCCGAGACACACCACACGGCAGTGTGTGGGAATATGCCGCTTAGATTGACTCGTCGCCCTGAATCTTTTTCAGTATCTTGGCAAATGGAAGGACACTCTTCACTCGGTTGCGTTTGGCGCGCCTAAAGTACTCTTCCAGGAGAATCTTAACAGATCCCGCAATCGGTATCGAGATAATACCACCAGCAATACCGAACAGGTAAATACCGATAGTCACCGAACCAAGAATTGCTAAGGCAGACAGATCAATTCGCTTCGATTGAATCTTCGGTGAGATAAAGCTCCCCTCGACTTGTTGGTAGACGATAAAGAAGATAAGGAAGACAAGCGCGGCGGTCGGATCGTTAAAGAGAAGGATGATACTCACCAGAACCGCGCCAATCATCGCACCGAACATAGGCACCAGCGAAAGAACAAATACAATCGCGGCCGTCGGAATAGCGAAGTTGGCCGGGACATTGAAAATCAAACTCAGCACAAATACCACGATACCTGCGACCGAACCGGCAATAGCCGATACAGACAGTTGTCCAATTATATACGAAGTGACGACGGCGTGCATCCTTTGGACTATCTGTTTATGGTAGAGCATCCGCTCCTCGTCGTTATATATCCCCCACAGGTGTTTCATCCAAGTCGGGCCTTCAATCAGCATAAAGAACGCCAACACTAGAACCAGAATAGTCGACGTCACAGTAAAGAAGAACGATCCGATAGCCGAGACGAGGTTAGTACCGACGGTTTGCGCGACCGACGAGGCGCTACTTTTTATCGACAGCAGGGCGCTGTCAACTTGCGGACGCAGTTGGTAATGATCGATGAAGGAGTTCAAACCTTTATACTGATCGGTCGCATTGTTGACCAAACCCGGAATTGTCTCGGCAACTTTGGCCGTTTGCTGCACGATTGGTGGTACCACCAAGAATATAAACATACCGAGTAGGACGACCACCGCAGTATAGGCTAATGCCGTACCTGCGAAACGGCTTTTACCTGGCATGATTCGGGCCAGACGGTTGACGGGTGGATTGAGCGCCATCGCCAGGAAAAAAGCCGTACCGATAATAATCAAGGCCGTCCTAGCGCTATACATTGCGATTGCCACTACTGCAAATCCTATGACTACTAACCAAAACCGGACGAACGTACGAGTATCTATTTCAATTTTTACTTTCATACTGCATATTATACCACTACTGTCCAGAATTGTTGAAGCATCAAGATTGTCGTTCCAACCCGAAGTTGTTTCTAGTGTCTAATTTTAGAATAGACAACTGGGTTAATACAGGCCGTCATAGGTTTTGACAATCATTACTAGACAATATATAGTAATACTTACTATGACAACGAAAAATAATGTAGTTGGCTGTGTAAAGGCGGCCACGGAAATACTGGGCGACAAATGGACACCGCAACTTTTGCGTTTTTTTATCAATGAAGAAAAGGTTCGTTTCTGCCACCTGCAAGATTTGGCTACCGGTATCAATCCCCGGACACTTTCGGCCAGGCTCGACCGACTGGAGAAAGAAGGTATCATTAGGAGGATGGCCACCACCAGCGCCACGCGTTGTGAATATAGCCTTACCCCAAAAGGGCGCGATCTCATGCCAATCATCTTCGACATGGAGGCGTGGAGCTTAAAGTACGCGCCAGCTCAAGCCCATTTTTAAGCCGATTATCAGACCAAATGTATTATAATGAGTAACGTATGAGAGTATTGGTTATTGAGGATGAACACAAGATTGCGAGAGCCTTAAAAAAGGCGCTTGAGCAGGAGAGTTATGCAGTCGACGTCTCGTATGACGGTGATAATGGTTACGCCATGGCGACGACCGAGCCATACGACGTTGCTATCATCGATCGTATGATCCCAGGAGCATACGACGGCCTAGCCATCGTCAAGGCCATGCGCCAAGCAAAGATCCACACCCCAGTCATTTTGCTGACCGCAATGGGTGGAGTCCGTGACCGGACAGAGGGGCTTGATGGGGGAGCTGACGACTATCTAGTCAAACCATTTGCAATCGAGGAACTACTGGCCCGTGTCCGCGCCCTCCTCCGTCGGCCGACCGAACAACAAGCCAATATTTTAACGGTTGGCGACCTATCGATGGATACCATTAACTTTAGCGTCAAACGAGCCAGTGACACGATACGCCTGACCAGTAAGGAATTTGCTCTGTTGGAGTATCTGCTCCGCAACCAAGGGCGCCCGCTCAGCAAAGACGTCATTATCAGCCACGTCTGGGACTACGATGCGGACATACTGCCCAACACGGTCGAAGTCTATATTAAGTATCTTCGTAATAAGATTGATGCGCCGTACAAGACCACATTAATTCACACTATTCGAGGGTTTGGATACAAGCTTGAAACTGTCTAACATGTTCCAGTCGGCCACGCTTAAGCTGACCGGCTGGTATCTTCTGATACTGATGGTGATTAGTATCTTATTTAGCGTGGCGATTTTTAATATTACCTCAAACGAAGTAGACCTTCGTCTCGAGCACCTGCAGGATAGTTTGCGGGTCAAGTTCGGCTTTGTGCCAAGCACCGACAGCACCCTGCTCGCACGTGAAGCCGGCGAAGCTTCAACCAAGATATCGATGGGGTTGGTCTATGCCAATTTTTTGATATTAGCAACCGGCGGTATCGGTAGCTTTCTGCTTGCGAGGCGTACGCTCCGCCCAATCCAAGAGGCACATGAAAGCCAATCCCGCTTCACAAGTGATGCTAGCCACGAGCTACGCACACCGCTGGCGACGATGAAGGCTGAAATCGAAGTCGCTCTCCGCGATCCGCTATCGACCAAACATGACTTACAGGAAGTACTACTGAGTAACCTTGAGGAGGTTGAAAAACTATCACGACTGTCGGAAATGCTACTCAACCTGTCAAGACTTGAACACGATAAGTTAGAGCGGACCGCCATCAGCTTAGCTGATATAACCAACGACGTTATCCGTCTTCACAAACAACCACCCGGTCGCATAACCGTCAAAACGACGGGTCATCCGCTCGTAGAAGGTAACGAAGCCGCCATTACAGAGCTCGTTTCAATCCTGGTCGATAACGCGCTGAAATATAGCCCTGACGACTCGCTGGTTGCAATTACGCTGTCCAGACACAATCACCACGCCCGCTTCGAAATCACCAATACTGGCTCCGGCATCGAGGCCGACACCCTGCCGAACATCTTCGACCGATTTTACCGAGCGGACACCGCCCGCACCAACGGCCATGAAAAAGGCTACGGCCTCGGTCTGGCTCTGGCCAAAAAAATCGTCGAATTGCATAGCGGTGAGTTGTCTGCTAGTAGCGCCCCCAACCACACTACGACTTTTACTATTTTACTACCTGTTCTCCAGTAGTCGCAACCGTGTCTTGGGCAAGATTAATAGAGCATTTTTGTCAAAAAAGGAAAAAACACAACAGAAATAGCTTGATTCTCAGTATTCACTAAGCTAGATGCGCAACAATGGAGCCAGTAGCAAGTACTCGCGGGCAATATATACGTCATCAAACCGGGACACGCTACCCAGCTAATACGCAAACAAGTGCAAAAAAAGGAGGATTTATATACCATGTATACCACACTGTACAACAAAACAATTTTACTCAGCAAACGGGGCATGAAAGAATTAAAAAAGTCGATAGCCAACCTTGAGACCGACTTGAAACGAGCTCGTCAAAGCTTACGAGAACTCGATAAAACGACTGGTCATGATGAACGATTCGAACGGATAGAGAAGCTGTCAACACTTGAAAATATAGAAGCTGAGCTAGAAGATAAGCTCCTTACCTTGTCGATAGCCAAATTATTGCCAACCAAGCGAGCCCGACTACAGGTTGCGATAGGCTCGGTTGTCGACCTCATCGATCAACAGGGTCGCTTATTCCGCTATACGATTGTCGATAGCCTCGAGGCTAACCCAAGTGATGGGCGAATCTCGATTGCCAGCCCGCTCGGTAAAAACCTAGTTGGTAAAACAGTCCGAGATGTCGTCGAGTGGAGCGCCGGTATGAGAGCCAACCGCCTACAGCTTATCCGAATTATGTAGGTACTCAAAGACGACCAAAAACGCCCCACGCCGATAGTGGGGTTTTTTGGTACAATAGAGCTAATGCTTTACTACAACAAATCAATTAGTTCGACGCTCGACGAGCTACACACGTCGGTGCGAGGACTTTCGAATATAGAGGCTAGCGAATACCTCAGCATTTACGGCCCGAACAGCATTAAGATTGCAGGGGAACCGCTTTGGCGTAAACTGGTCGAACCGTTTGCGAACGTTTTCATGTTAGTATTATTCGCTGCAGCCCTGATTAGCGTCTTGCACGGCGACGTGCTCGACGCCGTAATCATTATTTCGATTATTTCGATTAGTGCAATCATCTACTACGTACAACAGTTTTCGACGGGCCGTATTCTTCGCTCTTTACAAAAGCATACGCTCCAAAATATTGACGTGTGGAGAGACGGTGCAGTGACCGCGCAAGACGCGAGTCAACTTGTGCCCGGAGATATTATCGTGTTACACGAGGGCGATAAGGTACCCGCCGACATACGCCTGATTGCCGGTACGAATATCAGGGTCGATGAAGCGTCGCTCACAGGTGAATCAGATCCTGTTCCGAAAAACACGGCCGTCGTCAATGGCACGAAGGAAGTGTACGAGCAAACAAATATATTATTCCAGGGTTCGTTCATTATTTCTGGCGTCGCTACGGCAGTTGTTATTAGTACGGGCAACGAGACGGAATTCGGCCGCCTCGCCGCTCTTTCAAGAAGCGGCGACGTTGCCAGCCCTGTTCAGCAGAAAATAGACAAGCTACTCAGTCATATTATCGCTGCTGTCGGCGGGTTGGCAGTTGTCGCCTTTAGCCTAGCGTTGTTGCGGGGGACCGAAATCACCGAAGCCCTCCGTTTTGTCATGGCGGTTTCCGTATCGGCGGTGCCCGAGAGCCTACCCGTCGCAATCTCGGTCGTCCTAGTACTGGGAATGCGACGGATGGCTACGAAGCATGCTCTTGTTCGTACCATGCGTGCGATCGAAACGGTCGGCGTCATAACAACGATTGCAACCGATAAAACCGGTACCCTCACCGAAAACAAGCTGACGGTACAAGAAACGTGGCAGCCAAGCCATGTAAAAACACGTCTCGCAACCATCGTCAACCACGCCGTCAACCATACAGCGGGTAAGCCACACGACCCACTTGATATCGCGATGATTGAGTATTCAAAAGCTGAAAAGATCGTCAAGATAAGAGGCGAGCCCTTAGCCAGCCTGACTTTCGATCAGTCGTTCTCAATGAGCGGCAATTTGTGGCACCACGGCGAGAAATACCACCTTAATGTTAAAGGTGCGCCGGAGCACGTCCTCGACAGAAGTAGGCTGACCAAAGACAAAAGAGAAGAAGCAGAAGTCGCCTTAACGCGCTTAACCTCACAAGGCTACCGCGTCATCGCGCTGGCGACGACCGTCCTTGACAGCCCTATCGAAACGTTCGCCGATTTGCACAAAGCGATTACCTTTGAATTCGTCGGCTTTGTCGCGGTCGCCGACGTCCTTCGCCCGGAGGCTAAGCGCTCGATTGCAGCCGCGCTACGGGCCGGAGTCACGGTGCGTATGATTACCGGTGATCATTTCGAAACCGCCTACCATATCGGCAGAAGTTTGGGGATGGTAGCCCGCCGGGAACAAGTGTTCGATTGCCGTCGGATGAATGCGATGAGTGACGGAGAGTTGGGCGATGTCATCACTGACGTTCGCGTATTCTCTCGTGTTATTCCAGAAAATAAATACCGTATCCTAGCCCTTCTAAAGAAAGAAGGTATCACCGCGATGACAGGCGACGGCGTCAACGATGTCCCCGCCCTGACCAACGCGCACGTCGGAGTAGCGATGGGAAGTGGTTCACAAATGGCCAAGGACGCCGGCGATATTATTTTGCTCGACAATAACTTCAAAAGTATTATCGACGCCATGCGGGAGGGGCGAACAATATTTGCCAACATCAGGCGTATGTTATTCTATCTACTCGCTACCAACGGTGGTGAGGCGCTGACGATGGTTGGCGCACTCGTCATCGGTCTGCCGATTCCCTTGTTGCCTGTCCAAATCCTTTGGGTCAATCTCGTGACCGACACGTCGATGGTTATTCCGCTCGGCCTTGAACCAGGCGAGAAAGATGCAATGCGACAAAAGCCCAGACGACCCGATGCACCCATTCTCAGTCGGTCAATGGTTACCCGCATCGTACTGGTAGCCCTCAGTATGGCAATAGTGGTACTTGGATTGTACGCGTTCTACAACAGCGCTTACGGACACGACTACGCCCGTACAATCGCCTTCTGTGCGCTGGTGGTCATGCAATGGGCGAACGCTTTCAATGCCCGCAGTGATTATGAATCAGTTTTTAGTCGAATTAAAGTTTGGAATGGAAAATTTTATACCGGCCTCACTATTGCCATACTCCTGCAGCTTGTGGCACTATTTGGCCCTCTCCAAGGTTTGATGCACATTCAGAGCGTTGCAATCGGTGATTTGGTTATCACTGGGTCGATCGCCTTTGCCACGCCAATCGTGCTAGTAGAAGTCCATAAGCTTATCGGCAGAAATTTCTTTCACAAAGGCGCGGCAAAAATGAAGTTGGTTAAAGTTCCCGTCTCTTAAGTCTTATACCAGCGTCTCGAGCCAGTCTCCATTGGAGTAGGGCTGTTGCTACAATGAGCAACAGTAGTGGCCAAGTATTTTGCCAGGCCGGTGTCGTAAAGTCGAAGAAGTCACGAGTGAAGCTCAAACCAAAGCTCGGGATCAAGACAAAGACGACGCCCAAGATATAGAGAAGCCGCGCCAGCCGCGCCGTCCGGTCATTCTTGACATCAAACATACGTGGCACCAAAAATACCAAATAAATCCCAAAAAATGTCGCCACGATGACGGTCGTGGTGGAGACACCCACCAAGTCGGATGGGTGGATCATTCGAAGCACCGTATAGCTCACCGTGACGACGACGCCAGATAACACAGCGATGGGTGCAACCGCCAGCAGTGTATCACGCCAAAAAAACTGCGGTGACAAACGATGGCGGGGGATAGGCGTAAAAATCGTCCACATCAACGTCGGTAAGGTCACCAGAAAAATATTCATAAAGGTGATATGACGCGGTTCAAACGGATAAACGATACCGAGCACCAGAGTCGATAGTAGCAGCACGACACCGTATATAATTTTATGGAAAAAGAGGGTGGCGATAATCTCGATGGCCTGCATAATGCGATTGCCCAGTCGCATACCAAGCGGCAACGAATTGAACGAGTTATTCAACAGGACAATATCGGCCACCCGCCGGGTCGCTGCCGAGCCAGCATACATCGCCACGCCAAGATCGGCTTTTTTGAGCGCCAAAGCATCGTTAACGCCGTCGCCGACCATGCCGGTAAAGTGTCCAAGTTTTTGAAACGTGGCGACCAGCCGTTCCTTTTGTTCTGGCAAGACGCGGGCAAAAATAGTCGTTTCCGCCACCACCCTGTCCCAATCTTTTTTATTGATTTTTTGCAGTTCAGCACCGGTCAATACTTTATCGGGATTGGTGACACCAGCCCGTTGCGCGACGTATTGAACGGTGTCGGGATTATCTCCACTGATCACCCGCAGACTAACACCGTTTGTTTGTAAATAGCTCACCGTCTTTTCGACGCCTCGACGGAGGTCGTTAGATAATATAATCAACCCAATGCCCGTCCCTGAGCCAACTGGCAAATCCTTCAAAGCAGCCGACGTGTCGTTAAACGTCGCAATCAGCAGTACACGCTTACCTTCACGGGCGAGTATCTCAACACGTTTTTTCTGGACGGCGGAAAGCGGCGCCAACCGACCAAGAAATTCCGGTGCCCCCATCAGTACACTGTATGTTTTATTTAGATAGACTGCCTTAAGGCCGCTCAGCTTACGTTCGGACGAAAAGGCCAGTGTCTGTAGTACTTTATAGTCAGCCGGTGCAGCAAAGCCCGCGATAACCGCCTCACCGGTCGTATTACCGCTACTCGTCTCCGTCGCGACCATACCGATTAACTCCGGAACATATTTAACCGCGTCGCTGAAGAGTTCGAGTTTTTCAAAAGTTATAACGTCACTCGTCAAGGTGCCGGTCTTATCAACACACAGAATATTGAGGAGGGCCATCGCCTCGATTGCCGCCAATTTCTGTGGCAATACCTTTGCCTGGGCCAGCTTAATGGAGCCGAAGGCTAACAGCATCGAGCTGGCCAGCAGTAGGCCCTCTGGGACGACCGTGACGGCTGCAGAGGTAATCGTTTTAAATATCTTCACCGCATTCTCACCAGAAAAAGAGTAGACGATAAAAATGAGCACCGCCAAACCGAGTGCTCCGTAGGTCAGCCAGGTAATCGCCCGTCCGATGTCACGTTGCAACGGAGTCAGCTGAGGGACGTAGCGCTTGAGGGTGGCGGTCATCATCCCTACCTTGGTATCAGAGCCGATAGCCGTTACGGACATTGTTGCGCTGCCCGCAACCACGGCACTAGCCGCATAGGCCACCTCTTTGTCCGGCTTATCAACCGGGGCTGACTCGCCCGTCAAGATACTTTCGTCAACCTCCAAACCGGCACTGTCGACAATCCTACCATCGGCCGGCACTTCATCCCCCAGTTGTAATCGAATAATGTCATCGACTTTCAGTTCATCGAACGCAACTTCCTCGATAGCCCCGTTCGGGCCTAACCGTCTAGCTCGGGGCGCGCTCATTAGTTCGAGCTTTTTTAGGGCTCGATAGGCCCGTACCTCCTGGACGATTGCTAGCAAAGTATTAACGATAATTACAAAGGAGATAAACCAGGCGTCGCGTCGCTCGTTCAACAGCAATAGTATCGAGGCCAGCACCAAAATCGCAATCACAATTGGTGACAAGAAATTACGACGAAGAATAACCAGGAAATCTTTCATATGTTCCTTTACTATAAAGACTCTCTCGATGAATAGCTAGGGCGGAGGAAGGACACGCTCAGTTTATTTTTTACAGACAGGACACGATTCTTCGGCGATAAAGCCAGAGCGCCAGACAGCCAACGCTTTCGTCAGCGGTAAAAACCCTAAAAATAACCGTAAATCGGCCAAACGACGCATCACCCAGCCTGCATAACCATAGATCCTGACATCACCCCATAACACTGCCGCCCAGCGCGAACCGGATGGTATGGCGTAAATCGGCCGTTTAGGAACATACGTCAACTGAGCTCTGTCACGCAGGCGGCGTTTCAGATTTGCCGTCAAAAAATTAGCATCATGAAGCGCTGTTTGCGCCATACCACTATATTTCGTCAAGGCACCGTCGCCGAGTACATATATATTTGGGTAAGCCTCGAGATATTGGTCAACAACGACTTTTCCACCCTTACCTAACTGAAATATGACCGGATATTTAGCAAACAGAGGGTTGTTTGTCACCCCGGCTGTCCACATAACGGTATGAGACTTGAGTTCGCCACGCGGCAATTTTATCTCATCGACCGTTTCGCTTTCCACGGCCGTATTGAAGTATGTTTTTATGCCAAGTAGTTTTTGCCGACGTTGGATTCGGTCGGTAAAGCGAGGCGGAAGACCCGCAAGCAGGCGTGGGCCAGCTTCAATTAAGTCAACGTTAAACTGAGTTTTGATATGATGCCGACCCCTCACGTGTTTGAGATAGCTCATCAATTCGCCAGCCAGCTCAACGCCAGTTGGTCCACCGCCGACTACGACATAGTTGCGCTCAATCGAGTGATGGGTTAACAAATCTTCGTGCAGGCGACGCTTCAATTCAAGCGCCTCCTTGACGGTATTAACACCATACGAAAATTTAGCCATTCCTTTGATACCGAAGTACTGAGTGATACTTCCGACGGCCATTATCAGAACGTCGTAGTGATACGGAGTAGGCAAAAGACCAGCCGCTAATTTCTTTTTTGAATCAATCTGTATAATCTCATCGTGAACGACTTTAATATTATCATCGCCTGCGAAGAAGTCAATCAGCGAGATCGCAACCTCGCGCGCGGAATGACCCGTGGCTGACCGGTAGAGTGCAGAGTGGTACTCAAAATACGGTTCTTTAGACACCAGCACGACATCAAAATCTGGATTATTAGCTAGATTTAGTGCCGTTCGAACACCGCTAAAACCACCACCGACAATTACGACTCGCATTTAGCGACGTCGTGCTTTAGCAAGGCTGGCAGCGCTGAGTAGGAAGACAACGACAGCAGCAGCGAGCGCAGCGGGGTAGGCGATGCCGGCAATTGTTCCCAGTACAGAGAAGGCGTAGGCAGTCAGAAGGCTTGAACGAAGCATATCACCCTGGAAAAGAGTCTCTTTGATAGCTTTAAGCTTCATATCGGTTGGGTTTGCCCGAGATGCGGTACTTGCTTCTGCGTACGATAAACCGCCTGAAGTTTTCATCATGTGGGCCCAGATGTACTCATTGGCGTATGCCTTGGCTTTTATACCATTGTCAACGGGTTGACCGCCGTATTGCTGCAAGCCAGGAAACTCTGCCGCGTCAAGACCGGCTGAACCAGCCGGTGGGAAGCTAATTTTTTCTTGAACGAGTTGATCGCGAACTTGGGTAGTCGCGAATGTGTTTCCCATCCGAGCACCGACCGCGACGGCCAGTAGAACGACTGTCAAAACCAAGCCGAGTATGCCAAGTACAGTATATAGTTGACTCTGTGTGACGTTTTTTAATGCAGCTTTTTTTGCCATGACTAGGTTCATCCTTATTTATGCTTATGGTTGTTACTGATTAGTATACAGCTATTTATCAAAAATTAAGCTATAAATCACGCGAGGCCAATAATAAACGACTAGCTAGTTGGTGCGTCGATGCCGATTGCCTGACTAATGTGCGCGAAGCCGTCGCGTGCCAAACGCTTCGACAGACCGTCATTTATCTCGGCGATGAGTTGTGGCCCACAAAAGATTAAGCCAGTAATCAGCTCGACCAGGCTGGCACCTAGCCGTATCTTTTTATAGGCATCATCGGCCGAAAAGATACCTCCGACACCAATGATAGTCAACCTCTCACCACAATAAAGGTAGGTACGACGTATCAAATCGTTACTGGTTTTTACCGTCGGTTTACCGCTGAGATTACCGGCAACGCTGTCGGGAAGCACATCCTGTATATCGAGTTGTAAGCGATCTTTTGCTAAGTTCGATATCGTCACGCCAGCCACCCGGTGCGAAACAATCACGTCGAGCAGTAATTTGAAGTGACTCCATGGTAAATTTGTGGGCATTTTAATATAGACGGGTTGACATGCGCCAACCGCGTCAACCGCCGCCAATAGATGCTCTAGGCGGTCGGCGGTCGTAAAGGGTTCACCGCCGTAAGTATTTGGGCATGAAATATTCAATTCTATCAGGCTGACATGCGGTTCTCGACTGGCACGCTTCACTGTCGTGACATAATCGGCGATGCCCGTTGCTTCGTCCACAACCTTGCGGCTATTTGTTTTGGCAACCGATAGCACAACAGGCAGCTGCCTGACCACTCGCGGCCGCAAGCGACGGAGCCGCTCGAGAATGATACGCGACCCGTCGTTGGCCAACCCGGCATTCACGACCAGCGACTGTGTCTTCGGCAGGCGGTAAAACCATGGCCGCTCATTGCCCCGACATTGATTGGCTGTGACCGATCCAACCTCTGTAAACCCAAAGCCGAGGGCGGCAATCGTGGAGATAATTTGACCGTTTTTATCAAATCCTGCCGCCAGACCAACTGGAGTCGTAAACTCAACAGCGTGATGCGTTTGAACCAACCGCGCATCGCGAGGCGTCCTAAATATAAGTCGAATCAGTCCTCTAGTGACAGCGAAAGAGCCGAGCGCAGCCGCTACCCGAATCGTCTCACGATGGACATCATCTGGGGACATCAAAAACAGCAGCGGCTTGGCAACACGCACGTACAGCAATCGACAAATTTTCCAAACAATACGCCGTATCATTATGCATATATTCTAACAGAGTAAGACGCTAAAGCACATTACTACCGGACAGCTTTTAGTCGGGGTGATGGGGTGTAAACGAATCATTTTGAGCACATTATTGACGATACCCAAACAATTATGCCATAATAGTAGTATTATGGATGGACCAATCGGCGAAAAACACCTCCAAGCGGTTGACCGGATGTTTGAGGTTGCCCGCACTCTGGCTGACGAGGCCAAAGACCGTCTGGCCGAAGAAGGATACATTAGCCGAGAAATGCTCTATGCGCTGGAATTATATTTGGATATTTCACTTGACAGAGAGAGTGATCCAGACGCGAGCAACCGACACCATCTGGCGACTGCTGAGACCCTCGGGAGTAACATCGGCGACAATTTATCTCGTGCTAGAGCCGTCAGGATAGGCAATCGAATCGCCATCCTAGCCCTTCGAACAGCCAGACGCGCCGTGGCCGAAGACAGCTTCGACCCCCAAAACTAGCCGGTCACACTTTGTTGGTTATTTAGCTAAGCGATTTTCTTCCTGGCCTCGACAGGCGACGAATTGCCTCATCGAGTAGCATCCCAGTACCGAACACAGACGCAGCTATCACGGCAAAGAACCCGAGGATTGGGATGAAGTAAATAATTAACAGCACGCTGGTACCCATCAACATGATGAGAATCGGTCTTTTTTGGTTCTTCAGGAGTAATCGGCCGACCACATAGCCGACAAATGGTCCGCTCAACATGACGGCCACACACCACATCAGCAAGACCAAAACACCAAGCGGCAAACCGATAGTCGAAATGAATAGCAGAACAATCAGCGTCGGCACGACAATCATGCCCACCAGCCCGGTCAGCACAACCCGCCCAGGAGAACTCAGAGCAGTTGACGAGAGCCGCTGAAAGACGGTGGGGACGAGGAGTACCAGCACGAGCGCCACGACAAGCAGGGCGATAAAGATGTACACCAATGACCAGATCGTCACAGCAAACGATGAAGGACTGGCCGCACTTTGTTGACGCTCCGGAGCCGTTCTCGTCACCGTCCCAACAATTTGACCACCAGAACTAATAACCGGACTCACGTCGCTAGTGTAATTTAGGTTGCCTTCGATTTTTCCAGTTGAGCCAACCGCCAAAGTCTCAACGTCGCCCTTCACGTTCCGGCCGACTTTTCCATTGATAGTCACGCTCGACGCCCCAACAGCAAGGTCACGACCAATAACGCCACTAAGTGTCGCACTCTGCGTTCCGCCGACAAGATCACGTTGGATATTACCATTTTTCTCAAGCGTCAAAGTTTGCGTCGCAACGGTCGCACTGCCGTCAATCGTACCGCTAATTATGACACTTTGACCAGCCAGGCGGGCGTTTCCCTCAATTTTTCCGCTGACATTAACGGTTTGACCGGCACAAATAACGTCACCTTTGACGGTTCCGCTAATGGTGACGTTTTGACCACCGCAGTAGACGTCTCCATTGACCGTTCCGGCAATGTCGATAGTATTACCACCGGCAAAAAGTAGGCTATCTACGATTTCGCCGGTCGGTACCGTCACCGTGTCACCACTTTTAAAACTTTGGGCCGATGTGACTCCGCTAAAAGTAAGGATGGAAACGACCACTACACTCAGACTTAAAACGATTAGCTTGATGTGTTTCATAATTCCTCCGTTCAGTTATACAACTATTATACTACGTACTTAAATTCAGCCGCAACTAGGTTTCTTACAAGGCTACTCCTTAATCAATATGCCCAGTTCCTGCGCAAAATTGGGGGCGAGGGAGGCGAGTTGTTCGTAGCTGATAGTTGCTCCTTTGAGGCCCGCTGAATGCTTGATGCTGATCAGTTGCGCCTGTGATAAATCGACGCTTTTGAGTCGAGCACCCGCAAAAGAAATATGTTCAATGCTCGACCCGCCAAAATCGACGTTTTTTAAGGTTGCATTATAAAAATCGATGTCATCAATCAGACAGTCTTCAAAGATGACATTCTCAAGATGAGCAAACCTAAAATTTGCCAGTTCCAGTTTACATCCCTTAAACAAAACGTTTTTCAGGGTACTGGTTTGCAACTGGAGGCCGCTGCATCTGGCGCCGCTTATTTCAACGATATGCCACGTCGAGCCGGCCAGTACACTGGCGGTCAAGTCACACTCTTTTAAGACGCAGTCTCTCACGCTCAGTCTTTCGATATGCGTTTGCAAAAAACTCGTTTTCACCAATAGTGATTCCTCAATTGCCACACTTTTGAGGCGAAGACCGGAGATATCGATGTTTTCTAAACGTAAGCCAGTCAGTTTATCGTCGGAGCGAAGTAGTTCCGGAATATCCCGAGTCATCGGCTGGACCTGAGTGACGTCTGGGTGGAGTAGCTTCATAGCACCTATTGTAGCAGTTTGCTACCAGGCTATTTTAGATATAAAATATATATATGAGTGAGAAACAAGCATACGAAGAATTCAAAGTAAGCGGTGAAGATTTAACTGCTAAAGTCAAACAGCTGATCGCAGACGGCAACGTCCGCCGCATCATCATCAAGGACAAAAATAATAAGACTATCATCGAAGTGCCGCTGACTATCGGGCTGGTCGGCATTGTCATCGCACCGATCCTCGCCGCCGTTGGGGCAGTCGCCGCGCTGGTGAGTGAGTGCACTATTTTAGTCGAACGCACCGACAGATAATACAATTCGCTCATAGACGAGGAGCTACATTGTGTAGCTCCTCATTTGGTACCTCAACCGAATTCGTATCGGAACTTAGGCCGTGATGCTCAGCAACGTCCAATTACCACCGTGGTTATCGCTGCGGAGGCGAAAGTTGGCGCGGCCATCGGATAACGTCACAATCTCGGCGATTCGTCCGCCGGTGCGCACTAGGCAGCGCAGGCCGGCATCGAGAAAATCGTAGGTTGCACCCTGGTACTCCATGCGGCGAGGGTAGACGACGAGATCTTTCTTAAAACCCATAACGGTAACAAGGACTTGTTCGTTGATGTTGACGTGATTCATAGCTTTTACTCCAAGAAAAATTAGTGTATATGACAAAAAGCTGACAACTAGATATTTGGTCAGCGAACGGATTTTGGAGTCAGTGATTCGGAGAGGAACAACGAGCCGTTCAACGTGTTCTTGTTACCGAATGACTGTGTAAATTGAATACGTTCAACAGGGGCGCTTGGGAGCAAACGACTACCAGTGTGCATATCGACGCAGAGTGACTTATCGCTATAGTCTGTAAGTGAAAAGGTATTCCCACCAGTACCTACATGACTGTCTATGATTATATACCCAGACAAACGGTCCGTCTAGCTATTTTTCAACCACACCGCCACCACTTTTCCAGGCATGGAGTCCACCGAGATTTTCGGCGACAAAGCCACGCTGTCTCAAATAGCTCGTGGCCATCGAAGCGCGGGCACCCGATGCACAATAGAAATACACCTTTTTGGTTGTATCCTTAGTTGGTAATTGTCCAGCCAAAATACGCTCGACTGAAAGATGCAACGCATTGCTAGCATGGCCGCTATCCCATTCTTCATTGCCTCGGACGTCAATCAGCAGCGCCTCGTGAGTAAGCACTTCATTGGTGACTTCAGCGGCGTTGACCTTTTTCCCAAATCCGAACATATACTTTTACCTCCCGTTATGACTTATGCGCCGTACTTGGCGCGAACCTGCTCTTTATTGACACCGTTAACGAGGTTAGTAAAGCCAAGTTGTCTGAGTATGTTCATCGAAGCATTAGACCGACTGCCCGATACGCAGTACAAAATCAACTCCGTGTCTTTGGCAACAGTAGCCAGAGCCGTCGCGCCCCGCATCATTTGCATCGGTGGCAGATTGACCGCACCGCTGACATGTCCGCGAGCAAATTCCGATGGTTCGCGGACGTCTATAAATATTCGGCTCATTACAATCTTCATCCTCTTAGTTGTCTCTCTATTGTATTATTAATGTAAATAATTTACAATAAGACTATGGAAACCGGACGTGACACAAAATACAGCAAAGAGATATTATCGACGATGAGTTCGCTTGGACACGCCACAAATACTCAGTTGCTCGTCAGTCTGCGACAGACATATCCGGACGTCAGTGCGACGACCGTACACAGGGTGACTGCACGGCTACTGGAACGTCAACAAGTGCTCGAAGCGCCGGCTGACGAACACGGATCGATGCGCTATGACAAGACCGTAGAACCACATGATCATTTCATCTGTCAGGGGTGTGGCGGCATACGGAACATTGATATTGCCGCCTATCTTTTGCCACAAGTTAGCCAAGCGCTCGGCGGTTGCAAGATAACCGGCAGACTGGTCATTTATGGCAGCTGTGAAAAATGTTTAAATAGGGGAGAATTAACATGACAATAACAATCTACAGCACTAAAACCTGTAGCTACTGCTACGCACTAAAATCCTGGTTGCAAGATAAGAAAATAGACTTTACGGATTATAGCGTCGATATCAATCCGATTGCTGCCCAAAGCATGGTGAATATCAGCGGACAAATGGGAGTCCCGTTCACTGTTATCGAGAAAGACGATGGCACCACGGTTCATATTCTCGGTTTCGACAGGGCGCGTTTTACGAGCGTACTCGGCGTATAGTTAGTTCAGTCACGTAAGACGGCCAGGACGTTATCGGCGGGATCTTTGAACCAGGCGATATCTGGCCCCCAACCGGTCGCCTTGCCTCGCATGATGCCCCTTTCATCTTGGGCACCGGCCATTTCATCGTAACGATTAAATTTAACACCCTTGCTCGCCAGCTCGTCAACCACTGCGTCGATATCATCAACGGGGAAGTGGAGAACGGTATAAACGGCGGGGCTATGATCATCTTTTTGATACACAAAAATTGAATTGCCACCAGCAACTTTGACGCGAAGGCCCATCGGATCCTCGATGACGTCTAGTCCGAGTACATCGCTGTAAAATTCTCTTGCTTCCTCTAAATCATAGACCGAAAAACTGCTAAATGCATGACTCTCTTTAAACATCTCAATTCCTCCTGTTTACTACTCTTATTATACGCCGCTCGGAGGGACGAGAAAACTGCCAATTGAAAGATGTGCCACTTTGATTGAGCCCAGGTTACTTCTTTTCGCGCCAGATCAATGTGTAGACTTTGAGTTTGTCAGGAAGCTGATTGACGTAGGGAATAAAAGGAAAGGCAAGCATAGTGAGAAATAGTGAGCCAAAGATAATGGCGGCGTCGCGGTCACCATTATCGTCATTGACCAGCACAGTGTGATTGAGTAGACCGATTGGAGCCAGCCACCAGGCACCAGGGGCATTACCGGCTTCCTCACGGATCATACCGTATTGCTCTGTCGTCATATTGAGCAAGGTAGCCTGTGCCTCAAGTACGCCAGTATCTGCTAAGAATCGGGTGGTATAGGTCGAGACGTCGGCCGGACCACCCTCGCTCCTAGCACTCGCGAGTACCGACTCATAGAGGCCTGATTTAGCCATGGTAGTGAGCGAGTCAACGACCACCATCAATGGACTGACTGGTGGCTTATTTAAACCTGGACCATCTTGGGCGAAGTAGTCAGTCGCCTCGTCGATTTGCTGTTGTTGGAAACCGGGGGCTCCATCGTTAAAAGCTTTCATTGCATCGGCTGTAGTCCGTGTTTTTAAATAGGCCTGGTATGGGGCAGTAATATACACCGCGCGGGTATCGTACGTATACGGATCGATTCCGTCAATGTAGGTTGCAGTGTCAGACTTGTTAGCAAACTCGGCCACCAGAGTTCTGCCCGTGAGGAACGAATCTTTGTTGGCGACCTGTTGGATACTGATAGGTTTAACGTAGGGCGAGGGCAAAACGTAGGCGAGAGCGAGAAGCAGTGCGATCAGAACACCACCTCTAGCGAACAAAAGTAAATGATTAGCCGGAACCGTCTTGACGACTATTTCTTTACGGTACGGCTTGGCAATGCCGAGAACGCGCACTAGGAGGTAATGGAGAGCCAGCAAACCGAGTATGGCGAGCGGTACGATAACGATATGGATGCCAAAAATTTGGCTGTAATTGAGTGGATTCAGAAAGTTACCTAAACCGCTACCATTATAAAAATCAGCTCCTTGTAACGATCGCCACTGCGACGAAAAATCACCGCGCAGGGCATAGCCGAGTTCGGTTTCAGCTAAAGCGATAAACAACATACAGACACCAATCACCCATGTCAAACGACGAGGCTTCTTGAATCCGGAGGTCAGCAAGACCACCAGCAGGTGCATAATCATAAAGATAACGAACGCCTGTGTCGACCACATATGCACACTCCGGATGTAGGCGCCCAGGCTATTTGTCAGCCACCAGCCCGGACCAAAAAACGTCATGGCCAAACCTGTCACAATGAGTATGATGAACGAAACCATCGACAAAAAACCGAGTGAATAGAAAAATTTGTTTCCATAACTCGGAACATTTCGAATCATTGCGCCCTTAAGGGCTTTGCCGAGAGGGTGGGGTTTTGCCATGGTGTATTGTTCCTGTTTGTTTTATACCTAATAGTAGTTAAGATTGCGCTAAAGCTTAACTATTGCGCTTAGTATACCGTTATTTGGTAGTATATATCAAGTAGAACATAGCCTACTCCAACACAACGCTAGTGCAGATTATTGACCGGTCTGAGACAAGAGCTCGTTATTTGCCTACAACGAGACGAAGCGGCTATCTCAAATTCATCTGAACTGATAGTCGACGAGGTTGTCCACGGCACTCGCGGCTGTCCTTGTCGTTATTAATTGTCGTTTGGCTCAGGGCGCCCATTATCACCAGACGGTGCTTGATCTGTCGTTGGTGGTGGCTGTTGCGGCGGCGTCGTAATCGTGCGGACAGGTGTAGGTGTGGATACGGACGTAGGTAGAGACTTCACCGCGGGCGGTACGGGCTTAGCGACGACTTCAAACTCCTGATACGGCAAAGCGTTGTAATACTCGACGTAAGCCACGACTCGATATTTCCCCGGCGTTTTAAATAGGTTTGGCCAATCAGTAAAATCGCCATCAACCGAGCTATTGGCAGGAACCGTCACTTGACGATCTTCAATCGGACAATCATTTTTAAGCGCCTGGTCATGAATCCTGACCCAGCGGTTATTTTCGAGCCGATAGACGTTCAGCGGTTCAGCTGGACATTTATTGAGGACGTACACCGGGCTATTAAAATTATTTTTGACCGTAAAGGTAATCGGCTCACCAACCAGATATTTAGAGTAGGGGATAACAAGTTCAACCTGACCAACAGGCAACGAATGCGTTTGAATCCGAAGCGCGACGGCGTACAGTCCGCCAATAACGAGAGCGGTTGCGACAACGTAAAACATGACCCACGCAAGACGGCTGCGCGTTTTGTTATGAGCATAGTTTAGTTCGCCTCTCATATAGTTTTTACCCTCCGCAGCCGGAGCAGCACAGCCAGCGCCATAACCAAACCGACAAATATCCAGACAAGTTTCATAACGCCGCCAGCCAGATCAGTCCCTAAATACAGAGCGTGCACAAACACAAATATTAAGACCAGGTATGACAGCAGGTGAACGAATTTCCACACCAGCGGTTTTTTATCTATCCAGACTAGCGACGTCACGATGATTATCGCCAACAGATAAAAAGACAGAACACCCAAGGCAACGAACAAAGACCCCAAATGGAAACCAGCAATCGTGACTGGCTTGTAGTTAGATACCCACGGCACCAAAATATCAACCAACCTGAAGGGGATGAAGCGGTCAAACAGGAGGCTGCCGACGTGAATAATACTAGCAACCCCAAAGATTATCCCCAGGGCGCGGTGTGACGCCCAGGCAGTTAACGGTTCGAGAAACCGGAATGTTCCGCCGGTCACCAGTCCGATACCGGATAGTATCAAAATAAACAATGCGGCAGCGGCAACAAAGCCGGCGGCCCGCACGACGTACCAAGGCCACGACAGGGCTATCCGCTGCGAAACGACCCGGCCGACTGTTGGACCTGGTATCGTTTGAACGACGATGGAATTCGGGGCAGTTTCAGCCGCGACGAACGAAGCAGGTGCCAGGGCGACAGAGCCAGTCACGACGAGCAGACTCGCACAAAGAAATAGCCTTATGTTACGCATGGATAGCCGTATCAATTCGTGTTACTTTTTCCTTTGCAATCGACGATCCAAAATGCTTTTCAAAGCTCCCCGAGCTATCTATGCACTGAAGTAGCATCGCCGAGGCGCCATGTGATTTCAAAAATGCCGGCGCCTGTTTGGACCCAAGTATGACTGCGCACGATGCCAAGACGTCGGCTAACAGGGTGTTTTTAGCACCAACGGTTGCCAGTTTGATATCCGTACCAGCTGGCTTGAATGTCATAGGATCAATGATATGATGCCAACCGCTCCCGACTATCTGATTTTTACGACGAAAAGTACCCGACGTCGCCACGGCAAATGGAGTGCGGGGGCAATTAACGGCCCGCTCAAGCACACCGCTGAGATTATGGGCATCTTGAATATGAAGCGACAAAGACCGGCCGTGTTCATCACTACCGCTCGTGGCAACATCTCCGCCAAAAGACAGCCAATAGCCGGTAGCGCCAGCCTCCACCAGTACACTCCGTAGCGTGTCAGCCAAGTAGCCTTTGCCACAGCCGCCCATGTCGATTGCGCTGTCGCGCGGTATCATCGCCCAGCTATCGCCAATTGACAAAGCGTCGGCCGGGGAGACGTGACGATAAGAGTAATCATCGACGGCGTCGCGTTCGTAACCAGGTGCCGCCGACTGGATATAGCCTGCTTTTTGTAAAGCTGGCAGAATAAAGGGATTATACAGCCCACCCGTCAGTTGGCTCATCTTTTTAGAACTTAGTAGCAAAGCCTTGAATTCGCTAGAGATATCGAACTTACGACCCGCAGACCGATTGAATAACGTGACTTCGCTGGCCGGTAGAAACCGACTGAATCGTTGCTCAAAACTAAAGATACTACGCCACAGTTCAGCAAACAACCCGTCGGCCTCCGATCGCGACAAGTCGGCCACAAAACTGAGGCTCACCTCACCTCCTAAAGCCATTTTAGTCTGACTAAAGCGGGCTAAACGCATGTCGTTACCCCGCTTTGTGTCGTCGTGCAGACTTTAGCTCTCGGAGCTGGAGCCGGGACTGGGGCTGGAGCTGACGGGGATGTTTTGGCTACCGACGAGGGTGAACCGGGTGAAGTCGTTGGAGCCACGGATGTAGCCGAAGCGGCAACGGCAGCGGCGTGATTAGCCGCCACAACCGCTCCCGACTCGGCCGTGGTAGTAGCCAGAAGTGGCAGATTGTTTACCAAACTATCAAGATCCTGTTGACGAGCGTTCGTTGAGGTTAAGGTTGGCGACAATGTCACTGCACGAGCCAGTGAGGCAGGCGGTAGCGTCTTTAACAGGTCGCTCATTGCTACCGTTAAACTCGCCAGAACCACCGAGGCGGCACCGATGGCGTAGATATTATACGGCCAACTACGGATTTTACCCGTTTGCTGGTTGGGACCCTGAGCAAACGCTTCGGTTAAAATACGAGAGCTCGAAACTGATTTTGCGGTCAATGTCTGTCTCATCGCCTGCATATAGGACGGCGGACCGCACACATAAAACATTTTTGCCTGGTAATCGGATGCTAAAATGCGATCCAACAGCTCTGGCGTCACCCGACCAGAGTTGATCGACATGGCAACCGGCAGCCTTTCGGTTGTTCCTGTATTGATGACATATTCAACGTGAAAATTTGGATTGCGTGCTTCTAAGATTAACAGTGCGCCGAGAAAGGGGATATCATCTTGGGTTTGGCAACTATAGACTAGCGTCAGCTTATTTGAAGCACCGACACTAGTTGCGTACCGCGCCATGCTCATAAACGGCGTGATACCGATACCGCCGGCCAATAGCACGGCGTCGTTATTCTCACTCAAATCAAGTACGAAGCCGCCGAACGGACCTCCAACCTTCACCTCATCACCTGGCTTCAGACGTGATACCGCCTTCGTAAAGCGACCTTTCGTCCTGATACCAAACTGCAACGTTCGCTGCGACGTCGGTGAACTCATGATAGAAAAACAACGGGCTGGCGTAGGGCGCTTGCCTTTAAAAAAACTAATTGAGGCATACTGACCTGGCTGAAATGAAAACAACCGTTCATCCTCTTGTTGCCTCAGGCTGAGAACTAACGTTGTAGCGGTTATCTGTGTAACGGAATCAACAATATATGCGTGTGACACTGTTATCTATTATACCATTAGATTACTATACATTGTCTATTATTATGACACTGCAAACTACAGGGCATAGTCCGTTTGTTCGCTATATGACCATCGGTCTACTCGATAGTAAGTCTTATATTTTAAAACAAACGCGGCGGTAGTCTCCTAACGGATAACGTTGGCAATTTTCGGAACCAGCTTATCATTAAAAACGCTGGGGATAATCTCGTCGGCCGACGGTACTTCAACCAGCGAAGCGATGACTCTGGCGGCGGCGATTTTATGCTCGTCGGTAATCGTTTGAACGTGATTATCGAGTGCGCCGCGGAAGATACCTGGAAAGGCGATAGCGTTGTTTACTTGATTGGGAAAATCCCCCCGGCCAGTGGCGACGATGGCAGCGCCGGCCGCCTTGGCGACAGCCGGCATGATTTCAGGCACTGGATTAGCCAGGGCGAAGATAATTGGATCCTTAGCCATAGTTTTGACCATTTCGGCCGTTAGTAGTCCGGGCTGCGAGACACCGATAAAGACATCGGCGTCCTTTACAGCGTCGTCAATCGAGCCGGCTACATTGTTATGATTGGTGAATTGTAGCAGCAACCTTTTTGATTCATTCAAATCATCACGTCGACTACTGATAATACCCTTGCTATCAACCGCGATGATATTAGGTTGGGCGTATTTTTCGAGTAGTTTAGCGATGGCAACACCGGCCGCACCGGCCCCGACGATAACGATTTTACAGTCTTTTAGTTCGCGCTCGGTGACTTTCATGGCGTTAATCAGTCCGGCCAACACCACCGTAGCGGTGCCGTGCTGGTCGTCGTGCATAATTGGAATTGGCAAGGCCGCTTTCAACCGTTCCTCGACCTCAAAGCAAATCGGCGCAGCGATATCCTCGAGGTTAATCGCTCCGAAGCTCGACGCGATAGCCTTAACTGTAGCAACGATCTCATCGGCGGTGTGGACGCTCAGGACTATCGGCACGCTGTCGATACCGGCAAAGTGTTTAAACAACAAGGCTTTACCTTCCATGACGGGCATAGCACCCTCGGGCCCGATATTGCCCAGTCCAAGAACGGCCGAACCGTCCGAAATCACCGCCACTAGATTATTAGTCCACGTATAGAGGGGAAGTTTACTGGGGTCGGCGGCCACAGCCTGACTGACAGCCCCGACGCCGGGGGAGTAATAGGCGCTGAGTTTTTCGCGTGTTAGCTCGTCGGTGTCACGCAGCGCGATTGTGATCTTGCCCTTATATTGTTGGTGTAGTTGTAGTGCTAAGTCGTTAATATCCATCGTTCTAGTATACCTCCGCGTCCGACGGGTGGGTCAAAATCTGTCGGACATCTCCATTATTAAGTCCGCAGACAGGGAGTAAATTCACTTCAGGAATAGATCGACCCCGTAAATTTTTCCACTATCGCGTCCACGCTCATTGGACGTAATCTTCTCAAGACGGTCCCATCCGAAACTGCCCATATGTCCACGAATAATTTCGATTTATGGCATTGTCGCACTAGCTTAGCCGATAAAAATTCATAGCCTAAACTAACACCGTCCGAATGGGTTTCTCTTGCGATATCGGTAATGTATGTTCCAGAGAAACCTCCGTTGATAATCGCGGCGGTCACTACGGTCGGAGCCATCTTTTTGAATAATTTTAGCGCTTCATACCAAAATGAATGGACCTCAATACGCTTCAGCTGTTCCGTAGGCAACCTATGTAAATAATGAGCTAAAGCACTTGCAACCTTTTTTGAGTGAAGCGACGTATCGGCTTTAATCTCAATGATTAACTTGCGTTTGCTTGTAATTACAACTTCGTTTATAACCTCATACAAGAAGGGGACATGCTCGGTCTTATCGACCGACAGCTGGTGTATTTGATGCGCCGAAAGATGACTAACCCAGCCTCTGCCGTTTGTCGTTCTATCGACGGTTTCATCATGAATAACTACCAAGTGGCCATCTTTTGTCAACTGGACGTCGCACTCGATAGCTTTAAAACCTTTTGAGATGGCGAGCCGGAAGGCGGTGATTGTATTTTCAGGAGCTATTATTTGCGCGCCTCGATGCGCAACCATGATCGTTCTCATACGTTAATCATACCAAAATATAAAAACTTCTGTGAGAATCTCTCTTTTCCGCGACACTATCGAGCCAACTGACCTTTTAACTTATTCACGCTCAATGCATATACCCGCCCACGCCCTGACATAGTTAACCCGAACTACTACTTTGTCTTCGAAGCTTTCTTGGCTTGATTACGCGCTACCGCAGAACGAATAAGGCTCTTTAATGACTCCTCGTTGATTCTATCGCCCTCATGGAATTCGACGGCTCGTCTCTGGTTGCCCTTGAGTTCGGCATTGAATATATTATCGGAATCCGGCAGACTGGCACCGTACAAAAAACCCAGCGTGACTTTGGTCTTAAAAGCATTGCCGACTGCCAACAACCCATCATGGTACCAACAGGGCGAGCCCATATACTTCCAGTCTTCAACGACCTCGGGGTCAGCTTCGTGAAATAATTGACGAAGTCTGGCCAGCATTGGACCACGCCAATCGCTAAGCCCGGAGATTAAACTGTCTATTTCTTCAGTCGCGTTCATATAGCTACACCTCCACAATCATATAGATATTATACCATCTCGACTTCATTGGTATAACAACTGGACAATCTTCACTATTTTTTTGTATTTGTCTGAGTAATGTACTTCTTTGGTAAAAAAGTGAGGCCACGGAGGCCTCACTGATTATGTATCGATTAATCGTTACTGGTTAAAACGACCGTGCCCCATGCCCATGCCACGGCTTGCACTATTAGTTTCGTGATCTCCCGCTTGGCGCGCTGCCATATCGTTCAATTGACTGTCAATCTCTTCTTGAGACAAACCTCTATCTGCCCAGCGCGCTCGAGCACTGGCTTCCATAGCTTGGTGAAGCTGGTCTTGGCTGACACCTCTCTCTTCTGCGACCTGCAACATAGTTTTCGTCTGAAGTTGCGTTTCTAACTCTGACGTCGTCAAGCCTACTAATTTTGCTTTCGTCTCAATCATTTGTTGATACCCACCGCCATTACCATTTCCTCGCGCCGTGTTGGCTGCACTTTGTGCATTTGCAAAACTAGGTACTATGACTAGACCCGCAGCTGCTAGGCTGGCTATTCCAATACTATACGTTACTATTTTTTTCATTTTGTCTCCTTTCGACATATGTATTACAAACGAAGCCTGAATATTATTTCATTAAGCGGCCACGACCGTACATTCTCCCGTCTATAGTACAGCTCACATCGTCAACCCCACAGACCATATCCGTTCTATGTCCACCGTTCATAAAACCTGGTAAATTACTATAAGATGACGTAAAACCAAGAATTATACATACTGCTGCGATTAACAACACGAGGTAAATCAAGCGTACTTTATACATATGTCCGAATTGCTTCACAAGATAGATAAGACCGACAAGGGATATGAGACCTATCAGTAGCGCCCACCATGGGAATGTTCCCAGCAGTGTAGCTAGATTACGTTTTGCCCCATACGCCGGCCCAACGGCTGCTATTATTCTGAGCCATAACGACGCAACGCTTATCGAGTAAACTAAGGTAAGACCAAGCAATAGGGAGGCGAGTGCCCCTAATATGCTAAAAGACACATAATATGATCGTGGTCGCATGTGAGTTTTTCCACTCTTAATCCGTCTCATCACCATTTCTTCTATGCTGTTAGTTTTTTGCTTGGTTATGTTACTCATATTTCACTCCGTTACTTTGACATACTTTTCTTAATATGGCTTTAGCTCGTCTAATCCTGACACCGACAGTCGACGTCGGTATGTGTAATATGTCACTAATTTCATCATATTTTAAATTGTCAAAATAAGTCAGCGCCAAAACTTCACGATACTTAACGTCAAGTTGAGTAAGACATTTACGAACATCGGTGTTTACCATACGTTTATCTAACATTTCTGCAGTCGAGAAGTGTACCATAAAATCATCGTCAGTCTCGTCAGCCCCGCCGAGTGCAATCGTTTTCTTTTTGCGTTTAATAATATTCATCGCTTCATTATGGAGAATGCGATAGATCCACGGCGAAAACTGTTTAGTCGTATTAAAACTACGTAAATTGACATAGGCTTTTATAAATGACTCCTGCACCGCATCAGATGCAGTATCGTAATCTTTTAATATATAGTTTGCATAGCGGAGAAGCTTCGGCTCATACCGTTCTACAATTACAGCGTAGGCATCGCTGTCACCACCGACTACACTCGCGATTATCTGAGAGTCTGTCATTTTGTCGCTGTTAGTATTCACTGTCACTACTATAGTACAAACGAGGACGGGTAATTATTTCAAGATAACGACTTTTACCGAGAAACGATAGCTTGTTTGAGTAAAATATTATATACACGGCTTAGGGTTTAATAATCCCACCAAGTAATTGAACGTGAGTCATTGCGCCAAGATCAATAATATTCCGGTAGCCGACGGCCTTTAATTTTGCGGCGGCTTGCGATGAACGATTACCGCTACGGCAATAGACATAGACTGGCTTATCTTTTGCAGTGAAAGCAGGAACAGCTCCGGCCTGAATGTCTTGCAGCGATAAATTAACGGCACCATCGATATGACCACTGGTGTATTCATCAGAGGTCCGTACATCAATCAATCGGCCCCCTTGCGCAACGTCGGCCTGTATGGTTTGGATAGAAAGACTCGGTTCGGCGGTCTGAGTACCGTTGCCTCTTACGAGGAACAACAATCCACCGAGCCCCAGGATAACTACAACACTAATTAATATAAATTTCATTTTTCGCCGCCTTTTATTCACTCTTTACTGCTCCTACTATATAGCTTCTTCTCATTATTAGCTGACCTATATTATAAACGTCAACCAATGCTTTCGGCAACGAGCTAACCCCATTCTAGATGGCCCGGGCTGACTTCATTATACTCACAGATATTCAGTTAAATAATCCTTCATCTCCTGGGCGGGGAGTGGAATTTAAGATGCGGTAGGGGTAGCTTCAATTGGTTGCGACGAGTTGATAGTGCCAGGATGAGAGACGCCTCGGTAGAAGAGCCCCACATCAGCTAGCGTTTTCATAACCATAAAAACCACGAATATGGCAACATTGCCAAAGAGTGATGCGATCATCGGGCCAAAAATAATTATCAAATGCATCGGTATGATACGCGCGTACGGTCGCATCATGACCTGGCCAAGTGAGGGTGCCTGATCTGGGAACTGTCGAATTTTAGTACGTTCAATTATAAAAGTAATCAGGTGGTGCAGCCCAAAAAGAAAACCACTAATAAGTATCCACACCGGGCTTATCGAGCCGGCCAATACGCTACTGCCGCCCTGCAGGCTGAAGCCGACGAGAAACACGGCATAGCCTAAATGGAACATGCCGTAATGAAACACGAAAAATCCGGCTGTCCCATAACGAGCCAGCGCAACAACTGTACTACTAAGAGTCTGAACCGAGTGAACTTGCGGAGATTGGAGAGGGGTGGTAAGAATTCGCCAAACATTGACGACGCCGATAACGACGCTTTGGAGCCAGTAGATCCAGAGTACTTCTAAAATAGAACCCCTATTGGCGGCAAATAGCCAAATCGCAAGACCATTAGCAGCAACGAGTGATGTCAGACCAAACATACCGTAGCGGCGTGATGAATTCATTTGACTATTTTAACACGGTCTACTTCGAATCAATCTTGGCTGGGGTAGTGGATGTATTCCAGAACAATCGACAATATAATATTGACAACGTCAATGCCTTCACTGCTTCAATCTAGAAATTATAGCTACTTACCCAAGACATGTAGACAACGTATAGGTATGCTACAGTTCCTGCGAGAATTAATACTGATAAACTAATACGCTTTTGAATCTTAATCGAGCCGGTGTCAGTTTTTCGACTATTGACGACGAACCAAACCGTGAATAAAAGCGGCAAGAGTGCAAAGAGAGGGCCCGAAGCCCATGATGCCCAAAGTGTGAACCCAAGGAGCAGCAGTATAACGGAAATTGTTAGCAGTAGATAGCCGGGACGAAGCCTTGTCATAAATTTGATTATATCAGTATATCTATAAGATAAGATATAAAAAAGCCTCCAATGGAGCCTTCAATCCTGTTCTGCTTTTGCTTGGCTGGGGTTAGTGAATGTGTTCCGGAAAGAAACTATTACCTTAGTAGGTAATAGTGGTGAAGTCATAGACTTCTCTTTCAATTAGTATCTATGATTATCCTCATGATAAAACACCGCTCTAAAAAGCGGTGCCTTATCATCCGTATACCTTTAGAGTTTAATAACCCATATCAGGATAGCGGCGGCGAGTGCCGTAGCGACAAAGAATAGCCCTAGCCCCACTGGTGAACCCCAGCTAAACCAAGAACCCCAAGCGCGCCAGTGGCTCCAATGTGCCTGCGATAGCTCACGCCACTGCTCGTACTGCTCTTTGTCTTTTTTAGCCTTCTCGATTCGTTTTTCTTCGTGATCAACCATATTGATCTCCTCGTTAGTTATCGACCAGCTCTTTTTCGATAGAACACCGCAAGTCCGTTGACGCTTTGAGCAGAAGCCAGACCGCTGGGCGGATTTATTTCAGATTAATTATACATCATACGACTAGATACATTAAAGCTCAAAATGACGATTTATATCGATTCTATATAGTACTGTTTATGCCTTGGTTTGTTTGTGTTCGCGAATTAAAGAATTTGATTTGTAACCGACGACAAGACCGAACACAATACTACTAATAGTATTGGCATATACCACCACATCGTTGCCCATCCGAAGGTTCCCGAATATAAACAAAAGGATAGCTACTGACACCATGCTCAGGAGGCCTGCAACAATTACGGTGACTATAATTTCGGTGACGAATTTGGGTATATTTTTCATTGTAAGGCAAATTATAGCATATTATTATGCTAGCACAAGGGTATGTGTCTTGGCTGGGGTTAGTGGATGCGTTTCAGGAAGAATTTGAAATGTTTGTTGATATAAAGAACATCGAAGAGATTAAGGTCACTAAGGTATATAATTTAGTTTATGCAGTCTGTTATAAAACTCGGTGAAATCAATATAAGAAGCTCTGCTAGCCTCGCGGAGTTATTGATGCATGACGATATTCTGAACGAGCAATTAGGCAATGTGCATCACGAAAGGCCAATTATCCCCAAAGACTTGCTTCACAACCTAGAGGCATGGCAAAAAAAGACTAACTCTCAATCATATGTAATAACACTAGGCGGGAAACATATCGGTTTAATTTCCTTAAGTCACCAATGCGGCCAATCAGCCAAGATTGGCTATTGGATTGCTAGTACTCAGTGGCACAAAAGTTACGCTTCGCAAGCCTTTAATTTAATGCTGTCATTAGCGATAAAACGCGGGCTTACAACTGTCAGTTCAACAATCGATCCGAAAAATATAGCCTCTATAAAAATCTGGAGAAAGGTTGGATCTAAGTTTAAAAATGTCGACGGCCGGTTAATCGCACAATTGAAACTTGCCGATTATCATGCACCACTGAAAATAGACTCATAAATAAGTCTATTTTTAGCATAATCAATTTGGCTGAGCGTGTAGGTCTAGTACCAGACCCGAAAGTCTGGGCTTGTGGGTTTTAGCATACTATACGTATCATTTGGCTAGGAGTAATGGACGTGGTTCAGGAATAATTTACTACATTCTTCCGCACAAACATATATATTATCGACAACTCAGACTAAATTTTGAAATAGTTCAAAACTTGGGTTGAGCGACAGAGCAAAAACAAGCTGTCAGTCAATAGAACAGAGAGTGGGGTGTGTAGCCTAACGGCCTTAATAGACCAGTCGACTACACACCCCGTACCTCTAGCGGCCCGCGAACTCGCAGCGCCCGTCTGGGTATGCGATCCAGCGGATGAAACCTCCGTTGAGGTACTCGAACGCTTCGAGCAGGTAGCTGTAGAACAACTCCTTGTCCCAGAACTTTGTCCAGACATCCTCGTCCATGACGACGGCTACGAAACCGCGACCGAACTGCCCTGCTAACGTGCGGGCCTCGTATGTGCACTGCAGCTCGAGCTCATCGTCACCGATGTTGATGTCACGACCGGTTTTGTGGTTGAACTTGAGCTTTGCCTTGATCCTGCCGTTGCTCCGCTCGTGGTCGAAGAATACCTCGGGCGTGGTCCGGATGATTTTCGGCTTGTAACCGGACTTTATGACGTCCAAGCGGGCCTCTTTGTACTGTGCTGGGGTGACGCTGCCGATGACAAGTATGGTTCTGATCTTGTCCATGGTAGGCTTCCTCTCTACTCATAACTGATAGTTTCAGTTAGGCAAACAGCCCACTTCATAAATGAGATTTTTGCCTATCTGAAATGTTTCTACTCTGTCAATGAACTTCGGAGCATATTGCTCGACGAATCATTCCTACTATAGCACTGTTTACTTAACTTGTCAATTATAGGCGTGGGTATATGACTAGTACTTGTCGTTCCAGGATTGATAAAATACATACTTCTTCGGGTGACTATTCAAAAAATGACGGTTTTTCGTCATTTTAAGCATAATCATCTTGGCTGGGATGGAGGGATTCGAACCCCCGAATACTGGTACCAGAAACCAGCGCCTTACCACTTGGCCACATCCCATTACGTGCGGTGCTTTGTCAGTTGATGGTGAGCTTTAACACTTCACAACATCACCAAAACATCGGTAATTATACCACGTCATCAGGTATACTGGATAGATGAGCAAAAAAACTTTACCTATAGTTAACGTGACGCTGGACAAAATCGTCGGCGGAGGGCAGTCACTCGGCACCCTCGAGGGAGGCCGCAAGCTTTTCGTATGGGGTGGACTTCCCGGTGAGACGGTCGAAGTCCAGATGACAAAAAAGAAGTCGAACTTAGCCGAAGGGGTAGTGGTTGAAATCATTACACCTAGCGACCAGCGCATCGACCCCCGCGATGAAGACAGTTATCTGTCGACTAGTCCGTGGCAAATCATGAGCTTCGAGAGCGAGCAGCATTATAAGGCCGCCCTAATCGAAGAGGCCTTCGAATTGCACGATATCGTTCTGCCCGAAACCATCGAAGTCTACAGCGACGACAAACAATACGAATACCGCAACAAAATCGAATTTAGTTGGTACTGGGACAAAGAAAAAGATCGCCTTGACCTGTCATTTTTTAGGCGTGGCACCCATGGCAAAATCCCAGTCGAGGGAACCAGTCTCGCCAACCCGGTCATTAACCGTGCGGCCACGGCGCTCCGAGACCTGCTCCGAACCAAGCCGGATTTGCGCGCTTATATGCTCAAAACTATCCTAGTTCGTTGCGATGCGAGCGGCAATGTTGCCCTACAACTCTACGTCAAGGAACAAGCTTTTGTTCAATTGACCGGCTCAGAGCTAGAACTGCTGAAAGAAAACGGCAACATAATCGGCTTTGAGTTAATTTTCTCAAATCCAAAAAGCCCGGCCAGCGTCATTACCGAACGCTTGCAATCGTGGGGCACGACTAGCCTGACCGACACAATCCTTGACGTACCTTTTACGTACGCTGTTGAAGGTTTTTTCCAAATCAACATCCCGGTGTACGAACAAGCGCTGCGTGACATGAAGCAGTGGGTGAGTGCCGATAAACCAACCCTCGACCTGTATAGCGGCGTCGGCACCATCGGCCTGACCATCGGTGGTAAAAACGTCACGATGATAGAAATCAACGAACACGCCGTCCGCGAAATGAAACATAACATTACCGCCCTAGACCGAGAGAAAGCCGTCAAGGCAATCTTAGCCCCCAGCGAAAGTGCGCTTGAATACATTACCAGCGATGCCACCGTTATCGTTGACCCGCCACGCGCCGGTCTCCACGAAGATGTTGTCAAGAAACTACTCGCAGTCAAACCCGACCGCATCATATATTTGTCGTGTAACCCCGTCACGCAAGCCCGGGACGTCGCCCGATTGGCGGAAACCTACGGCGTCAAATACCACCGCGGCTACAACTTCTT
The DNA here is from genome assembly GCA_038244885.1 of Saccharimonadales bacterium (SeqCode). Lineage (GTDB taxonomy): Bacteria > Patescibacteriota > Saccharimonadia > Saccharimonadales > Saccharimonadaceae > UBA1547. Next base: position 276 of record JBBRTA010000001.1, on the reverse strand, counting down.
CCCGCGAACACCTCATATCGAGCACCTGGTCGTCCTCAACCGCATACCAATAAAAGTAACACATAAAAGCTAAGTCTTCGCTGAACGTCATCGTGCTCTTTTCTTATAAGTTTGATACACTGGTGCCATGAGAAAAAACATAAACGCTTTTACGATAATTGAAGTCTTAGTTGTTATATCTATTATCGGCCTGCTGGCGAATATTAGCGTGTTTGGATACAGTGGTTTCCAAAGAATGGCGCGAGATTCACAGCGCTCCAGCAAAGCAACCGTCAT